>JBBRND010000003.1:0-214525 GCA_038230515.1 Bacteroidia bacterium | reverse complement strand
CTTCCAGCAGGTTCTTGTTGCGGTAAGGCGCTTCAATAAACAGTTGCGTTTCATTTTTGGTGAGAGCCATTCGCTCCAGTTCTTTAATGGCTTTAACACGCGCAGTGCGTTCGCGCGGCAGGTAACCTGTAAAAGAAAAACGCTGCCCGTTCATTCCGCTTGCCATCAGTGCAAGAAGAATGGATGAGGGTCCCACTAACGGAATAATTTCAATATTTTTTGTGTGGGCAATGCGCACTACATCGCTGCCCGGATCTGCCACTGCGGGGCAACCCGCCTCAGAAATCAAGCCCACATTTTTTCCTGTAAGCAATGGCTTCAGCAATTCGGCAACCTCCGTTGGTTTGGTGTGCTCGTTCAATACGCTCATCGTTACTCGCTCCAGCGGCTTGGGGTACTTCACTGCTTTTAAAAAATGCCGTGCAGTTTTTTCATTCTCCACAATAAAATGATCCAGCGAAAAAAGAATTTCTCTTGTGTGTTCTGGAACCACATCAGCATTCTCCTCACTCAGCAAACTTGGTATCAGGTAGATTTTTCCGTTCGGCATTTGGTTGATTGAACTGATTAAAATTAAGTTGACTAAGTTAACTAGGGTAATTAAGTCAATTGAGGATAGCCAATCATTTTTTCCATTTCACCATTAACGAAGAATATATTTTCCCAATTTTCCCAATTACCCTAATTACCTTAATCAACTAATTACCCCAATTACCTTAATCAACTAATTACCCCAATCAACCCAATTCCCCAACCACCGCATCACATGCCTTTTCCATCATCTTAAATACTTCGGTAAAATCATCCTCGACACCGTACCATGGATCGGGAACTTCTCTGTCGCTCTCCGGTTCATCAGCATTGAGAAGCATGAAAACTTTTGCAGCATCTTCATCCGTTCGCGCAAGTGCAAGCACATCGCGCATGTTTGCATGGTCCATCACATAAATGCGATCGAAATCATCAAAATCTTTTCTTGAAAACTTTCGCGCAATCAATTCTGAAATATCAACACCAAACTTTTTTGCAGTGCGTATCGCCCGCTTATCAGGATGATTGCCCAACTGGTATCCACCCGTTCCGGCAGAGTCAACAGTAATTTTCAATCCGTGTTCTTCAATCTTCTTTCTCAATATTCCCTCCGCCATTGGCGAGCGGCAAATATTGCCAAGGCAGACCATGAGTATCTTCACTTCTTTAGTTTTTTTTGAAATTTGTTTAAAGCCGGCAGCTCTTAACTTTAAACCTTAAACTTACTTTGATACTTCAACCGAAAAATTTTTGACAAGATCAGCAGGCGGAAAAGCATTTTCAATTTTTATTTCCTGCTCAATAGGAAGAAATCCGTAACCCTCCACTTTCAGAAAATATTCTCCGGGGGCAGTACCGAGTACATATTGGTTGCTCATGAAGTACGGCTTGTAAACGGACAATACTTTTTTATCTGGCTTGCTCAGTAAAGAAACCTGGCGCAGTTCCACCTTTGCCCCGGTTGTGCTGCTCACCACTCCCGAAATCAGTGACCGGAACGGATGCGTAGAAGTATCGTTGAAAGTTACTTTGTAAACATCCCTGTCACCAAGTCCTTCCGGCCGCACCGCAGCCACGTAAGCCGTGCGCCCGTTGCCCGTCATGCTGAAGGAAGTTTCATCATCTGCCGTGTTTATCGGGTAGCCAAGATTTTTCGGCTCACCCCATTTTGATGTTGCAGAATCAAACGAAGAATAAAAAATATCAAACCCGCCCATGCTGTTGTGTCCTTTGGAACAGAAGTAAAGCGTTTTTCCATCAATTGAAATGTACGGATCGGTTTCATCATACTTCGTGTTGATCGTGTTGCCAAGATTTTGCGGAGCACTCCATTCGCCAGTGCTTTGGCGGATGCAAAACCAAAGGTCGCTCATGCCCTGTCCCTCTTTGCGATCGCTGCTGAAATAAAGAACCTGTCCGTCATTACTCAGGCAACCACTGCCCTCCACTGATTTTCCGTTTATCACCGGGCTCATCATAATCGGTTTTTGCCAGTTACGCCCTTTAAGCATCGAGATGCCGAGGTCGCCAAAAAATTCCATGTTATCGAAATAAATAATCAACTGGTTTCCATCGTGAGTCATCCCAACACATTCTTCATCCCAGTCAGAATTAACTGTAGCGCCCACGCTGCGCCCCTTTGCCCACACCGTGTCCCGCCACTGACAGGAAAATACATCAGCCGTATAAACTCCGAGTTCAGCAATAAAGCCGCCCATGTTGCCTTTTCTGCGCGATGTAAATACAAGTGTTTTTCCGTCAGCAGAAACAAGCGGATTGTATTCTTCAAACGGAGTGTTCAAAATCTTCGTCATGTTTTCAAACTTCACATCAATGGGATGCGCAGTAATTTCTTTTCCGTTGTTACACATTTCAATCATGCGATCTACTGGAAGAAATTCTTTTGAGGGCTTTATCACATTGTTCGTCTTGCTCGCGTTGAAAGAGGTGATGGCTTCATCCCATTTGTTCGCATTCATGTAAGCCATGCCGAGATAATACCACACATCCTTCTTTGCATCTTTTGCCTTGCTTGCTTTCTCAAGATACTCAACCGCTTTTGATTTGATGCTGTTCGTTTGCAGAAGACAAACACCGTAACGGTAATTATATTCAGCGTTGTCAGCAGCGCTTTTCACAAGGTCTTTGTAAGAAGTAAGTGCGCTGTTAAAGTCACCTGAGGTAAACGCACCATTCGCATCCTTCTTCACCAGCTTTGCTTCATCGGAAGTTAGCGTATGTGTTTTTGCGCGCTGTGCAAACCCATTCTGCCATGTAAAAAGAGAAACTGCGAGAGCTACAGAAACGAATCGGGTAACGTATTTCAGGTTGTATAATTGAAGTGTCATCAGTCAAAATTTTTGAAGTGATGAAGAAAGGAAATAAATGTGAACGAAATTGGGATGTGTAAAAATATTTTACGCTTCAAACGAATGGGATGAAAAATATTTTTTTGTGATGGTTAACACTTCCAGCGTCTTTTGTCTCGCGACATTTATAATAGAATCAGAAACATCATCAAGTTCATAGTCGCCACCTTGCCGCAAATTGAAGAGTTGTTCTACTGCATTTGCAATTACTTTATCAAAAATTTTTGTTTTGATAAACAACGCATTGAATTTAATGAGGGTTCCTTTATGAGTTTTTGATTTAATGTCTTTTGATATCAACAGGGCCTGAAGACAGTAAAACACGCAATAATAAAGACGGTTAGCTGCTGCGGAATTTCGAACGTAGGAGATTAAAAGATCAGCGTCTTCCAACGCATCATCTGCAGCATTTAGGAAAGTTTCAGCCGGACTCATTCGATTACTATTCCTTCAAGGCGCGCATAATAATAAACCGGCATTTGAGAATGACTATACTTCTCAATGGATGTAGGTAAAATAGAAATTAAATGACCATGATTCCTTCCGATTCCGTACACCTCATTTCCAAAACTGAAAATCTCAGTTGAAGCGCTTACCCTCTCATCTTTTAAAACAATCATTAGATCAACGTCCGATTCTTCATGCTGTTCTCCGCGTGCATAAGAACCGTAAAGAACAATTTTGTCCAAACGGTCGCCATAGTATTTTTTGGTGACTGAAGAAACTTCTTTTAGAAAGTTCTGAAACTCGGGTTGCATTTCTCTCTTTATACTTAATACTTTCTTCTCAATACTCCCTCTTCACATCCCACTGCTCAAGATAATCCGCAACCCTTCTCACAAAGCTTCCACCCAATGCGCCATCCACTACCCGATGATCATACGAGTGAGAGAGAAACATAAAATGACGGATACCGATGGCATCTCCCTGCGGTGTTTCAATCACTGCGGGTTTCTTGCGTATAGCTCCTGTTGCCATAATCGCAACTTGCGGTTGGTTGATAATCGGAGTTCCCATTACATTTCCAAAGGTGCCAACGTTTGTGAGTGTGTAAGTACCTCCCTGAATTTCATCCGGAGAAAGTTTATTCGCGCGTGCGCGGTTTGCAAGATCATTTACTGACTTAGCCAAACCCAGTAAATTCAAACGATCTGCATTTCTTATTACAGGAACAATCAGGTTGCCATTCGGCAATGCAGCAGCCATACCTATGTTAATGTCTTTCTTCACAATAATTTTTGTTCCGTCAACAGAAACATTAATCATCGGGAAATCTTTAATAGCTTTTATCAATGCTTCAATAAACAGTGGAGTGAAAGTTAATTTTTCACCATCGCGCTTTTCAAAAACGGATTTCATTCTCTCTCGCCACATCACCATGTTCGTAACATCTGCTTCAACAAAGGAAGTAACGTGTGGTGAAGTGTGCTTGCTCATCACCATGTGTTCGGCAATGAGTTTCCTCATACGATCCATCTCGATGATCTCTGTATTTCCTGAGGTTGAAACGGATGGAGCAGTATAAGTAGGCGCAGCAACAGGATGCGGCTGATAAACCGGAGTCGCAACAGTTCCTGATTTTCTTTTCTCGATATGATGAAGCAAATCATTTTTGGTAACACGGCTGTTTGCTCCCGAACCGGAAATGTTTTCCAACTCAGCCATGCTCACGCCTTCCTGCTTTGCAATTGTGCGCACAAGAGGAGAATAAAATTTTCCTGATGAAGATGTTTTGCTGATTGTCTCTGATAAGCCAACTGCAACCGGTGCAGCCGTTACAGAAATTTTTGTTTCTGTTTTTCCGTTTGATGAGGGAGCGGGAGTTGAAATCGGTGCAACAACTTTCGGAGTTTCCATTGATGCGGTTTCTCCTTCAGCGGCAATCATCGCAATTACCTGTCCTACTTTAACCACCTGCCCTTCTTCAAACATTCTTTTAGAAAGCACGCCCGCAGCGGGTGACGGCACTTCGCTGTCCACTTTATCCGTAGCAATTTCCAGCACCGCTTCATCGGCTTCAATTTTATCTCCCTCTTTCTTCAGCCATTTAAGGATGGTAGCTTCGGCAACGCTTTCGCCCATCTTGGGCATGATCAGTTGAATCATTTTAGTTTACAGTTTACTATCTACAGTTTTCTATTTCGTTTCGTACGGCAAAAGTAATCATCTCCCCAAACTTCTAACCCCTTTCCTTATCACATTCAGATCAGAGTAAATCTGGTAATCTTTTGCATAAAGCGAATTGAGCCGGTTGATGGTTTGTTCATCAAGATGAATAGTTGACTGTGCATCTAGCGGGTTGAGAATTCCCTTCTTGATTTTCGGAAGCATGACAAGCGAAATATTTTCTCCGTTTGAATATCCAACCCATGAATAGTTGCCTCCCATCACTCTGAAAATGTTTCTGAATAATCCAGCGGGGTTCTTCTGAATAAAAATCAACAGTGGGCTAAGACTAAAAAACAGGAAACTTAAAATAATATCAAGCAACCGTTTGTTTCTTTTGTTCACCCATTTTGAAATGCTGTTGATGTCAATCACATAAAGCTCTCCCGCATTATCCATGGAATTGCTGCCGATGATGAACATACTCTCAGGGGGAGCAATTTTGTATTCCACTTCGCGCGTTGTAATCTCGCTCATGTAATTAATGATGCGGTTCGATGCAATATCGCGCGCACAGAAAATAATTTCATCTATTCCAAACACTTCAATTACCTCCCGGAATTTATCCGTGCCGCCAAGATTGAACTTGTCGAATTCAGGTTTTGTTGCTGAAGAAATTTTTTCCTGTGGACGAAGAAATCCGATGAAGTTGTGCGATGTTTCTGACATCTTCAGCAGTGAAAGCACACGGCTTGCTTCATCTTCCTCTCCAACGATCAGTAATTTTTTCCGGCTTGTACTTTCCAATGCAAATTGTTTCGTGCCGAGTAAATTCAGAATAAGCCGCGATGAAATCATCACAATACTTGCCCACACCGATCCAAGTAAAATCAATGCGCGCGAGAAGCGGTAATGTTCTGGAAGCAAGGCGTAGATAACAAGGATGAGCAGCGTGCCGCTGAATAATCCGCGAACAATTTTCTGCAACCGTACGGGTTGATCATATCCGCCACTGAAATATACCGACAAAATCCAGATGATAATATAACCCGGCACTGCAAACAGCATGAACTCCTGCGGGTAAAGCACAATCATATTTCTGCTCCAGTATTCTTTCAGAAAAAACATTCCGGTGAAGACGAGTGCGAAATCAAGAATCGGCAGAAAAGATTTCTTTAAAAAACGGTTGGTAATTGCGGCTCCCGCTCGAATGTAAATGGCAATGCGTATAATGAAAGTAAAGAGCGCTGCATTGTGTTTTGAAAAATGTTTGCGCGCGAAAATTATCATGGCATTGTAAAACACCAATACATAATTCACGCTGCTTCTTTTTGTGCTTTCTCCTTTGTAATGAATGATGCGCGTTTCAGGAAAATAAAAATTCTTGTAGCCGGCTTTGATGATGCGATAGGAGAGATCAATATCTTCCCCGTACATAAAAAAATCTTCATCAAGCAAACCCACTTTATCGAGAACAGATTTTCTCAACAGCATAAATGCGCCTGCAAGAATTTCCACTTCATGAATTTCATCTTTGCTTAAATAACCCAGATGATACTGCCCGAATGTTCTCGATTTTGGAAAGAGTGCAGCAAGCCCTGAAATTTTGTAAAACGCTGCCGATGGAGTTGGGAGACCCCGTTTTGATTCAGCCAAAAACTTTCCGCTGCCATCAAGCATCTTCACTCCAAGTCCGCCCGCATCGGGATTGGAATCCATGAAGTCAACAATTTTCTTGAAAGTGTTTTCTTCCACAACCGTGTCCGGATTCAGCAGCAGCACATATTCTCCTTTGCTCTGCCGGATTGCCTGGTTGTTTGCTTTCGAGAAACCAAGGTTATCTTTGTTATCAATAAGAATGGCGGATGAAAATTTTTGCCTCACCATTTCCACCGAGCCATCCACCGAATTATTATCCACCACAAAAACTTCCGCAGCAATTCCTTCGCATGCCTTCATCACAGAATGAAGACACTGCTCAAGAAAATACTTGACATTGTAGTTGACGATGATGACGGAGAGTTTCATGCCGGAGGCGAAAGTAATTAAGAAGTACAAAGTAGAGAGTATTAAGTATTAAGAAACAGCCGTCCGATGATTTTCTTAATGCTCGATACTCTTTCCTTAATACTTTTGCATTCTAAACGCACCGCATGAATTTTTATTTCCTCCTCATTCTCTCCATCCTCATTCTTGATTTTATTCTCGACCGATGGCTGGATTATCTGAACCTGAAAAGTTTTTCTCCTGAACTTCCGAAAGAGGCAGAGGGAATTTATGATGCCGATAAATACCGCAAGAGCATGGAGTATTACAAAACGAATCACCGCTTCGGATTGCTTACTTCCGGTTTTAGTTTTATGCTCACAATCATAATGCTTCTTGCAGGTGGCTTCGGTTGGCTCGATCAATTCGTAAGAAGTTACACGGAGAATCCTGTCGGGATGGCGCTTTTGTTTTTCGGAATCATTGGTGTGGCAAGCGATGTTCTCTCCATGCCTTTTTCTCTTTACAAAACTTTTGTAATCGAAGAAAAATTCGGATTCAATAAAACAACAATGAAAACTTTTGTACTCGACAAGTTGAAAGGTTATTTGCTCGGGGCAATTGTTGGCGGAGCCATCCTTTCTGTTCTTGTACTGCTCTATCAAAAACTCGGAACCGATTTCTGGTGGATGGCATGGATCGTTGTTGCCATTGTCATGTTGTTTGCCACCATGTTTTATACTTCGTGGATTCTTCCGCTCTTCAACAAACTTACTCCGATGCCCGAAGGTGAACTGCGCACCGCCATTGAAGCGTATTGCAACAAAGTGGGTTTTCAGTTGAAGAATTTATTTGTGATGGATGGCTCCAAACGTTCCACTCATGCCAATGCATTCTTCAGCGGCTTGGGAGCGAAAAAGAAAATTGTTCTTTTTGATACGCTGATTGAAAAGCATTCTACCGTTGAACTGGTGGCCGTAATTGCCCATGAAATCGGGCATTACAAAAAGAAGCATACACGCACGGGTTTGATAACAGGGCTTGCGCAAACCGGACTCATGCTTTTTGTACTCTCACTTTTTCTCGGCAATCCCAATCTTGCTCGCGCACTCGGTGCAGCGCAAAACAGTTTTCACATTGACATTATTGCCTTCGGTATTTTATACACTCCGCTCTCCGAACTTTTCGGAATCATGGGAAACATTCTTTCGCGGAAGCATGAATACGAAGCAGACCACTTTGCAAAAACAACTTACAGTGGCACCGCTCTTGCTGCTGCGCTGAAAAAATTATCTGTTGACAACCTCAGCAACCTGAAGCCGCACCCTGCTTATGTGTTTGTGCATTACTCGCATCCTACGCTGTTGCAGAGGTTGGAGCGAATGGGCGATAGTGCCATTTGATCCACGCAAACATTCTCTACCTTTGTATCAAAGAACCCCATGCGCCTCAGGTATCTTTTTGCATTGTTCATTATTTTTTCGGGAGAGGCGAGGGCGCAGGCACCATCTATTCAATGGCAAAAATGTCTTGGAGGAACTGGTGGGGAAGGAGGATTTTCTATAGAAACGACTCCAGATGGTGGGTATCTCGTTGCAGGAACAACACAATCAAACGATGGGGACGTGTCAGGCCTTCATGTAAGTACTATGAATGCCCGGGATTATTGGGTGGTGAAATTGAATAGTTCTGGAGCGATGATATGGCAAAAATGCTATGGCGGAAGTGATGAAGATGATGCCTATTCTTTAGCGTTAACAAAAGACAATGGCTTTATTATAGCTGGCTATACAGCCTCGCATGATGGAGATGTTACGGGGATACATTTACCATTCGCAAACCCAGATTACTGGGTGATTAAATGTGACAGTTTCGGAACTATTCAATGGCAAAAATGTCTTGGTGGGTCTGCCGATGATCTCGCTCGGAAAATTATTAACTGCTATGATGGTGGTTATGCTGTAATCGGATCTTCAAACTCACACGACTATGATGTTACAGGTAATCATAACAATATAGTTTGCCAAACATGTTATGATGCATGGCTTACAAAACTAGATTCAGCCGGTAATTTCCAGTGGAAAAAATGTTACGGTGGTACTGACGTAGATGATGGGTATTCGATATTACAGACACCAGACTCAGGTTATGTATTAGCTTTATCTGCAAGGTCAAATGATGGAGATGTGATAGGTGTACATGGTGTAAGCTTTGATTATTGGATTGTAAAAACGGATTCATTGGGTAGTATCCAATGGCAAAAAAGTATTGGAGGGACATGGGATGAAGTTCCCTATGATTTAATCCCTACATTCGATCATGGATATGTTGTAATTGGTTCTGCTAACTCTATCAATTATGATGTAACGGGGAATCATGGCTTTGACGATGCTTGGATAGTCAAACTTGATAGTATTGGCAATTTGCAATGGGAAAAATGCTTTGGGGGATCTTTATTTGATTTAGGTACATCAATCACACAACTTGCAGATAGCAGCTATTTAGCTTTGGGTTATACAAATTCAAATGATAGCGATGTGGTAGGAAATCATTCTGGTTTCTCGGATGTTTGGCTATTGAAATTAACCGAGAATGGAAATCTAGAGTGGCAAAAGTGCTTAGGAGGGACATCAGAAGAACAAGCATTCGATATGCTGCAAACAACTGATGGTGGATTTGTTTTTACAGGTACAACAGGCTCTAATGATGGGGACGTTTCCGGTAATCATGGAGCTTTTGATACTTGGGTTGTAAAGCTTTCCCCTCTTCCAAATGCTATAGTCGACCCCACCAACTTC
This sequence comes from Bacteroidia bacterium, assembly GCA_038230515.1. Classification (GTDB taxonomy): domain Bacteria; phylum Bacteroidota; class Bacteroidia; order AKYH767-A; family 2013-40CM-41-45; genus JAPLDB01. The sequence continues at coordinate 204,735 of JBBRND010000003.1, read as the reverse complement.
ATCACCGATTTCACCTCCTCCTTAAACACTGCCACCAACCAACTCACCCTAACTTTTTACGCTAAGGGCAACGAGCATACACAAATACAACTCTTAGATATAACCGGCAGAGTGCTGCTCTCGCAGCCGCTCGCAGTAACAGCGGGTTTTAATAAACAGGAGATACCCGCAGGGCAGCTTGCAGCAGGCGTATATGTGGCAAGGTTAACAACAGAAGGCGGAAGTGTGGTAAAGAAATTAATTAAGAATTAGAAATGTTGGCTGCTGCCATTTGGTTTCTTATTAGCTTTCAAAAACCCTCAATTTTTCCAAAAAACTAAACCAGTTGTGTTTTTGAGCTCAACTGAAAATCTCCATTTGTTGATTAACTTTTGACGAAAGTTAACAAAGAATAGTCGTGAGTTAACTAACTCTTGCCGAAAGTTAGTTAATATTAGCCGTGAGTTAACTAACTTTTCACGAAAGTTAGTTAATAATAGCCGTGAGTTAACTAACTCTTGCCTAAAGTTAGTTAATAATAGTCGTGAGTTAACTAACTCTTGACGAAAGTTAGTTAATAATAGTCGTGAGTTAACTAACTCTTGACGAAAGTTAGTTAATAATAGTCGTGAGTTAACTAACTCTTGCCGAAAGTTAGTTAATAATAGTCGTGAGTTAACTAACTCTTGCCGAAAGTTGTTTTAAAAACCCTCAATTTAAACGAAAAAGTAAGCTAGTTGCGTTTTTGAGCTAATTTTCGATGTAACGAGGTGCTCAGTTGTAGCTCCGAGCTACTCGGTTGCAGCTCGGAGGTACTCAAGTCTAGCTCCGAGCTTCTCGGTTGTAGCTCCGAGGTTCTCATGTGTAGCTCGGAGCTACTAAGTTGCAGCTCGGAAGTTCTCAGGTTTAGCATCGAGCTTCTCGGTTGTAGTTCCGAGGTTCTCAGGTGTAGCTCCGAGCTACTCAGCAGCGGTTCGGAGGTTCTTGGTTCAACAAACGAAGTACTCAATAGCAGTTCCCCGGGCAATGCATTTTGCCTATGCTCCCGGTTTCACTCCACCTTCTTCAGCAGCTTTCCTGCTTTCTCCATCGTGTCTTTATCATCGGCATCCTTCGGAGTCATTTCTAAAACTTTTTTGCACCATATTTTGCAGAGGATGTTGTCGTCACCTTCTCCGCGCTCGTAATAGGTTTCGGCAAGTTCAAATTTATGCAGCATATAATCGGGTTCCAGCAGCACTGCTTTGCTGAAACAGTCAACGGCATCTTTGTAGGAGCCACCTTCAGGCACTCCACCAAAAAAAGTATTGATCATTGCCTTCTCCATAAAATTAAATCCTGCCACGGTGCGGTGCCACCTCCCAAGAATATGGTACGTGCCCGCATGTTTCGGATTCAGTTTAAGAGCAAGGTCACATTCAGTTTTGATTACCTTTGCATTTGCAATCTTTGTTTTGCTGCTTGCAAACTCATTGATGCGGCCGAGGGCAAGTGCGTAGGTGTAATGTGCCTCTGCATTTTTTGAATCAACAGCAATCGCTTTCCTGGCGAAGTATTCAGCGCGGTGAAAATAATCCTGGCGAACCGCCTCTTCTTTTTGCCTGTTGCCTAGTTTGTTCAGCAGAAAACTGGTGTTGGTGAGATAATCCACATTTCCTGAATCACTTTTCAGCAACTGCTGAAAAAGCGGAAGTGCATCTTCAAATTTATTTTGATTCTTCAGTGCAAGCGCCTGCTGAAACTGTGTATCACTTGTCTGTGCAAATACTTTTGCTGAGAAGATAATCAAGAGGAAAATAATCTTTTTCATAAAGTGACGAGTTGGTAATATTGTTATTCGCTAATTCGTAATAGATTCGTTATTCGTTGATCAATCAAAAAGTTTTCCCCACTCCAATCACATACCTGAACCTTACAAAATCTCCTTCCTCTGCCGGAGGTCTGTTCAGCCACAACGGGAAATCACATCGAAGTGTAAAAGGTTTTATCGTTTGCAGAGAGAAGAATTTTTTAATCGTTGCAGTAATTCCGATACCGGCATCAGAGCGCATGTCGCTGAACAAAAGTTTTTCGCTTGGTAAATCGTAATTGATAGGCCTGCATCACTGAATAAATAAAGAGACATAGAAAGCCAGTTGCGCGTAAACTTCGGGTGCAGCGGAATCAATTTTGAAATATCAAGTTCTTCGTTGAATGCATATCCTGAAGTGCCGCGGTAAATAAAGCGCACCGTGCCGTCATGAGCATCCTGTGCGGTGAGGTATCCTGCATATCCTCTCACATTTAATCCGCCACTCTGCTGAAAGTGATTTGTTGAAGCACCGTACCCAAGCCATTCTTCAGGAACGAATGCGCGTGAGCGTGTAAACTTATCACTCATCAGTTCTTCGCTGTTCGCACCGGCAAGATAAAGCGATGACTCTTTTGCAAAATCAGTACCCGTTCCATACTGAAAGACGGCTCTTGAGTTGAGCGTAAATTTCCCGAAGTGATAATGATCAATGAGCGAGCAATTGAAATATGCATAACTGTAATTGCTGCCGATGCTGCTGCTACGAATGGAGAAAGAAATAAGATCATCGCCATGCGGATACGAAACAAACTGCGTGAGTTCTGTCTTCACCACATTGTCGTAACTGCCAACACCCCACTCCTGCGGATAAAGAAGGTAGCCGAGGGCATCCACATTTTTTCTGTAATCGGAAATAAACGACATTCCGATTTTTGTTTTTCCGCTTACTGAATTCCAGTCAACACCACCGCTGAAGTGCTGCAAGCCATCCACAATTCGTGACTTCAAAAACATGGAAGAGTTTTTAAAAACTTTTTCTGTTGGTGTTTTGAAAAGAAAGGTAAGTGAAAAAGGATCGCGTCCATTCAACGAAGCCGGTTCAGGAACCTTTTGCTGCGCAAGACCGGTGTTGATCCAGAAATTAAAATCGAAGAAACGTGAATAGTTGAAGTAGTCGCCATCAAGATGCACACCAGCTTTCACTCCGTCATAATTATTAAACCACACATCAGGCCGCCATAGCACGTTGTAATGATACCAGTCAGCGGAGTTCAAGACTTTCGAATCAAATTTTAACCGGACCGGAAGCGGTTTGTTGTTGTTGAGAAGATTGATGTCTGCCAAACGATATGTTGTATCAATCTGAATGCGATCAATGCCTGACGGAATATGTATTGAAGCAGAGTATTTTTCATTCAGCTTATCCCAGCCAAACCATTTTGGAAGAACAGTTGCATCAGTGTGTTTTATGAAGTCGCGGTTCGGAATGTGATAGTTGTAAACGCTGCCATCATTTGCAAAAACAGAAAAGTCAATTGGCATCTGCATCCGCTCTTTGCGTTTAAAAGTAACGGTAAAATCATCTTTCGACTTTCCTTTATTCACGCTCTCAATCGAATAATCAATTCGCTTGTTTGTTTCCATCCACTCATCAAAAAACCAATTGAGATCAACATGCGTAAACTGAATAATACTGTTGCGGAAATCTTCGGGATAAGGGTGACAGAATTTCCACTGCTGAAAATAATGCTGCATGGCAGAAAGAAAAAGTGAATCACCGAGCACATACTGCAAGCCGTAAAGCATTGTTGCCGTTTTGAAATAGACCATTCGATAGCCACCTCCCTGATTTAGAACTCCGCTGAAATTATCAGAGTGTGTGTTGAGGAAACCATCGTTGTCTCGCGCGGCTTCGTTAAGATAAGGCCCTTGCGCTATTCGATATTGAACTGAAACGGAATCTTTGTATCGGTCAATATATTTGCTTCCTGATTTTTTATTCTCTCCCCAATGCCCTTCCAGCTTTTCAACACACCACGATTCGATAAACTGTGTGAAACCTTCGTCAAGAAAAGCACGGTACGTTTCATTGTTTCCCACCATTCCGTAAAACCATTGATGTCCAATTTCATGCGTAAGCACATCGCGGTAGCCGGGGTCGCTGCCTCTATCCATTGTAAGCATCGGGTATTCCATTCCGTCATTGGCATCGCTCACAATAATTTTCGGCCACTCATACATACCGAAATCTTTTGAATATACTTCAAGGATGCGCGCAGCATATTCAGCCGCATTCTGCCATTTAGATGCATGTGATTCCTGAGCAAGTGCGACACATTTTATTCCGTTCCACTCAACTTCGCCTATCCGGTAAGTGGGGTCGGCAGTGAATGCAAAATCATGAACATTCTCTGCATGATATTTCCATGTCTTCTTTGTATCATCAGGCATAATAGGAAGCGATGGCGGAAAACCAAACGGTTTATCTTTAAAGTTTGAGATGTCAAGAACTCTTCTGAGCGAATCAGGCAGAACTTCTTTTTCATTCTGCAAAACTCCTGTTGCATCCAGCACATAAATATTCGGAAACGTAAGTTCCACATCGAACGAGCCGAAGTCGCCATAAAATTCGCGGTTGAGATGCTGATCAGCCGTCCATCCGAACTTGCGGTCGTACACAGAAATTTTCGGATACCACTGCGCACCATTGTAATGCTTGTGTCCCCATGAAGAAGATAACTGCATCCGTCTTCTCACACCGCCTTCGCCATAGTATGTTTTGAAATCAATACTGAACGTAATTGAATCATTCGGAAGCAAAGGTTGGATGAGATAAACCTTCAGAATGGTATTATCAAGTTGCGTGTTGAGATCAACACCATTTGTTTGGATTTTTTCTATTTCTGTTCCTTTCTTCGCTCTCTCCCACTTACTGTATTTTATTTGCGTGCTGTTTGCAAGAGTAAGTTTGTCGAGGTAAGATTCTGGTTGAAAAGCATTTTGGTAGAGATGGAAATACACGTATGCAAGCGTGTCAGGAGAGTTGTTCCAATAAATTAATTCCTCTCTTCCGGTAATCACATCCTGCATGTCATCTACTTCTGCTTTGATATTGTAATGAACATCCTGCTGCCAATATCCGTCAAAAGGTTTTCTGTTTTTCCAATATAAGGAGTTCTCCTTGCTTCTGTAAAAAGAAAAATTGTTTTGCTGAGAAAAAGAAACCTGACAGACAAAAAGGAATGTCAATAAACAAAGCTGTTTTCTCATTGCCGATTTTCTCATTCGCAAATATTAGTTATCCGCACCTCAGAATTGCCTCGATACTTTACTCTTTGCCATGTCAATGCTTGCGTTCAGTTCGAAGCCGAGAAGAAGTATGAGAGAATTAAAATAAATCCAGAGCAAGATCACGATCAGGGTTCCAATCGAACCGTACACTTTATTGTATTGCCCGAAGTTGTTTACAAAAAAAGCAAATCCGATTGACAGCATAATTGTAAGAACTGTTGCAAATGTGGAGCCGGCTGAAACAAATCTCCATTTTTTTTTCGCAGAGGGTGCATAATAATAGAGGAATGAAATCGCGAAGAAGAACAAAGCGAATACCACAATCCATTTTCCGAACAGGATAAGTATTACCTGTGTTTTTGTTTTCAGTATATGCTGCTGCACTAAATATTTGAATGCAACTTCGCTGCCGATAATCAACGTGGTAGCAACAATTAAAAGAACGGAAAGAATAAGAGTGAGTATCAATGCGACTGTTCTGCGTTTTGCCGGAGTTCGTTTCTCTTGTTCGTGATATGAACTGTTGAAGCCGCGCATCAGAGCCATAAAACCATTCGTGGTAAAATAAAGAGCGAAGACAAAACCGAGAGAGAGTAAACCGCCCCGCTGGTGCTTGATAATATCTTCAATTGTTTCACGCGTTGACTCGTATGCATTTTTCGGAAGAAAGTTTTGAATCAGTAATAATAGCTGATCCTGAAAATTGTGAATCGGCATATATGGAATAAGTGAAAACAAAAAGATAGTTGCCGGAAATATTGCAAGAAAAAAACTGAAAGCAAGTGACTGCGCGCGTGTAACAATGGAGCCGCGCTGAATTCCGGTAAAGAAAAAATCGAGAACATTGTAAACAGGTATTCCTTCAAATCCGGGAAGAGCCACACGCTTTGAAGAAGTAACAACCGAACGTATTGGCGCGGAAAACACGACCTTCTTCGTAACGCTTTTCACAAAACTGTTTTTTCGTCTCACCACTTTCATATCAGTAAACAATCTTCATGCTAATGTCTAAACTTTTGTAAGAGTGAGTAAGTGCACCGACAGAAATAAAATCAACACCGGTTTCTGCAACAGCGCGGACATTTTCCTCAGTGATTCCGCCTGATGCTTCCGTTTCAAACCGGTGATTGACCAATGCAACCGCCTGCTTTAGATTGTTAATTGAAAAATTATCAAGCATGATGCGGTCAACACCTCCATGTTTCAATACTCTATTCACCTCATCAACAGTTCTTGTTTCAATTTCAATCTTCAGATTTTTTCCTGACCGTTTCAGGTAATCATTCGCATGATCAATCGCCATTTCAATTCCTCCGCAAGCATCCACATGATTGTCTTTTATCAGAATCATGTCATACAATCCGAAACGATGATTGAAACCACCACCGATTTCAACCGCCCATTTTTCGAACAATCGAAAATTAGGAGTTGTCTTTCTTGTATCAAGAATTTTTGCTGAAGTTCCTTCAATGAGTTTTACAATAGAACGCGTTTTGGTGGCAATGCCACTCATTCGCTGCATGCAATTTAGCAACAATCGTTCGGCTTTTAGTAAAGATCGGGTATTGCCTTCAATGTGAATCACTTCATCTCCTGCTTTCACTTCAGTCCCATCTCCTACCAAAACTTTTACAACAGTAGCTTCATTAACATGGTTTAAAATCTGGTCAGCCAGAACTAATCCGGCAATCACTCCATTCTCTTTTACTTTTACTACGGCTTTGCTTTTTGAGTCCTCTGTTATTGTTGAGAGTGAAGTGTGATCTCCATCACCTACATCTTCACTGAGTGCTCTTTCAATAAATTCTTTCACGGACAATCCGTACCTACTCTCCATGAGTTGCTTTTGATTTTCGGTAAAGATACTTTTTCGAAAAGGATAGAAATAAAAAACACCGCCCTCAAGTACAGACAGTGTTTTCAACATTTCTTTCCGTTGCTACTGGCTTTCAAGCCGCAACTCCTGAATCATATTTTTTCCCTGAACTGTTTTTATTACAAAGGAAGTACGAAAAGTTTTTCCATTTGCACAGGTAAGTGTTCCGACAGCAAATAAAGTTCCTTCTTTTGAAGAACCTTTGTGAACAAGTGTAAATGTTTTGGGTTGATTCTTTGAGAAAAAGTCCTTGACTAAAAGCTCTGCCTGTGCTTTACTGTACATATCCTCCTGGTTTGCGATCGTGAGATCAACCTTCGGATTAAAATATGTTGCGACCTGCTTTGCATCACCGGAACGGATTGCGGAAGCAATTTCGTCATACGTATCAACTGCCACTACAGAGGTAATAATTGAAATAAAAAGTAAAAATGTACTGATGAATTTCATTTCTAATTTTGTATGTGCTTAATTTGCAAAAATCAAGCCAACAGGCAGCTAATAGTGCTTTGTAAAGGTAGAAAATTAAATTTCTGAACGTATTTCAAACAGAATGGTTTCAAACAATGAAATTTGAGCTCTTTTTTATTGGGAAGACAAATGAGAAATACCTTGCAACAGGAATTGAAAGTTATTTAGGAAGGTTAAATCATTATTGCAAAACAGAAATAAAAATTATTCCCTTATCAATAGAAAAAGATCGGGCTAAGGTATTAATAGAAGAATCAGGAAGGATTTTGAAATTAGTTTCGAGCAAAGATTTTCTGGTTATTCTTGATGAACAGGGTAAGCAATTTTCTTCTGTTGATTTTTCAAAAAAACTTCAGCTAGCAATGAACCAATCCTACTCAAAAATTATTTTTGTTATCGGAAGTGCTTATGGAATTGATGCCGCTCTTAAAGAAAGAGCTAAATTGATTCTCGCTTTTTCAAAATTCACTTTTACACATCAAATGATAAGGCTAATCCTCATTGAGCAGGTTTATCGTTCAATGACGATTTTAAAAGGCGAATCGTATCATCACGATTAGTCTAATCAATTTTGGAGGCCAATTGTGAATATACTTCTCGATATTTCTTTACTCCTTTTTCGAGCGAAAAATAGTGTAATGCCGTTTCCCGAATTATTTCTTTTGGCTTCTTTAGTAACTCCGGAATTTGGCTGATTGCAAAGTCGTAGTCGTCATCAGTAAATGAACGTATCACCAGTCCTCCTTCAGCTTCCCGAATAATGCGGTCTGAATCTCCGATATTCGAATTGCAGATGATCGGAATTTCCATGTACATAATCTCTGCTTGCTTGGCCGGGGAAGACGCCATTTTCGAATAGAGAGGGCGAATAAAAAAAATTGCAATATCACAGAGCGAAAGCAATGCCGGAACTTCAGCATGTTGTGCCTTCACGATGCGAATATGATCTTCAGAAATTTGTTTTGCTTTTGAGACTTGCAAAATTTTTTCAGGATTCTCATGTGTGATGAAAAGAAATTTTGCATTTGGTTTTTTTATCAGAAGCCGCTTAAAGAAATCAAACATTTCATCCAGCATGTACCATGTACCGATTGCTCCCGTGTAAACCATCAAAAAATCTGTTTTACTTAACTTCAGTTTTTCTCTTAGCTGCTTTTTTACTTCATCTAAAATAATTCTTGCATTAAAAAGCGTCTCATCTGCACAGCAAGGAATAACTTTTATCGGAATCGGTTGTCCTTTTATAGTTTTCCACGAAAAAAGTTCTTTTTTTGCTTTGTCGGTCAGGCAGATGGTATAATCAGCGTTGCATAAAAATTTGAACTCCTGTCGCTTGAAGAAATTGTACAGAATGCGGTAGATAAGTTTGCTTTGTCTCCAGATTCTGCCATCAATTCTTTCATCGGCATAAAACCCCCGCATGTCGAAAATGAACTTCAACTTGAAATGTTTTTTGAGATACATTCCCACAAGAGAGGGAATGTAGCTTCTGCAATGCACGACTGAGAATTTTTGAGTAGCACATAATTTACGGCTCAAAAGCAAAATTCTTATGCAATCGTATAGAGTGGAAATAACGGGAGGTTTTTTTGTGTAGTCGATAAAATGCCACTCAATATTATTCGCCTTTAGCAAACTCCTGATTTCGGGAATAGAGTGTTGGCTATTTTTTTTTTCCGAACTGATGATTGTGATTGCAAAACCAAACTTTGAGAGTCGAATCAGGTACGGAAGAATTTGTGATTGACCTAGCGGATCACTCAGCCCATCATAAGTAAGGTAAAGAATTTTCATGATGCCGGCAAAAAAACAACTATTTATTGAGTTATTGAAGGTAGAAATAATTATTTTACCTTTGGTCGTTCTCTAAATTTTTTTAAGATGTCAGCTTGCAATTCAATTGAGAAAAACCATTCCTCTGAAAACTAAAAACTTCATTGCAATCTTTTCATAATTCATGGTTCAATTTCTAACTTTTGTTGACTTAATAGTTCCTGTAATTTATTTAATATTATTTTATTTTATTGCCACTTCCATTAAGAATCGAAATATCGGAAGCAATCCAAGCTACCGGTATCATGTGCCGGGATTGATGGTAAAAATGCTGGGATCAATATTAATTTGCTTAGTATATGTTTTTTATTATCAGGGAGGCGATACAACAAGTTATTTTCATGATTGCGTATCGGTTTCAAAGGCATTTCTGAAGAGTCCGTTTCAAATGCTCCGTCTCAGTATTTCAGGCATTGATATAGCTGTGTGGAGGTCTTTTGATTTTGACACTGACTGGGTTATATATTCTTACGATGTTCATGCCTTTTGGGTTGACCGGCTGGTGTGGCCATTGTGTTTCCTAAGCTTCAATAGTTTCATAGGCACCACTATGCTGCTTTCCTTTATTTGTTACCAAGCCATTTGGCGACTGTATCAAACCCTTATTTACGAATTTCCTACTTTACAACGTCAAATGGCTTTCTCCATATTTTACATCCCTTCAGTTGTATTTTGGGGATCGGGAATATTGAAGGATTCCATCACCTTTGCTGCAGTTGCCTTATTTATTTCATCCTTTCACCAGATAATAAAATTAAAAAAGTCCTATACCCGGAATATTTTTTTTATGATTGTCGCATCCTTTTTGTTAATAAAAATAAAGCCGTATATATTCTTCGCTTTAATGCCGGGAACTGTAATGTGGGCGGTAGGAATTATGCTTTCCAGTATCGAAAATAAGCTGTTGAAAACGGTCATCACTCCAATGTTTATAATTGTTTCAATCGGTATCGGGTATTTGATGCTCAACCTAATTGGCAACTCTCTTGGTGACTACAGAGTGGATAATGTTCTGTCAAAAGCAGTGGTTACTCAGCAAGACCTTAAACAGGATTATTATGGAGGATCCTCTTTTGATATTGGGGATTTTGATCCTACGGTTTCAGGCATATTAGGTAAAGCGCCTCTGGCAATAGTGGCAGCGTTATTCAGGCCTTACATTTGGGAAGCTTACAATCCGGGAATGATAGCATCCGGTATTGAGAATTTTATCTTACTTATTTTAACAATTTATCTCCTTCTTCAAATCCGTGTGTTCAATCTGTTCATACTTATGTTCAAGCACGATTTTCTTTTCTTTTCAATCGTATTCAGCATTTTCTTTGCCTTTTCAATCGGATTAACTACCAGCAATTTCGGCAGTTTGGTTCGATACAAAATTCCTGCAATCCCTTTCTTCGTAGCCAGCTTGTTCATGATCTCCGAAACATATAAAACGTTGAAGAAAAAAAGTGAAGAAGAACTGCTTGAGAAAGGGAAAAAAAAGGAGATGTATTTACTGGATAATAATTCTTAAGCCCGCCCCTTTTACCAAAATCTTTAGAGGTAACTAGTGCGATAAAGTATCCCTCGGCAAGGCATCTATTAAGTTTTCGAAATGTTTTAGGCGTTCTCTTTAATAAAGAAATTACTCAACCACCACCTTCACTGATCTCGTAACTCCGTTTCCTGTTTTCAGATTCAGCAAATAAACTCCTGCTGCAATTCCATTTATATCCATTTCTCTTTCTGCTTCTTTTATCTTCTCAACAGAACTGTTTTTGATCTCTCTTCCTTCAACATCATACAAAGAAACAATGGCTGCACTTGCCTCACTGAGTTTGTAATTGAAGCGGATGGAGTGGTAGGGAGGAGAATAGTTTGCGGAGAAGTTTGTAGTCATAGCCATCTCACTTATTCCTGAAGTGGCCTGGCAACTATCAACATAAATATAAAACGGATATGAATTAGTAGAAACATACGGGCAATAATTATCTGAAACGGTCAAAATAAAAACATGAGGATTAACGCTGATAAAAGAAGAATCAGGATGCCATGAAAAAGTTCCTGACTGAAAAACTCCTCCCGAAGAACTGAACTCACCTCCGCTCCATGAAATAAAAGTGCTGTCTGAATCTGCATCAAACGTTGATACCTGAAAAGAGAAAAGAGAATCCACGCAAATGTGTGCTTCATAGGTAGATGTTCCGTTTATGCCGGTTGATGTGGGAGGTTGGTTTGTACAGTTATTAAATATCGTCTCAATATCCCGTTCCACGCTTCCTATAAGTATTCCGTTTCTGTAATCATTAATCTGAACTGCCACTACAGTTGTCTGTATTGCGTTTGCAAGGAAACGAATATCTCCTGTTGCAGGATCAAACTCGGTGGAGTCAGCAGAAGTTGTGTAAGTAACGGGTTGTGTGCCCGACAAGCTGGGAATGTATGCTACATTAGTTGTTGGATCAGATCGCGGAGTTATCATTTGATACACTAATGAATCGCCATCAATATCCTGCGCATACTGATGCATAAACTGAATTTGATTAGCACAAAAATGAAATTGTGGAGTGATCAAAAACTGAGGAGCATTATTGCATTGAACCGCTGCATTGTTCAAGGTTGCCTGAACATACAGACAATAGGTGCTTCTGTTCGGACTCAAATTATTTATTGAAGAACTTCTGTTGCAGATTGCAGGGCTTAGTCCAAATGTCCATAAATTACATACCGAAGGAAGCACAACATCCCCATGATAATAGTTTGCTTCTATTCCAAAGTAGCTCCCACTTACACATTGCGTAACAACTGAAGAGCAGTTTTGAGTAACTTCAAGAGTTGAATCAAGATCAACAGTGATCGAAACACTTCCACCGCAGGTTGAAGTTGCCGCAATGCTGTATTGCACGTTAACCGGAATTCCGGCACAATCACGATACAGGGTAAAAAAGAAACGGTAATTATTTCCTCCTAAGCATTGGTAAGTAATCTCTGCCCCTACCGCATGGCTTGCAAAACTTTTCTCTCCTGCAAAAACAAAAAGAGAAAGAACAAGAAGGGTGAACGGAATTTTTTTCATGAGAAATGGTTTTTGAAAAATTGTATGATCCGGAAAGGTCCATGTTTATCATGTTACTAGGTTTTCAATCCGATAAGAATCTCTCCGATCGAAAAACCCAAAAGAATGAAATGCCTGAAATTTGATAAAAAGTGCATTGTAATTTCTTACAATAGGGGTAAAAATGGTTTTGATGGCATTGTAGTTCCTTACAATAGGGTGCAGACTGTTTTTGATGGCATTGCAACTTCTTACAATAGGGTACAGAAGCATTTGGATGGCACTGTAAGTTCTTACAATAGGACTAATAATCTTTTTGACGGCATTGTAAGTTCTTACAATACTATAAATAAACGTAAATGTAGTACTGTAAGAATTTACAATGGGGAAATAAATGTTACGAACCCTATTGTAATAAATTACAATTAGAGTGAGTTATATATTTCTCAACTCAATATCCCCGCCACCGTAGCCGAGAGATAAGAAGCCAGTGTTCCGCAGATAAGGGCTTTGAAACCGAGCCGCGCAAGATCGGCTCTTCGCATGGGTGCAAGTTCGCCAATGCCGCCAACCTGTATAGCGATGGAAGAAAAATTTGCAAAGCCGCAACAGGCAAAACTTACGATGAGTAATGATTTAGGATCGAGCGTATTTTTTATTGCGGAGAGATCGAGGTAAGCCACAAATTCGTTCACCGCCAATTTTGTTCCGAGCAATTGCCCCACCACATGCGTATCCTGCGAAGGCACACCCATTGCCCACGCAAAAACGGAGAAGATGGAGCCAAGAATTTCTTTCAAGCTGAAATGCTGAAAGCTCATTCCGAGAAATGCATCGTAAGCCGTGTGGTTAAACATGAACATTCCGAATTTGCCGAGCAGGTAATCAATCATTGCAATCAAAGCAATGACACCAATCAACATCGCAATTACGTTGAGCGAAACTTTTAATCCATCGCCAGCCCCGTGACTGATGGCATCCATCAAGTTGCTGTGCGCCTTCTTCACCTCCAGTTTCACCGTGCCTTTTGTTTCTGATACTTCCGTTTCGGGAATTACAATTTTTGAAATGACTAATGCCGCAGGTGCAGCCATAATGCTTGCCGCCAGTAAATATTCCGCAGGCACACCCATGGAAATATAAACTGCCATCACACCTCCCGCAATGCAAGCCATGCTTCCCGCCATCGAAGCAAGAAGTTCGCTCATCGTCATTGTGTTGATATATGGCTTTATCAAAATCTGCGCTTCCACCTGACCGACAAAGGCACTCGATACATTACTCAGCGCTTCCGATCCGCTCACGTTCATAATCCATTTCATTCCCTTTGCAAAAACAGAAACAATGCGTTGCATCAGTCCGATGTGATAAGCAATGCTTACGAGTACCGCCACAAAAATTATTGTCGGCATTATCTTGAACATGAAAATAAATGAGTGTGCAGGACCAACAACTTTGTCGAGTGTTGCTTTATCTACCAGCAAACCGAAAACGAAATTTGCTCCGTCCATCGCAAAGTCGAGTACCTTGGTAATTGCTTTGGCGATGTGTGAGAAAATAGATTGCCCGATGGAAGTTTTCAGAATGAACAGTGCAAGTGCAAGCTGAAGCGCAAGTCCGCTAAGGATTACGCGCAGGTTAATTGCTTTGCGGTTGTTGGAGAGAAGATAAGCAATGCCGAGAATGAGAACAATGCCGATAAGTCCGTGGAATCTGCCCATAATGAAATTAAGAATTTAAAATTGAAGATGCAGAATTAAGAATAAAGATGAGACCGTCAAAAAAATAAAAAACCTGACAATGATGCCAGGTTACTTATTTCTTTATAATTTATGCTGCCTGCTGCCGCAGGATTTAATTATTCTTTCTCCTCGCCAACTCATCCCTTATCTTGGTGGCGCGTTCATAAGCTTCTTCATCAATCGCTTTCTTCAGCAGGTCTTTTAATTCTTCAGTAGGCGAACTTGCAAGCTCGTTCTCAGAAAGAACTGATGACTTTGGTTTCTTTTCAACTTTTTCTTCAACAGCACCTTCAATCGGAGTGTTCTCTTCAATGGCAACTCCTGCTGATGCAAGAATAAATTCATACGTATAAATAGGGCAATCGAAGCGAACGGAAATTGCAATGGCATCGCTGGTGCGTGCGTCAATCTCCAAACGTTTCTCACCATCCGTGCAAACGAGCTTTGCATAAAAAACTCCTTCGAGAAGATTGAAGATGATTACCTCTTCCACTTCAATATTGAAAGCCGTAGCAAAACTTTTGAAAAGATCGTGCGTGAGCGGTCGGGTAGGGGTCATGTTCTCCAGTTCAATGGCAATTGCCTGCGCTTCAAATGCCCCAATGATAATCGGTAGTCTGCGTTTGCCTTTATCTTCTCCAAGTACCAACGCATACGCGCCCGACTGGGTTTGACTGTATGACAGTCCTACAATTTCTAATTTGATCTTCTTCATGCGTGTTCCAGGAACGGGGAAAAAATCATTTATCGAAAATAGACATTTTTAGTTACACAATAATCAACTCAATTCTGACTTGCCTTAAAAGCTTTTGCACCTTCAATCATTTTTGGCACAACTTCAAATGCGTCACCCACAATTCCGTAGTCAGCCGCTTTGAAGAATGGCGCATCAGGATCTTTGTTCACCACCACAATTACTTTTGAAGAACTGACTCCTGCAAGATGCTGAATAGCTCCCGATATTCCAATTGCCACATAGAGGTTCGGGCTGATTGCAATGCCTGTTTGTCCAACGTGCTCACTGTGCGGTCTCCATCCTGCATCGCTCACGGGCTTGCTGCATGCAGTTGCTGCACCAAGTATGTTTGCAAGTTCTTCAATCATTCCCCAATTCTCAGGACCTTTCATTCCGCGACCTGCGGAAACAACAAGTTCTGCATCGGGCAGTGAAATTTTATCTGTAGCACGAATGGTTTCTTTCACTGTCAATTTGAAATCATTCTCATTCAATTGTGGTTCGAAAGATTGAATAGTTGCTGTCGTTGTATTCTCAACAACTTTGTAAGAGTTCGGAACCATACTTACCACTTTCACATCAGAAGAAATCTGAACAAAAGAATATGCCTTTCCTGAATACGAACCCTTCTTTATCACAAAACCATTTGAAGTATCAGGAATGTCAATCACATTTTCTCCGAGACCAGCTTCCAGTTTCACAGCCACGCGAGCAGCAATTCCTTTTCCTGAAAAGCTTGCAGGCACAACAATAACTTTTGTTGCTTCTGCTTTTGCTGCTTCAGCAATTACCGATGCATAAGGTTGAACATTGATCACTTTCAATTTTTCATTTTTTGAATTCAGAATTTTTGAAGCGCCATACTTTGACAGCTTCTGCAATTCATCATCGCTTACATCCCCGATTGATAAAGCGGTTACGGTTGTTCCCAACTTCTGCGCAACAGCAAATCCAAAACTAACAACTTCAAAAGTTGACTTCTTGAATTTACCCTGAACGTTCTCTACAAAAACTAAAACTGACATTGACAAATCTTTAAGTATTTTTTATTCTTCCATTCCTCCATTTTCAAATCACCTTCTTCTCTTCCCTTATCATTTCCCATATTTTTCCTGCATCATCGGCAGCAATCATTTTCACTGAAGTTCTTGCAACGGGTTTATCATACGAAATCACTTTTGCGAGTTGAGGAACTTCAATCGGCTCAACCACAGTTAATGGTTTTGTACGTGCACTCATGATGCCGCGCATGTTCGGAATTTTTGGTTCAGCCATTCCTTCTGATGCACCTGCAACGAAAGGAAACGGTGTACTTACAATTTCTTTTCCTCCTTCAATTTCTCTTTCCAGCGTTGCCGTAGTGCCATCCACCTCTAATTTTTTTGCTGATGAAATGCTTGCAACACCAAGAAGCTCTCCAATCATGGAAGGAATGGAGGCGCCATTATGATCGCTTGACTCGCGTCCGCAGAGAATGATGTCGTAATTATTTTGCTTGGCGATGTTGGCAATTTGCTTTGCCACAAAATATCCGTCACGCGGAGCTGCATTCACCCGAATGGAATCTGTTGCCCCGATAGCAAGCGTCTTGCGGATGGTTGGCTCAGTGGAAACATCGCCTACGTTGATGGTGGTAACTGTTCCTTTGCCGTCATCCGTAAGTTCAATGGCGCGGGCAAGAGCGATCTCATCATACGGATTCACGATAAACGTAACGCCCTGCGAAACGAATTCTTTATTATCAGGAGTAAAATTTATTTTTGCCGTTGTGTCAGGAACGTGCGAAATGCAAACGAGTATCTTCATGTTGTTATTCGAATATCGAAAGGTTACGAATCTTAAGAATAACAAATTCGTAAATTCGCTTGATTCGTTTTTCGTACTATAAAAGTCGCGCGAATTTACATTTTTTCTTTACCCAAAAAAGCAATGACAAATAATTTACGAATAGAAACATTAAAGCAATATCTCGCAGATGATCCCACCGATGATTTTTCTCAATACGCACTTGCATTGGAATTTGAAAAACTTGGAAACATTGCAGATGCGATTTCAAACCTCGAACAGATTCTGAAAAGAAATCCTAATTACCTCGCATCGTATTATCAGTTGGGGAAATTTTATGAATCAGAAAAGGATTCTTCAAAAGCAACTTCTGCTTATGAGAGAGGCATGGAAATAGCGCTAAAGCAAAACAATCAGAAGACGTTGAATGAGCTTCGCAGCGCGCTCGAGTTGCTTGATTAATAATTAAACAACGGATCAATTTCTTTCTTCCATCCCTTCGCCATCTTTACCGTAAAAAATGAAAGCACAAAAAGAGGGGAACAAATAAATAAGTAGAAAATTCCTCCCTGATACCCTGCCAGCAATGGAACGAAAGCAAACAACATCGCACAAAACAGGTAGAGGTAATACAATCCGTAATAAAGAATTTTAAAAATCCATGAGTAAGGAGAATTGCGGTATGCTTCGCACTCTCTCATAAACTCTTCGTATTTCATCTTCGCATAATTCTCCGCCCGCTTTTTCATTGCCGCTCTTCTCTCTGCAACTTCAGCCGCAGCAAAACTGACAGGTTCTTGATAAAATCCTGAATGAGTTCTTCCCTGCAAGTGAGCCATCACCATTTCATACGCAGTATGTAAACGAATAAATTCTGCCTGCGCATCGGGCGATGCATTGAGATCAGGATGACATTGTTTCGCCTTTTTGCGAAATGCTTTTTTCAATTCATCCATGTCAGCATCGCTGCCGATTTCGAGAAGTTGATACTGTTCAATGAGTGACATTGGTCGGAAGATAGTTGATTTGTTGACTAAGTTAAATAAGTTAATCGGGAGCAGCCACTCTTTCTGAAGAAACGCAAAAGTAAATTTCTTATTCTCTAATAAATTCTATTTTTGCCCTCCGCTAAATGCGATTGAACTTCTTACCAATTAACTCAATCAACTTAGTCAACTCAATTAACTAATATCAATGAAAGAACTTCAATTCCGTGAAGCGCTTCGCGAAGCAATGAGTGAGGAGATGCGTAGAGATGAGCGCGTATTCCTGATGGGTGAAGAAGTGGCGCAGTACAACGGGGCTTACAAGGTGAGCCAGGGAATGCTTGATGAGTTCGGGGAGAGGCGCGTGATTGATACTCCCATTGCCGAGCTTGGTTTTGCAGGCATTGGTGTAGGCGCTGCCATGAATGGTTTGAGACCAATCATTGAATTCATGACGTTCAATTTTTCTCTCGTTGCCATTGATCAAGTAATAAATTCCGCTGCAAAAATGATGAGCATGAGTGGCGGACAATACACAGTGCCGATTGTTTTCAGAGGACCGACTGCTTCAGCGGGAATGTTGAGCTCGCAGCACTCGCAGGCATTTGAAAACTGGTATGCAAACTGTCCCGGGTTAAAAGTAGTTGTGCCGAGTAATCCTGCCGATGCAAAAGGGTTATTGAAAAGTTCCATACGAGATAACGATCCTGTCATCTTTATGGAAAGTGAACAGATGTACGGAGAAAAAGGAATGGTGCCTGAAGGAGAATATTTAATTCCGATCGGAGTTGCTGAAGTGAAGAAAGCAGGAACGGATGTTACGATTGTTTCTTTCGGCAAGATGATGAAGATTGCATTGAAGGCAGCCGAAGAATTGGCAAAAGAAAATATCAATGCTGAAGTGATTGATCTCCGGAGCGTGCGACCTATTGATTACGCAACAATTATCAACTCGGTGAAGAAAACAAACCGTCTCGTAATCGTTGACGAAAGCTGGCCGTTGGCTTCTCTCGCTTCTGAAATCGGTTTCAAAGTTCAGCGCGATGCTTTTGATTACCTCGATGCGCCAATAAAAAGAGTGATGGGTGGCGATGTTCCTCTTCCTTATGCTCCTACTTTAATTGAAGCATATCTTCCGAATCCTGAGAGAGTGATTAAGGCGGTGAAGGAAGTGATGTACCTTTCGTAGTTCGTGGGTTTGAGGTTTTAAGTAAAACAGGCGATTACCGCTTTACAAACTTATCTCGAAAAACTTTTTCTCCTCCGGTAACTTCAATCGTGTAGATTCCTTTTGGTAATATTGAGACATTAACTAGAGTTTCTGATTTCTTGCCGCTTGTTTTCTGGTTAACGGTAATCATACTTTCACCAAGTACATTGTAAATTGAAATGGTTTCAATTTTTAATTTGTCATTTCGAATTTTTAATTCATCATCAACAGGATTCGGATAAATTGCAAACTGCCCGCTACCACTTACCGACTGCACTGCCGCCACCACATCAAATATCGCTGCCTCAACTTCGCATCCGTTTGCATCCGTTGCCACAACATTGTAATCGCCACCTTCAGTTGCTATGTAAAAATAATCTGTTGCGCCCGCAATAATATTTCCTCCATGATACCACTGATAACTCACGGCTCCTGCATTTGCAGAAAGAGTATCTCCGCTTTGTGAAATTCCCTGTGGTGGCGGATATGGATACACGTTGATATAATTATTCAGAGACAATGTATCGCTATCGTTTGCATTTGATGCGATGAGCTGCACCAAATAATTTCCCGGAGTGTTGTAGCAAATGTTGGTTGGATTTGCATCTGTACTTACTGATGGATTAGCTCCTGCAAAAGTCCATTCATAAGCAGTTGCACCAATGGAAAGATTAGTAAAGTTCGTACATGTGCCAGGGCAAATGTGATGCGGTGCAGAGAACAACGCTACAGGCATGGAGGGAATTTCTGTGAAGATTGATGCCATAAAATTCGGCAGCCCTTCAATGCCTTCGTTAGGCGCGATGCTGAAACCATTATCCACATAGTTGCATCCCATACCAAGCACAGCGGGATCATTAATTACACCGACAAATGTGGAACTGTTTTTGGCAACATATATTTTTCCATCAGGTGCCATTTGCAAAGAACCGATTTCAACGCCCATCGCTACCCCTACTAAAAGCTGAGAAGCAATAATGGCTGCAGACGTTCCAAGAGTCAAATCAAATTGATAAATCTTGTTATTGAATTCGGCTGCGTAAAGTATTTTTCCATCACGCGAAAATTCAATTCCGTAAGTAAAGTTTGTTGCAGGGAGTACAACAGGGTTTGAAACAATTCCGGTAAGCGCATCAAAGTCGAACAATTCAAAATTATTATTTCTCGATTGTGCCAATGCAAGTTTATCTCCTGATGGGGAAATTTTCATATAGCCGATTGCGTTGCCTGCATTTCCTGTA
Source organism: Bacteroidia bacterium (assembly GCA_038230515.1). Lineage (GTDB taxonomy): Bacteria > Bacteroidota > Bacteroidia > AKYH767-A > 2013-40CM-41-45 > JAPLDB01. Next base: position 184,756 of record JBBRND010000003.1, on the reverse strand, counting down.
TGTGCTAATCCAACACTTGAAATTACCGGAGCACCAACACCTGAGGATGAAACCGGGTACGCATAGTAATTGGCTGTGCCCCATTCATGAGTAACAACCCAAATATCATTGCTTCCAGGTTTCTGGAAAGCAGTTAGTTTTTCTCCGACAGGTGTAATAAGCGGAGTATTGAGTGTTGTTACATCACCATTGCCGATGTTCAAAGTCATATCAATCATTGAGTAAGTCAATCCGCCTGTGGCATCACTTGCAGTGGTAAAAATATAATATTGATTTACGTTTCCCGGATCCGGAATAATCAGTGAAGACATACTTGAAGAACTTCCTCCAAGTAATCCGGTTCCATTCGGCATTTGAGTATGAGTACGATCCCACACCGTGGAACCGTTTGTATAAAACATGATATTCCCTCCCGTGTCGCACATAGTTGCACACCCCTCGGTTTCAGACATGGCACTGTTGTTTATTGAGACTGCGTTTCCTGAATTAAAATCAATCCCTGCCAACGTACCAAAATACCAAATGTTAGCGCGTTTGTTTTGTGAAAAGGAAGATTGAAAACAGAAAACACAAACGAGTAGAAGTATATTTTTTTTCATGCGGAATAAAAATTATTTTTTCACCAGTTTGGTTCTGCAGATTCTTTCGGAGGAGGCAACTTCGATCATGTAGATTCCTGAAGGCATCGAGCGAACATTAATAATTGCTTCTGTCTTCCTGCTGATAGTTTCTTGCTTAACAACCAGCACACATTCACCAAGTGCATTGTAAATTGAAATAGCTTCAATCTTAAGTTTTCCGTTCTTAATTAATAATTCTTCTGCGACAGGATTCGGATAAATTTCCAACTGCTCGTTGCTAGCTGCTGATTGCACTGAAGCAACTACATCAAATATCGCTGCTTCCACTTCGCATCCATTTCCATCAGTACAAACAACGTTGTAGTCACCGCTTCCCTGGGCTAGATAAAAATAATCAGTTGCTCCGGGAATAAGAACTCCTGTGTGATACCACTGATAACTTACCGATCCCTGATTTGCAAAAAGTGTATCTCCGCTTTGCGAAATTCCTTGTGGAGCAGGAGAAGGATATACTGTGATATAATTATTCAGTGTTAGCGTATCACTTCCGTTTGCATTTGTAGCAATAAGTTGGACAGAATAATTTCCAGGAGTGTTGTAACAAATATTTGTTGGATTCGCATCTGTACTTACAGACGGATTTGCTCCTGTAAAAGTCCACTGATACGATATTCCATTCTGCGACATGTTAGTAAAGTTGGTGCAAGTGCCAGGACAAATATGATGTGGTGCATTGAACAATGCAACAGGTGGTTGAGAATCAAAAATATTCGAAACATAACCAGGCAATCCAAGTTGACAGGTTGGTCCCATTAACGGTATTGCATTGTCAACAAAATTACATCCAGTGCCGATTGTATTCGGATCGTTGATAACAGCAAGCGAAGGCGCACCATACAAAGTAACATACACTTTGTTGTCAGGTCCTAATTGCATTCCTGCCGGAATAAAATTTGCTGTTGTTCCTACAATCGTTGCCGAAGCAATAATTGCCGCCTGCGATCCGGCATTCATATCATATTGATAAACATCATACGACAATGCTGCTCCTGCAGTATAAAGGCGACTTCCATCCTGAGAAAATTCAAGTCCATAGGTTTGATTAGGAACTGTGATAATGCCGAAGCCATTGCTCACCAAACCGGTAGTTCTGTCAAAGTCACAAATGCAGATTGTTTCAGGAATGGCAACAATGCCAAAAGCAACTTTAGTTCCTTGAGGAGAAATTTTCATTTGCCCCAGGATGCCATCAACAATTCCCGTATTGGAATGAGAGGGTGCAGGATTTACACCTGTTGCATCAAGCAGAAATGCGTTGAAACCATCTGTATTCGGCTCATGCATCAGTATCCACACGTCAACTCCGTTTGCATGTTTGGTTGCGCAAAGTTTTTCTCCACTGTTCATCATGAAAATATTTTTCTGTGCTGTTACATCACCGAGCCCTCCATTCAGGTTCAAATCAACAACTGAATAATTGAGTGTTGCGTTTGTGGTGAAAACATAATACAGGTTAGAATTGCCGGGCTGCTTTACAATCAAACCCGACTGTGTAGAAGAAGCATTTCCGGTAAGACCGGTTCCGTTCGCCATCACTAAATGATTTTTATTCCAGATGGTAATACCGTCTGTATAAAAAAGAAGATTACCGTTGGCATCGCAAATGGAAGAGCAACCTTCGTCAGTAATCAGAGCGCCATTGGTAAGAGCCACCGGAGAACCGGAATTAAAATCCAATCCTGCACCGTAACCGAAATACCAAATGTTTGCTTCCTTCTGCGCTTGAGCAGAATTAAAAATTAGGAATTGGAAAGTAAGAACTAAGAAAATAGAAAGTAATTTATTCATGAGATGAAATTATTGTTTAATAAATTTTAAACGAAAGATTTTTTTTGCTGATGAAATTTCTAACCAATACATACCTGAAGACAGACAGCGGACATCAAGTTCAGTCGGGAGTTTTGAGTTAGCAGTGCGAAGACGAAGAGCCCCGACCATATCATAAACTTCAATTGAAACTTCTTTGTCTCCGGCCTCCGGACATCCCACTTCTAACTTATCAATAGCAGGATTTGGATACACAAATGACGAAAGACTGTTGACCAATGACGGCACAGAAGCCACAACATCAAATATCGCTGCTTCCACCTCACATCCATTTGCATCTGTTGCAACAACATTGAAATCCCCACCTTCAGTTGCTAAATAAAAATAATCTGTTGCTCCCGGAATACTATTTCCAGCATGGTACCACTGATAACTTACAGCACCCTGATTTGCAAATAATGTATCACCGCTTTGTGAAATTCCCTGCGGAGCAGGATAAGGATACACTGTGATGTAATTATTCAGGGCAAGCGTGTCACTTGTATTTGCATTTGTTGCGATGAGTTGGACTAAATAATTTCCGGGCGTATTGTAACAAATGTTTGTTGGACTTACATCAGTACTTGTTGAAGGATTTGCTCCTGCAAAAGTCCATTGATAAGAGGTTGCACCGGTAGAAAGATTTGTAAAATCAGTGCAAGTGCCCGGACAAATGTGATGTGGTGCAGAAAATACAGCAACCGGAATATTGTTGCATTGAGTGCAGGAAGGATCCGGAACAAACCTCCATAGATCTCCCCACTGCGAAAAGCCACTGCTGAAGCCGCCATAGAGCCACAAGTTTCCGTTTGCATCTATCCATGATGAAGCACCCATTCTTGCAGGCGGCATGTTTGTAGGTGATGATAATCCCTGTGTTCCGAAAAATCCGGGAGACCCTGTTGTTTGGTCACCACTTACCCATGTCCACATGTTTGCAGATACATTGTAATACCAAAGATCATTGTAGTCACCATTGGAAGGATAACCAACTCCCCCGAACACATAAAAATTTCCGCATGCATCTGTCCAGCAGGAACGGTTCTCGTATCTGTTACCCGGAAGATTACTCGAAGACGCTACACACTGAGTTCCGTAAGATCCAATGTCCCCCTGAAAATTTGGTCCATTCATCCAAGCCCACTCATTGGTTGCAACATCATATTTCCAGAGATCATTGTATGCTGAAGGATTGTAAGCAGTGCCTCCGAACAGCCAGAGGTTGCCAGATAAATCTTTGAAGTGTGTATAACACTGCCTCGCACCGGGGGTATTTATCGGAGCGCTTACTCCAAGTGTTCCATATACATCAACTGCATTCGTACTATTGCTGCCATTCATCCATGTCCATTGATTTGCAGCAATGTCAAACCTCCATAGATCATTTAAATGGCCGGAGAGTGCTTCACCACCAAAGAGCCAGAGATTATTTGCATTGTCAATCCACGAACATGCAACTTCAAGTCGCGCAGGAGGATAGTTCAATGCAGAAGCAACACCAAGCGTTCCGTAAAATCCCGCACCACCAGTAAACGTATCACCGTTTATCCACGTCCATTCATTTGTTGTGATGTCATACTTCCACAAATCATTGTTATCGCTAGAACTCCATCCGCCAAAAAACCAGAGGTTATTATTTACATCAACCCATGTCATGATTCCATACGCTCGGTACCCGGGAGTGTTGGTTGGAGAAGATACTCCCTGCGTTCCATAAGAAGGCAATTGACCGGCAGTAGAAGGACCATTCACCCAAGTCCATTCATTAGTCGAAACATTATATTTCCAAAGATCGCTGAAAGTACCTGTACCGCCAATGCCTCCATACAACCAAAGGTTTCCCTGTTGATCAGTCCACTCGCACGGTTCGTAAACTCCGGGAGGATGATTCGTAGTTGATGGAACTCCCTGTGTTCCGAAGATACCCGGCTGCGCAGGAATTGTATCACCGCTAACCCACGTCCATTCACCGAGCTGTGCGAACGAAGAATGTAAAATGCAGAATGCAAAATAGAAGAAGAGTGAAAATTTTTTCATGCGATGAATGAATTACTGTTTCATGAATTTGGTGCGGAATATTTTTTCGCCTGATGAAACTTCCAACCAGTAAATGCCTGAGGGCAACGTATGAACATCAACACTCACTTCATCCAGATAGCTATCGGGATGTTTCTTGATTTCGAATTGAACAGTCGCGCCAATCATATTGTAAATAGTTATTGTGACGGCTACTCCCATCATGAATTGTGAATCGCGAATCGTGCATTTGTCCAATACAGGATTCGGATAAATTGCAAACTGCCCGCTACCACTTAACGACTGAACAGACGCCACAACATCAAATATCGCTGCTTCCACTTCGCATCCATTTGCATCTGTTGCCACAACATTGAAATCTCCACCTTCAGTTGCAACATAAAAATAATCTGTTGCTCCGGGAATACTATTTCCAGCATGGTACCACTGATAACTTACCGCCCCCTGATTTGCAAAAAGGGTATCTCCATTCTGAGTAATTCCTTGTGGAGGTGGTGATGGATATACAGTGATGTAATTATTCAGTGTTAGTGTATCGCTATTGAATGCATTTGTTACAATGAGTTGAACAGAATAATTTCCTGGAGTGTTGTAACAAATACTTGTTGGATTTATATCGGTGCTTGTTGAAGGATTCGCTCCTGCAAAAGTCCATTGATAAGAAGTTGAATTCTGTGAGAGATTAATAAAGTTGGTGCAAGTGCCCGGACAAATGTGATTCGGTGCAGAGAACAGTGCAACAGGAGCAATGTTTTCCATGAAAAGATTTTCAACAAAACCAGGTAATCCGTATCCACAGGTTTGACCGCCCAAATAAAATCCGGTGTCAACATAATTGGATGGAGCGCCAAGACTATCAGGATAATTTACAACTCCGAGATAAAATCCTCCGTTATGCGCCAGATATAATTTGCCGTCAGGCGCAAGTTGCATTCCCTGAAATGCTGAAGACAGCGATGTAGTTCCGACAATTACTTTGCTTGCAGTAATCGTTGCAGCATTTCCCGATGAGAGATCAAACTGACTCAAAGTGTTTGTATTTTCTTCTCCCGCATAAAGCAACGATCCGTTTGGTGAGAAACTGATTCCGTAAACATAAAGATTGTTTGCAACATTGGTGATCGTAAGCGGATTTGAAATCATTCCCGTGCTTGCATCAAAATCATAAACCTCTGCGCTGTTTTGTCCAGAGAGAACAGTGGCAAGACGGGTGCCATCAGGAGAAAATTTCATGCAGCCGATCGGCTCATCCACAGTGTAAACTGTGCCGCATGGAACAATGAGTGGCGCTGATACTCCGGCAGCAGTTACTTCAAACAGTTCAAAATTATTCCCGGTGAACTCATGCGTAGCAATCCAGTATCCTGTGCCCGCTGCATTTTTTACGGCACAAAGTTTTTCGCATGCAGGTGCATAGAGCAACACATTCTTTGTTGCTGATACATCTCCCCATCCTCCATTTAAAGTAAGATCAACAATGCTGTAGTGGTAGCCCGCTACTCCGCCTGAAAAAAATTCGCCTGCAGTAAACACATAATACTGTGTGCTGTTTCCCGGCATCGGAACAATGAGCGCACTCTGCGCGCTGCTTTGATCGCCCGTCAACCCGGTGCCGTTCGGCATCAAGGTATGATTGCCTGCATACACATTTTGCCCGTCACTGTAAATAAGAATTGCTCCTGTGTTTTTATCAGCAATGGAAGAACAACCTTCGTACTGATTCATCGCGCTGTTGTTCGTAGCCACCGGAGTACCGCTATTGAAATCAACACTCACTAGCCAACTGAAATACCACTGGTTCGCCTCCTTCTGCGCCCTGACAGAATTACAAATTAAAAAGGAGGAGTTAAGAATTAAGAAAAAAGAAAAAACTTTTTTCATGAGAAGAAATTATTTCTTCACGAATTTCGAACGCATTGTTTTTTCTGCTGATAAAACCTCTATCATGTACATTCCCGGGTTCAATGCTTTCACATCAAGTGTAGTTTCGGGTTTTAGCGTTGAAGTTTGAGGTAGAACATCCATCATCTTTTCGCCAAGCAGATTATAAATCAAAATTTCCTTGCCTCCGATCTCCGAACTTCTCACAACTAACTTGTTTCCGGCAGGATTCGGATAAATTGCAAACTGCCTGCTACCCCTCACCGACTGAACAGAAGCAACCACATCAAAAATCGCTGCCTCAACTTGGCAGTTGTTGTTATCAGTACAAACTACATTGAAGTCGCCACTTCCCTGTGCCACATAAAAATAATCAGTAGCTCCGGGAATAAGAACTCCTGTGTGATACCATTGATAACTTACTGCTCCCTGATTTGCAAAAAGTGTATCCCCGCTCTGTGAAATTCCTTGTGGAGCAGGGTAAGGATATACAGTAATGTAATTATTCAACGTAAGTGTATCGCTTCCGGATGCGCTGGTTGCTATGAGTGAAACCGGATAAGCGCCAGGGGTGTTGTAGCAAATATTAGTGGGGTTAACATCGGTGCTCGTGTTTGGCGTTGCACCTGTAAAAGACCACAGATAGGAAGTTGCATTGAGCGAAAGATTATTGAACGCTGTGCATGTGCCGGGACAAATATGATTTGGTGCATTAAAGACTGCAATAGGCACGGGTACCGTGCACGGATTTACAGAAGGATTAAGTTCTGCAAGCGTGTACAATTTAACATCATCAAGAATTAGTTCAGTGCAGGTGTTGCAGATGTGTCCCCAGTTAGTGAACTTGATGGTATGAGAAGGAGAATTTGCAACAAAGAGAATGATAAATCTTGTCATCTGGTCCAGCGGATTGGTAGTGCTTGGCTTGTCGCGGAGAAGAATATTTCCGAAGCCCACATCAACACCAAACATTCCTCTATCTGTAAAACTCCATTCGCCACCTGCCCAGAACTCGAGTACATACGCTGCTCCGGGAGTTAATCCGTTTACCGTTTGTTCCAGACTTATTCCGGTGGTACCGCCATAAGTCGGATCGTTTGTTGGAAATCCAGCAGGTAATCCGCCCGCTTCGCAATCACTCATTGTAAGACAAGATGTATCTCCTGTTGTTGCTGAGCAATTCTGCGAAAAGAAATTTCCGAAGTATGCAGCGCGCAATCCTTCTACAATGTGAAAATAAGTACTGTCCATCATGCAGGCGTAGGTACTTGCTCCGCCACCTGTACACGTCCAGTTTGTAATGTCGCAGTTGTAAGCGGCAGAGTTCGGACAATACCTGTCTCCTGCGGGCCACGGAGCACAGGTAGAATTTTCCATACCACCATTCAGGATAAGATTGTTTACATTGTAGCTTACTGAATCATTCTGATCGAAACACAACACACAAAATACTTGTGCGTTTGAATAGTTGCAGAAGATAAAACTCATTGCAACAAATAGTAAAGTTTTTTTCATCGGATTGGAAATTTAATGTGTGATAAAATTTGGAGGGACTAAATTAGGAAATATTGGTTGATTGGGAAATTAAGTTATTGGATATGTTGGTTAAAGCCCTGTTTAGGATTATTGCTTCACGAAATTTGCGCGTAGAATTTTATCGTTTGATGAAACCTCAAGCCGGTAAAGGCCTGGGGGGAGAAGTCGGCAGTCCACAGTGTGCAGTCGGCAGTCAGCAGCCGAGTAAACCTTTTCGCCAAGTAGATTGTAAATTGAAATTGTATTTAATACATACTGCTGACTGCTTATTACTAACTTGTTCCCTACCGGATTCGGATAAACCTCAAACCCCAAACTTGAAATATCAGATTGAATAGCTGCTACTACATCAAATATTGCTGCTTCCACCTCACAGTGGTTTACATCTGTTGCTACTACATTGTAATCTCCTCCGGATGTTGCCAGATAAAAATAATCAGTGGCGCCCGGAATGAGAACCCCGCCATGATACCACTGATAAGAAACGGCTCCCTGATTCGCAATCAATGTATCGCCACTCTGTGCAATTCCTTGCGGAGCGGGGTACGGATAAACGGTGACGTAATTATTGAGCGTAAGCGTGTCACTGAAAGTTGAGTTTGTTGCGATGAGTGTGACTGAATAATTTCCCGGTGTATTGTAACAGATTCCGGTTGGGTTATTATCGGTGCTTGTGCCTGGTGTGGCTCCGGCAAAAATCCATTGATAAGAAGTGGCATTGACTGAAACATTGGTAAAGTTGGTACAGGTACCAGGACAAATATGATTTACTGCGGTGAAGGCAGCGACTAAATTGCAATACACGGTATCAGGAGTGTATTCCCAGAAATCATTTGACTGACCAAGCCCTAAGTATCCTTTTGTTCCGATTGCAAAATAAGCCGGCTCATCACGGCCGACTCCGGCAAAATTTGTCTTTTGAATCCATGAATCGTTGGCAGCATTGTATTGCCAAATGTCAATACAATAACATGGATCGCCAGTTACGAAATATCCCTTGTCGCAAATTGCAAATGCTGCAGCATCGCAACGGGCAACACCCGGCATGGTTGCTTTCTGCAGCCATGAATCTGTGATGCTGTTGTACTCCCACAAATCGGCAAGTACATTTAATGTTGATCCATCCATTGTGCCGCCAACCATATAGGCGTTGGTTCCGATAACAAAGCCATTTGTTTCTTCGCGCGATGGACCGGGAAAGGTTGCTTTTGCTGTCCATGCATCAGCTATAGGATCGTATTGCCAAAGATCATTGTACGTTGTGCCGCCAATTCCTCCGGCACAGATATATCCATAATTGCCGATTGAAAAACCAAAGGCACCATATCTTGGCAATCCGGCAAAAGTTGCCTTCTGTGTCCAGGCATTTGCTGTGGTATCATATTCCCAAAAATCCTGATAGTGAATTGCAACTGCTGCATCCGTTCCCAATCCTGCATATCCTTTGTTGCCGATTGAAAATCCGGTAGCCACCCATCTGGCTGTTCCGCCAAAATCTGCTTTCTGTGTCCATGTATCTGTTGCGGGATTGTACTCCCAGAATTCCTGGGTTGTTTGTCCGCATCCCACATACCCTTTGTTACCGATTGAAAAGGAGAAGGGAAAATCAATTCCTAAGCCGGGAAAGTTCGCTTTCTGCGTCCAGCTATCTGCCTGTGCAAACAGGGACGAGAAAATAAAAACAGCAACGGTGAAGTTTTTCATACTGAAATGGTTTTATTGTTTGACAAATTGTTTTCTGAATTTTATTTCGCTACCGGTTACTTCGAGGTAGTAGATGCCTGAGGGGAGAAGTCGGCAGTCAATGGCCTCTCCCCCGACCACTCTCCCAAGAGAGAGGGGAGAAACAGCCAATACCTTTTCGCCAAGGAGATTGTAAATTGTAATCTCAATGGGTGCTCCAACTAACAACGAACTGGTGACTACTAACTTATCAACGACAGGATTGGGATAGACCATTGACGATAGATCATTGACCATTGACTGAACAGCCGCTACTACATCAAATATTGCTGCTTCCACCTCGCAGTGGTTTGCATCTGTTGCTACTACATTGTAATCTCCTCCGGATGTTGCCAGATAAAAATAATCAGTTGCGCCCGGAATGAGAACCCCGCCATGATACCACTGATAAGAAACTGCTCCTGCATTTGCAAAAAGGGTATCGCCACTCTGTGCAATTCCTTGAGGAGCGGGGTACGGATAAACGGTGATGTAATTATTCAGCATGAGTGTGTCGCTTCCGCTGGCATTGGTCGCAATAAGTGATACGGTATAATTGCCCGGTGTATTGTAACAGATGCTCACAGGATTTGCATCAGTGCTGGTCGAAGGAGATGCACCCGGAAAAGACCACAGGTATGTTGTCGCATTCTGAGAGTTATTGATAAAGTCAGTGCAGGTGCCGGGGCAGATATGATGAGGAGCGAAAAATGCTGCTGTGGGCATCACATTGCAAACTGATTGAACAATTGATGGCAGACCGATTCCGCAGGTGCCTCCATTGAGAGGGAGCGATGCGAAAATAAAGTTACATGCTGTGCCAAGCGCATTCGGATTATCAATTACAGAAAGTGATAAATCACCTTCTGAGGTAACATAAATTTTCTGATCAGGACCAATCTGCATAGCGCCTACCGAAGTTCCGTTGGTGTTTCCTATTAATGTTTCGGTTGCCTGAATAGCAGCCGCGCTTCCGGCTGTGAGGTCGAACTGGTAAATAGAAGGTCCCCATAGTGCTCCATAAAATTTGGTTCCATCAGGAGAAAATGAACAGCCGTAAACTACGTTAGTTGGAGGCGAGAGTTGAATAGCATTGCTGACAGAGCCAGTTGTGTTATCAAAATCGTATAATTCAAAAAAGCTAACTGCTGAAGAAGCACCATAATCAGCGATTGCAATTTTGTTGTTCAGTGGAGATGGTTTCATGTATCCCAAACCGTTGATATTGATTGACATGAAAACCGATCCGCAATTTGAAATTACCGGAGGATGTATTCCTGTAATATCTATGAGGTAAGAATAAAAAACAGGATTGAATTTCCGCGTGATGAACCACACGCAACCGTTCGTTGCAGGCACTGTTGTGCACTGTTCGGTAGTTGAATTGAGCAGCAAAACATTTTTTGTTGCAGCTATGTCTCCATTGCCAGCATTCAAAGTCATGTCAACAATTGAATAGCGCAACCCGTTTGATGAATTGATGGCAGGGCATGTGAAAAGATAATACTGATTTGCATTTCCGGGAATAGGAACAATGGTTGCGGATTGAGTAGATGATGGATCGCCCATCAGCCCTGTTCCGTTTGGCATGAAGGAATGCGTGCGATCCCAAACACTTAGTCCGTCAGAATAAAAAAGGAGATTGCCGGAAGCATCAGATACGCTTGCCACTCCTTCGCGCTGCGCTGTTTGACCTCCACTTATTGCAACCGGTGAGCCGGAATTAAAATCAACGCCTGCTCCGTAACCGAAATACCAGGTATTGTTTTCGCCCTGACCGAAACACATGCACACAGAGAAAATAAAAACGAAGAGTCCAACTGCACTAAAGGTTCGTTGGGTAAAAAAAATTCGGCAGACAAGCCGTTGAATAATCAAAGCTTTTTTCATTTCCTCTTGAGTGAGTTTTTTCACTTCCGAAAAGTAGGCAATCTGTTTATCATTACCAATAAGAAAAAGATTTGTTCGCCAAGCGTTTTCGGGCGTTGGTCAAAATCCTTATGCAGTGAAGGATTTTTTTGGAAGTTTTGTGTTGTTGAATTGGGTAACAGGTTGATTGAAGTAATTGGGTAAGCAACCGGATTTACTTAATCAACCAAAAAAACACTGCATGAAAAAAGCGAAACCTGCACGGGTTGCGCTGCTGGATGAGGAGGAAATTGTGATGATGGGATGGCGCGCAATTATAAAAGAGAACAGGGAACTGTGCGTGAGCGGCAGTTTCACCAACGTGGATGAACTGCTTGCGCATGTGCAAAAGTTCAAGCCGCGGGTTGTTATTGTGAATCCGCTGATGAGGCATCTTGACTTGAGCAAATTGGTAAAGCAACTGCTTGCGTTGCACAGCGGACTTTTTATACTTGCAAGTTGTCCGCCACTTAGTGCAAATGAAAACGAACGGATACGCAAAGCGGGTGTTCATGGCATTGTGTGCCGCAGCGACAGTACAAAAGAAATGATGCGCATGCTGATGAAGGTGTTGAACGGAGAATGTGATGTGAGCGAGGAAGCAAAGCCCTCTCTCTTTCCCGATTTTTATTCGAAGAAGGAAACAGTGAACCGCATGCGCAGGGCAAAGGAATTGCTGGACAGATGCACACCAAAGCAAAAGGAAGTAATATTCTATTTCATGCAGAAATTAACGCGCAAGGAGATTGCAGCAGAAATGAAAGTTTCTGTTTTCACAGTGAACAATCACTTCTCAATTATTTATGACAAGCTGGAGGTACACCGCGAAGCAGATTTTATCAGGGTAGTGAACGAAGCAGGTGGAGTGAGTTTGAAGTAGTATCCCGGTTTAAGAGATTCCTCACTTCGTTCGGAACGACAGCCAATAATTGTTTTTTTAGGGGGGTGGGGGGGTGGCGTGAGAGGGAAGCATACCCACCACCCCCTTTTAAATAAGTCGCCCTGCGCTCACCCCAACCCTAAAGGTAATGTCTAAAATAAGTCGTCCCACGCTCACCCCAACCCTAAAGGGTGCCAACGCGCATATCTCAATCTGTGCGGCAGCCCCCTTTCTCTAAAGGGTTCCAGTGCGCATATCTCAATCTGTGGGCAGCCCCCTTTCTCTAAAGGGTTCCAGTGCGCATATCTCAATCTGTGGGCAGCCCCCTTTAGGGATGGGGGTGTGATAGGGTATTCTAAATACATATCTTTCCCCGATCCTAAAGGTAATGTTTAAAATAAGTCGCCCCACGCTCACCCCAACCCTGAGGGTAATGTCTAAAATAAGTCGCCCTACGCTCACCCCAACCCTAAAGGGTGCCAGCGCGAATATCTCAATCTGTGGGCAGCCCCCTTTAGGGATGGGGGTGTGAGAGGGTATTCTAAATAGATATCTTTCCCCGACCATAAAGGTAATGTTTTAAATAAGTCACCCCGCGCTCACCCCAACCCTAAAGGGTTCCAGCGCATATATCAATTTGTGCGGCAGCCCTCTTTAGGGATGGGTGTGGGGAGGCATTGTTTCTACGTGTCCGGATTTTCTGAAATATATTTTCTTCTTTCAATAATTACTTCCTCGATTTTTTTAAGCACAGTTTCTATTTCATTATACAATTGTTCGTTGCTGAATCGAATTATCATTATTCCAAATTTTTTTAGCTCATCTGTTCTTGATTCATCATATTGCTTTTGGTATTGATGTATTTCGCCATCCAATTCAATACAAATTTTGAGAGCATGACAGTAAAAGTCGAGGATGAAAATACTTGCCGGATGTTGCGGTTTAAAACGAACTCCCATTTTATTTTCTTTCAATTCATCCCACAAGATTTTTTCCGCCTCTGTCATATTTTCGCGAAGCTCTCTTGCCCTTTCGAATATTTTAGGTTTTGCTCCATAAAACATTATTCTTCTATCCATGGAACAAATATAACCACAATAATTTTCAGTTTCATAAACCCTCCCCACACCCCAACCCTAAAGGGGGCTTGCGCACGGATTTCCTCTTCAAGGGTATGGGGTGTGCAAAGGGAATTCAAAGATCGTCTCCTTTAGCTCACTAACGTTTTTTTTCAGCCACTCATCTGAGCGAAGACACTGTGATGCCTTTCGGCCTAGTACGATCATACTAATTGCCTGATAGTATGATCGTATCTTTTGCAGTTACAATTACCACCGCACCTTTGCTGCTGCAAAGCAGCGAAACCAAAACAGATGTTCAACTCACTACAGGCAATGGCAGCAGCATATAACAACACAGTAGTTCAATTTCAACAGACGGATTATCTGCGCGGCCGTGCGGCTACAGTGCAGGGCCGCTCGGCTCTGTTACCAGGCCGGAGAGCCATGATGTGCGGCCGCCCGGCTCTACTCCGCAGCCGGATAGCCCTGATGTGCGGCCGTCCGGCTCTGCTACTCGGCCGGATAGCTCTGATGTGCAGCCGTCCGGCTCTGCAACGCGGCCGGATAGCCCTGAAGCGCAGCCGTCCGGCTCTGCTACTCGGCCGGATAGCCCTGATGCGCAGCCGTCCGGCTCTGGCAGGAGGCCATGCTTCCTGCAATTTCAAAACCGCGATTTCAAACTAAATTCTCAATATTTATTAAACCAACTTAAATTAAAATCAAAATGTCAAATTCAAGAATTCCAGTACCCATTGCAAAATTCAACGCCTACATCCGCAACACGGACGACTACCAGTTAGCAGGCGGACCACCCACTAATGCCACTCGGCTGGGCATCAGTTCTACTGACAGTGCCACATGGCACACCGATCGGGGAGCTTGGGACATTCTCTATGCTAAGTACATTGACAAAAACCAGGTGACGCCATCGGTGAAAAACAACGTGCGGAATTTCATCAGGGACTTCCGCATTTTTGCCATTCCGCTGATAGACATTATGGCTGCGAGCGCTGCTGCTACGCAGGATGATGCAAACGCGTTTAATTTTGTGCTGGTGGCAAAAAACCCTACTCACCGCACTGACCAGATAGAGGATAGATGTTACGCCACCATTATTTCATTGGGCGGTGGCGACATCAAAATTAAATGCCGCACCGCTTCCGATACCAAGCGCTCCAGCTTGGCTCCGCTTGCTGACAGTGTGCAATATGCATGGAAGGCAGGCACTGCTGCACCGGCTAATGAAACCGATGGTACTACGGTAGCAACCTCCACCAAAGCGACTTTTATTTTACACACCGGCACCAGCAGCGATCCGCGCAAGTTCTATGTTTTTGTGCGCTGGTTCGATACCAAGCACCCCGAACTTGCCGGTCCGTGGAGTGTGCTGATGGTGACACCAATTGCGTAATTGAAAGTTAGTTAAGTTAATTACAAAGGGCGCGCATAGCGCTCTTTTTTTTTGTTGTAGATTTGAGGAAAAATAAAACACAATGAAGCGAAACATTCTAATCTGTTTCTTCCTTTTTTTATTTCTGAATGAAAAGTGTAAAGCACAATGGACAGAAATATTTAACGACACAAATTATTTTTGGATAAGCGATGTAAAGTTTTTGAACAACGATACAGGATATGCCTGTGGTTCATGGGAGAATAATCCTTTTCCGGGGATAATACTGAAAACAACAAATGGAGGAGTGACTTGGGATTCAACCTGGGTGAATTACTGGCCAATGAGTATGTCGATTGTTAATGATACTCTTATTTATTGTGGCGGGGAAGATGGCTTTTATTCTAAAACAAATGATGCCGGAAATAGTTGGAATAGAGAAGGCTCAATTGCGGGTGTCGAAGATGTTTCAAGTATCTATTTTTTTAATCAAGATACCGGACTTGCAATTCTTTTTGGTGGAGGAATCTTTAATACGACAGACGGTGTTCATTGGGGCGATTCTGTTCAATATCCGGGAAATTCCTTTTTCCCAAATAACAGTTCTATTCAGTTTCTAAATGACACAGATGGTTTTATTGCTATGAAAAAAACTTATAAAACTTCGAACGCAGGTGGTACATGGCAGGAATTATATATTGATTCCAATCGGTATTTTACGTCTCTTTATATGAAGAATCATAATGAAGGCATTGCTGTGGATGATAGCGGCCATTTTTCTTTGACTTCTGATGGAGGATTAACTTGGACTATCCCGCAGTACCTCGGTCCTTATCCGTTTTATGATGTAGCTTTTGTTACAGATTCTATAGGTTACATTATAGGTGGAAATGATGATTTTCATTATCTTCCATCAACCAATGAAATTGGAGTAATTTATGTAACAGGAGATGGAGGAAATACTTGGAGTTTAATGCAGACTTTCGATCATGCACTTACATCTTTATTTTTTGTAAACGATTCTGTCGGATATGCAGTAGGTCATAGAGGAAAAATTTTGAAAATCACCAATGCAAACAGGGTTGGGATAAGTGAAGTTGAAATGCAAAATGATTTTTCTATCTCCCCCAACCCCACCTCTTTCACTTTCACCATAACTACCACAGCGCAACTGCAAAATGCACAGCTAGAAATTTACAATGTGGTGGGAGAGAAAGTCAGCAGTCAGCAGTTTGCAATCGGCAGTCAAAAACAAGTTACAATTGACGTAAGCAAACTACCCTCTTCCATTTATTTTGTAAAAGTAAAAAGTGAGAAATGGAGTGCGATGAGGAAGCTGGTAGTGGAATAAAAACCTTAACCCTTCCCGATCACCCCGCAATAGAAAGCTTAGCGCTGTGCTCCTCAAAACCTTTTATAGAAAGATACCTGCGCTTGTTGTTTATGAGATAACCGAGCGATACTTTTCCTTTGCCTGAGGGAGCCATCTCCTCAAAGCCGATGTTTGCAGTTTCGCGTTCGGCTTCCAGGTAAAGGGTTTCCTGTTCAGAAAAGCTTTTTGCGGAAGAGTGATTTTCTTTTTTTATCACACGCACTTTAAACAGACGGTTGTCAATCCATAGCTCATCAAGCTTCAACTGTTCAGAAGTTCTCTTTGTGAGAATCTGGATTCGATAAGTAATCACATTTCCGCTGCGCGTATTGGCAATCCACTTCTTGCAGGTGGCTTTCACAACTTTTAGATGGCGGTACTTAAACTGGTAATAAATAAGAGAGCAGATGAAGGCGATCGTCATATAAGACGCAAAATAGAAAAAGGAACGGGTAGGAGGGAGGAAAAAAGAGAAGGAATCTTACGGTTGCTCAGTTATCTGCTATCAGTTATATGTTATGCGGCTGTTCCAAATAACATTTAATGTATAACTTATTCCTGGTAATCATACTCCGTAGCGTTTCCCTGCACCTGCTTCAGCAGAATCCAATTGCCCTGTTCATCTTTCTTTTCGATGATATAGTGGTCAATTCCGTTTTCCCAGCCGGTATATGGAGTCCAGTATAATTGCACGATGCGGTCTTCGCCCATTTCGCCCTTTAATACTATGGTGGAGGTGTTTCCGCTAAGGTCTTCGCCAATGTCGCAGGTATTCACAACTAAAATCTTATAGAAGTAATGATTGTTCTGCACATCCACCGCATGATCCATGTAATCCGTTTGCATAGGCGGCAAAGAGGTTACATAAGAGAAGTTCGTATTATCAGTAGAACGGTACAAGTCAAGCTGCACCACCTTTTCAGGATGCACTTCAGGCAGTTTCCATTCAGTAAGTACGAAGTCATTATTTTCCACCGTTGACCGCACCACATCCACTACCTGATTAGCAAGAATATTAAGCGGAATAGTTTGCGAAGTATCACTGTTAGATGTATATGGGTTTCCGCAAAGATCGGTAGCCGTAATGCGGTAAGCATATTCATTCGGACAATCAAAGGTAGAATCAAGATACGTTAGCGAATCGGCAGGCACTGTGGTGAGGTACTGCCAATCATTGCCCGGAAGGCATCTGTAAATCTGGTAACTGCTCACCGGGCAACCGCCATAGGCATTCCAGCGCACATCTATACCGGCACCTGTTCCCGCGCGTTGCGATGAAACGTTGATGGTAGAATAGGCAGTCAACTGATCAAGCGGAATTGTATTGCCGCAGATGTCAAGTGTTTGCAGTTTGTAGGAATATACATTCGGAAGTGTGTTCAGTCCGCTATCAGTAAAATGCGGATTGAGTGAGAAGTTCGTATTGTTAGTGTTCAACTCCGAATAAATACTTTGATAGTAGCCGTTGTTATTATTAAGCCGGTATAAGATGTATCCGCCAAGGTCTATGGCTGCATTATTCTCCCAGATTATTTCCACGGTAGTGTTTGAAGTAACGGACACGCTCAAAATGTTGGAAGGATTCGGAGGCAGCGTATCGAACACATGAATCATCGCTGGAAAACTTATGTTGCCACTACAGCCATTATTGTTTGTTACGGTAAGGTTCGCGGAATAAAACCCGGGATTACTGAATGTAATGTCGGGGTTTTGCGAAGTAGAAGTAATTCCATTGCCGAAATCCCATAGATAGGTAGCATTCACAGCCCACGAAGTGGAACTTGTGAAATGAACAAATAACGGTGCGCAGCCCTCATTAGTGCTTGTTGTAAACGAAGGTGAAGGTGTAGAAAGAACCTGCACCGCAGTGTTCAGGTGAGCAGTATCTCTGCAGCCATATTGATTGGTGCTTACAAGCAAGACCGCATAATTTCCGGGAATGGAATAGGTATGCGAAGCATCCGTGGCTGTCGCGGTAGCTCCATCGCCAAAGATCCATAGAGAACTGTCGGCTCCTGTTGAAGCATTAATAAAGTTTGTCGCATAAGGCATGCAACCTGCAGTATTCGGAGTGCTGAATGCAGAAACAGGTATTTCATGCACAATTACTTTTTGAGGGTATTCATAGTAGGATGAGCAGCCCGCAGTGTCGTGAGTTACTAAAGTAACGGTAAACGTTCCGGTATCAAGATAATTATTGGAAGAGTTGATTGATTGAACAGAATTTCCGTCACCGAAATTCCAGCTCCAGTCCACTGCGTTTTGCGATTGATCGGTAAAGCCGACTTGAAACGGTACACAACCTTCCATGGCAGTAGCAGTAAATCTTGTGATAGGTCCCAACACCCTAATGTATTGTGGTATGGTAAACGTGTCGCTGCAACCTACATTTGTAGAAGCAATAAGGGTTACCGTATAAATACCCGGGGTATTGTAAATATGTGTAGGATTTGCATTTGTAGATGTGCTGCTGTCGCCAAAATTCCAAAGGTAACTGTCAGCATCAATAGATGAATCAACAAAATTAACAATAGAAGGTGCGCAGGAATAAACATCGGGTGTGGAGAAGCGCGCAATCGGCTCCCGTACATGGATGCATGCCGGTACGCTCATGGTGTCAGTGCAATGATTGTAGGAAGGACCTGCATCTACGATCAAGGTTACGTGATAGTCACCGGGGTGTGCATAGATATGGTCCGGCTCTGAAGAAGTTGATGTTGTGCCATCTCCAAAATCCCAATGACAGGATGTAGCCATCACAGATAGATTGTTGAAATGAACAGACAATGGAGTGCAGCCCGAATCAATATCTGCCTGAAAATTTGCATTGAGTGGAGAGATCGGGGTAGTTCTTACTGTATCGCGGCAACCATTGGCATCTATAATAGCAAGAGACATATAGCCCGCGGGTAGTGAGTCGAAGACAAAGGTTGGGTTTTGAACCGTTGAAGAATCTGTATAAGTAAAATGCCAATTCCACGAAACCGGGTTGACGCTTAGATCTGTAAATTGCACGGTAATAGGCAGGCAAATTCCGTCCAGTGTGAAGGAGAAATCAGCATGAGCTGTATCCACTCGTACAGCATGAGGCATCGTGAAGGTACTTATGCAGCTTCCCCTATATACAGTAAGTGATACATCATATACGCCCGCTTGCCCGTAATAATGAATTGGGCTTTCCACAGTCGAGTTATTTCCGTCACCGAATTGCCAAAGGTATCCATCGGCATTTTGTGATGTATTTTGAAAATAAACATTGATGTCTGTGCAGCCGTGGCCCGTGCCTGTCAAAGTAAAATTTGCCATAGGAAGGTTTACTGAGATAGCCGGAAATACAGAAAACGTTTGTGCGCATCCGCTATTGTCAGTAACGGTCAGCGTTGCCTGGAAATTTCCCTCCGTTGTATAAACGTGACCTGGATTGGGAAGTGGAGAGGTAGTTCCGTCTCCGAAGTTCCATAGATAGGTCGGATAGTTTTGTAAGCTTGTTGCAAAATGAACAGTATCTAATCCGCACATTTCAGTTTCACTGGCTATAAGCGGAGAAACAAAGTTTGCAAAAATGCTTGTTGAAAGTGAACTTGTGCAACCCGCTGTGTCAGTTACCGTGAGTGAAACAATATAATTCGGTAAGCCGCTGGTATAGGCGTGCTGAGGATTTTGCTGATTAGAGGTAGTGCCGTCTCCAAAGTTCCACGACCAATAATTTGCATTCGTGGAAGAATCAATAAGAGTAACCAGCGTGCTTTGACAGGATGAATTTTGCTGGAAATTAAAATGAGCACTTGGTCCTGAAACCCGCACAATGCTGTCCATCTGGAATACGGATGGAAGTCCAAGAGTGTCGTAAGTGATAAGTGTTACGTCATAAATGCCCGCGTTGAAGTAAGTATGATTTGGAAATTGAAGGGTGCTTGTATCCCCATCACCCAAATCCCAATGCCAGGCCACCGATCCATTCACAATTTTTGAGAAAGCTACGTTAAGAGGTGCGCAACCATGCTGCACCTCAGGCACACCGGGGTTGCCCGTAGCAACAGGTGTTGTATCTGGTATTCCGAAATTAAATGGAGGCGGAGCATAGAAGAGTGTGCAAACTCCATTCGTAATCATCAAGGTCACATTGTAAGCGCCTGAAATAGTGTATGTGTGTTGAGGATCTTCTAATGATGAACTTGTACTATCACCGAAATCCCAAAGCCAACCGGTAGCTCCAACTGAGTTTGCGTAAAAGTCAACCGTTACTGGAAATGTGTTTCCATTGGGCACGCCATAAAAGTTTGCACCGAATGGTTGAAAGTATATGCTGTTACTCTGCATCGTTGTGTAGCTGCAGCCATCAGCGGTTATAATGGTTAATGAAGCACTGTGATAGCCACCAACAACGTAGGTGTGTTGAGGGTTTTGAAGGGTTGAGGTAGTGCCATCCCCGAAATTCCACAACCACGAAACTGCATTTAATGAAGTATCCTGAAACATAGTGATGAAAGGCGGGCAGGGGGAATCAGTATGAGTAAAACCGGCATAACCACCGGTAACGATGAATGTGCTGAAGTTGCTGATCAACTGCTGGCATCCGCCACCGGCCGATGTAGTAGTAAGCGCTACAACATAAGTTCCTGGAATTGTATAGCTATGAGTGGGGTTTTGTAGTGTTGAAGTTGTTCCGTCACCGAAATCCCAAAGCCAACCGATAGAACCTACTGTAGCATCCGTGAACTGTGTATTGAGCGGTGCACAACCTGTAGTAGGTGGTGGCGCAATATAGTTTGCAGCCGGATTTACTGTTTGAACATAAGCAATCTTTGTCAATGTATCACTGCAACCCGCAGAGTCAGTAACAATCAATCTGACAGTAAAACTTCCCGAGGACGTGTAAGTATGAGTTGGAAGTTGCTGTGTGGAAGTAGCCCCATCCCCAAAGTCCCAGAAATAGGTAAGTTGATTTCCGGTTGAGAAATTTGTAAAGTTTACATTTAGCGGGGGGCAACCTACGCGGGGGTTTGCTGCAAACAATGCTCTTGAAGAAGACACGGAAACAAGACCTAATATTCCCTTGTGGGTAAAGCAACCTGTGTGCCCCCAGCAAATAAGGTACACATTAAAGGTTCCGTTTCCGGTATAGGTATGACTTGGACTTATTGATGTGGAAGATGTACCATCACCGAATGTCCATTTACAGGAATCATAGTTTGTAGCCAGATTTGTATAATAGACAGTGAGAGGGGAGCATCCGGTTGTAGCAGTATAAGAGAAATCAACATGTGGTGTTACACCTACCACTATGCAATTGGCTTTTGTAAGAGTATCGGAGCATCCACTTGCTGTAGTTACAATAAAGGTGACTGCGTAGGTTCCAGGATTTGTGTATGTATGCGAAGGATCTAATTGAGTAGAAGAATTGCCATCGCCAAACAGCCATGTTACAGATTGTGCATTGGCGGTTGAATTATGAAAGTGAACTGAAAATGGCGCGCATGATGTATCGTTATCTACATAAAAGCTTGCGAGATTGGCTGACCCAACGCTTATATGAACTGGCTGATTGCTTGTATCAACACATCCATGACTGTCGGTTGCTATTAAAGTAACATTGAATTGTCCTGCTCCAGAATATGTATGAGAAGGATTCGCAGATGGACTTGTTTGCCCGTCACCGAAATTCCAGATGATGGACGATAGTCCTGTTGTGCTGCAACTGAAGGTATAGACTGTGCTTGGATCGCAGCTTGAGGTGTAGTTGCTTGTAATAATAAGACCCGGCTTGGGATAAACAGTAATGTATTGGTTTTGTATTTTCTGATCGGTACATCCTGATGAATTGGTAACGATAAGAGTAACTGTAAATATCCCGCCTAAGGTATAACTGTGAACAGGATTAAATTGTGTGGAAGTAGTACCATCCCCAAAGTCCCAAAAGTAGCTGGAGCCACCTGTTGAATTATTTACAAATGAAAATGAGTTGTTGTCTAAACAGGAAGTGGTGGCTGTCGCTACAAAATCGGCAGAGGGTTTGGGAATTACAGTAATGTAATTAACATACTGTGCTGTATCGCTCACCCCGTTTCCGTCAGTTGCAATAAGTGTTATTGTAAAACTTCCGGTGTTGGTATAAAGGTTACTCGGATTCTGAAGTGTGGAAGTGTTTCCGTTTCCGAGCATCCAATAGTACGAGGTGGCACCGGTGGAAGTATTCGAGAACTGAACACTTAGCGGTGAGCATCCCGAAGTTTGGTTTGCTGCAAACGAAGCATGAGGTGTTGCAAGCGCATTCTTCTGCATCGTAAGGATGAGAAGAAGTGCAAATGCAATCTTCAGTTTGTTCAGCATATATGTCTTCACTTGTGGTTCCATGATGGACGCACCTTGCCCGTAAGTTTGATTTTAGTTTTGACGATTGCTGCGTTGTGTGTTGGTGATTACTTCACCATCACCATGCGGCTGCCCTTGTCAATGAAGAGCGGATTCTCAGGAGTTGATACCTCTTGCGGATCTGCTTGTGCAACCAAGTTGCCGTCATTGTTAATCTGCTTTACACGGTAGTGCACCGTTCCTGTTGACGGCTTGGTATCAACCCAACTGTATAAAAGTTCGATCGGAGAACCGATACCTTCTTTTAAACCAACCGGCTCGTACTCGTTGCCATCCTGCGAACGCTCGATTACATAAATGCAATCAATCGAATTCGATTTGGCAATCCAGTTCAGATATACTTTACCTGAATTGAATACAACAGTTTGTTTGGTGAACTCAAGTTTGCCCGGCTCATTAGAAGCAGTGGCTCGTCCTTGTGCAAACGTGCTTACGGTAGCGAATACTAAGAAGAAGAGTACTACTAACTCAAGCGCGTAAACGAAGAACTTGTTTGATGTTGCTTTCATTTTTACTAATTGATAAATGTTTGTTTGCTGAATGTTACTTGTAAATGTTGCTTTCATTTGAATAAGATTTTGTTTATGGAAAGTTATACCAAACAGGGTGGTGGTTGTTCGCGCAACTCCCCGTTCATCTTACATGTGTAAGGTTTTTTGCTTTTGTGATCAATAGAGATGAAGCAGGAAATGCATTTTCATTTATTCTCTTACAAAAATCGCGATGTGGAAAAAGGTTTCGCTCCGTATCAGAAAAAAAAGAGTGTTTGATTACAACGTATTTTTATCGGAGAAAAATTGCAGGTGGTGAATCTTCGCGCGGGCTGCAGCCGTTAAAAACTCAAATTCGATTTACAAAATCAATCTCTAAATAATAAACGGTTATGGAAACATTAAACAAAACAATTAAGAAGTTAAACGATCACGATTACAAGCAGCTTTTGTCTGCCGTTGCAGGTCGTAAAAACAACAAGCCCTATATGGTGCTTGAAGCGGCACGTCATCATGAGTATGACGAAAACCAGATGATGGAGGTACTGTCGGTAAGTCCGAGCACATACTATACATTAAAGAGTCGCTTAAACGAAAAGATTGCCGAATATCTTTCGAAGCACATGGAGAATCCGATTAATGCGCTTAAAGAAAAGGTGGCCATGGTGCCTGCAATGCTTTTTGGCAATGACCGCGAGGTTTCTATTCGCTCCCTTAAGAATTTGGAAAAGGAATTGATCGCATACGATCTTTCGAATGAACTGATCGTGGTCTATAAAGCATTGGCTCGGTTGAGCATGCACAATGGCGATTACGATTTCTACGAACGTGAATATAACCGCCACGTGGCTTATTCTCTTTCTGTAGTAAAAGCGGAAGATTTATTTTTTGAATTCACCAAGCGCGCGGGTATGTATCAGCTTACGAAAGATCAACGTGATCTTGATGCTATGCAAACTACGCTGCGCGAGCTTACCAATATTTCAGAACTCTATCATGGGCACAGATTATTTGTGATCTATAATATTGTTCACATTTATTTTCTCTGCATACAAACGCAGCGTAAGGAAAACCTGCAGGCGCTTGAGGTTGAAGTGGACAATATTCTTCAGCAGATTCGCACGCATTTTGAAACGTATGAAATGGATACTTTCTATCAAAGCATCCGCTTCATTGTTGATTTTTTGTATTTCGAATATTACACACGCACCGGAAATCAGGTTCGTGCAGAACATCATTATCAGCGGGTGAACCTCCAGGTGCCTGACATTTCTTTCAAACCCGTTTTTAGTTTTTATGTAATGCAATACCTGAATTCCAAAGCAGATCGTTTCCTCGCCAGCGGAGATCACTCAGGTCTTACAGACATTCAAGCTGACCTTGACACAAACTTCGATACAGAAATTAACGACCCGTATCCATTTATTCACTACCAACGGTATCTTGCGATCATTAAATTTTATCATGGCGATTATTCCGGCTCGGCTAAAATCATCAACTCTCTTCGCAACGATATCAGCGTGAAAAAATTTTTTCACACCGATGTGGAGTGCAAATTATTTCAGGCATTGAATTACTGCATGATTGGCGAGGACGGCTTGTGCCAGACACTTCTGCAAAGCGTAAAACGCCAGGTTATTGAAGAGGGTGTTGATTACGAAAACGCACATATCTTTGTCCGCCTTCTCAAATCAGCCCTAAAGCCCGAAGAGTTCCGCAGAAAAGTTGCCAGAATTACTGAAACGTGGCACGCCTTTAATAATGCCAATACAGGCACCAATAAAATCCTCGCTTTCCTGAAGTTTGACGAATCTACACTACGCAGAATGGCGAATCCGATTAAGGATTAGGAGAAATTGTTCGCTTTGCGCGAAAATACCCCTGAAAACCCATGCCCGACCTCCTTTGATCTCAAAAGTCGCTATAGTCAGTAAAAGCCGGGAGTTGGATTTTAGTTGATATTTTAGGGAAAAACAAAGTTTTTTGTCATTGTTGGGCAACAACGCCTCAATGTTGGGCAACAATGACGTATTGTTGGGCAACAATGGCTTAATGTTGTGGAACAATGACGTATTGTTGGGCAACAATGGCTTAATGTTGTAGAACAATGACGTATTGTTGGGCAACAATGGCTTAATGTTGTAGAACAATGACGTATTGTTTGGCAACAATGGCTCAATGTTGGGCAACATTGACGTATTGTTTGGCAACAATGACGTATTGTTTTAGAATCAAAACCCTGAAATTGCTGCGGTTCATTTTTTACTCTCACTTTTTTGCCTCACTTTTATTGGCTGAAACTGAAAAGCCATGGCAGCTAATCCGAAATTTTTTCTTCCTTATTCATTCTTCCTTTTTACTTCCTGCGCATTCTCTCAACCCGATTTCACCCGTTTCGTAAACCCTTTCATCGGCACGGGCGGACACGGGCACACATTTCCCGGAGCCACTACTCCCTTCGGAATGGTGCAACTTAGTCCTGATACACGCGATGACGGAAGCTGGGATGGTTGCAGCGGTTACCATTACAGCGACTCATTGATGTTCGGTTTTTCTCACACGCACCTGAGTGGAACGGGTTGCAGTGATTGCGGAGATATTTTACTAATGCCCGTGAATGACACCATCACACTTCAGAAAAAATATTCAGCAAAGTTTCAACACGCAAATGAAAAAGCAGAAGCCGGATATTATTCGGTGAAACTCGACAACGGGATAAGTGCTGAACTTTCTGCAACTACGCGTTGCGGAATTCATAAATATATTTTTCCGCAAGGCACAAGTCCTGCTCTGTTGCTTGATTTAATTCATCGAGATAAAGTGCTGGATGGTTATGTGAAAATTGTTGACAAGAAAACTGTTGAAGGTTACCGCAGGTCGCAGGCATGGGCGAAAGATCAAATCGTTTATTTCCGAATTGAGTTTGAAAAACCTTTTCTCGATTACAAAATGGTTTCTGACTCAATGAAGAAAGACAACATCCGTTTTCACAATGAATATTTCGGAAAGATAAAAGCGCTTTTCCGTTTCGATCTGAAACCGGGTGAAGCGCTTGTTGCGAAAGTTTCCATTTCGGGAGTTGATATTGAAGGAGCAGAAAAAAACATGTTGCAGGAAATACCTGACTTCAATTTTGAAAAAATAAAAGCAGATGCAAAGCAAGCGTGGAATAAAGAACTCGGTAAAATAGAAGTGAGCGGAGGCACGGATGAGCAGATGAAAATATTTTACACCGCACTCTATCACTGTTTCATTCAGCCGAATATTTACAACGATGTGGACGGGCGTTACCGCGGCCGAGATTTCAAAATTCACAAAGCCGAAGGGTTCAATTACTACACTGTGTTCTCGCTTTGGGATACGTTCCGTGCCTATCATCCGCTCATGACTATCATTGATCGCAAGCGCACATTGGATTTTATTAAAACATTTCTTGCAGAATACGAACAGGGTGGCTTGCTTCCAGTATGGGAACTTTCTTCAAACGAAACCGAATGCATGATCGGCTACCATGCAGTAAGTGTTATTGCTGATGCAGCCGTGAAGGGAATCACGGACTTCAATATGGAAGAAGCGTTTGAAGCAATGAAAAAAAGTGCAGAGTCGCGCGATCGTTTTGGTTTGGGTGCTTACATGGATAAAGGAATGATTGAAACCGATGACGATGGAGAAAACGTAAGCCGCACGTTAGAGTATGCATATGACGACTGGTGCATTGCACAAATGGCCGCGCTACTTAAAAAAGAAAAAGATTATCAAACCTACATTGAGCGTTCGCAGTATTGGAAAAATTTATTCGATCCTGAAACTGGATTTATCCGCCCAAGAAAAAACGGTGGATGGTACGAACCCTTTGATGCGCGCGAAGTGAATAACAATTACACCGAAGCAAATGCATGGCAGTACACTTTTTTTGTTCCGCAGGACATTAATTCATTGATTGAAATGAGCGGAGGCGCAGATAAGTTTGAGAAAAAGCTTGATGAACTTTTCTCCACTGAAAGTAAAACCACGGGGCGCGATCAGTCAGACATCACGGGAATGATCGGGCAATACGCACACGGTAATGAACCGAGTCATCACATGGCGTATCTGTACAATTATGTGGGAAAGCCGCAAAAGACACAAGAAAGAGTACATCAGATTCTTACTGACTTTTATCACGCAACTCCTGATGGCTTAATCGGCAACGAAGATTGCGGACAGATGAGTGCATGGTATGTTATGAGTGCAATGGGATTGTACCAGGTGTGTCCGGGTTTTGATTCATATGATGTTACCACTCCACTATTTCAGCAAGTGGATATTCATCTTGAAAATGGAAAAATCTTTGAAATAAAATGTAACTCAAATACCAAGAGTCCTTCAATCGTTGAGTTTATGAAACTCAATGCAAGTCCTAAATTTTATTCGTCCGAAATTGAATACTCAAATATAATGAGTGGTGGCAAGATGACTTACTTCCTAAAACCAGTTGATGAGAAGAACAAAAACAAAATTTATGAACCTGTTTTTTTTGGGCTTTTGAAAATTACTTCTCCCATTATTGAGTCACCAATTATTTCCTATCCCACTGCAAGTTTCAAACAAGATGTTTCTGTTTCTTTAATTGCGCTTGATAAAAAAGATAAAATTTATTTCACACTCGATAACTCCACACCAACTCCCGAATCTACAGCCAGCACAATGCATTCTGAAATCACTGTTAATTCAACTTCTACCATCAAAGCCATTGCAATAAATGAAAAAGGAGAACAAAGCAAAGTTGTAACCGCCCACTTTTTAAAAATGCCACATCCCGACTGGACCATCAAACTCAATTCAACGTACGATCATCAATACACGGCCGGTGGTGATGAAGCATTGATTGACGGCATGCGTGGTGATGCAAACTGGCGCAAAGGTTATTGGCAGGGTTATCAGGGAAAAGATGTCGAATGCGTAATTGATCTCGGCAGCCAGCAAAAAGTCGGCAGCTTCTCGGCAGGTTTTCTTCAGGATGTAGGCGCATGGATCATGATGCCGAAAAAAGTAGAGTTCAGTTTTTCAAAAGATGGAATTACTTTTTCTGATCTCACCACACTTTCAAACAACATCAGCGACCGTGATGAAAAAGTGCAGTCCAAAGATTTTAAAACAATTCTAATGCGCCCAGTTGATGCGCGCTTTGTAAAGTTGAAAGCCACCAACTACGGCAAACTTCCTGAATGGCATGCAGGTGCCGGTGGCGAGTCGTGGATTTTTACTGATGAAATAAAAATTAATTGAAAAATCCAGTTACCTGAATTTAGCGCATTATCAGTCGAAGAGAAACCCTACTTTTGCGAAAATTTTTTTCAGGAATGATAGCGATACAGAAAATACGTGATCAAAAGGAATTTGTAATCGAACGCCTCGCAGTAAAGAATTTTGATGCAACAGCTTTGGTAGCGGAAATTCTTGAGCTTGATGAAGCGAGGAGAGCCACACAAAAAGAACTTGATGGTTTATTGGGCGAAGCTAACCAACTTGCAAAGCAGATAGGCGAGCTGATGAAGAGCGGAAAGAAACCAGAAGCAGATGAATTGAAGAATAAAAACTCTGCGCTGAAAGAAACTTCCAAACACCTCGGTGAAAAGCTGGCTGAGCTTGAAAAGCAGCAGCAGGATTTATTGGTGCGCCTGCCGAATATTCCAGGTCAGATAGTTCCACGCGGAAAAACTCCTGAGGACAATGAAAAGATTTATGAAGAGGGAACTCCTCCCCAGCTCTATGCCGATGCAAAGCCGCACTGGGAGTTAACATCGAAATATGATATTATTGATTTTGAGTTAGGAGTAAAACTTACTGGCGCTGGCTTCCCCGTTTATAAAGGCAAAGGTGCACGGCTGCAACGCGCACTGATCAATTATTTTCTTGACAACGCAACGGCCGCGGGCTATAAAGAAATTCAACCACCCATACTTATCAACGAGGAATCGGGGTTCGGTACAGGGCAGTTGCCCGATAAAGAAGGACAGATGTATCATGTGGGAATTGATAATTTATTCCTGATACCGACAGCGGAAGTTCCGGTAACAAACATTTACCGCGATGTGATTGTTAAGGAGAGTGACTTCCCGGTTAAGATGTGCGCGTACACACCTTGCTTTAGGCGCGAAGCAGGCAGCTACGGAAAAGATGTGCGCGGACTGAACCGCTTACACCAATTTGATAAGATAGAGATCGTGCAGCTGCAGCACCCGGAGAAATCGTATGAAACACTGGAAGAGATGAAAGACTATGTTGCTTCTTTGCTTCGTTCACTCGGACTTCAGTTCCGTATTTTAAGATTGTGCGGTGGAGACATGAGCTTTGCCTCTTCACTTACTTATGATTTTGAAGTGTACAGCGCTGCGCAGAAAAAATGGCTGGAGGTTAGCTCTGTATCAAACTTTGAATCGTTTCAAAGCAACCGTATGAAATTGCGTTACAAAGATGCGAACGGAAAAAATCAGCTTGCTCATACACTGAACGGGAGCGCACTTGCACTGCCACGTGTTGTTGCAGCGCTGCTGGAAAACTTCCAGGCGAAAGAGGGAATAATAATTCCTGAAATTTTGCGTTCTTATTGTGGGTTTGATGTTATTGGTTAGTCGTTATCAGAAAAAAAACTTCGTGAATTTTCTCACTTCCCATATTTCATTTCTCAAATCTCACTTCTTTTTGGGATTGCTTTTACTTTTCACACTTGTCGCTTCTGCCCAGCCACCAACTGGCAGCCGCCAGCTTGCTGATCAGTACTTCAACAATTTTGAATACGATAAAGCCGTGACTCTTTATGATAAGTTGTTTGATAAAGATCCCTTCGGCACATATCCGAATTATCTGAAGTGTTTGCTTGCACTGAAGAAATATGGCGATGCAGAAAAATTAGTGAAACAGATTTCAAAGAAGGGTCCTGATAACCCTTCGTATGCTGTTGATCTCGGCTCTGTCTATGAAGCACAGGGCGACATGAACAGGGCAAAGCAAACGTATGACAAAGCTATCAAGTCGCTGCAGCCGGACCAGGGGCAAGTAATTGCACTTGCGAATTCTTTTTTTCAGAAACAAAACTGGGATTATGCACTTGCCACTTATCTTGAAGGAAAAAAAATGCTGAAGGGATATTATTCCTTCAACTTTGAAACTGCAGAGGTCTATTTTCAAAAGCAGGAATATGAAAAGATGATTGATGAGTACCTGAATGCAGTGGCGGAGAATCAAAGCTTTCTGCAAAATGTGCAGAATGTATTGCAGGCGCGCATTGGTAATGATCCTGATAACTCTCGTTCAGCGCTGTTTAGGCAATCACTGTTGAGAAGAGTGCAGCATAATCCTGAGCAAACTATTTTTTCTGAAATGTTGATCTGGCTTTTTGTTCAGCAAAAAGATTTTGAATCGGCATTGATACAGGCGAAGGGTTTGGATAAGAGAGGTCATGAAGACGGGTATCGCATTATGTCTATCGGCAGCCTCAGCGAAGCAAACGAGGATTATGATGCAGCCGTAAAATGTTACCAGTACGTAGTTGAGAAAGGAAATGACAATGCGAATTATGTTCCTGCTCGAATGCAACTGCTTGATGTGCGGAATAAAAAAATTACCAAAGACGGAACGTATATGAAAGCTGACTTGCTCGCACTCGAAAGCGATTACAAAAAAACACTTTCGGAATTGGGAAGGGATGCAACAACGGCTCCGGTGATAAGCGGGCTTTCGCACCTACAGGCATTTTATCTCGACAATACCGATTCGGCAATTGCAAATCTGGAAGAGGCAATTTCTTTTCCGGGCATTGTAAAATCGGTGCAGGCGCAATGCAAACTGGAGTTGGGCGATATTTATTTATTCACCGGCAACGTGTGGGACAGCGATTTGCTTTATGCACAGGTTGACAAATCTTTCAAGAACGATCCGCTCGCTCAGGAAGCAAAATTTCGCGGGGCGCGGCTCGATTATTTCAGAGGAGATTTTCAATGGGCGCAGGCACAGCTTGATGTGCTCAAATCGGCAACAGAGCAGTTGATTGCGAACGATGCGCTCTCTCTTGCTTTGCTGATCTCAGATAACGCGGGACCGGATTCGAGCTATGATGCACTGATCGAATATTCCAAAGCCGATCTTCTCAGTTTCAGGAATAAAAATGATAATGCGCTTATTGTGCTTGATTCGCTGATGAAAAAGTATGCTGATCATTCACTCGTTCAATACTCGCTTTACAAAAAAGCAATGATAATGGATGCGAAAAGAAATTATGCGGAAGAAGATTCGTTACTACGAAATGTGGATGAGAAATATCCCGAAGGTGTTCTGGCAGATGATGCACTCTTCCACCGCGCTGAACTTTATGACAAAAAACTAAACGACAAAGCAAAAGCTATGGAACTCTACCAGGATTTGCTAACTAAATTTCCGGGCAGCTTATATGTAGTTGATGCGCGCAAACGATTCAGGGCAATGCGGGGTGATCCGATGAATTGAAGTTATTTGTTGGACAATGATAGTTATTAGAAAACTATTCCCTTTATTCTTTCACGACTTTTCCTATCCACAATTTTTTACCATCCCTTACTTGCAAAATGTAAACCCCAGCCGGCAGATTTCCAACATCAATTGTAGCTTCTTTTTTGCCAATTAAATATTGCCAACTGTCTATTTGCTTTCCAAACATATTATACACTGCAATGTTTTCAATTTTTAATTCATCCTTTTTAAGTATAAATTTTCCTGAAGTAGGATTTGGGAAGAGAGTTAGCTGCTGCGTTGCGAAAGAATATTCGGGAATGTTTATCGTGAGTGTGCTGTCGCAGAATTTTGCGATCCAGTAATCATGAAATCCACGGGATGATTGTGTTTTATCTCCGCCAACGTCTGCGGGAGTGCCGTTAGCGGTGATATAACATCCGTCAGAGGATTGAATGGCGTATCCGAATTCTTCTTCAGCTATTGTGAAAACAGTTTTGTCCCAGGCGATAGTTCCCAACGAGTCAGTTTTCACCACCCATATCTGCTCTATGCCGAGGTTACTTTCCGTTTTATTTCCACTTATTGAGGAATAAGAAATACCTGTAGCGAGGTACCCGCCATCGAGAGTTTGTGAAATACTTCCGAGGCGCGGTTCACTCAAGGTTCCCCCGAAATCCTTATCCCATTGCATGATGCCGGTTGAATTCACTTTTACGATCCAGTAATCATACGTTGTGTTGGTAGCATCCCAATTAGGTTGTGTTTTATTTCCGCTGATACCAGAGCTTGAAACACCCGCCAGCACACATCCTCCGTCTGCAGTTACTTTTATTGCATAGAGAATGTCATTTTCTGATCCTCCGAAATCAGAATCCCATAATTTGTTGCCGAGAGAATCAACTTTTATTATCCAATAATCTATCTGACCATTTGAGGGCTGTGTTTTATCTCCGCTTATTCCTGAACTTGTTTGCCCTGCGAGGATGTAACCTCCATCACTTGTTTGTCTTACTGAAGTTAATTGATCATCACCGGTTGTTCCAAAGTCTTTGTCCCACTGCTTATTCCCGCTTGAATTAAGTTTTACAATCCAGAAATCGCTGGTGTAATTAATAGTGTCCCAGTTGGGTTGTGTTTTATCTCCGCCAATTCTGGAGTTAGAGCTCCCTCCGAGTATATATCCTCCGTCAGTTGTCTGCTGAATAGAAACAAGATTGTCATCAGCAGTGCCGCCAAAGTCTTTGTCCCAAATTCTGTTTCCAATGGTATCTGTTTTTACAATCCAAAAATCATGAGAAAAATTTACGCTGTCCCAATTCGCCTCGCTTTTATCTCCGCTTATTCCTGAATTGGATGAGCCGGCAAGGATGTAGCCACCATCCGTAGTTTGCTGCATGGCATAGAGCCGGTCGTCTTCTGTACCTCCGAGATCTTTGTCCCATTTTTTTGTTCCAATTGAATCAATCTTCACCATCCAGTAGTCCCAGAGGCCTCGTGTGTTCTTTGACTTGTCTCCGCTGATGGGAGATTGCGAAAATCCTGCAAGCACATATCCTCCGTCTGCTGTCTGTTGAAAGGAGTTGAGGAAGTCCTCGTCCGCACCGCCAAACCTATAATCCCATTGCTTCACTAATGGATCTTGAGCGAATGAAAAATGAAACGAGAAAATAAAAATGAGCAGTAGTTTTTTTTGCATCATCCTTAAAATTTGGAGCCGCAAGGTAAAAAAAATATCGACTATTTGCGGACCCCCTTCGCACTGAAGCTTCTATCAGATTGTCATACAAATTGCATTTTTTATGAATGAAATCGGCAGGTGTTGCACCATTCAATCTTCTTACCTACATTTGGAACTGATTTACCTGCAAGTTTCATTTATCAACCATCAACAAAAATTCTTATGAAGAAAGTTCTCTACTATCTTTTATGCGTCATTGTTTTACTCACAAGTGTGCGCACGGCAAAAGCAACAGTTGCAAATTATACGTTCGCATCTTCTGGCGGAAATTATTCAGTGATAACGGGCACTACCCTTTTTTCAGGAGCGTGGGATGACAATGCCTCTTCACTGCTCACTATTCCTTTTTCATTTACATACAATAATATCGCATACACAACAATAAGTGTGAGTACGAATGGTTTTATCACCATGGGCGCTGTGCCGGCAACCGTTTATTGCGGACTTCAAACAAGTGCTTTGAATTCGATAGCCGGTTATGGAACTGATTTGGTTGGTTCATCAGCTTCTACTATTAAATACACCACTAGAGGCGCCACTCCTAACAGGCAATTTGTTGTTCAGTTTACAGACTGTGACCACTACAACAATGCAAACGCAGATCACTGGACTTTTCAGATAATTCTTAATGAAACAAGTAATACTGTGCAGGTAGTTTGGGGAACTTCTACTGATGCAGTTATGATGGGCGCAAATACCTGTTCAGATGCTGCAACTGAATCAGGCAATGTGGGGTTGTTAGGATCCACGGTTACTGATTTCAATATAAGAAGTGTAACGAATGCAACTAATACGTGGGCAACTTCTGCTGTAGGTGGTGCGCTCACGGCCGTTTGCAATATGTCGTCATCAAATATTCCTGCAAGCGGATTGACTTATACGTGGACACCGGGAGCCACCGTGGCAATGAGCTATACCTCAAGCACCACTGCTTTTCTGAATAACGGGCAATCTGTTCCGCGCAGTTCAACTTCAAATCAAATAATACAGGTGCGGGTGGTAACTACCGGATCGCTCACCCCTTTTAATGTTACAAGCATATCTCTTTCAACGGCCGGATGTACCAATGCTGCTCTTGACATTTCAAATGCAAAAATTTATTTTACCGGTATCAGTAGTACATTCTCGACCACAGCGCAATTTGGGGCAACTGCTGCAAGTCCTAACGGTGCTTATACTACTAGCGGTTCAGCAACCTTATCAGAAGGAACAAATTATTTTTGGGTAACCTATGATGTCACAGCTGGTGCTGCCTTTGGCGATGTATTATCAGGATGCTGTACTCAACTGATAGGGTCTGGTACTATGGGTACTAGAGTTCCCACTGTAACCTGCCCTGCGGGAACACAAACTATTTCCCAAATCGGAGTTTGGACTGCTGTTGGAACGCTCGCTCCACATAGTAATTTAGGGCACATGCTTTTGCTTTCTGATGGAACTGTCATTTGCAAATCATCAAGCGGTGGTTCGGATGGTTATGGTAATGTATGGGATCGTCTTACGCCTAACAGCAGCGGAAGTTATGTAAATGGAACATGGTCATCTCTTCCGTCTATGGTAAATACACGACTCTTTTTTTCATCGCAATTGCTGATGGATGGACGCTTATATGTTGCTGGTGGAGAATATGGAACGGGAGGTGCAGCAGGCGAGGTATATAATCCTGTAACCAATACATGGACATTAGCAGGTTCTCCGGGTGGCACTGTGAGTGATGCTAATTCTGAAATACTTCCAGATGGACGGGTGCTTCAGGCATTGGTGCAGGGATCTTTGACGGGAACCACCATTTACAATCCCGTTTCAAATACTTACACAGCAGGACCTACAGCACTTGGCATCCACAATGAATCTGCATGGGTAAAATTACCGGATAACAGTATTCTATATGTTAACCGTCTCTCCACTGCCTCAGAAAGATATATACCTGCAACCAATACCTGGGTTGCTGACGGCACAGTTCCTGTTGCACTTTATGATCCTTATGGTGATGAAACCGGAGCAGGTTTTCTATTGCCTGACGGACGTGCCTTTTTTCTTGGCTCGTTGGGGCATACTGCCTACTATACACCAAGCGGAACGAGCAGCCCTGGAACCTGGGCAGCAGGACCTGATATTCCGAGTGCAAAAGGTACTCCTGATGCCGCAGCTGCAATGATGGCAAATGGAAAAATTCTTTGTGCTGTTTCGCCTGTTCCCACTTCAGCAAACCACTTCCCATCTCCAACTACTTTTTATGAGTTTGATTATCTCTCCAATTCCTTTGCTCTGGTAAATGCACCAGGCGGTGTGGCATCGTTAAATATGGGCTGTTATCAGACAAACTTTGTTGAATTACCAGATGGATCGGTTATGTATGGGCAGAATCAAACTTCCACTTCAAACCAGTATTACATATATACACCTTCAGGTGCCCAACTTGCCAGCGGGCAACCAACTATAAATAATATTATCCAAAATGGATGTACTTCTTTTACTATTACGGGAACGTTGTTCAATGGTATTTCTGAAGGTGCTGCCTATGGTGACGATGGACAGATGGCGAGCAATTACCCTATTATACGTCTCACTGCCGGTGCTAATGTCTATTACGCACGAACCTTTAACTGGAACCGGACTGGAGTGCGGACTGGTGCGTTAGCCGATACAACACAGTTCACTACTCCGGCTGGGTTGCCTGCGGGGACCTATTCTCTTTTTGTTACCGCCAATGGTATCAGTTCTAATCCTGTTTCATTTGTATTTAATCCTGTTCCAACTTTAAGCAGCACATTAACACCTCCTGCAATATGCACGAACACAGCATTTACCTATACGCCTACAAGCGCCTCAGGCGGTGCGACATTTACATGGACAAGAGCTGCAGTGGCTGGTATCAGCAATTCGGCTATAACTACACCGCAATCAAGCAACCCGAATGAGGTTCTGATAAATACCACCTCAAACTCTATAAGTGTAGTGTATAGCTATACTATTTCTGCAAATGGATGTAATAGCAATATTCAATCAGTAACTGTTGTTGTAAATCCGATTCCTACTGCGGCAACTATTACTGCAGGAGGATCAACTACATTTTGTAGTGGCGGAAGCGTATTGCTTAGTGGAAACACGAATGCGGGAACATGGAGCATTGGTGGTGGAACAACAAGTACTTTATCTGCAACTGCAAGCGGAAATTATTTTGTTTCAAACTCTAATGCATGTGGAAGCGCAACATCCAATCATATTACAGTAACCGTAAATCCATTGCCTGTTGTTACAGCAGCGAATGTGAGTGGCTGCACGGGAACTTCCATCTCATTATCAGGAAGTCCAGCCGGAGGAACATGGAGCGTTGCCAATCCTTATTCAGGATCGAGCACAACATACACTCACACTTATACTGATGTGAATGGCTGCACAAACACAAGTGCTGCTGCAAACATCACGGTGAATCCATTACCAACTGTAACTGCATCTGATGTTAGTGGTTGTGCTGGAGCATCTATTGCACTTTCAGGAACACCTGTAGGTGGAACATGGAGCGTTGCCAATCCTTATTCAGGATCGAGTACGACTTATACTCATACTTTCACTGATGTGAACGGTTGCACTAATACAAGCTCTGCTGCTAACATCACGGTGAATCCTTTGCCAACTGTAACAGCATCTGATGTTAATGGTTGTGCTGGAGCATCTATTGCATTATCAGGCACACCTGTAGGCGGAACATGGAGCGTTGCTAATCCTTATTCAGGATCTAGCACAACTTACACGCACACTTTCACAGATGTGAATGGCTGCACAAACACAAGTGCTGCTGCCAACATCATGGTGAATCCATTGCCAACTGTAACAGCATCTGACGTTAGTGGTTGTGCAGGAGCATCTATTGCACTTGCAGGAACACCGGTTGGCGGAACATGGAGTGTTGCTAATCCTTATTCGGGATCGAGTACAACTTACACCCACACTTATACTGATGTGAATGGCTGCACTAACACAAGTGCTGCTGCAAATATCACAGTGAATCCATTACCAACTGTAACAGCATCTGATGTTAGTGGTTGTGCTGGAGCATCTATTGCACTTTCAGGAACACCTGTAGGCGGAACATGGAGCGTTGCTAATCCTTATTCGGGATCGAGCACAACATACACTCACACTTATACTGATGTGAATGGTTGCACTAACACAAGTGCTGCTGCTAACATAACGGTGAATCCATTACCAACTGTAACAGCATCTGATGTTAGTGGTTGTGCTGGAGCATCTATTGCACTTTCAGGCACACCGGTTGGTGGAACATGGAGCGTTGCTAATCCTTACTCAGGATCGAGCACAACTTATACTCATACATATACTGATGTGAATGGCTGCACGAATACAAGCGCTGTAGCTAACATTACAGTGAATCCTTTGCCAACTGTTACAGCAGGAACGTATTCCGATGTGTGTGATACAACAACTTCTCCGGTAGCTCTGAATGGAACTCCATCAGGTGGCACATGGAGTGGGACAGGAGTTTCAGGTAGTAACTTCATTCCTGCATCAGCGGGAACAGGAACATGGCTGCTTACTTATTCTTATACCGATCCAAATGGTTGTTCGGCTTCGGCTACCGCTTCAATTAATGTAATCAATTGCGGTTGTGTACCACCAGCGCAGCCGGGAACCACAACTGGCGCTTCTTTCATTTGCAAATCAACAACAGGAAATGCATTCTCGGTTTCTCCGGTGAATGGCGCAACAACTTATACATGGACAGTTCCTATAGGAGCAATCATAACCTCAGGACAAGGATCAACAGCCATAGCTGTCAGTTTCAGTTCAACGCAAGCTTCCGGAAATCTTTGTGTAACTGCATCCAATGCCTGTGGATCAAGTCCTTCATCATGCAGGGCATTAACAGTAGTAACAGTAAAACCTGCTACTCCTGCTTCAATAACCGGAACCTTAACTCCGTGTGCAGGCATATCAGGCGTGCCGTATTCATGTCCCGTAGTTCCTAATGCGCAAACATATATATGGGTAATGCCTACAGGCGCTACCATTGCCAGCGGAGCAAATACAAATTCAATTACCGTTGATTTTGCTTCCACATTTGTATCGGGCTATTTGCGCGTTTCAGCAAGTAACTGTTCCGGTACAAGCGGTCAGCAAATCATTACCGTGTATGGAAAACCTTCAACCCCAACTCCTGTTACCGGACCTGTTGAAGGAGTTTGCGCAGGCAGCACAAATGTATCTTACTCCATTACATCCGTTGCAGCCGCCAATACTTACACTTGGACTGCTCCTCCAAATGCAACCATTTCAAGCGGACAGGGAACTATTTCAGTTCTTGTAAATTTCAGCGCTTCTTTCACCACCGGAAATCTATCCGTTACGGCTGGAAATGTTTGCGGAAGCAGCGCAGCCCGTATCGCCACTATTCACTCAGTACCTGTAATGCCGGGCACTATCAGCGGGGCGGCTTCAGTATGCGCACATCAGGCAGGCATCGCATATTCAATCGCGGCTGTTACCGGTGCAACTTCTTATTTGTGGACAGCACCTGCTGGTTGCACCATAGCTAGCGGACAAGGAGGCACCGCCATAACAGTTAACTGGGGCACTGCCTCCGGAACGCTTTCAGTAAAAGCGCAAAACGCCTGTGGCTATAGCGGCTTGCGTAACTTAACAGTTTTGGTTACGTGCAGAAACAGCAGTTCGGATGCTGAACCCAATTTCACGCTGGCACCAAATCCGGCAGGAGATTATGTAGTGTGCTCATACCAGTCAACTTCAGAGAGAAATGTTGAACTCTCCATTATAGATATGATGGGAAGAATAATACAGGTTGTCCAGGCAAAATCCATAGAAGGAATAAACCACATTGAGCTCAATACTTCCGCTTATGCCAAAGGAATTTATCTTGTCAGCATAAAATCAAAAGACGATTTCTCATCCGTACAAAGATTAGTTATTGAATAACCGGTAACTGTTTTTCCGTTAGAAAATCCGCAGCGTAATATCCCGTTGCGGATTTTTTATTGTTTCCAAATCCGCTCCATTGCCATCAAGTTGCGCTTCCCTTTTATCCCAAACCACCCATCGTTTTCAATTTCCAGCCCTAAGTTTATCATCACCAGCCATCATGTTATCCGTAGCAGCAATACTTTTATCAGCACATGCCATAAGTTTATTAGCACCCGCCATAATGTTTTAGAAAATCAGGAAAAGTTTATGAGAATCCGCGTAAAGTTTATCCAAATCCGCGTACATATTATAAATATCGCCCTTTTTTTTACCTCACACATCCATAACGGCTGTAAGAAATGCTGCACTTTTATGAGAAACTCCGATCAGCTTATGAGAAACACCCTCTTTCTTACACGAAATACAGATAACGTTATGAGAAACACCCTCTGTTTATGAAGCATCCCTGTTCACGTTACTGCAAACACCCCTCATAGATGAAGAAACATCGTTCAGTTTACTCCATCCAGCGTTAAGGTTATGAGTCAAATGCGAAAAAACAAAAATTTTAAAGATTCTGAAAAAAAGTGTAAGGGAAAAAGCAACTATTAAACATACTCCCAAAGGAAGTTCAATTGCTTATTAAAGAGCCATAGCTTGCAAATTTTTATTACTTTGAATTAGACACGTAGAATCATAACAATTTTTAGGTCAAATTCCGAGTTCTCAGAAGTTACGCTCAGCTTTTCGTGTGGTGCTCCGCTTACATTTTTTTATAGCTCCGTCAGGTGAACTCCGCACCCCCGTTCGCGCTCTGTTCTTCAACCAACCCAGTCATGCCAGACACGCCTTTTAAAAATCGGTGCCGCGAAGCGGAATGCCGCAGGCAAGATTTTTAAACAGCGTGGGCGGCATGACGAAGCCATGAGGCTTGAGCAAAAGCATTTATATCCACCCGACAAGTCGCGCTGCATCCGTTGGGTAGTGGGTTCATTGCTTAATTATTGTCTAGGCGGCTAATGTTGTTTTACTGCTATGTGCATTACATTTTTACAAAAGTATGGTTGCGCTTCCCCAATGTAAAACTTGATGTTGCACATATAAAAATACAAATTTAAGGTATCATTATGTAACCAACTTGTTTTATTCTCTAGGGAATCACTAAATAAAGGAAATAAGTACCATTGGTAACCAAGTTTATCATAACAAGAATCATGGGCACCTATGTCTAAAAAATTATTATCACCATTAGAATCTACCGTACAATAAAACTCTGTTTTCAAGTTGAAAATGTTGGCGAAATTCTCAATTATGATACTATCGACAGTTACCCCATATTGGTTTATACTTTGAAAATGAGAGATGTTCATGTTATAGTAGGTATTACTATCAGTATTTAATACTCTGTAATTGCCAATAAATTTTTGACAACATCGTTCTTCAATTGCAGAAGAAGGAGGATATTTATCCTTTACGCATGAGGATAGAAGCATAACTAAAATAAGGAACCGTTGCATGTAAAATTGAGTGACAAACTTAATAAAAAATAATTACCTATATTTTGGTATCTTAAGAAGCGCCCCCATCACGGCAAGTTACAAAGTT
This sequence comes from Bacteroidia bacterium, assembly GCA_038230515.1. GTDB lineage: Bacteria > Bacteroidota > Bacteroidia > AKYH767-A > 2013-40CM-41-45 > JAPLDB01. Next base: position 143,907 of record JBBRND010000003.1, on the reverse strand, counting down.
TCTCTCACCTGTTGCGCCATTCTGCTTTGTCAGAAGTTACTCGGCTTTTCGTGTGGTGCCCGCTAACATTTTTTTTGATAACTCCGTCAGGTAAACTCCGCACCCAGTTTCCTTCCTGTTCTTCAATCAACCCAGTCATGCCAGACACGCCTTTTAAAAATCGGTGCCGCGAAGCGGAATGCAGCAGGCAAGATTTTTAAACAGCGTGGGCGGCATCACGAAGCCATGCGGCTTGAGCAAAAGCATTTATATCCACCCGACAAGTCGCGCAGCACCTGTTGGGTAGTCCCACTCATTTTTATTTACACCACCAAAAGTAGAAAATAATTCCACGCACACAAAAACATCCACTTTCTTACACTTCTCTAACTTTTTTTATCCCCATCGTTATACCTATCAATCAGGAAAATTAATTCCCGATTTTAACAAACAAACCGTTAGTACAACTAACAAAAAAAGTAAACCTATGAAAAAAATCAATCCGAACACCAAAAGCGTGTTCACACCTTCACACGAGCGAATGCTCAACGGCTTAGTTGCCTGGGCGCTCTCAACAGGCATGATTGCAATCACCTCCTCTATTGCAGGATTTCTTGCACTCATCAACTTGCTAAAAACAAATCTGCAAACGCTTGCCAACCTCCATTCCATCGTGCAGCAATCCATCACAGGATATGCTTCGCAAAAGAAAGCAGCTAAAAAAGCATTAGTAGTAATGACCAACTCATTTATGAGAGCCACCTATAGCTATGCCATGAAAAACAACCTGTCAGTTCTGGCAAGTCAAATGTCAACAAGCCGGAGCAAGCTCAATGGAATGACTTACCAAAACCTGGTAACATTTGCACAAGGTGTCATAAACATAATATCGCCCATTGCCACTGCAGGCACTTTAGCTGACTATGGTATTGCCGCAGCAGATGTAATTGTATGGCAGAACCTATGCAACAAATTAAACACCTTTAATACTACACCAAGAAACGCCATCGTTAACCGCGAAGCATCAAATACAGACATTCAGGACCTCCTTCGCGAGTGCATGGTAATATTAAGTAACCAGTGCGATGAACTCATCTATCAGTTTCAAAGCAGCAACCTAACCTATTTCAATGCCTATTGGTCAAATAGAAAATTAGATGCACACTCCGTATCTACACAGCTCCGCTCACATTGCGCAGACGAATTAGGTCAGCCAATAAAAAATGCTGAAATTAAAATCTCCGGCACCGATTTAGTTGGCATCACAGATGATGCAGGATACTCACTCATTTCCGGCATACCGTTCGGTTCTCATTCAGTAACTATAATCACCGGCACCAATTCAAAAACCTTTGGTCCGTTCGATTTCAAAAAAGGACAATCGCTCACCCAGCACTTCACCGTTGCACCCGCCTTTGCATCCGCTGCAAAAAGCACTGCAACCAAGTCAAAGGTGACAGCAAAATAATAATAGTTGATGTTTTTTAGAATTTGTAGCACTAACCCTGCCCCGTAAGGCAGGGTTTTGTGTTTTTAATGCACAGGCAATTTTACGCTTTCAAAAAGCCCGAAACACTCTTCCTGAACCCCTCCGGATTCTCCGCATGTAACCAATGCCCCGCATTAGGTATAGTTTCTATAGTTGCTTTTGCAAACTGTTTTTTAATCAGCGCAACATCAGCATCCGTAACATAACCCGATTTTTCGCCCCGCAGAAAAAGCGCATCCCCATCAAAATGAAAACCTGAAGGCAGTGGCTCACCAACCGATGAAATATTTTTCTCGATACCATCAAGATAAAATCTCCACTGCAGTTTTTCCTTTTCATCCCAATAAAGATTTTTGAGAAGAAACTGAACCGTGCCCTCATCGCGCAGCGATTCCCTAAGCGTTGCCTCTGCCTCTTTGCGGGTAGTGATGGCAGTAAGATCAACAGAATGAATAGCAGCCAGCACAGGTTCATGATGCGGAGCATAATACCGAGGAGCCATATCAGCCACAATCATCTTTGCAACCCGCTCTGGATGCTGCCCCGAAAAAAACATCACCGTCTTGCCCCCCATAGAATGACCGATAAGATTTGCTGAAGAAATCTTTTCATCCTCCATCAACTCCAGCAAATCATCACTCATCAACGCATAGTTAAACTCATCGCTGCGTGGCGAGCGCCCGTGGTTGCGCGCATCCACAGCATATACAAGAAACCCATCTGCTGCAAATTGTTTTGAAAGCGTCATCCAGTTATCACTCATGCCGAACAATCCGTGAAGAATGATAAGCGGATTTCCTTCCCCCGATTTTCTGAAAAACAATTTCATCTGAAAAAGTTTAAGGTTAGTGCCATTGGCTGTTCAACTTTAAACATTAAACGTTAGACCTTAAACGCATTCTTAATTTCCCTCAAATACATCTGCACCGCATTCTCCAATCCATAATACAAAGCATCACTGATAAGCGCATGACCGATGGAAACCTCCAGCAACCCCGGAATATTTTGTACAAAGTATTTAAGGTTGTCAAGATTTAGATCGTGCCCCGCATTAATGCCAAGCCCGATTTCAGTTGCCTTTCGTGCTGAGATCACACAAGGCGCAATGGCTTTTTCTTTATCTTCATTAAAATGCTTTGCAAAACTCTCCGTGTACAATTCAATGCGGTCAGTGCCGGTAGATTTTGCATCCTCAATCATTCGTTCATCCGGTTCAATAAAAACTGAAACACGAACGCCTGAAGATTTTATTCTTGAAATAACATCGCGAAGAAATTGTTGATGCTTCACCGTGTCCCAACCCGCATTACTCGTAATCACATCCGGAGCATCAGGCACAAGCGTTGCCTGCGCAGGGCGTATTTCTTCAATCAGCCGTAGAAAATTTTCATCAGGATAACCCTCAATATTGAATTCAGTAGTAATAACTTTTTTCAATTCCCTCACATCGCTTCTGCGTATGTGGCGTTCATCCTGCCTCGGATGCACCGTTATTCCCTGCGCACCGAAGCGCTCAATATCCTGCGCTGCCTTTATCACATTAGGAATCGTTCCTCCGCGCGCATTGCGAAGCGTGGCAATCTTGTTTATGTTAACACTCAATCTCGTCATGGCTGAAATTTCTGGTTTGATCTTTGCAAAAGTAGTTTATCTCACAATTCCTGATGCGGTAATAACGCACTGAACCATTCACTCATCAACACATAAAAAGATTTAGCTTTGCCGCCTCCTAAACCGAACAACATTTAATATCGTAAGATAATAAAGAATGATAGCCCGCGAACTCATAAACGATTCGTTTCCTCCACTCAAACTTTCAGACACGGGATTGCGCGCACTTAGCTGGATGGAAGAATTCCGGTTGGAACATATTGCGGTCGTGGAGGGCGTGCATTATCTTGGTTTAATTTCCGAAGCAGACATTCTCAAACTTGATTCCATCGAACAGGCGCTCGTAAATCAGCCGTTGTCACTCATTAAGCCCTTTGTAAAACCCTCGCAGCCGGTATTTGAAGTAGTGAAGATGCTTTCCAAAGATAAGCTCACTGTAATACCTGTAGTTGATGATGAAAAAAAATACTTGGGATTAATTTCACTCAACGATGTACTCAAGCACTACATCGAGAGCGGAATTTTTGAAGATGCAGTTGGAGTAGTCGTTCTCGAAATGAAACCCTACGATTATTCTCTCAGCGAACTTGCCCGCTTGGTCGAGAGTGAAGATGCCCGCGTCCTCAACTCGCACATTACTCCTGATGTAAAAAATGAAATGATAGATGTTACGCTCAAAATAAATCTTCCCGACTTGTCGCGCATTATTTCATCTTTTTCCCGGCATGGTTACAACGTGAAAGAGCATTACAATCAAAACGAATTTATGGATGATCTGAAATCACGATACGATTCACTCATCAAATTTTTAGACATTTGATTTTTCTTTAATCGAATGTTTTCTAAAACCGTTCGCCTTTATTTTCTCATTCCGGTTTTATTTTTTTTCTCTACTGATTCCTTCGCTCAGAAAGCCGACTGGCGAGTTCACGATACCATTGCAACCGTTGATACTTCTCTCATCATCATCGGTAGCATCACCATCATCGGAAATAAAATTACCAGGGATCACATTGTGCTCCGCGAGTTGACTTTCAAAACAGGTGATACTATTTCTTCTTCTCAGTTTGATGCTAAGAGAGTGCGCAGCGAAGAAAATATTTACAACACCTCTCTTTTCAACTCCGCACACATCACATTTCTGAAAACTCCGGAAAGAACAACCGGCATTTTCATAATCCTCAAAGAGCGCTGGTATATTTTTCCGTTGCCGGTATTTGAAGTGGTAGATCGAAACTTCAATGTTTGGTGGCGCACAAAAGATTTCTCCCGCATCGTGTATGGTGGTGTGCTGGGTTGGAATAATTTCAGAGGCAGAAGCGAAACAGTGGCGCTTACAGTACGGCTCGGCTATCTTCAGCAGGTCAGTTTTTCATACACCATTCCGTACATCAATAAAAAGCAGCACAGCGGATTGAGTTTCGGCTTCTCCTATTCACGCAATCATCAAACCGGATTTACAACATTTTATGACGATGTATCATATTACACCGACTCGTCAAATTATTCCCGTCAATCCTATTCCGGTGTGGCGCAATACACATATAGGAATGGATTGTACAACACGCATTACCTTGTTGCCGGTTATGTAAAAGCAGAAGTGGAAGACACCGTGCTTAAATTAAATCCTGATTTCTTCGCCCATTCAAAATCCTCCGAACAATATTTTTCGTTGCGCTATCTCTACAAGAAAGATCACCGCGATTACGTGTACTACCCATTGCGCGGATTTATGTACAACATTGAGTTGGTGAAAAACGGAATGCCGTTTCTTAATGATGATATAAATTATTTTTATGTAACTGCTGATGCCCGAAAGTTCTGGAAGTTAAGCCGGCACTGGTATTTCGCAGCTTCCTTTCGCGGCAAAATATCAGACGAGCACTTTCAGCCCTACTATAATGTTCGTGCGCTGGGTTATGGAAATGATTATGTTCGGGGATACGAATACTACGTAGCAGATGGGCAAAACTTCTCACTCTTCAAAACCAATCTCAAGTTTGAACTTTTTCCAAAGAAAGAATTTCATGCAGGATTTATTCCCTTCGAAAAATTTGCAACCATTCCATTTTCATTTTACTTAAATCTTTTTGGCGATGCTGCTTATGTTGAGGACGCAGAATTTTCAAATATTCCCGATACTAAAAACCGCCTGCCCAATTCCTGGCTTTATGGATATGGAGTAGGGCTTGATTTTGTTTCTTATTACGACATTGTGATTCGCCTCGACTACTCATTCAATAAATTTGGCGAGTCCGGTTTATTTCTTCACTTTGCTGCTCCCATTTAATTTTAAACTATGACCATTGCCCTTTACGGACGACCGGTTAACACCACCCAAATTGATTTTGCTGAGAATTTGCTCAACATTTTAGCTGCATCCGGCTGCCGCGTAATGATTCATAAGCAGTATTATGAATTTCTGAACTCTCAACTCAAACTGTCTTCCTCATATTCTCTTTTTGAAACACACAGCGATCTTGCAGGCAATGCAGATTTTCTTTTCAGCATTGGTGGTGACGGCACGTTGCTCGACACCGTTCTTCTTGTAAAAGATTCAAAGATTCCGATTGCAGGAGTCAATGCCGGTCGGCTCGGATTTTTATCAAGCATCTCAAAAGAAAATATTTCTCTTGCTGTTGATTCACTTGCGAAGGGGCACTTCAGTGTTGACTCGCGCACGCTGCTGAAAGTAGAAAGCAACCACCCCGTGTTTGATGGCGACAACATTGCGCTGAATGATTTCACCATCCACAAGATGGAAACATCTTCAATGATAAAAATTCATACATACCTGAATGGTGAATACCTGAACAGCTACTGGGCTGACGGTTTGATCATCGCTACTCCGACCGGCTCCACCGGCTATTCGATGAGCTGCGGTGGACCTATCATCGTTCCGCAAAGTGAAAGTTTTGTAATTACCCCGATTGCCCCGCACAACCTGAATGTCCGCCCAATAATTGTTTCTGATAAAAATGTAATCTCGCTTGAAGTAGAAGGTCGTAGTCAGAATTTTATGGCTACACTCGATTCGCGTTCCGCCACAATTGATTCATCATTCCAGTTAGCGATACGCAAAGAATCTTACTGCGTTAACTTAGTCCGGCTTAGCACGGAGAATTTCCTTGGTACTTTGAGAAGTAAGTTGAACTGGGGATTGGATAGCCGGAATTAAGTTAATTGAGTTAATCAGGTTGACTAAGTTGATTAGAGAAAGAATGAAAAAGATTTCCTCATTTAACTCGATTAACCCAAGTTACTCAATCAACCAAACATTGAATCTAAACTAAACAACCTTCCGTACAAAACACTCTTGAACTTGGATAAAGGTTGTATTCTCTCTTAAAAAGATTTGTTTCACAAAACCGGAGGTATCCGCAGATGATTTTTTGCTTAAGTTAATTTGTCTTTTGGAAAAAATCATGTAGGTTTGCTTCCTCAGAAAAATGAAAAAGACACTTTCAACCCTTTTATTGATCTTACTTACCATGCCAATGCTGGTAAACGCTCAGCGATGGAAACGTCAGCGCTACGAGTTCAGCGCGGGCGCAGGAGTCAGTAATTTTCTCGGAGAACTTGGAGGAGCCAACCAGATTGGTACTCATTATTTCCGCGACCTTGAATTTTCTCAAACGCGCCTTGCTGCTGCCTTCGGCTTACGCTACAAACTGAGCAATTATTTTGCACTCAACACCCATCTTACTTACGGTCGGGTTTCAGGCGATGATAAACTGACTACAGAAAAATTCCGCCACACTCGCAACATCAATTTCTATTCTGATATTTATGAGTGGTCGGTAAACTTTGAAGGCGCTTTTCAACAGGAGCAGATTGGTCACCGTTACCGTTTGAAACGGGTAAAAGGTTTGAAGGGATATGAACTTTACACTTATTTGTTTGCTGGTGCAGGAGTGTTTTATTTTAATCCTAAAACTACTTTTCAAGGGCAAACTTACAACCTTCGCGACTACCATACGGAAGGTGAGGGCTACGTTCCTACCCGTAAAAATTATTCTTTAATTCAATTTTGCATCCCGATTGGCATTGGTTTCAAATATACCATTGACCGGCAATGGGGGCTTGGGCTTGAATTCGGAATAAGAAAAACCTTTACTGATTATATTGATGATGTAAGCACTACTTATATTGATCTTTCTCAGTTTGAAACCGGAGATCAGTATAGTGTTGGTCAGTACCTGGCTAACCCAAGCGACCGTAACGATCCGCAGTCGGCAAATATTACTGCGGCTGGTCAGCAGCGTGGCGATCCCCGCTATAAGGATTCGTACATGTTCGCTATTTTCAGCGTGAACTACAAGATTAAAACCGGAAGGAATAATCTGCCACGGTTCTAACGTTTTACTTCAAACATTTTCGGGCTTCTTCCGTTGAGGATAATTACTCACTGTTATTCAACAATGAAATTCCGCGTTAAAAATTTATTTCCGCGCCTGCTGTGTCTGCTCATGCTTTGTTCTGCAACTTCGTTTGCGCAGTACAATGAGGTCGGAATACAGCTCGGTGTAAGCCGCTATAAGGGCGAGCTTTCTCCTCATGCTTTTGATTTGACGTTTCTTCACTTTGCTGGCGGGGCTTTCTTCAGGCATAACTGGAACCGTCACTGGAGCTGGATTATGGAATTAAATTACGGAAAAGTTTCGGGAGATGATTCGCAACTGAATACTGGCTTTGAACGAAACCGCAACCTTAATTTCTATTCTACCATCTGGGATTTTACTCCGGGCGTTGAGTTTAATTTCCTTCCATTTGAAACAGGCAATTCTGATTTTCCATTTACGCCTTACATCTTTACAGGGTTTTCTGTTTTTAAATTTAATCCCAAGAGTGGGGGAGTGGAGTTGCAGCCGTTGGGTACAGAAGGGCAGGGTTTGGCAGGCAGACCGGCTCCCTATCACCGCGTGAGTTTTGCAATACCGATTGGCGGTGGATTAAAGATAAGTTTGGGACAAAGCATCGGCATTGGCATCCAGGTTTCTGCACGAAGAACTTATACCGATTACCTGGACGATGTAAGCACTACCTATCCCGACCTTAATCAACTGCAGGCAACGCATGGTGCTGATGCAGTTTCTTTTTCTGACCCCAGTGCTTTTCACGATTCCATTCCCAACTACGCAAAGTATGAGGGTAAGCAGCGCGGCTCACCAAGTGAAGATGACTGGTATATCTTCACTACGTTTACACTCTGGGTACGAATGACAAGTTATCAGAAGGAACATTGCAGGCCATTTAAGAGGCGGAGGTACTGAGCAGTTGAAATGGTTATTGGTTGTTTGGAACAGCCACGTCAATCATTATGGCTTCTTGCCATTGCTGGATGAATGGTTTATCTTTGTAATTAAAATACTGAATTATGAAAATACTTCTTGATGTGCGTGATGATAAAGCCGCCTTTTTTATGGAGATGCTGCGCAACTTTCGTTTTGTAAAAGCCAAACCCATTACTTCGGAGAAGGCACGCATCCTTGAGGGTTTGCGCGATGCAGTGGAGCAGGTGAAGCTGCATAAAGCCGGAAAGATTAAAATGAAAACTGCACGCGAACTGCTCGATGAGCTATAAAATTCTCTCATCAGATCAGTTTGATAAAGAGTTGAAGCAGCTTACTAAAAAGTTCGCTTCAATGAAAAATGATTACGAAGAACTAATTTCAGAAATCGAGCAAAATCCTTTTGTTGGTACTGCTATCAGAAAAGGTTGTTACAAAATTCGTATATCAATTTCGTCAAAAGGAAAAGGTAAAAGCGGAGGCGCAAGAGTAATTACGTATGTTTATGTAGAAGGTAAAACGGTTTACCTGCTTTCGATCCTTTTCAAATCAGAAAAGGAAAATATTTCTGAAAAAGAACTGAAAAAGATTTTAGATACGTTGTGATTCTTTTTTTACTTAATCACAAACTTTCCTGTTGCCAACGGCCCGCTGTTAGTGGTGAGTTGGAAAAAATACAACCCATCAGCCAAGCCGTTTCTGTTAATGATTGCTGATTCTTGATTTATGATTTGCTCGCGCACGAGCGCACCCATGCAATTGTAGATTGATAATTGTGCATTGCCAACTGCCGTTTGCCAACTTGCAGTTATTGTGGCGGTGGTGTGGAAGGGGTTGGGGGAGATGGAAATTTCGGATGGCGAAGTTTTGATTGCGGATTCTTTTACTCCGTCAATAATGTTGCAATTAGTTATTGTGTCGGGATAAAGGGTTTGCCCGTTTTGCGAGAAGCAGGTGAGAGTAGTGAGAGGAAAATCTAAAATGACACAAAGCGGTTCCAGCAATCCATTTGTAGTACCAATACCTTCAATGAGTTGTGATCCAGTAGATATCGACCATCTTTTTCTGTAATTATTGTCAATTAGAATGGAATCCATCATTTGCACAATTGCAGCTGACATACAAACTTGTGAATCCATAGGCAATGTGTCTCCAATCTGTATTGCAAAATCAAAAAGTACTCTTTCGACACTATCATAGGGTTGAATCATATAAACTTCCCTAAACGCTGTGTCTTGCCTGATGCATCCTTGATAGATTAAGCCCCCCGTGCCACAACCTCCTGTAGTTATTACAAACGGTTTAATTATTTTATGGTAAGTAGTGCTGTTAATGATTGTATCACCGTCAAATGTATAAGAGAACCATCCATCTCCGTAACCAAACATGCACTGCCAATGCACATTCCACACCGCACCACTATCAGGAAACGGATGATACACACTCGTCTGCGCTTCAGAAAAATTAAAACTACAGAGGGAGAAGAAGAAAACAAGTAAAACTTTTTTCATGGACGTCATAGCCCACGGTTTAAACCGTGGGCTATCGGGTTGGGTAATTATTTTACTGAGTAAAGCTACACAGAAATAATGCACAATTCACAATGCACGGTGTTTGATGCACAATGAATGATGTAATAGCCCTCCGGGATTTTAATTGTGCATTGTGAATGGTGCATCGTGAATTATTTTTTCCGTATTGCAGCTTTGCATTAATAAGAATGTTTGAAAATTTTGCCAGAATCCTATTGCAGAAATTTACAATACCATCCACAATGTATTTAGAGCGTCTGTAGAAGTCTACAATACTATCCAATAATTATTTTGCCGTAGTGTAAAAGTTTGCAGTGCCATCTCATATCTATTTTATCGTGCTGTAAAAGTTTACAGAGGCATCCCATCTTTACTTTACCGTACTGTAATTATTTACAGTGCCATCCCATAACTATTTTATGGTACTGTAAATGTTTACAGAGCCACTTCATCAACATGTTGCCCTATTGTAAATTTTTACAAGGCGGATTTGGAACTGTTTCCGGCATCGGAATAAACCTGTAAATGGGTTCAGAAGTTATTAACCGATAGGGGTTTAAGTCGAATTCGGAAAACCTCAAAATTTATTTATTTTGAAAAAGATTTTGGATATGAACAGATTTCGCTGTGAAAAACTTGAAGGGTTTTCAACACTGTTAATATAAAATCCATTGCCGGAAATAAACTAATTCACTCTTTCGCATCAGAATTTATTTACAAACCTTAACAACTAATTATCATGATTACTTTCGAAAACATTTTTAAAAATCATTTCAACACCGATCGAATCAGTGACGACAACATGCAGAAGTACACCGTTGATCAAATCGGGCGCATCATTGCTCACAACGGCAGCGGCACTTACAATGGCATTCTCTCCGATACCAACGCTGCTTACACAGGTTACTTCGGCAACATGAGCAGCGAGGACATTGCATTTACCGTGCAGCAATCGCTTACCATTAGTGTAGATAAAATTATTACCAACTTCAAAGCCGATGCCAGCAAGTTTGAAGGTGCTGTGCGCACTGCGTATGGCAAGGACTCGGGCACATACCAGGAATTTTATCCGCTCGGCATTAACGAATATACGGTAGCAAATAAAAGTAATGTGAAACTGCTGATGACGCGGCTCGACAATGCCTATGCTGCACACTCAGCCGATTTTCCTTCTTATACTGTTACACTTTTTCATAACTACCCTCTCAACTTCGAAGCAGGGCGCAGTGCGCAACTCACCAAAATAGGTGAAGTGAGCACGAAGAAAACAGACACTGCTTCAAACCGCAATGTGCTGGAAGTTCAGCTTCTCAAAAATGTATTCTTCATTGGGTTCACCAATGCAGGTAATGTAGATGTGTGCCTGTCGTTTTTTGATCAAAGCATTCTTCACGCAGCCATAGATACTGATAATGATGGCAAAGGCCAGGTAGAAGTGCTGGCGCGCGTTGCGGGGGTGCCGGTGAAATATGTTACGTTTGAATTTGTGGGCGAGAGCACGCGGAAATTTCATTCCGCTGCTGATGGCACAGCGCGCTCATCAAAAGTGGTTGCACCAAGCACCAAGGTGCTGCGCGCCACCAAGCCGGGATTGAAACCAAAAGATATTTCCGTAAACATAGAAGATGCCGGCATCGGACATGTGGACTTTGATATGGAAACGGAATAGCCGCATTATACATTATCCAAAAAAAACAGCCGCAGGTCGAGAAGATCAGCGGCTGTTTTAGTTTTGTTTTGTTTTGAGGAGAACGTCCTCTGCGGATGTACCTCTGCGGTTAAATGTATTTGGCTGATACGAATAACGTATAACCGTTAACGTATAAGATTTTCTTTACTACTTTTGCTTAGTTATTTTTCAAACCTCAAATCTCAAACTAACATGTCATTCACTCTTCCTTCTCTTCCCTACGCTTTCAACACTCTGGAGCCGCACATTGATGCCCGCACTATGGAGATTCATCACGACAAGCATCACCAGGCGTATGTAACCAATCTCAACAATGCCATCGCCAATACCGATGCAGATAAAATGAGTATTGAAGACCTCTGCAAGAACATTTCAAAATATCCAGCACCCGTTCGCAACAATGGAGGCGGACATTACAATCATTCCCTCTTCTGGACTTTGATGAAACAAAACGGAGGAGGCGCACCATCAGGCGCACTTGCTGATGCCATCAATGCAGCATTCGGAACGCTTGATGATTTCAAAACAAAATTTGCCGCAGCAGGCACTACCCGTTTCGGCAGCGGATGGGCATGGCTCATCGCAGGGGCTGATAAAAAACTCGCCATCTGTTCCACACCCAATCAGGACAATCCAATCATGGATATTGCTGAAGTAAAAGGAACACCATTACTGGCACTAGATGTTTGGGAACATGCCTACTACCTCAACTACCAAAACCGCAGACCGGATTACATCACTGCATGGTGGAACGTTGTAAACTGGGACGAGGCAGCAAAACGATTTGCAGAAGCAACGAAATAAATTTAGTTAGCGTGATTAAATAAAACGCCCGGTGAATATTCATCGGGCGTTTCTTTTCACGCTGATAAAAGATGTTGATATTTTGATAACGTGTTTTCATCAATCACCTTTTTTCCTGAATGATAAAAAGCAATCTCACCTTTTTGAGATTGATTGGTTGCCAATCCTTCTTTCTCCAGAATATTTTTAATATGAGTCACGGTGCCTTTGTTGCCATCAATGATTTCAGTTCCTGCCGGAAATATTTTTCGCAGCGCATCTTTGTAAAAAGGAAAGTGTGTGCAACCAAGAACAACCGTACCGTAGTTATCAATGCGGAGAGAAGAAAATTTTTGTTTGAGTACAGGAATTATTCTCTCATCATCAAAAATAAATTGTTCGGCAAGAGAAACCAGTTCGGGCAGCGGAAGCATGTCAACAATTTTCCCGTTATCTACCTTGTCCACCAGTTCTCTGAATTTTTGTTCTTTCAACGTAAGTTCAGTTGCAAGCACCAGCACACGCTTTCCTTTCGTATTTGAAACTGCAGGCTTCACTGCCGGTTCCATGCCAACCACCGGAAATTTATACCGGCTACGTAACTCGGCAATGGCGCTGCTTGTAGCAGTGTTACAGGCAACCACGAGCATTTTTATTTTCTGGTGAGAAAGAAACTCTGCTGCATGAAGTACAAATGCTTTTACTTCCTCTCTGGTTTTATTTCCATACGGTACATGATCGGTGTCTGCGTAATAGATATAATTCTCGTTTGGAATAATTTCCAACGCTTCGCGCAGCACGGTAAGTCCGCCAATACCTGAATCGAAAATGGCGATGGGGAGAGAAGAAACAGTTTGTTTTTGCTCAATCATAAAAGAAGTGGAACCAAAAGTCGGAAAAAATTACTCACTTAAAAGTGCAAATAAAAACCGCAGAGAATTTTTTTCCCCGCGGCTGTTATAATGATTAGTAGCTTGAAATTTTATTTCAAACCAAGCCTTGTTTTCACTAATGCCATCACATCATCAGATGGTTGAGCATACAATACAGTGCCCCCGCTTGTGTCAAAAATGTATGAATATCCCTTTTCTTTAGCTATATCTTTTATCGCCTGGTCAGCTTTCTTCAAAATAGGTCCATACAAATCTTCTTTCTTTTTCTGGATTGATTCCTGTGCTGTTTGCTGGAATTCCTGAATACGGTTACCGAGATCTTCCAGTTCTTTTTCCTTCACAGCTTTAATTGCATCAGGAATAGAATCGCGCCCGGCCTGGTACTTCTGAAGTTTGGATTGATATTCTGCAGTCATTGTTTTCAATTGACCATCCAGCGACTCCCCGAATTTTTTCAGTGTGCTGTCCGATTGTTTTGTTTCCGGCATGAGTTGAATAAGATCAGCGGAATTAACGTGCCCGAACTTTAAATTTTGTGCTTTCGCAACAAACGTGAGCGATGCGATGGATAAAAATAAAATTGCTTTAACGAAATGCTTCATTGATTTTGATTTGATATTTAAGTGTGAAATTATTTCTTAGGTTTAGGACTGTCGCCCTGCTCAGAGCGATCGTTCTTTAATGTAGGTGCTCCATTTGAAGGGCTGGTAGGTTCTTTTGCTCCGCCTTTATCACTTGCGCCTTCTTTCTTGCCGGGTTTGTAACCGAGTGCAAGCAAAATGTCGTCACTCTTATCATATTTCGGATTAGTATAAAGCATCACCAGATCGCTCGACTTATCGAAGATAGTAGCAAAGCTTCCATCCTGAGCAAGTTTCTTCACCGCATTGTAAATCTTATCCTGGATCGGTTTAACCAATTCCTGTTTCTTTTTAAACAAGTCGCCTTCAAAACCGAAGCGTTGCTTTTGCAATTCCTTCACATCTTTTTCTTTGGTATTGATCTCATCCTGCCTGCGCTTCTTCATTTCTTCCGTAAGCAACACCTGCTCTGCCTGATAGGTTTTGTATAGCTTGTCAATGATGGCATAGCGGTCTTCAATTTCCTTCTGCCATTGCAACGATACATTGTCCAACTGTTGTTGCGCTGCTTTATATTCAGGAATATTGTCCAGAATATACTGCGAGTTTACATACGCATATTTTTGAGCGAATGACGATGATGCCAATAACATCATTGCGATTACAGCCAAACGGATCTTCATGAGATTTTTTTTCATGGCACTTTTTGTTTTAAAGGGTTGCAAAAATAGTATTTTAAAATTGCTGTCCAATCGTGAACGAAAGATGTCCTTTCGAATCAGTTGCACTGCCCGGATAATCATCATAATGCCAGCCATAATCAAGTCCAAGCAAGCCGAAGATCGGTAGGAAGATCCGGATGCCAACACCTGCAGAGCGCTTTACACTGAATGGGTTGAAATCCTTGAAATGCTGCCATGCATTTCCACCTTCGGCAAACGTGAGCAAGTAAATTGTTGCTGACGGATTTAACGATACCGGGTATCGCAATTCGAACGTGTACTTGTCAAAGATGGTGCCACCACCCGTTGGAGTAATAGTACTGTAATCCTTGTAGCCCCTTACTCCGATCAGTTCGCGACCGTCAAAAAGAAATCCTGCAGTCAGTCCATCACCACCAACATAAAACCGTTCAAAGGGCGAAGCTCCTACTGCTCGATTGTACATACCGAGAAAACCGTATTGTGTTTTTACATTCAGTACTAAGTTTCCCGCAATTTTTGAGAAAAAAGAAGTAGAAAATTTCCATTTATGATATTCAATGAATTTATATTTCTCCTGATCACTTGCTTTTGAGTAATCCAGTCCGTTGAAAAAAGAGTATGGAGGAGTCCATTGCAGAGTAAGCGAAACCTGCGAACCACTCCGCGGATAAATTGGCGCATCAATGGAATTCCGGGAAAGTGTATGCTGAAAATAAAGATTGTTTGCATACCCATTCGTAAATAAAAATCCGCTTGTATAATTATTCAGTTGATAATATTGATAATCTAATTCATGATAAAGTGAGAAATAGTCATCAGGCCACTTCAAACGTTTTCCCAAACCAACCGATCCGCCTGTAATAACAATTGAACTTCGGAGAGGGTCACCTTTCGATCGTCCATTGCTCTGAATAGTTTGATAAGCAGACACGCTGAGCGAATTCGGCTTCTTGCCTCCTAGCCATGGCTCTGTGAACGATGCGTTATACGACTGGTAATATTTTCCATTTGTTTGGAAGCGTAAACTCAATCGTTGTCCGTCACCGGAAGGAATAGGTCGCCAGCCACCTTTCTTTAAAATGCTTCGCGCAGAAAAATTATTGAACGATACTCCGAGCGATCCAACTAACTGATTTGCTCCATATCCTCCCTGCAACTCAAATTGATCAGAAGGTTTTTCTTCCACCACATATTCGATGTCCACCGTGCCATCTGCCGGATTTGGCTTTGGATTCACACCCAGTTTTTCCTGATCGAAATAGCCAAGCTGTGCAAGCTCCCGTTGTGTACGAATGATGGCTTCGCGGCTAAACAATTGTCCCGGCTTGGTCCGTATTTCGCGAATGATAACCCTGTCATTTGTTTTTGTATTTCCGCTTACAGTTACTTTGTTAATACGTGCCTGCTTACCTTCGTAAATGCGCATTTCAAGATCAATGGAATCATTCTCTACATTCACTTCAACCGGTGTTACCTGAAAAAATAAGTAACCATCATCCATGTAAAGTGAAGACACATCGCGGCTACTCTGGCTCATAAACAAACGTTCTTCCAAAACAGATTGATCGTACACATCGCCTTTCTTAATTCCGAGAATGCTTGAAAGTTCCTGTGAAGTATGTTTTGTATTGCCGATCCAATTAATGTTGCGGAAAAAATATTTATGCCCTTCAGAAATTGTCATCTGAATGTTTAGCCGCTTCTTGTTATATTTTGTAATCTTGGTATCTGTAATTTTAGCATCGCGATATCCCTGATCCAGATACTTCGCAATAATTTTTGTTTTGTCTTCTTCAAAATTCGATTCAATAAATTTTGAAGTGGTGAAGATTTTATACCAGCGTTTTGTTTTCGTATTCTTCATTGCCCGGTGCAGTTTGCCCGGCTTCATGGCGCTCAAGCCAATGAAATCAATATTGTTGATGTGTATTTTTGTGACTTTGTCAACAATAATTTCAAGGATGTCGCGATTTGTGAAGAGTGTGTCTTTGTGTTCAAGTATATCCACATTGGTATTCAGAAAACCTTTCTCAATATAAAAATCGCGGACAATGTTTTTAGTAGAGGTCAAAACATTTTCAGTAATTACCTTGTCGCGTTCGAGATGAATTTTCTCCCGAATCTTATCTGCTTCAGATTTTGAAACGCCTTTGCTGAAAGTAAATTTGGAGAGGCGTGGCTTCTCTGCCAATTGGAGATCCAGAAATGCGCGGTTGCCCTGCACACGACCGACTGCAATTTTTACATCGCTGAAAAGTCCCTGCTTCCATAAATTTTGGATGGCTTTGGAGATTTTATCTCCTGGAATTTCTATTGTATCTCCAACAATGAGTCCTGATAAGTTTATAAGTACCTGTTCATCCAGATAGCGCGTACCGGAAACCGTTACTCCGCCAATTTCATATTGGTGCGGCTGATCGTAGCTGAAGCTAATGCTGTCTCCGCCAACCTGAACTTGTGCGTTTGCAAGCGTTGCAACTAATATAAAGAAAAAAATTATCTGATACTTTCTCATTTCAACTATTGACGGGGTTAAAACCCCTTTTATTGTTTTTCAAATTGTTGCCTTATCTGTAGATCGGGGCAAGTGATGTATTATTTCAGAAGCTGTTCGCTAACCAAACCAAATCTCCGTTCGCGTTGCTGGTAGTTCACGATGGCTTCAAACAAATCTTCCCTTCTGAAATCAGGCCACAGCTTCTCTGTGAAAAATAATTCTGCATACGCCAATTGCCAGAGCAAATAATTACTGATACGGTATTCACCGCTCGTGCGTATCATCAGTTCAGGATCTGGAATGCCGGCAGTTGTAAGATGATCTGAAATAAGCTGTTCGCTAATGTCTTCTTTTTTCAATTCTCCTGCTTTTACTTTTTCAGAAATCATTTTCACAGCTTCTGTTATTTCCCATTTGCTGCTGTAACTTAATGCAAGCACGAGTGACATGCGTTTGTTGTTGCGGGTATCGTGAATTGCTTCCATCAGTTCTGCATAACATTTTTTCGGCAGCGATTTCAAATTACCGATGGCTAGCAAACGAATATCGTTCTTATTCAAAGTCGGTCTTTCATTGCTGATGGTGTGTACCAATAACTCCATCAGCGCATCTACTTCTTTTTTCGGGCGGCTCCAGTTTTCTGTGCTGAAAGCATACATGGTGAGATACTTTATTCCGATTTCAGCCGCGCCTTCAGTGGTATCGCGAACAGCTTTAACCGCGCTCTGGTGACCGAAAACCCGCAACTTTCCTTTCTGCTTTGCCCATCTGCCATTGCCATCCATGATGATGGCAATGTGTAACGGAAGTTTATCCGGATTTATTTGATCTTTCGCACTCATTCCTGAAAAAGTGGCGCAATATAGTAAAGAAAGCGGGAGCCGTTAGTGGTGTTTGGCTGAAGAAAAAGTTAATGGTAAAACGAAAGCAATCATCTTTCAATTACTATTTTTTGCTGCAAAGTTTTTTCTCCGTCAGAAATCTGTATGAAATAAATACCGGCAGGCAGCGTGGAAAAATCCATGCTCATTTCTGATTTTTGATTCTGGATTTCTGATTGAACAGCTACACCTGGCATATTGTACACTTTAATTGTTACTGTTGCTCCCATCGTGAATTGCGCATTGTGAATCATGCATTTGTTAGCACTCGGATTCGGATAAACCGTAAACGAAAAATCATTCTTCGCTAAATCAACAATTGCATTGCTGCTTTCATCAATCTCATAACAACCCATGTCAGGATTATTTCCTGCAGGCAAAGGGCGCGGATTATTTTCAAGATCTACGGATGAAGAACTGAGAGAATCAGCCGCTGCAATGCAGGGAGATGAGAGTTGCAAATGATAATCATTGCTACTCATAAAAAGCGGATAGGAATTTATATTTCCTGTTCCTGCGTGACCGCCTTCTACATCGCTGTATGTAATTAAAGTTTGCGCAGGATTACTGCTGCTTACTTCCGTGCCAGAAGCGCTGCTCCATATGATGGAGTTGGTGATTATAAGCGAATCACCATCATTGTAAATGCTGTTTGCAACTGTGGAACCTGAAGTATTATTGCCAACGGTAACATCGTTCAGCTTTAATACGGGCGGCACTGTGGCGTAGGACACTGCAGAAATTCCTGCTCCGTAATGATAATTGCCTGTGGAAGATAAATAGTTATCAGCAACGAGAACATTGCTGAGTTCTCCGCTTGTTTCTTCAGCATAAAAACCGGCACCGTAATACCAGATTGCTCCATCAAAACCTTTGTTGCCCTCTATCTTCGTTTGATTCATTTCAATGGTGCAGTTGGTTAAATAAATTCCTGCACCATAGCTCCACGAAGTGGAATTAGACAAGTTGCCGGTAATTTCAGAGTTGTAAATTTTTATGGAGCCATATTCAAAATGTACACCTGCTCCGTAACTCCACGAACCGGAATCAATCGTATTGCGGAACACCTGCACATTTATCATGGTAACGTTTGCCTGATTACCATAAATACCTGCTCCGTAAGCCCAGTATGGGGTACCGATGTGGTTATCTGCTACAATCAGATTTCGCAGTGTTGGATGCACATGAGAGAGCATAATACCTCCTCCATCTGCAGCGCTTGTAGATTGATTGCTTCCGTTGGTAATTGTAAAGCCGTCAATCACCAGATCAGAATCGTTTCCTGTTCCGTTTATGGTAAGCACAGTGCCTGCCGCATTGCCGTTAATAATTGTGGCAGTTGCACCGGAAACACTCATCAGTTTTATTCCATACGCGGAAGACCAGATAATATTTTCGGTGTAAGTTCCGGCATCAACCAACACCGTGTCGAAAGCAGCGCAACTGTTTATGCCTAGCTGAATGGTAGCGTACTGCGAGGGAACATTGTGTACTGTTGCTTGAGTACTGATGATGAAAAAAATAAATACCGGAGTGACTAGAAGTTTTTTCATGGGTTGAATTTTTGAAGTTGGAAAGATAGAGAATAATTTATTTCCGAAAGCAGAGCAATCTGGCTTCGTCCCCCATTACCTCATTTCGCAACCAATTTTTTTTTGCCCATCTTTTTTGCATTTCTCTGTTTTGGCTGAGCGGATAAATTTAATGGAAATAGCTTTTTTATTATTTCTTAATCCTCTCCATCAATTATTTAAACATGTGTCGGAGTCATTGGAGCATGTTCTAGTATTAC
Source organism: Bacteroidia bacterium (assembly GCA_038230515.1). GTDB lineage: Bacteria > Bacteroidota > Bacteroidia > AKYH767-A > 2013-40CM-41-45 > JAPLDB01. The sequence continues at coordinate 124,184 of JBBRND010000003.1, read as the reverse complement.
TGAAGCATGTGCTAATATTACTGGAGCATGTGCTAGAATCATTTGAGCATGTGCTAATATTACTGGAGCATGTGCTAGAATCATTTGAGCATGCGCTAGTATTATTGGAGCATGTGCTGGAATCACTGGAGCATATGCTAATATTACTGAAGCATGTGCTGGAATCATTTGAGCATGTGCTGGTATTACTGGAGCACGTGCTGGAATCGAGAGAGCATCTCCTTTTGTCATAAAAGCATGTGCTGGAATCATTGTAGCATCTCCTCCAGTCATTCTAGCACGTGCTATTTTCACTGAAACATGTGAAATTATCCTGATTTCGCATATTGGATGGTTTGCACGGTTTCACGTAAAAAGAGCAGTAGGTGTAAGGAGTTTATTTTTGCATGATGACGAATATACTGTGCCTCGTTGCAAAAAATTGTGAGCCATTGGCAAATGATTTAAAACCCCAAAGGATTTTGCATCACGTTTTAGGTAAAAGATATCAGCCCTATATTTCAATTCGTAAACACCTTAAGACACTCTTTCGCATTCTGCCGGGAAATCATTTGTACAAATTAGTATTTAGTATTCTATCTTTACTTCCCCCAAAACTCCACCTCCATGAAAAAGATTTTTTTCTTTCTTATTTTGAATTGTGTGTATTGTATCGTGAATTGCGCTTTGGCGCAAAACACATGGACGCAGAAAGCAAGCTTCTCTGGTGCTGCGAGAAGATCAGCCATCGGTTTCGCTATCGGCAATAATGGATACATGGGCACCGGCTACAACGGAAATTTTTATGACGACCTCTGGCAATACGATCCCACAAATGATGTGTGGACACAGATGGCATCCTTTGCAGGAACCGCGCGCTTTTCCGCAGTGGCATTTGTGTTAGGCACCAATGCATACATAGGCACGGGCTATGATGTAAATAATAATTTCAACACCAGCGATTTCTGGAAATACGATTCGCAGCTCAATTCCTGGAGCCAGATAGCCAACATGCCTTCGGGACAGGAGCGCAGGTATGCGTGTGCGTTCACCGCAAAGGGCAAAGGATATGTGGGAACTGGAGTGGGCACGGCAGGTTACTTAAATGATTTGTGGGAATACACAGCCGGCACCAATACATGGACGCAGCGTGCAAACTTGCCGGGCGCCCCACGTTACGAATGTGTCGCCTTCAACATTGGTGATTACGGATACATCGGTTGCGGTGCATATGCGGGAACTATTTATTCTGATTTTTATGAATACCAACCGCAAGGAGATGTGTGGGTACAGCGCGCAAACTATCCTGGTGCAGGAGGAGATGCAGCAGCAGGTTTCGCCCTAGAAGTAACCGGATACATCGGCACAGGCAGCACGCAGGGAACTTATCCGGTAGATTTTTATGAATGGAATCAGTACGATGACACATGGAGTGCGAAGGCTAACTTTCCAGCGGCAGGCAGGGCATTCGGCACGGGCTTTTCTATTTTGGGGAAAGGATACATGGGCATGGGTGAAGCCACAGGTTACTTTAATGATTGGTGGGAATATACTCCCGACAGTATTTTCAGTTCCGTAAAAAATAATACCGAGGGAGAAGAGAAACCAACTGTCTTCGTCAATCATCACACACTTTTTATCAGGTATGCTGATGAGATAAAGGAATTTGTTGAGATCGTACTATATGATATGAGTGGAAAGAGGGTTATGCTTGTTCAATCCGAATTCTCAAATCCGAAATCCGAAATGAGTGCAAACGTTGGAGCGTTGGTTCCGGGATTATATGTTTACTCCATTGAAGGAAAAAAGAATTTCAGCAGCGGAAAAATTATTGTGACGGAATAAATATACTCTATTCGTGAATCCGTCCGACCTGACGGATTCTCTATTCTGACATTGTTCAAAACTTTCGCCCGCATTTTCATTTCCATTGTCTGTCCGCTCTTACTTCGTGTTTTAGAAAAAGATAATTAATTTCATGAACAGTTTCGAAGTAACCGGAGGTGTAGAACTCAAAGGCGCTATAACTCCGCAAGGCGCGAAGAATGAAGCGCTGCAGATTATCTGTGCGGTTCTTCTCACCGAAGAAAAAATTACCATCAGCAATCTTCCTGATATCCGCGATGTAAACAAGCTCATCGAGCTTCTCGCTAATATGGGTGTGAACGTAACCAAAAAAGCGCAGGGAGAATTTGAGTTTCAGGCAAACAATGTCAACCTGGACTTTATGAATTCAGTAGATTTTAAAAAGCAGGCAGGTGCGCTTCGTGGAAGCATCATGATCGTTGGTCCGTTGCTTGCGCGTTTTGGCAAGGCGCGCATCCCCCGCCCTGGCGGAGATAAAATAGGAAGAAGAAGACTGGACACACACTTCATAGGTTTTCAAAATCTCGGAGCACATTTCGATTTTGATACGAACGCAAATTTTTATGAAGTAGATGCAAAGCAACTCAAAGGATGTTATATGCTGCTTGATGAAGCATCCGTAACCGGCACCGCCAACATCGTTATGGCAGCCGTGCTTGCCGAAGGGAAAACAACAATTTACAATGCCGCCTGCGAGCCTTACCTGCAGCAGCTTTGCAAAATGCTCAACCGCATGGGTGCTCACATAAGCGGCATCGGCTCTAATCTTCTTGTGATTGAAGGTGTGAAAAAACTGAATAGCACCACACACCGCCTTTTGCCGGATATGATTGAGATTGGCAGCTTCATCGGACTTGCTGCGATGACAAAATCAGAACTCACTATTAAGAATGTCGGCTACGAACATCTTGGCATCATCCCAAAAACATTTAGCCACCTCGGCATAAAAATGGAACTCCGCGGAGATGATATTTTTATTCCGAAACAAGAGCAATACGAGATAGAAACTTTTATTGATGGTTCCATCCTCACCATTGCCGATGCCATTTGGCCCGGCTTAACTCCCGATTTGCTTAGCGTACTTCTTGTAACAGCAACTCAGGCAAATGGAACTGTCCTCATTCATCAAAAAATGTTTGAGAGCCGCCTCTTCTTCGTGGACAAACTGATTGATATGGGTGCACAAATAATTCTCTGCGATCCGCATCGGGCTACTGTAATCGGCATTAACCGCAAATATTCGCTTCGTGCAATTCAGATGTCCTCTCCTGATATTCGTGCTGGGGTAGCACTCCTCATTGCAGCCCTTTCGGCAAAAGGCAAAAGTTTAATTAACAACATTGAACAGATAGACCGCGGCTATGAACGTATTGACGAACGGCTGAACGCGCTGGGCGCGCAGATTAAGCGGTGCGAATAACTAAACCAAGTCCATTTATCAATTCTTTCTTATTCTCAATTCATAAATTCGCATCTATTCGCTATTCGCACAACAGTTAATTATTCGTTATCGGATGGAGTAAAACAGTTTCCGTTTCAAAAGGTAACAGTATATTTGCCCAATGGCAGGGTAGTTGACTATCCCTTAAAACTAAATTCAAAATATAAGTATGAAAAGAATTCTTGCATTAATTGCATTCGCAATCGCATCATCAACCGTTTCATTTGCACAAACTCCCAAACCGGTTGAAGGTTTGGAAATAGGGAACATTGCACCTGAGCTCAAGTTCAAAAATCCGGAAGGAAAAGAAATCGCTCTGTCTTCTCTACGTGGAAAAGTGGTGTTGATTGATTTCTGGGCATCATGGTGCATGCCTTGCCGCATGGAAAACCCCAACGTGGTTGCCGCTTACAACAAATACGGAAAATTAAAATTCAAGAACAACGCAAAAGGTTTCGATGTGTACAGTGTTTCTCTTGATCGTGATCAAACCAATTGGGTTAAAGCAATTGAGCAGGATAAGCTCGTCTGGAAAAATCATGTAAGCGATCTTGGTTTTTGGCAAAGCGAAGCCGCTAAGAAATATCAAGTTCAGTCAATTCCCACGAATTGGCTGATCAATGAAAAAGGAATTATTGTAGCGAAGGCACTTCGCGGTCCGGCTTTGGATGAAGAGTTGGATAAATTGTTAGCGAAGTAAAGTGTAAAATATTTTTTACTGGAAACAGAAGGGCAGACGCTCTTCTGTTTTTTATTTTTAGTTAACTAATATTGCGGGCAAAAGGTATCAGGTATATCGCATTCGTAAATTCGCATCCAATCATATGCCTGCCATGACAAATTGACGAATAACGTAGCGTGGCAGAATCATTGAGAGGAGGATAAAGAATCAAATGAAAATTTTCAGAAAGAAAAATATGCAAGCAAATCAGGAAGAAAAGAACATCGTTGACAATACCAAGAATGAAGAAGAAACAATTGCTGAACAGCATTCAACCGAAGGGCTGCCCGATGCAGAACGACAGGAAGAGACCCAGTTAGCAAAACTTGAGTTAGAAGTATTAGAAGCAAAGGATAAATATCTCCGACTCTATTCTGAATTTGACAATTACAAAAAGCGCGTGAATCGCGATCGTCTTGATCTCATAAAATCAGCAGGGCAGGAAATCATGATTTCAATCCTACCTACGCTTGACGATTTGGAACGCGCCATGAAAGCCATGAGCGAGGCAAAAGATGTGGAACCGATAAAAGAAGGAATTCAGTTGGTGTATCAGAAAATGAAAAGTATAACCGAAGGCAAAGGATTGAAAGCAATGGAATCAATCGGAAAAGATTTTGATTCTGATCTGCATGACGCTATCACAAATATGCCTTCGCCAAGCGAAGGCATGAAGGGAAAGGTAGTTGACGAAATTGAAAAAGGATATTACCTCAACGGTAAAGTAATCCGTCACGCAAAAGTGATTGTTGGAAACTAAAATCCAATTTGAAAATGAGTTGGTTTGAAAATTTGAAGATAGCTGAAATTGAAAATTACTTTTTTGGTTTAGGATATTCAAATCCTCAAATTAAATTATGAGCAAGAGAGATTATTACGAAATATTAGGAGTGCAACGCAGTGCTTCGGAAGCTGAATTGAAAAAAGCGTATCGGCAGATGGCGATGAAATATCATCCCGACAAAAACCCCAATAACAAGGAAGCAGAAGATAAATTTAAGGAGGCAGCGGAAGCATATGATGTTTTAAGTACTCCGGAAAAGAAACAGCGTTACGATCAGTTCGGTCACCAGGGAATGAATGGATCTGGTGGTTTCAGTGGAGGTGGCATGAACATGGAAGATATTTTCTCCCACTTCGGAAGTGTATTCGGTGAAGATTCACCATTCGAAAGTTTTTTCGGTGGCGGTGGTTCGCGTGGAGGAAGAAGAGTGAATCGCGGAAGCAATCTTCGCATCAAAGTAAAACTTACACTTGAAGAAATTGCGCATGGTGTTGAGAAGAAGTTAAAAGTGAATAAAGCTATTGCCTGCACAACCTGCAAGGGGAGTGGTGCGCAGGATGGCGGATCATTTCATAAATGCAATACATGCAACGGTGCTGGACAGGTTCATCGCGTCACGAATACCTTCATCGGACAAATGCGCACAACAACTACTTGTCCCGCATGTCTTGGGGAAGGACAAGTGATTGCAAACAAATGTAAAGCATGCAGTGGAAGCGGCTTGCAGCATGGAGAAGAAATCGTAACGGTTAATATTCCCGCGGGTGTTGGTGAAGGAATGCAGCTTACCGTTACTGGAAAAGGAAGTGGAGGAGAACGCGGAGGAATTCCCGGTGATTTATTTATTGTGATTGAAGAAGAGGAACACGCACATCTTGTGCGCGAAGGAAACAGTTTGTTGTACGATCTTTACGTAAACTTTGCTGATGCTGCGCTTGGAACGTCTGTTGAGATTCCCACTATTGAAGGAAAAGCAAAAATTAAAATTGATCCAGGCACACAAGCAGGAAAGGTATTGCGATTGAAAGGCAAAGGACTTCCTTCAGTAAATAGCTACGGTCGCGGAGATTTATTAGTAAACATAAACGTCTGGACTCCGCAAAGTCTTTCTTCGGAAGAAAAGAAAACGCTGGAACAATTTCGCATCTCACAAAACTTTAAACCCAATCCTGGAAAAGGGGATAAGAGTTGGAAAGAGAAGATGAGGGAGTTTTTTAATTAGAGAAAGTCATTATGGCACTTTCTTTTGCTTTCATATCAAGCCAGAAAATCAAATCACCTCCAAAGAATTTCTGCTGAACTTTTCTCTTTTTTACAAAAACGTTTTTTGCATTTACTGAAAATGAAATTCCTTTTACTTCTTTGCTGTTTTGATTTGTGATTTTTACAGTTGTACTATCTATGAATTCATAGGTAATATTTTTACAAGCAATCCAGTAATCAAGTAAATCGCGAACGGTTGTAAGGTTGATCAAGCCCCGGTCGCGAAATGAAGCAAACTGTTCAAGCGCTTTTTCAAATTCCGGCTCAATCACTAATTTTTTGCTCTCGTCAAACTTCCAGTATCCTTTACCTACAATGCTTCCTGCGGGATAGCAATGCTCAAACTTCACAGCACGTTCCTGAACAAAATCATTCAATCGTTCAGTACTGAAATGAAAACTCCAAGAAGATGCATTAGGCATTTCAAGCAAATCTCTCGTAAGCCACGAATAAAAATTTCCGGAACGTGTTGGGTTTTGCCAGTAAAGCGGAGCAGGCGAAGCATCACCAAAACCTGAATAAGGATGTATGATGCTTCCGTTAAAATCAAAGAATAAAGAATCTTCTGTTACAAAATCTTCATAGTAGGAATTCCAGAAATACTTCACTCCGTATTTCTCCCAAATGTCTTTTGCATAAGACAATGAAGAAGGATTCAAGCCATCACATACAAATGCTTCTCGATTATTTTTAGGTCCGTTGTTGTAGCCGTGATCAATCCATGTTACTGAATGAAAATGCTTCTGCATGAATGCGCATGCCTCTTCAGTTAGCAGTCGCTTCGAAGTAAACTGATCGGGAGTATGAAGACAGATTTCATTTCCTCTTTTCTGAAGTTGTTCTAAAAATTTCAAATAATCTTTCGTGCCTTTAATGGATGCAATCGGGGTGGAGAAAATACTTTGATGGCTTGACTGACTATTCAATACACCGTCAGGGTTTGCATAGAAGACACTCTTTGTAACAGGAATATTGTTTTTCACAAAACCTCCAGTAGCTTTTTTTGCTTTCCTGATTTCTTCAGAACCGAAATAAACAGTGCGATGTGATGGCAGATCAGTCCAGTCAGCATGTTCAGTAAAAACATGAGCAGCGAGAAATCCATTCGGGTTAAGCATCAATCGCGGGACAAAATCAATTTGTTTTCCTACATAAACAGAAAAAGAATTTTTTCTCACCTTTCCTGCTTTGTAAATGCTGCACGATAAATCTCTTTTCTCATTCATCATGCTGTCGCGCAGCGGAAAATTCTGAAATGGATGATCGTTGTAATAGTCAAGATTTACAATGAGTTCTTTTTTATCTGTGTTAAGCTGTAGTGATGAAATCTCTGTCGTGTGATAAATCAAAAATGTTTTTTTTTCATTGCCAAACTGCACGCCTTCTTTGTTCAACCAATACTCGCTTTGAAAATCTATAGTATCAATGGCGCTGTTTCTCCTGAAAACTTCTGTAACGGGTTGTTCAGAGGAAAATATTATTGACTCACGAATTACCTGAACATCTTTTTTGTATTTTGTTTCGACTTCAATTTTTATTTCTTCGTTGTTATCCGAAAAATTAAAATGAATCTCTACGTCAGAAAATTCAGATTGTCCGGTCCATGTAAACCGAACTCCACTCGTAAGATTATCTTTTGAAAAGTAATTTTTAGCAAACTGATTTATCGCGATGGTGTCAAGTTTTTGATCTGCTTCTTCAATAACCAAAGCATAATAGCTTATAGAAGATATAATGGCTCCGCTTGATGAGTCATTTATTTGAAAGCTGGCAAGTGCTTTGTCATTGAGGAAACAGAAAAAAGAATTGGCAAAAATCAACTTGCTCTCTTGCGCCAGAGCGAAAAATGGAATGAAGAAAATAAGAGCAGAAAGTTTTTTCATAGAAAACTATCTAAGTAGGTAAGAAGGCAGCTTTACTTCGGTAAAATTAATACCAAGATCATCTACATCTGTTTCTGATTTTCCATCCTGGTTCCAAAGAAAGATTTTCACCTTCGAATCTTTTGGAATGTTTCGCGGAACAAGGACTGAATCACTGAACGTTTCCCACTGATTCAGTTTCCCGAATTTATCCGTCATGTTTTTTCCTTCCCAGAAAATTGCAGAATCACCTCTTAAAATTGAAACTACCAATTGATTGTTTGAAGTTGCATTTGTAATCCAGATTTTTCCCTGAATTGAAATTCTGAAATTTTTACGTTGCAGATCGGCAGGAATTTCTTTTTCAATTCCGAAACTGTAAGGGCTTGTTCGATCTGTTTTTGAGAAATAGTTTGTTGAATCAATGGTATCCGGAACCCTTGTTCCAATATTTATCCATTCGCTTTCATAAGTAGAATCCTGGAGATTGCAAGAGTAGTGATGTGATATTTCACCCATATCCTGCGCAAGGGATTGAATTAAAAACAAAATGAGAAATACGAAGACCGCAAAAGGAAATCTGACAGAGAACCGATATTCGCAATTCGTATATTCGTTCATATTCGTTATTTGATGGGCTAAGCAATTGATGATAGCAAAAACAAAAGTGACTTTCTTTTTTGGGTTTCACAAATTTTCATTTCGTTCTCATTCTGTCTGTTAATGATTTCTACTTTTGCACACTTTCAAAAAAGTTATGTCAATCATCTCTATACAAAATGTGACTAAGCAATATGCCTCTCACCGCGCACTCGATGATGTGAGCATGGACATTCCGAAACAAAGTGTTTTCGGATTGCTCGGCCCGAACGGTGCGGGTAAAACATCGCTCATCCGCATCATTACACAAATAACTGCGCCCGACAGTGGGCAGATTTTATTTGACGGCAAACCAATCGGTGAGGAACACATCACGCGTATGGGTTACCTTCCGGAGGAGCGCGGGTTGTATAAAAAAATGGAAGTAGGAGAACAGTCGTTATACCTTGCCATGCTTAAAGGAATGAGCCGTGCAGACGCAATGAGGAAATTAAAATTTTGGTTTGAGAAATTTGAAATACAGGCATGGTGGAAAAAGAAAATTGAAGAGCTGAGTAAGGGAATGCAGCAGAAAGTTCAGTTCATCGTTACCATTTTGCACGAGCCGGAGTTTTTAATTCTTGATGAGCCATTTACGGGTTTCGATCCCATCAATGCCGAACTAATAACTAACGAGTTACTTTCATTGCGTGATAAGGGCGCTACGATTGCACTCTCCACACATCGCATGGAATCAGTGGAACAGTTGTGCACACACATTGCGCTGATCAATCGCTCAAAAAAAATTCTTGAAGGATCAGTCAAAGATATCCGCAAGCAATATAAGAGCAATACGTTTGAGATTAATTTCACCGGAGGAAATAAAATTGGTTTCACCAATGCATTGTGGACAGGTTTTGAATTACTCGATCTGAAACAGGAAAATGATCAAAGTATTGCTAAAGTAAGAATGGTGGGCAATCATACTCCGAATGATTTACTCTCGGCATTGCTGCCACAGGTTCAGGTTCTCGGTTTTCATGAAATTATTCCGAGCATGAATGATATTTTTATTCAAGAGGTGGGGGAAAATCGGGAAACAGTTACTGTTTGAGTAAAACAAAAAATAAAAATGAATAAGGTCTCATTAATTATTAAGCGCGAATACATAACCCGCGTTCGCAAAAAATCGTTTATCATAATGACCATCCTTGGTCCATTGTTGTTTGCGGGAATTTTTGCAAGTGTGTTTTTTCTCAACAAAGTGGACAACGAAAAGCACACAATTGTTGTTGTTGATCAAAGTCATCTATTCGAAGGAAAATTCAAAAGTGACAACCGCCTCTCATTTATCTATGAGAATGAAAATGTGGATTCACTTCGTGCAAAGAGCAAAGACATGGGATACTTTGGGGTATTGTTCATTCCTGCAAGTGATAAAATAGAATCTCTTGAAAAAGGTGTTGTACTTTATTCAGAAGCTCAACCGGGCTTTGATATTATCGAGAAAATCAAATTTACGATAGAGAAAGATATAAAGAACGCAAAGATGATTGCCGCGGGAGTGGATGATAAAAAGCTAGACATGATAAAAACCGATGTGGAGATTCAAACCCGCGATCTCGAAAACAAAGAAACAAATACTGGACTTACTACCGGGCTGGGCTTTGGCGGTGGACTGTTGATTTATCTTTTCATTTTTATTTATGGAGCTATGGTAATGCGCGGAGTCATGGAGGAAAAAATGAATCGAATTGTGGAAGTAGTGATTTCTTCCGTTAAGCCATTTCAGCTCATGCTTGGAAAAATTATCGGAGTGGCGATGGTAGGACTCACCCAATTCTTACTCTGGATAATATTAAGCACGGGCGCTGTTTATGCTGTGTCCGTAACTTTTTTTTCAGACAAATCGCAGAAAGAAAAAATTGAAGCCATGCAGCAGATACGTCCGGGAATAAATCAGATGAATCAATTTAACGCGCAACAACAGGATGAAATTATTTCTCCGAAGCAAAAATTGAACGATGCGCTTAACTCTATAAATTTCACAGGCATTGTTGCTGCATTTCTGTTTTATTTTTTAGGAGGATATTTATTGTACAGTGCATTGTTTGCTGCCATTGGGTCAGCGGTTGATTCGGAAACAGAAACGCAACAGTTTATGCTGCCTGTCACCATTCCACTCATTCTTTCCTATGTAGTTTCTGCAACAGTGATGACAAATCCAAACGGGAGCGTAGCGTTTTGGTTCTCTATGATTCCGTTTACTTCTCCAGTGGTAATGATGATGCGCATTCCGTTCGGAGTCCCGCTTTGGGAGATTGGTTTATCAATGCTTTTTCTTGTAACAGGATTTATTTGTACTACATTGCTTGCAGCAAAAATTTACCGCATCGGAATTTTGATGTATGGAAAGAAAGTGAGTTATGGGGAGTTGTGGAAGTGGATACGCTATCATAATTGAGAATGGAATAATGGAAAATTGGAATGGTGATAAACTAGCTTTTCCAATATTCCATCATTCTAACGTTCCAGTTTTATCCGGAACAACTACTTACCTATGAAGCTTGCGATTCTCGAGCTTGGCACAAACACTTTTCACCTTCTCATTGTTGATGTGAAGCAGGATAAATCGTACACAAAGATTTTCAAGTCGAAGGTGATCGTTAAGCTTGGCGAAGGGGCTATTCAGAAGAATTTTATTGCAGCGATTCCATTTGAACGGGGCATCAAAGCACTGAAACATTACTCGCAAATTATTTTCGAACACAAACCGGAAGGCATTTTTGCTTTTGCCACTTCAGCCATCCGAAGTGCAACAAACGGAAAAGAATTTGTAAAAAGTGTTCTCGCAGAAACTGGAATAAAAATAAAGGTGATTTCGGGTGAGAAAAAGGCAGAGTTGATTTGCTACGGAGTACGTCAATGCGTGAGGATGACAAAGAAGAAGCAACTCATTATGGACATTGGTGGAGGGAGTACGGAGTTTGTCATTGCAAACAAAAATGAAACCTTTTGGAAAGGGAGTTTCAACATTGGAGCATCTAGATTGCTTGAAATTTTTAAACCATCCGATCCGATTACTTCTACGGAGATAAAAAAAATGGAATTGTTTCTAGAGAAAATAGTATCTCCACTTAATCTTACACTGAAAAAATATCCTGTCGATTCATTGATCGGTTCTTCCGGCTCCTTTGATACACTTGCGGAAATTATAGGATGGAAGTTTCGCAAAAGAGATGTTTTGAAAAATGTGAGCGCGCTGCAATTTGATCTCCCAGAATATTTCTGACTTCATGAAATCATACTCAAGTCAACCACTCCATAACGGATGAAAATGAAAGGGCTGATAGAAATGCGCGGGGATATGATTGTACTCTCAAGCATATGCACAAATTATATTTTGAAAAAATATAATCTGAAGGAAATGATTCTTTCAAAGTATGCACTTAAAGAAGGAGCACTGTGGGAAATAATACACAAGAAATAAAACCAAAGGAGAGGTATTCATGTATTCGTATATTCGTACCGGTTCTTTATTTAATAGAGTAAATCCAAATAAATTATGCCAAAGATTTTAATTATTGACGATGAAAAAGCGATCCGCAACACGCTGAAGGAAATTTTGTTGTATGAAAAATTTGAAGTGGATGAAGCGGCTGATGGCGCAGAAGGTTTGAAGAAAGCAGAGAGCGGAAACTTTGATGTAATTCTTTGCGATATTAAGATGCCGAAGATGGACGGCATGGAAGTCCTCAACAAACTTATTGAGATGAATGTTGAAGCGCCTATTGTAATGATCAGCGGACACGGGACGATTGACAATGCCGTTGATGCAATTAAAAAAGGCGCATACGATTTCATCAGCAAGCCGCCTGATCTCAATCGTCTTCTTGTAACTGTTCGCAATGCTATTGACCGGAACTCGTTGGTGCAGGAAACAAAAGTGCTAAGGAAAAAAATCTTTAAGACCAGAGAAATGGTTGGGGAAGATGCTTCGATCAAAAAAATCAAAGAGATGATTGAGCGTGTAGCTCCCACTGATGCACGCGTTCTGATAACTGGAAGCAATGGTACCGGGAAAGAGTTAGTGGCGCGATGGATTCACGAAAAAAGTAATCGCGCGTCCGCATCGCTGGTTGAAGTGAATTGCGCTGCTATTCCTTCTGAACTTATCGAAAGCGAATTGTTCGGGCATGAGAAAGGCGCGTTTACTTCTGCCATCAAACAACGCATCGGAAAATTTGAACAGGCAAATGGCGGTACACTTTTCCTTGATGAGATTGGCGACATGAGTTTGAGCGCACAGGCAAAAGTTCTTCGTGCGCTTCAGGAAAATAAAATTACAAGGGTAGGGGGAGAGAAAGAAATTTCTGTTTCGCCCCGCGTGGTAGCTGCAACAAATAAAGATTTGATGAGAGAAATTGCTGCCGGAAATTTTCGCGAGGATTTGTATCACAGATTAAGCGTAATTGTAATTGCAGTGCCTTCGCTGAACGAGCGTGCGTCCGACATTCCATTGCTTGCTGAACATTTTCTAAAAGAAATTTGTGAGGATTACGGTATGACCATAAAAACATTTTCTACCGAAGCGATAAAAGAACTTCAGAAAATAAACTGGACCGGCAACATACGCGAGCTCAGAAATGTAGTTGAGAGATTGGTTATTCTTTCTGACAAAAAAATTACAGATAAGGATGTAAAAATGTACACAAGCCGGAGCGAATCATAAATTTACATCCTTCGAAAATGGTTCTCTCCCACTTGAGAACGATTCTCCAACCCTCCAAAATCATTCTCACCCCTTGGAGAGTGGTTCTCGAACCTTCCAAAACGATTCTCACTCCTTTGAGAATGATTCTCGAACCTTTGAGAATCATTCTCAGACCTTCGAGAACAATTCATTTCTTCGAAATTTTCATTTTTAGAGGGTTTGTTGCAAGCATAGCTAATTTTTGCTTCTCAACCGCCCCTCAAAGACGGCTGTGGAAACAACCCTCCTATTCTCTTTTTTTTTTTTAATAATATTGCCACCAAATCCATTATTAATAGTGTATGCCCCAGAAAATAAAAAACATCAAGCGCTACAACCGCTACTTTAAAACTTTCAATTTTTCGAACACTCAGGAGATAGCCGAAGAAGAACATCTGGAATCGAATATTGATCTGGATGAAAACAGCAACACACTGCTCGAGGAAAAATATGATGCCGATGGAGAACTGGAAGAGAGGAATTCTTATTGCTACACGTCAGCAGGAAAGCTTCTTGAACATGCGCTGCTGTATGCGGTGGAAAACTTTACTGAAAAAAGAATTCTGAAACGCGATGATGCAGGAAAACTTTTGGTAGAAACAAAATATTACGGCAGCGATTCCGGAGAGCATACGGAATATGTTTACAACGAAAAAGGCGATCCCATTGAGCGGAAAAATTTTGACGAGGAAGGAACATTTATTTCGAAAGATTCATTCAGCTACGATGATAAGGGCGGATTAACCGAGCAGGTAACAACCAATTCGGAGAACATAATTGAACAACGCACAACCTTTTCTCAACGCGATGATAAAACCATTGAGCAATGCGAGTATGAAGGAGAAAATAAACTTATAAGCAGAACGCTTGCAAAGTTTAATGAAACGGGAAAAGAAATTTCCTCTGCGCAAACAACTCCTGAAGGGAAACTAATCTCAAGTGTGATTTCTACATTTGATGAAAAAGGAAATGTGCTTGAACGGCAATACAAAGATTTTTATTCGAAGACAGTGCGCTATCAGTACGATGATCAAGGTCGCTGCATCATGCAGGAATTATTTGATGGCAACGGAATGTTGCTGAGAAAAAATATGTATGAGTATGATGAAGCGGGAAATATTATTCGTGAGCAAACCTATGAAATGGATACAAGCAGGGGAGGTAGGGATAAGCATTTTGAGACACGATATGAGTATGAATTCTTTTGATTTGAGAAATCAAACTCGTATTTCAGCTGCATCACCAACAATTTGAAATGAATATCGAAGAACTCTATTCCATTTACAAAGAACATCCCACTGTTTGCACTGACACACGCAGCATTCAGGAGGATGGTATTTTTTTTGCATTGAAAGGTGCAAACTTCAATGCAAATACTTTTGCTGAAGAAGCATTAAATAAGGGGGCATCGTATGTTGTGATTGATGAAGCCGCATTTAAGAAAGATGATCGTTTTATTTTAGTTGATGATGCCTTAAATACGCTTCAGCAACTTGCAAATTATCATCGTAGGCAATTGAGGTGTCCGGTTATCGCGATTACGGGCAGCAACGGAAAAACTACTACTAAGGAGTTAATCAGCCGTGTGCTTGCAAAAAAAAATCGGACGCATTTCACAAAAGGAAATTTCAACAATCATATCGGAGTTCCGCTTACCATTTTATCGGCACCTGTTGAAATTGAAATGCTTGTTGTTGAAATGGGTGCCAATCATCAGAAAGAAATTGAAAAGCTTTGTGCCATTGCCATGCCTGATTACGGAATCATCAGCAACGTGGGAAAAGCGCACCTGGAGGGCTTTGGCGGATTGGAAGGTGTGAAGAAAGGCAAAGGAGAACTTTATGAATTTCTTTCTTCTCATCATGGCTTGACATTTGTGAATGGAGACAATGCTTTGCTGATGGAAATGATTAAGAGCAGAAATGTAAAAAACAGAATTGTTTATGGAACGGATGAATCCTTTGATTGCAGCGGTAAACTTGTTTCAACATTCCCATTTCTGAAAGTTGAATGGAAAACAAAAAAACTGATTCGGATTATTTCATCGCAGCTCATTGGCGATTACAACTTCGAAAATATTCTAGCTGCTGTTTGCATCGGAAATTATTTTGGAATTGAGGCTGCGAAAATTAATCAGGCAATTGAAGAATATGTTCCTGATAATTCGCGTTCCCAGATTGTTCAACGCGGAACTAACTTTATTCTTCTTGATGCTTACAATGCTAATCCTGCAAGCATGGAAGCAGCGCTAAAAAATTTTTCAATCATGGAAGGAAAACACAAAATTGTTTTTTTAGGTGAGATGGCAGAACTTGGGGATGAAAGCAGAAAAGAGCATCAGAACATCATCGAATTATTGCGCCAATTCTATTTCGAGAAAATAATTTTGGTCGGAAAAAAGTTTTTCGAACTGTCACCGATACTCATTGCTGAGTATTTTCCTACATCTACTGATGCAGCACTGTGGGCGAAAACGCAAAAAATTTCCGAAGCAACAATTTTAATAAAGGGTTCACGCAGCAGTCAAATGGAAAAAGTAATGGAAAGCATATAAGATTTTATGCTTTCTCTTTTCTCAACCTGGAAAACCAGTTTCTCTTTTTACGATCCTCGTCATAATACCCATATCCGCCATAACCATAGCTATATCCGTAGCCATATCCATATTTAAGATGTGTGCCGGTATCATTGAGAAGGATACAAATGTTTTTCACTTTGTCCTGAGCATAAAGATCATTAATGGTTTTAATGTAATCCTTACGTGAATAATTTTCGCGAAGAATAAATACATTGATGTCTGCGAGGTTCATCATCATCATCGCATCGCTCACGATTCCAACAGGAGGTGTATCAATGATAACATAGTCGTACATCTCTTTAAGCTTATTCAGCAACTCCACGGTTTCCCTTTTCGCAAGAAGTTCAGCGGGATTTGGAGGAACCGGTCCGCTTGCAATGATGTCAAGATTTTCGACAGAAGTTTTTTGAATTACTTCATTCAGGGTAACTACACCGATCAAGTAATTGCTGACTCCTTTATCGTTATTTACTCCGAGATCGTTAACCAATTGCGGCTTCCGTAAATCCATGCCTACAATAATTACTTTGTAATGCTGGAGCGCAAGTACCGATGCAAGATTGAGTGTGCTGAAAGATTTTCCTTCTCCGCCAACGTTGCTTGTGATGAGCACTACTTTTTTCGCTTCCGATAATCCGAAATACATCAGGTTTGCTCGAATGCTTCTAAATGCTTCGGCAATAGAACTCTTCGGTTTGTTTGCCACAGCCATGCGGTTCCCGGTTGTCATGTGCCCAACAATTCCGATGATTGGAATCTTTGTCAACTTTTCAATGTCATCGCGACTGCTAATGGTGTTCTGAATAAATCCTTGAAGCAAGATGATGAACAATGGAACAACAAAAATAAGCATGCAGGTCACGATGGCGACTGATTTCTTATTCGGAATAACAGGTTTTTCATTTACGCTGGCAAGATCGAGAACCTTGTTATCGCTCACGGCAGTTGCTTTTGCAATACCTGTTTCGGCTTTTTTCTGAAGCAGATATAAATAAATGTTTTCGTTCACGCTGAAGTTTCGCTGAATGCCCAGTAACTCTCGTTCAATGCGAGGAACTTTTTTAATCTGTGCTTCGCTTTCTCCTAATTGTTTTATGATTCCTTGTAAGGTTACTTTTACGCGGTTGCGAATACTTTGAATGTTTTCTACTAACGAGTTTTTTGTGGAAGCAATTTGTTCGTCCACTTCTCTTACTGCGGGATTTGCATCACTGGTTCCATAACGAAGCGCTTTGCGTTTGCTTTGCAACGTTTGAAGTTCTTGAATAAGATCTACTAGAAGCGGATCGGGTGTGCCGAGGGAACTTGGAGCCAGATTAGCAAAATCTTTATTGGAAGTTACATAATCATAAAGATAATCGAGTGACTTGAGATCAATCTCTGCCTTAGCACGATCTTCATCAATATTGGTAAGGCGCTCCAGATACGCCTGCGACTCGGCACTGAGATCTACTGTTCCTTTTTGTTCTTTAAAGTTTTGTAAATCTTCTTCAATGCTTCCAAGCGCTTTGCTGATATCTGCAAGTTGCTCATCAACAAATTTTAGAGTCAGTCCGGCTACAGCTGCTTTGTCCCGTACGTCCCGATTAATGTACACCTCTCCAAGTTTGTTTAAAAAATCCTCTGCACGTTCTTTTACATTGTCTTCCACGCTTAGTGTAACGATCGTTGCATCCTTATTGAGAGGGTTCACTTTCAGTTTTTCATCTTTATAATAATTGACAAGAGAATTGGTCGAATTTATAATAAAATAATATTCTCCATCAACTCGCGTTGAAAATTCGGGCTCGTTTTTATCAATGCTCATCGCAAAGTTAGAAGTGCGGATTTCTTCTCCGAAGCGATGAGTTTTATTGTATTTGAAATTATGAATAGTAGTGTTGTCAATCTCTGTTTCGATTGTAAACCTGGTAGAATCAATAGTGTTGATTTCAAAAATCTGACCATAGACACCATTTGCCACAAAGAGCGGGTTGACATTGAACGGATTATTTTTATAAAGTGGTTCCTTGAAAAAAGTTCCTTTGCTATAATAGCTTACTCCGAGATTAAGTTCCTTGATTGTTTCTTCGAGTACCGAACGCGACTGAAGGATGCCCATCTCAGTAGCAATATTCTTCTGATTCCCGAAAATATCTCCTGACATGAAGTCCTCAATATTCTTGGAAGAGGTTTTTGAATCCTTCACCAGCACAGTGCTGCTTGCTTCATAAATTGGCAGCGTGAATTTGATATAACAGAATGCAGCCGCTCCGAAAAAAATGAAAGAGATAAAAAAATAATGCCACTTCCTGCGAATATTCATGAACAATTGACGCAGGTCTATCTCATCATCATTTTTTTTATTGATGATTACTTCGTTTTTCATTAATTTTTTTTGGTAACTATAAATGTGAATACTAAAACAGCTGTTGTGATAATGGAAGCGAAAACTGTAACAGCTGGGCTCACGTTCTGAAATGCGCGCTTGCGCGTGGGCTCTATATAGATAATGTCATCAGGGTGCAGAAAATAAGTTTCAGCAGAAAGTGCTTTTGCTGATGTGAGGTCAACGTTGAATTGTTTAGAGTCGTTATTTTCTTCGCGGATAATTTTTACATTCATGCGATTTCCAAAACCTGTTAAGTCGCCTGCAAGACCGAGTACTTCTGGCAGCGATGCTTTTTCATTGAAGATGCTGTACGTGCCTGGTTTGTTTACTTCGCCAAGTACAGTTACTTTGAAATTTAATTTCCGGATTGTTACAATCGGGTCTTGCATGTACACTACAAATTTTGATTCTAAAAGATCGGTGGCTTCCTGTATGGTGAGTCCGTTCAGGTTTACGCTGCCGATCAATGGCATTTTCAATTCTCCTTTTTCAGAAATTACATAGCCGCGCTCGTAAGGGGAACGGTTATCGCTCATGGGTGTGGCTCCGGGCTGCACAAGAAATGGAAATGCTTCTGAGTTGATGGTAAAAACAGAGAGAGATAAAATATCTCCGGGATAAATTTTTAACTTCCAGGATGAATTATCTTTCAATGAAGGAATCTGTCCCTGAAAGTACACGAGTTTTTTTTGCGGAGTGCAGGCACTGATTCCGATCAGTATAAATATCAGCGCAATAATTTTTTTGAATTTCATCATTTCAATTTTCAACTCAATTATTTTTTACGCAAGCAGCGCACGCGATATCACAATCTTCTGAACTTCAGAAGTGCCCTCGTAAATCTGCGTGATCTTTGCATCGCGCATCAATCGTTCTACGTGAAAATCTTTTACGTAACCGTATCCGCCATGTATCTGCACGGCTTCTACGGTAGTTTCCATCGCTACGCGCGAAGAAAAAAGTTTTGCCATGGAAGCAGCCAGCCCGTAATCCTCTTTCTGATCTTTGAGCCAAGCTGCTTTTAAACACATCAATCGTGCAGCGTCAATTTCTGTTGCCATATCGGCAAGTTTGAATTGTATTGCCTGGTGCTGACTTATTGTTTTACCGAATGCTTTACGTTCTTTCGAATAAGCAAGCGCAAGTTCATACGCGCCCGATGCAATGCCAAGCGCCTGCGATGCAATTCCTATTCTTCCTCCGGTTAATGTTTTCATGGCGAACTTAAATCCGAAGCCATCTTCTCCGATGCGGTTTGCTTTCGGAACTTTCACATCACTAAACATTAGCGAGTGCGTATCGCTTCCGCGTATTCCTAATTTATTTTCTTTTGGACCAACGGTAAATCCCGGCATACCTTTCTCTACAATAAATGCATTGATGCCTTTCGATTTTTTTTCGGGATAGGTTTGCGCCATCACTAGGTAAGTGGAAGCAGTGCTTCCGTTGGTGATCCAATTTTTTGTACCGTTCAAAATGTAATGATCGCCTGAATCAAACGCATTGGTATGTTGCGAAGTAGCATCGCTGCCGGCTTCGGGTTCGCTCAGGCAAAAGGCACCTATCACTTCTCCTTTTGCAAGGGGAACGAGGTATTTTTGTTTCTGCTCTTCGTTGCCGAAGGTTTCAAGCCCCCAGCACACGAGTGAATTGTTCACGCTCATCACAACGCTGGCTGATGCATCTACTTTCGAAATTTCTTCCATTGCCAGCACGTAGCTAATAGTATCCAGTCCGCTTCCGCCATATTTCTGCGACACCATCATGCCTAGAAAACCGAGTTCGCCTAATTTTTTTATCTGCTCTGTTGGAAATTTCTGGTGGTCATCGCGTTCTATTACGCCCGGCTTTAATTCGTTCTGCGCAAAATCGCGGGCGGCTTTCTGAATCATTAAATGCTCTTCGCTCAGTTCAAACTGCATGTTGTTGGTTTTTTCAGGGGGAGCAAAAGTAATTTTTTTGGGGAAACCAGGAAATGCAGGAAGCATTTTCAAATGTCCTACCACTTGGCTTCATCAAGAATCCTATCTGAATATCCGCGCCTTATAAATCCCGATCTTCGCAAGGAAATACTGAAACGAAGTGCGCAATACTCCCAATCCGTAAGTAATGCTTCGGCTCAGGTTGATGGAAGAACTTCGCTCATCATATTTTGTAGGACAGGTTATTTCCGCGATCTCAAATCCTGCATAACACACCTGAGCCAGGATCTGATTATCAAAAACAAAATCATCGGAGTTTGCCTGATAATTTATTTTCTCCAGAACATTTTTCCCGAATGCACGATAGCCAGTATGATATTCTGAAAGCTTTTGATTCATTAGTAAGTTTTGAGAGAGCGTAAGAAAGCGGTTAAAGATATATTTGTACAAAGGCATACCGCCTTTCAATGCACCCATTCCGAGAATGCGAGAACCAAGTACTATAAAATAAACATCATTGGCAATAATACTTGCCATGGCAGTGATAAGTTTAGGGGTGTACTGATAATCCGGATGAAGCATAATTACAATGTCAGCATTTAAGTCCTGCGCTTTATCATAACAGCTTTTCTGATTGCCGCCATATCCTGTATTTTTTTCATGACGAATAATGTGTTTAATACCGAGTTGTTGTGCAACAGAAAATGTCTCATCGCTGCTTGCATCATCCACAAGCACTACTTCGTCCACAATGTCGAACGGAATTTCGCGATACGTTTGTTGCAGGGTATGTGCGGCATTATAAGCTGGAAAAACTACTACCACTTTTTTTCCTAGTATCATAGAAAACGATCCAATTTATTTTGATAGGTGAAAAGTATAAAATTTAGCTTTATCAAAACTCAAAAGAGCCGGCCTGTGAGTTTTTCTGGATCGGCTCTTTTGGAATGTAAAAAAAATATTTTTGAAATTTTTATTCCGGCTGTGGAAGCACCGCTGGCGGAGTATCAGTGTCTGAAGGAATGGCTTTTTGAGTTGCGGCTGGAATAGTTTTTTCTGCACCATTCGCACTGCCATTGGTGGAAGGAATCGGCTCGTATGTTTTTTCATCCCACGGGCGTTTGCCGAAAATTGTTTCAAGGTCTTCCCGGAAGATTACTTCTTTTTCGAGAAGTTGAGCGGCAAGTTTTGTGAGTTCATCTTTGTGCTTGAGCAAAAGGTCTTTTGTGCGTGCATAAGCATGATCAATGAGTTTCTTTACTTCTTCATCAATGATCTCTGCAGTTTTTTCGCTGTAAGGTTTGTTGAAGTTAAAATCTTGCCCGCCCGAAGAATCGTAGAAGCTGATGTTACCTATTTTGTCATTTAGCCCGAAAATAGAAACCATGGCGTATGCCTGCTTGGTAATTTTTTCAAGATCGCTCAATGCACCGGTTGATATTTGTCCGAAAATAATTTCTTCAGCCGCGCGTCCACCAAGTGCTGCACAAATTTCATCTGTGATTTGTTCCGTTGTAGTGATCTGTCTTTCTTCAGGCATGTACCATGCCGCACCCAATGAATTTCCTCGAGGAACAATGGTAACTTTCACAAGCGGATGTGCATATTGTAATAACCAACTTACTGTTGCATGACCGCTTTCATGAAATGCGATTACTTTTTTCTCATGAATGGTGATGATCTTATTTTTCTTTTCAAGTCCACCGATGATTCTGTCAACTGCATCAAGGAAGTCCTGTTTATCAATAGCTGTTTTATTTTTTCGCGCTGCAATGAGAGCCGCTTCATTGCAAACGTTTGCAATATCAGCGCCCGAAAAGCCGGGGGTTTGACGTGCGAGAAATTCGACATCTAATGTTTCAGAAACTTTAAGCGGCTTAAGATGCACAGCAAAAATTTCCTTCCTTCCGTTCAAATCTGGAAGCTCAACAAAAATCTGACGATCGAATCGTCCGGGTCTGAGTAATGCTTTATCCAACACATCGGCACGGTTGGTGGCAGCAAGAATAATTACTCCGCTGTTGCTTCCAAATCCATCCATCTCAGTGAGAAGTTGGTTGAGTGTACTTTCTCTCTCATCATTAGAACTGAATGATGCTGATCTGCCGCGCGCTCTACCTATAGCATCTACTTCATCAATAAAAATAATGCATGGCGCTTTTTCTTTTGCCTGCCTAAATAGATCGCGGACACGAGATGCACCAACACCTACAAACATTTCCACAAAATCAGAGCCCGAAAGAGAGAAGAACGGAACTTGTGCTTCTCCCGCAACAGCTTTTGCCAAAAGTGTTTTTCCGGTACCAGGAGGACCAACGAGCAGGGCGCCTCTCGGAATCTTACCACCAAGTGTCGTATATTTTTTCGGATTCTTGAGGAAGTCAACAATCTCCATCACTTCTACTTTTGCTTCTTCAAGTCCAGCTACATCGTTGAACGTAACCTTTACGACAAGGTCTTTATCGAAAAGAGTGGCGCGCGACTTACCGATATTAAATATCTGACTGCCAGGTCCAGATGCTCCCATTCTTCTGAATACAAACAACCAGAAAAACAGAAGGAGTAAAATCGGAATTCCCCAATTCATAAAGAACTCCCAGTATCCACCATGGTCGTCATCATATTCAAGCTTTGCAATCTGGTCTTTCGAAAATTCCTTTTGCGCATCATCAAAATCCTTTCGGAATGATTCTTCAGGCCCGGTATTAAACTGAAAATGAGGGCCAGGATTCTCTGTTCCTCCAAAGCCTTTGTAGCGAATTTCTTTGTATTTATCTTCTTTTAGCTTTTCAGTCTTTATGTAAACATGCCCGACAGACTTATTTATAACCACAATTTTTTCCACATCGCCCGCCTTCAGCATGGTGTTCAGAAAATAATCGCGCGTGGTTTTCCGTTCACCTCCACCCCAGTTCATAAACTGAGTGCCGATGATGGCGATGATAATAATTCCGTAAATCCAATAAAAATTGAAATTAAACTTAGGTGATTTTGGCTTCGGGAAACCTGTGCCATCCTTACCTTCCTTCGTTTCTTTATTTTCTTTTGCAGGCTTCGGTTCCTTTACAGGTGCCTGCTTATCTTGATCGCTCATTAATTAAATGTTGAAATAATATTGGGTGAAAGTTTGTGCTGATGCACCAATCTGAAACGAAACAACAAAGTTAATCATTAAAAGTTATTCGCTACCGTCTCTATTTCGGCATCAGCCCAAAGGCGCTCTATTCCATAGAATTCACGCTGTTCCTGTAGAAAGATGTGAGCCACCACATTGAAGTAGTCAAGAAGTATCCACTCCGCATTTGCCTTTCCTTCTTTATGCCCGGGCGTTTCGCCAATTTGCTTCTCTACATATTCTTCAACCGAATCAGCAATTGCTTCAACATGCGTTTTTGAGTCGGCATGGCACACCACAAAAAAATCGGCTATAGCATTCTTTATATTCCGAAGATCAATGCACACAATTTCTTTTCCCTTCTTTTCCTGCATGCCTACAATGACCTGATTTTTCAATTTTTCAGCGACATCATTTTTTGTACCTTTTTTTTTTGAACCTTTGCGTGGAATAGATTTTTTTGCTTTTGCCATTTAAGAGATTTAAGTTGCTGGAGCAAAAGTAAGAAAAGAAAAAATGACAGAAAGAGAAAGAGGGTTAAGAATGGAAAATGAATTAACAACATTATTTACCGGACGCAGGTTGATGAAGCTGAATGAGACCATTAGCACCAACCGTTTTCTGGGAGAACTTGCGGAAAAAGAAACACTTCCTGAAGGAACAACAATTGTTGCCGCTTATCAAACCATTGGGCAAGGACTTGGAGGTACAAGCTGGCACAGCGAACCAGGAGCGAACCTTCTAATGACAATTCTTTTTCAACCGAATTTTTTGCCCGTGAATAAAATTTACCTCATCAGCAAAGCCATTGCACTCGGAATAAAAGATTATCTCGCAGAGGAAAGCATTGAAGCAAAAATAAAATGGCCGAACGATATTTATGTTGATGACAATAAAATATGCGGAGTGCTGATTGAAAATTCATTGCGTGGGGATAAAGTGCTGCAGTCCATTTGCGGTATCGGACTAAATGTTAACCAGCAGATTTTTCCTGCTGAAGTTTCTAACCCGGTCTCGATGAAAATGATAACTGGGCGGACTTATGACATTGATGATTGCTTTGCATTACTTTGTCGCCATCTTGAGAAAAGATATTTGCAGCTCAAGTCGCAAAACTTCAACTTCGTGAATAACGATTACCTGAAAGCACTGCATCGTTTTTATGAAATGGAAACCTATGAAACACCTGCGGAGAAATTCCATGCACAGATTATTGATGTGGAAGACGAAGGTAAACTTGTACTGAAAAAGGAAAACGGAACCATCGTCCGTTTCGGCTTTAAAGAAATAAAATTTCTTTAAGCGACTTAACCCCCTTACTGCCATACTTCCTTACAAGTGTCCTTCGGAGAAATAATTATTCACTGGTACCACAAGAATAAACGAGACCTTCCCTGGAGGCATACATCCAATCCTTACAAAGTCTGGCTCTCTGAAATTATTCTTCAGCAAACACGCGTGGAGCAGGGAACTTCTTATTATCTCAAGTTCGTTCAGAAATATCCTGATGTGAAAAAACTTGCTGCCGAAAAAGAAGATGCGGTATTGAAACTATGGCAGGGACTCGGTTATTACTCGCGTGCGCGAAACCTTCATCATGCAGCAAAAGACATTGTAAAACGTTTTAAAGGAAAATTTCCATCCCAGTATGAAGACATCCGTTCACTGAAAGGAATCGGAGAATATACCGCTGCTGCGATTTCATCTTTTGCGTTCAACCAAAAATTTGCAGTGGTTGATGGAAATGTTTTTCGTGTTTTGAGCCGATACCTCGGAATAAAAACTCTGGTCAATTCTTCAAAAGCAAAGAAAGAATTTTATGAAGCTGCAATGGAATTGATGGCAGAAAACTCTCCGCACGATTTCAATCAGGCAATTATGGAGTTCGGTGCTCTTCATTGTAAGCCGCAAAATCCTAAGTGCGAAAATTGTCCGTTGAATAGTTCATGTTTTGCTTATTCAAATAAAAAAGTGAGTGCGTTTCCTGTAAAAGAGAAAAAAATAAAAATCAGAAACAGATACTTCAACTATCTCATCATTGAGCGCAAGAATAAAATCCATTTGCGGAGAAGAACAGGCAACGACATTTGGAAAAACATGTATGACTTCCCGATGATTGAAACTTCAAAACGGATTTCTACAGAAAAACTTTTCCTTCATGAGGACTGGAAAAAATATTTTTCCAAAGACAAAATCAGGATTTTGTCCGAGAGCAAAATGATCAAACACCAATTGAGCCATCAAACTATCTACGCGAAGTTTTTTAAAATAAATACTTCCACGCTGCCTGCAATTGAAGGTGCAAAGGCAATCAGCAAAAACGTAATTCACAAATTTGCTGTGCCGAAGTTGATTGAAAATTATTTGAGAGGCAGTGACTGAGGATTTTGTTTCTGTTCATCCTGAACTGCAGGCACGAAGTATGCGGAGACTACCGGCATTATTGAAACCAATCAGAAGGCAATTCAGGTTTGGAAAAACTACGGACACATTCAGCATAAAAGAAAAAGGTGCTACAGGAAGATGTGGTAGTTTCTTTTAGTGATTGATAATAAAATCTCCCACCGCATCTATGTAGTTCTGAAAACCCATGGTGGTTTGAATGGTGCGGTGATCGGCATTAGGAATGCGATGCGCTTCCTTGTAGGTGCCGCCATAATTATTGTAAACCACCTTACCGTGGGTTTCAATATTTAAAAAACTATCCGCTTCTCCGTGTATCCAGAAAAATGGCTGATGAACAGATTTTATTTCTTCCGCGTTGTTTATTTTTAGTGAAGTAAAAAAATCTCCGGGCATGTCCATGCCGGATGCATCCTGTATCATTACTTCTGCCGAGGCAAAGGGTGCTTCAAGAAAAAGTTTGGATGGTTTCATGCTGTAATTTTCTGCAGTAAGTTTTGTTGCGGGTGCTGTGCCCATGCTGAAACCATACATTACTAAGCGATCGTTGGTGAGCCCTTTACTCTTGAGCCATTTCAAACATGCATCTACATCAGCATAGAGACCTTCTTCTGTTGATGTGCCTTCGGACATGCCGTAGCCGCGGTAGTCAACCATCAACACACCAAAACGGTTTTTGCTTTTTGTGTTTGCCAACAACTTTGCGCGCTCCCACGAACAATCCATGTGGTCTTTGTTTCCGTGGCAATACATAATTACAGTGTCGGTTGCAATGCGCGTAATTCTGCCGATGTAAATTGCATAGATCGTTGTTGCGCTCGACTCGTCACTTGCCTGAGATTGCAAAGTGAAAAGATGAACCAAGCTATCCGGAATTTTGTAAGAAGCATCGAGATGAAAGTCCACATCGCCTGTGTAGTTGTCTAATTTATATTCGGTGAGTTTGGATGGGTTGTAAAGATTGTTATCCAGCTTAAGGCAACCTGTGAGAGAGGAGATGATGGCGAGAAAGGAAATTAGTTTCTTCATCGTTTAAAATTTACGGGTGTAACCAATGTAAATTCCGAATGCACCATGCGTGCCGAGAGGAGTTTGATATTCGACTACCAGTTTTTTATTTGTGAGATTAGGCGCTATCACTTTCAGTTCTGTATTGAAACTTCCTTTCTTCCCACAGAAGCTGTGACCCAGCGAAGGCATTAAGAACCAGTGATTGGTTTGCTTTTCTCCATACACTTTTTTTGTTGCCAGCTCGAACCAATTATCAATGCTTACATAAACGAGATTTTTTTTCTTCCCGTATTCCCAAAAAGCATTTACAGCTAATTGAGGATACAACTTCGCAGCATTTTTATCCCGGTAAATAAAATTTAGAACAGGCGTTACACTTACAGCGGGCAAATATTTTTTCTGCGTAAGCAATTGTTTTGTTATGCCCGCTTCCAGTTGAAGATTTCCAAACAATGCGGAGGTAATATTTACAGACGCAAAGCCGGTTAGTGAACTGTCTATTCCATAACCGTAATTGGCGGTGAGAAAAGGAATGGGAATGGTGGACTTGCCGTATTTAATAAGCGCTCCGCCAAAGGAAATGTTTGCTGCGCTCTGTTTTTTATTTAATGGTTTTACAAACCGAACGGGCGCGCAGCCAGCGAGAGAAATAATGACAACGAAAAGAATTTGCTTAACAGGTATCTGCACTGCTTTTGGTTTTGTCAAAGGTGATAAATTATTTTCTGAAAATTGTTCATCCAACTAATCGTGATATTTAGAATTAAAAGTACGATAGCTATCTCCCATGCAATTGCTATTCTTTACGCAAGCATCTACCTCGCCACCCGCCTTTTCATTCTAAACTTTTTTCTAAATGTATGTACACCGTTTATCTGTACATATAATTAAACCGATGGCGTAGTAAACTCAACCGAGGTTATCAGTATTACTATTTACTGTACTAATATCCATCAACAGAATGTTGGTACAAATTTTCTCTGTACAAATAACCCGCATCAGGATATTTGTACATGGTTTGTATGTACATACATTTTGCTTGAGGATATTAGTACAGATAAATGCAGTACAAATAACTAAAACGATAACATGGTAATCTAAGTTCGTATTGATTGCGTTTCCGAATCAAAAAGCATTAAAAAAAAAATCATTATACGTGCAGGAAATATTTGTACATATAATGAAAAGCTATTTACCTTTGCCTTTCGTTCTGTTGTTTTCATTGCTGAGGAAAATAAATTCAATCCGGATTAAAATTCGCTAACTCACCAAATTAATAACAACATGCCAAGAAGAAACCTCGTTCCCGGAGAACTGCCCAACTTTGACATTTACATACGCTCTGCAGTTGGATATTTGCTTGAGGAAGAAACGCCCGGCAACCCCCGCTGGAAACGCCTCGGTGTAAAAACTGCCGAGATGAACAAGGCAACTGCATACCGCGATGAGTGGTACACCGGAAACCCGGCTGCCCCTGGCGCTTATGAGTTGCACACCAAGCCCGGAACCAAAACAAAAGTTACGCGCAGTGCCATTGAGGGCATCATGAAAAAGTTTACTCCCTTCTTCAGCAACGTGGTGAAGTGTATGACTCCATACAAATATACCAGTGCTGAAAAACTTACGCTGCACATTCCCGAACGCAAAGAAACCAACACGAAGCGCGTAAAGATTCTTGAATTTCCTGTGGCACTGGCGCAGGCACTCGATGGCAGCAGGGTGAAAATACGTGTGCGTATCGGTGCTCAGGAAGGGCGTCCTAGAAAACACCCACAAGCCGACTGCATCGAGTTGGTTTATTTTATTGGCGACAACCCGCCAGGCAATGCTGCAGGCATGCGCGAACATTCTCTCAGCACCAAAGCGATTATTATTTTTGATGCAGGGGCGAAAAATTCACGCAAACTTTTTACCGCTTACGTTCGCTACCTGAACACCAGCAACCCCAACCTCAGCAGCGGCTGGAGCAATAGAATAGAGGTAATGATTTCGTAACTACTCAGAGCCATTCGCCAACAAACTACTTCGCATTTTGAAATAGTTTGATAGCTTTGAGGACTAATTTTTTTTTGAGTGATGATGAAAAAAGGGTTGCTCTTTGTTTTTATTTTTTGTGTGCTGATTGCCCGTGCTGACTATTGGACACAGAAGACGGTGTTTCCTGGGGCAGGAATTGATTATCCATTTTCTTTTACTATTGGGAATAAAGGATATGTTGGATGTCCGGCAATTACAAAGGACTTTTGGGAATATAATCCGGCAACAAATGCATGGACACAGAAAGCTGATTTTGGCGGGACGGCCAGAGGGATAGCCACTGGATTTTGTATCGGAAATAAAGGCTACGCAGGTACAGGAAATCCGGCATCGGATGACTTTTGGGAATACGATGCAACAGCAAATATATGGACTCCAAAAGCAACCTTTCCCGGAGGTGTCAGATTAGGCGCTGTAGGTTTTGCTATTGGAAATTTCGGATATATATGTTCAGGGACTGACTGGACTATATTCTATAATGATATCTGGCAATATGATCCTACAATTGATACATGGAATCAAAAAACTAATCTGCCGGGAGTTGGTCGGATGGATGCAAGTTGTTTTGTAATTGGAAATAATGCTTATGTTCTCGGTGGATCAACTGACGGAACAGCTTCAGGTGTTCTGCCTGATTTATGGGAGTATGGTAGTAGTACTGATACATGGACACAGAAGGCGAACTTTCCCGGTACTGCGCGTTGTGACGCAGCTGCATTTTCTATTTGTGATAAAGGATTTTACGGAACAGGCGATCCTTGTTTTTGTGTTGACTTCTGGCAATACAATCCAATCGCTAACTCATGGCTTCAAAAGGCAGATTTCGGGGGCTCGGGAAGAGATGAGACAGGATCTTTTTCGATTGGGAATAAAGGATACATTGGCTTAGGTCTGCTCAACGACTTCTGGGAATACACACCTGATAGCGCAATTTGTTTTTTGACTGCCGATTTCGAGGCGGCAAATAATATTTGCCCCGGCACATGCACTAATTTTACAAACCTCTCCACCCTTGCTACCAGCTACCAATGGCACTTCCTCGGAGCCACACCCGATACCAGCACAGCCATCAACCCAACAAACATTTGCTATGCAAACTCCGGCAGCTACAATGTGCAGCTTATTGCCACCAATGCAAACGGGAGCGATACACTTTTACTTAGTAATTACATTACAGTTTATCCCTCACCCGCAGCGCAGGCAATTGCACAAAGTGGAGATACACTCTTTGCAAATGCAGGAGCAGCGAGTTATCAATGGTACTACAACACAACTATTATTAACGGAGCAACAAATTATTTTTACATAGCACCGCAAAGCGGAGATTACAATGTAGTCTGCACAGATGCGAATGGATGCGAGGTGGAAGCAGCGGTGTTTAATGTGATAGCGGCTGTTCTCCCCTCTCCCTTGGGAGAGGGGTCGGGGGAGAGGTTACATCCTAACCCTGTCGTTGATAAATTAGAAATCACAGGTGCGTTTCTCAAAGACAAAAAAGAAATAAACATTTCTATTTACAACATTGTTGGCGAAAAAGTTTTCTCGGCTGTTGACTGCCAACTGCGGACTGTGGACTGCCGACTCTTTCCCTCAGGCATCTACTACCTCGAAGTAATCGCTGGCAAAA
The DNA here is from genome assembly GCA_038230515.1 of Bacteroidia bacterium. Lineage (GTDB taxonomy): Bacteria > Bacteroidota > Bacteroidia > AKYH767-A > 2013-40CM-41-45 > JAPLDB01. The sequence goes on along the minus strand of JBBRND010000003.1, from coordinate 93,872 downwards.
AAACTTTCCGCACCAAGTTCGTGAAGCTTTAAAAGGTTATTGCTTCTTGGCTGAAGAAGTAACTTTTGCCCATTGCCCGCAAACTTTCCCTGCCTCCAATTGTTACATTTGCGACCTTTATTTATCACATGGTTTTCATCACAAGAAAAGAAGCCTTCAGCGCGGCTCACAAACTCAGCCGAACCGACTGGAGCGAAGAACAAAACAAAAATGTATTTGGCAAATGTGCGAACCCAAACTGGCATGGGCATAATTACGATTTAACAGTTACAGTGAAAGGTGATGTAAATCCGGATACAGGATTTGTTGCTAACCTCACTGCCGTAGGGCAAATTCTGAAATCAAAAGTGATTGACAAAGTTGATCACCGCAATCTGAATCTCGATGTTGATTTTATGAAAGGAAAACTTCCGTCAACAGAAGTTCTTGCCATTGAAATCTGGAATCAGATAGTAACTGAAATCAATGCACTTGGTTGCACGCTCCATTGCGTGAAGATACAGGAAACGGAAAAAAATTATGTTGAATACTTTGGAAAATAAATTCGAATATCGGATTTTAGTTTTGTGACAATAAATAATGATATGCGAGAAGAAAACGAAATGGACGGCTACTCCAAGATTGACAAGTACGATCTTGAACTTGTAAAAAAGAATTCGGAGCATTATTCATCCATCATTACAAATTTAGGTGAAGATGTTTCTCGTGAAGGGTTAGTAAAAACACCCGAGCGCGTTGCGAAGGCAATGCAGTTTCTCACGCATGGCTACGATTTGAATCCTGCTGAAATTTTAAAGTCGGCAATGTTTAAGGATGAATACCGTCAAATGGTAATTGTTAAAGACATTGAAATTTATTCGTTGTGCGAACACCACTTGCTTCCTTTCTTCGGGAAGGCGCATGTTGCATACATACCGAATGGTTGTATTGTCGGCTTGAGTAAAATTCCGAGAATAGTGGATGCCTTTGCCAGACGGCTGCAGGTTCAGGAACGTTTGACTACTGAAATCCGCGACTGCATTCAGGACACATTGAAACCACTTGGTGTTGCAGTGGTAATTGAAGCAAAACACTTGTGCATGTTGATGCGGGGAATACAAAAACAAAATTCGGTTGCCACTACTTCTGCCTTTACAGGTGAATTTGAAAATGAAAAGACAAGGGCGGAATTCATCCGGCTCATATCTGCCAAACTTTCTTAATGCGTACTTTTGGCAAGAGATTTGACAATCACAAACTGCAAACTTTAAATAACAAATAAAATAAAAATGGATAACAATCAAAATTGGAACTTCAATATTCAAAGTCAACCTGGACTGGCAACTCAGCCAGTAACGCGGACATTCTTCGCAAGCGTATTTATGTGGATGGGAGTTGCTTTAGGCATCAGCGCCATCACCGCGTATGTTTTCGGCAATGATCCTTCATATATGCAATACCTTGTCAATTCAGAAACAAGGGGATTATCCGGGCTTGGATATTTTGTCATGTTTGCTCCGCTTGGATTAGTGCTGCTGATGAGTTTCGGAATCAATAAACTTTCATCCACAGCATTGATTGCAGTGTTCCTTGTTTATTCCGTGCTGATGGGAATGAGTTTGAGTTTTATTTTCCTTGCTTATACACAGGCATCCATTTACGGAGTGTTTTTCGCAAGCGCAGCCATGTTTGGTGTGATGGCTTTGCTTGGTTACACAACTAAAACCGATCTCACCAAATTCGGAAGCATTATGATCATGGCATTGATAGGAATTGTAATTGCGGGATTGATCAACATGTTTTTAAAGAGCAGCGGAATGAGTTACATTATCAGTTTCATTTCTGTAATTGTATTTACGGGACTTACTGCTTATGATGTTCAGAAAATAAAAAACATAAGCACCCAGGTTGAAAACGGAACTGAAGCAACTGCAAAGATGAGCATTATGGGTGCGCTAACGCTTTATCTTGATTTCATCAATTTGTTTTTAGCATTGTTGAGATTATTTGGCGGAAGAAGAAATTAACTGTTTCTAAAGCGAATCATTTCTAATTTACGAATAGAAAACCTCGGTAATTTTTACCGGGGTTTTTTATTTTATGAAATTGTTCTTTGTCATCATTGAAATAATCTTCACCTTGCAACTGTTGTTACCTAATCAACCAATCAACTCAATTAACCCAATCAACAAAACATGAAGGCATACATATTTCCCGGACAAGGTTCGCAATTTGTTGGCATGGGAAAAGAACTTTACGAAACCTCAGCGCTTGCAAAAGATCATTTTGAAAAAGCAAATCTCCTCCTTGGTTTTCGCATAACTGATTTAATGTTTAGTGGAACGGACGAAGATTTGAAACAAACTAAAGTTACCCAGCCCGCTATTTTTCTTCACTCCGTTATACAGGCAATCACAATGGGTGATGCATTGAAGCCCGACATGGTTGCGGGACATTCGCTCGGAGAATTTTCTGCGCTCGTTGCAAACCAGGCGCTGTCGTTTGAAAATGCTTTGCTGCTTGTGAAAGAACGGGCAGAGGCAATGCAGGCAGCTTGCGAGATGAATCCTTCTACGATGGCCGCGGTTCTCAATCTTGATGATGAAGTGGTGGAAAAAATTTGCGCTGAAGTTTCTGCATCAGGAGAAATCGTGGTAGCAGCAAATTACAATTGCCCGGGACAGCTAGTAATAAGCGGAACCATCAACGGAGTAAACATTGCCTGCGAAAAATTAAAAACAGCAGGAGCAAGACGCGCATTGGTACTTCCTGTTGGCGGTGCATTTCACTCCCCACTAATGGAACCAGCACGTACACGATTGGCAAAAGCGATCGAATCTACCTCGTTCTTAAATCCAATCTGTTCGGTTTATCAAAATGTAAATGCAAGACCTGTAACTGATCCGAATCAAATAAAACAAAATCTTATTGCGCAACTGACAGCTCCTGTTCGCTGGACTCAAACTGTTCAGAACATGATTACGGACGGAGCAACTCAATTTATTGAAGTAGGTCCTGGTAAAGTGTTGCAAGGTCTTGTAAAAAAAATCAACAAAGAAATGGAAGCAGTTTCTGCTTAATAATAAATGGCGATATTAAACTCCATCCTAAGTTGGTGGATGAAAAAGCGGATGCACCAGATCGAGCTTTTCATCAAGTACCCGCATGAAGTGCAGGAGGACTGGCGTGTGCGATTGATACAGTCAGCAAAATTGACCGAGTGGGGAAAGAAATACGATTACACGACCATTCGTTCATTGAAAAATTTTAAGGAGCGCGTTCCTGTAAGTAATTATGATACGCTGAAACCCTATATCCAGCGTGTTATGCATGGAGAGCAGAATATTTTATGGGCAAGCGACATTCGCTGGTTTGCAAAATCATCTGGAACAACTTCAGACAAAAGCAAATTCATTCCGGTGAGTAATGAAGCGATGGAAGAATGTCATTTCAAAGGAGGCAAGGATTGCATCTCCTTTTATTGTAACAACAATCCTGATACACAAATATTCACGGGCAAAGCATTGATACTTGGAGGAAGTCACCAGATAAATACTTTCAGCAATGAATCTTTTTATGGCGACATATCTGCGGTGTTGATGCAGAATCTTCCGTTCTGGATTCAGTTTCTTCGCACTCCTGATCTTTCAATCGCATTGATGGATAACTGGGAAGATAAAATTGAACGCCTTGCTGAAGCAACCATCAATGAAAACGTAACGAACATAAGCGGAGTTCCAACGTGGACTATTGTTCTTGCAAAGCGTATTCTTGAGATGAGCGGAAAAAATAATCTTCTTGAGATCTGGCCTAACCTTGAATTATTTATTCATGGTGCCGTGAGTTTTACTCCTTACAGAGATCAGTTTAAGCAATTGATTCCGTCTGAGAAGATGAGTTATCTTGAAACATACAATGCTTCGGAGGGATTTTTCGGAATACAAGATCAACCGGGCAGTGATGAAATGTTGCTGATGCTCGATTACGGAATTTATTATGAGTTCATGCCGATGGAAGAGTATGGAAAAGATTTTCCGGACACGTTTTCGCTTGAAGAAGTCGAGTTGAATAAAAATTATGCTGTCATCATTTCAACCAACTCAGGGTTGTGGAGATACTTAATCGGGGATATGATTCGCTTCACTTCTCTCAACCCTTTCAGAATAAAAATTACCGGACGCACAAAACTTTTCATAAATGCTTTCGGAGAAGAAGTGATGATTGAGAATACGGACAATGCTGTGAGGATTGCATGCGAGAAATCCGAAGCGCTGATTCGTGATTACACCGTAGCACCGGTTTATTTTTCAGAAAGCGAAAACGGTGCACATGAATGGTTGGTCGAATTTGAAAAACAACCTGACAATCTTGACTTTTTTGTGGAGACACTGGACACTGCTCTGAAATCTCTCAATAGCGATTACGAAGCAAAACGATACAAGAACATGGCATTGAGAAAACCCTTAATGAAAGTTCTTCCTCAAAATACTTTTTACAACTGGATGAAAAGCAAAGGCAAACTTGGCGGACAGCATAAGGTTCCTCGTTTAAGTAATGACCGTAAATTTGTGGAAGAGATTTTGCAGATGCTTTCGCAAATGAATAGTAAAGTGTGAATATGAAGTTAGAAGTCAGAAGTGTGAAGTCAGAAGTTAAAAAACGGAAGTTTGGTTTTTCAGTTTTCAGTTTCCGGTTTCCGGTTTCGATCTTGATCTTGATCTTGATTCTTTGCTTTGTACTTTTCTCTTTCATGACAGACGATTTCAAATTTCAAAACTCTCTTCCTCTCCTTCATGCAAAGTTTACTACCGATCGTTTCGGCAATGCATATGTGATCGTGGAGAATCAATTGCTACAATTTGATTCCACCGGAAAACCAAAAGCAAATTATGCCGATCGCACTGCGGGAATGCTTTCTTCTGTAGATGTAAACAATCCTTTGAAGATACTTTTATTCTACCGTGAGTTTGCACAACTTCAATTGCTCAACAATAAACTTGCACTTGAGTCAACCGTTGAACTTCGCAATGCAGGAATTCAGCAACCGGTTGTGGTTTGTCAATCCTACCTTGACGGGTACTGGATTTTCGATCAGCAGGATTTTTCCCTAAAGAAACTTAATCTCAACCTTCAACTTGTTTATCAGAGTGGAAACATGAATCAAACACTTGGCTACTCAGTGCAGCCGGAGTCAATTGCAGAAGCGGGCGACTTTGTGTACATGAATAATCCTGCAACAGGTATTTTGATTTTTGATAAATACGGATCGTACTACAAAACAATTCCTGTGATGGAAGTTTCTGCTTTTCAGATTATCGGAAAAGATTTGCTGTATGTGAGGCACAATATGCTCATGCGTTTCAATCTTACTACCATTGACGAAAATGAAGTAATACTTCCTGCACACGATTCTCTTTTGAATGCGAGGTTTGAGCAGCACCAACTTTTTTTATTAACAACTGCATCACTAACTTTTTATTCTTATTAGATTCGCTGACTTTTTAAAAACACTCATCGTTATTTCTTAAACGTGAATCAGAAATCAAAGAATCAACTTCATACCATTAACTTCTAACCTAAAATCAGCATGGCAGTAAAAAGTGTCCGCAAGAAATCTTCACACAGGGCAAAAGTGAAAACTAAAACACAGGCTCGCAAAGGTGTTGTGAAACTCCAACACAAAAAAGAGAAGTACATCCCTACGCGCAAGCAGGTGAACCCACTGCATATTGCGATTGCAGGAAACATTGGCGCTGGAAAAACTACACTCACCAACCTTCTTTCAAAGAACATGAAGTGGGAACCGCATTACGAAGCGGTGGATGACAATCCATACCTCAACGATTTTTATGATGACATGCAGCGCTGGAGTTTCAACCTGCAGATTTATTTTCTCAACTCGCGCTTTCAGCAGGTGATGAAAATAAGACAGAGCGGAAAAACAATTGTGCAGGATCGCACCATTTATGAGGATGCTCACATCTTTGCTCCGAATCTACATAGCATGGGTTTGATGACTACTCGCGACTTCAACAATTACCAAGCACTGTTCGATCTCATGAACAAATTTATTTCTCCGCCCGATCTTCTTATTTACTTGCGTGCATCAGTTCCCACTCTTGTCAATCAAATTCAAAAGCGAGGTCGCGATTATGAAAATACCATCCGTATTGATTACCTGAAACGTTTGAACGAACGTTACGAGGCATGGATTTCTACTTATGAGATGGGAAAAATTTTAGTTATTGACATTGATCACATCAACTTTGCAGAAAATCGCGAAGACCTTGGCTCCATCATTACCAAAATAAATTCACAGATCAACGGACTCTTTTAACCAATTAACTATACACTTTGAGAAAGCTCTTCGGAAATGAGGGGCTTTTTTTATAACACTCTCGAATACAAATCTTGTATGAAGAGAGCAGATTAAATCTTCTTGCATTTTAACAACGAATGATATATCCCGATATCATCAGTTTGTTCTACGACCTTGAAACCTGCGCGCTCGACACATTTCAGAAATGCTTTTGAATAGTACATCTGGCTGTTGCCGTTGGCTATGGTGGTGAAGTATAGCGATGTCATCTGTAAACAGAATGCCGATGTTTCAAATTCCTGTTTGTCCCAAAGAGTTTCCAGAATGTAGATGTGACCATCATCAGTAACTGCATCTCGGCAGCGGGAAAGGATGGAAACAATTTCATCATCAGAAAAACAATCGAGGAACTGACTCATCCAGATTGCATCGAATCCGGAAGGGAATTTTTTTGTGCTGTCAAGAATATTGTTTTCGAAAAAAGAGATGCGGTTGCTTAAGCCCAGTGCTTCAATATTCTTTTTCGCCATGTCGAGCTGACCTGGAAGATCCATGATCGTGATGTGTACATCTTCATCGTGAGTTGCGCATTGTGTCGCCCACTTGCCTGTATTTCCACCAATGTCGAGAATGTGTTTTGGTTTGTCTTTGAAAACAGCTTTGAGCGCGTACGGAAATGCATGATCGCTGTAGTAGTGATCGAAACTGAACCAGCTGCGCTGCACATGCACGGGGAGTTTTGACAATGCTTCATACACAGTTTTCCAGTTGCCGAAAACTTTGAGCCCTTCGGGTTTGCCGTTGCGAATGGATTCATCGAGTCGAAATAATCCTTCATAACATACATCATGCGTGAAATCCATATTTACGCGCGTCATCGGATCATTGAGAATAAAATATCCTGTTTTGCTCAACCGAAATTTTTCATCCTCCCACAACAACAAGCCGATGCTGAGCCCTGCTTCCATCAGTACGCGGGCACCATAGTGACTGAGGTTACATTTTTCCTGAACCTGTTCAATGGTTACTGCGTTTGGTTTTTGTGATTCGATGTATTCGAGAATTCCGAAATCGCGGAGCGCGCGCGAGGCCTGAAACACGAAAGGTGCATAAGCAATCCATTGAGCATTTTCTTTTGCTTCGAGAGCAGAGGTTACTTCACGATTGAAAAAATTCATATGGACAAAGGTAGCGGATATGATAAATCTTATCAGTTAGAAAAAACTCACTGGCTAATCGTAATCGCGCCCGTAGTAACGGTGTTGCTTTGATTGCCCGCGCGATCTTTTACATAAATGGAATACGTAACGTCCTGTGAAGTGCTGCCATTGGTGATCGCAGTGGAGTTTAAGATCACATCAAGATTACCGCGGATGATGATTGAGGAACTGGAGGGCGCCAATTCCTGAATGCGGTATTCATAAGTAACATTCACACGATTGTCAACCAAAAAAAGGTTATGAGCATTGGCATTGTTTTCACCAAGATCGCCATCGCCATCGGTATATTTAATTTTGAAAGTGAGCGGATCTCCTTCGTGAATGCTGCTTGATGAAACGCTTACCAACTCAATAGTAGGCGTGTTACTTGAGATAGCATCATCTTTCTGACAAGAAGAAAAACCAATTGCAGCAGTGAGAATAATACTGATCGAAAATTTATTTATCATGAGGAAAGCGCTTCATTGCACAATAAATGAACAGGAGAGTTTATAATAGAAAGGATAGTCATCGCGGGGATATTCAGTAGGAGTGACATGATCACCATCGTTTACATAGTAACGAAAGAACACAGTATCATTCGGAGTATAATTATTCGATAAGATCGGAACTGCCCAGAAACCTAAAAAGTAAATTGCATTCACCGTAGTTGCAGAGCTGAAATCGTCTCTGTTGTATGAAAGTCTCATTTGATTTAAGGTGAGATCAGCATAGGCAGTGCTGTCATCAGATGCTCCGATGAGCACATAAATATTTTGACCGGGATGAATGATAAGAGGGTTATATGGAATGCCGCCCAACCTGTTTGTATCAGCAGGATAAGGAGGATTTTGATCTATTGGATAAATATAATTCACAACAGGGGGAAGATTCGGTGCAACCGGAGTATTTCCATTCTCATCTTTTGCTCCGTTGTTAATCCAGGTGCGGATGTGACCGATTTCGGTATCTGTTAATCTATTCCCGTTTGAAGGCATGTAATCACTTGTTGATGTGGTGAGGCGTTCAATGAGAAAAGAACTATCGGCATTGAAAGGGATTACACGCAGTTTGAAGTATTGCGAAGTATCATCACCACAATGATTTTTAATAACAGGTTGATAAACCAACGTTGAGTAAGTACTCATTACTGTTCTGTAATCCGGTTCAAAAGTACCGTCATGACAACCGCTCTTTGCACAATGCGGAAAGAAAATATTGTGGTGCAATCCAACAATGGTGTTGGCATCAACAGTAATAGATGTTGTAGTATCCGTGTTATAGTTCACACCTCCATACGGATTGGTTGGTTCTTTGGAACAGGAACCAATCATCACAACCAGTATCAGGAGAATGAATGTTTTTTTTGTCATCATAGAAACGCCTGTTGAATTCCACTGCTTGCAAAGTCGCGCAACATGCCCGAAGGTATTTGCGAATCGAAACCCAGAAGATTGGCAATGGCTGCGGCAACATCAATGCTTTCGCCCGTTGTGCCTGCGATAACCTCTCCCTGTCGAACGACAGTACTTGGTCCCAACACTTCGCAGAATATTTTACGGGCCATCTGATCTCCGCTTACTTCATCGAGGTTCGCTGTATGATCAAGCGCAGCATGACCATTGGCATCAATGCTTGAATTGCCGTTGAGGTTTCTTCCATGCTCGGGTGCAATGATCATCACGGTATCATTTGCCATTGGAGAATTTTGAATATGATTCCAAAGATGTGCCACTGCAAGATCTGCCTTGTTAAGATTTACGGTATAGTTGGTAAAATTGAAGTGAGCAACATCTACATCCTGCATGTTTACAACAAGCAGTTCTGGCGTAAACTGATCAATGATTTTTTCTGCGAAGAAAATATTCATCATGTCGTTATTGTATGAACCTGCCCCCCAAGGATTATTAAAAGCTCCCGAAGAATATTGATTGAACATGGAGTTGATCCATGTTTGCAGTTCTGCAGCATCGTCAACAGTGTTGGTTACTCCAGCATCACCATCCAAATAACTTTTGTTGAAGTTATGATTCATAAACGTGCGCATGTTATTAACGGCAGCTTCTTCGGCACTTGTAAATGTTTTGAGTGTGCCAACGGAATTATATCCTTCGTTGCTGAACATGTAAGTTGGTGCAATGAAGTTTGCACCATACTGAGCACCATATTCGGCAAACGAACTGAAGTTTAGTGCAGGGTATGGGCCGAGTGTGTTTGAAACCCACCAGCACTTGCGAGCAGTTTGTGCCGGAGAATTATGCTTGCGGTAAAACTCAAAAATAGTTGGAGTGTGAGGATGATCTTTAATGTTGAGATCAGCTGTTGTGTAAGCACCTGTAATGGCAGTGGTGTGTCCGTTGAAATGCCCTGTTGGTCCGCTCTTGTATCTGAAATCCTTGAAAAGCGTACCTTTTGTTTGTAGATTGTATCCGAGATTGAGAGTGGGAAGAGGGGTTGCAGCAATAGCAGCAGCAATATCAGGAGCAATGCTTTCTGTGCCAAGAAGCATGTTAGGCATGAGGTTGCCTAAACTCTTATCGACCGATTCAAGATTACGAACGCCACCGGCAAACATGCAGAACACAACATGGTTCACTCTGCGCATGCCGGATGCGGCAAACAATCTTCCCGAAGGAAGTATGTACGGAACAGCGAACGCACCTGCTGTGACAAGTCCGGCTTTCTTGATAAATTCTCTCCTTCTCATTTTAGTTGTTGATTTTCCGAATAACGCTTAACTGATAACTTGTAACTTGGTTCAATAATATCGGTACTCATCACTCGTCATACAGGCGTAATACACTATCACCGGAGTTATGCTTGCACTGTTACGGATGAGATTACTGATGAAATAATTTTCGAAGGCATCGGTTTTACGATTGAAGAATTTCTGAAATGTTTCATCTACGAACAAAGGAACGTTTGCTCGCATGGTAGTATCAGAAGGAATCTGTGAAGCGGTTTTAAGAAAGTGCCGCACAATGCGGTCTTCAATCAACTTCTTATCGCCAAATGCATCGTATGCTTGCTGCACATACAGAAGTGTATCAGTCGGAATATTTGTGTTGAACAAATCAGAATACACGATAGAGATAAACTCAGTAGTGGTCTTTACATTTCCCTTCCCTCCCCCCGGCTGGGTAACAGTTACGTCCTTTAGTTCATAGATGTAGTCCTTTTTGCATGAGGAGGCAGACGTGATGATTAACACTACCAGCAATAATCTGATGGAATGATAGACTGACAGAATGGTGGAATACACTTTGTTAGTTATACTCCAACATTTCATTCTTCCAGAATTCCCAAGTCTGAAGCTGGTTCTCATATCCCGATGTATTCGTTGGTTGATAAAATATCTTTCTGCATCTGTTCGTAATTGCGGGTGCTCTTAAATGCTTGTGCTGCACTTCCCATTTCGATGGAGGTGGGGTTGCGTAACAAATATCTTTTGTAAAGGTTGGTCGCAAGTCCCTCATAATAATCTGTGGAAGAGAAAAAGATGGAAAGAAAATCACCCTTCGATTGTCCTGATTGCAGAAACAAAATGGCGGACACACCTTCAACCATTGATTTTGACGAACTCAATTCATTTTCCGTTGGGTATCGGTTGAGGAAATGCTCGAAGCAACTAACCACAAAATTTTCTGTTCCCATATTTATCTGATCGTAAAAATAATTATTCACACATCTGCGGTGCATGTATGTAATATCAATGGCGTGCTGATCAAGATCGAGGGACACTTGCCTGAGAGAATCTAACTTTTCCATATCAGCAACAAAGTATGCGATGATGTCAGGATTTGATTGCGTGGTAATGATTGCACTGTCGATCTCCCATTGACGGTAAATATCAAGCGTATCAAGATTGCCAAGCAAATCAATTCTGGCCAGCGTATAAACATGTGGCAGGTAAGAAGCATCGCTTAACACCGAACCAAGAAACTGCATGCGGCTGCTATTGGATAAATTATTCTGACCAAGAAGATTGTACCCTGCGCTTAGTTCGTTGCCGTTTGCCTCGCGCCCAAGCACAGAAACATAAACGCGGTTTACATAATTGCTGATGGTTACATTCTCTATGGTTTGATCGGGCGGTGCAACGTTATCTGGAATTATTTGCTCCTCCTCGCACGAAATAAGAAGAGATGCTGCAAAAAGAGCATAGAATAAAAAACAACAAATGCGTTTCATTGAGAGATGCAATATGGATTTACAATGCTAGCTAAAGGTAATCTGCGTTGGGTAAATCCAGTGTTAAGAAATAACGGTGAAATGCAAAAGTTATTGACAGGGTGAAAAAATAAATGTACAATCCACTGTGGACAAAGGGTTGAAAAAAAAGAGAAATTTTTTTTAAATCCTTTGGCATTTTCATGCATGGGGTAAATAAAGAAGTGGAGCTGGTGGGAGTTGAACTATAATTTTATTATATTGGTTATCGCTGTTCATAATTCCATGTATAAGTTGTTAGAAATAATAACCCTAATTTTATTGTTGTTTTCCTTCCCCCCAAAAAAAGAAAGATTCCATTGACGGCCATGTTGCATTTTTTAAAGTAGCAGAAGAGGTTGGGTTGAAAAGATAAGACACATTTTTAGAAACTGTTCAATCTCCAGATATTGTTAAACCAACCGATGACGTAAATACCATCATTACTTACCCAACAACATTAATTTTCCAGCTTGGAATAACTGAATGCTAAGCCACAAAATCGACTAGAGAAAATAAGGCTGATTTTATCGTAAAAATAAGGGAGTTTTACGGTACCTCTACAAAACAAATTTTTTTGACTTTATAATTTCTAATAGGTAGATTGCAACAAAAAATTTAAGATACCTCGAATGGAAAGAGTTGCATTTTCTAAAGGTACTTTTTTACAATAGAGGAAAAATTTTAACTTGGAATTAGTATTTGCTTACACACAAACAATTTTTACTTTAGCATTCTTTAAGAATCAATCGAAATTTCGTGGGGTACTCTTCTTTCAACGAATCGCAAACCCGCTATACTCTCATTGACCCCGCCATAAAAAAAGCAGGATGGAATCTTGCTGACCGAACATCAGTGGGTTTCGAAATTCCTGTTGAAGGTTATGATGCCTCACCTCAAAGCGGTATTACAGATTATTGCATGTTCCGCACAAATGGTGAAGTGCTTGCAGTTATTGAAGCAAAGAAAACAAGACGCGATGCGCGTGTTGGGAAAGAACAAGTATTAAGATATGTAACTGAGATTGAAAAGAAGCAATCATTCCGACCTTTTGCTTTTATGGCGAATGGTGAAGACATTTTTTTCTGGGATACCGAAGAATATCCTGAACGATTAGTTGCCGGTTTTTTTACAAGAGAAGATTTGGAGCGATTGCTTCATCTGAAGAAAAATAAACTTCCGCTTAACGAAATAAAAATCAATGACACTATTGTAAACCGTTCTTATCAAATAGAAGCCGTTCGCAGAATTTCAGAAGCGGTTGAGAAAAGAAAAAAAAGAAAAGCACTTCTTGTCATGGCCACAGGAACAGGAAAGACAAGAACCATTATGGCATTGGTTGATGTGTTTCTGAAAGCACGACAAGCACAAAAAATTTTATTCCTTGCCGATAGAGATAGTTTAGTTGAACAGGCATTGAGTGATGGCTTCAAATTTTTTCTCCCGAATGAATCACGTACACGCATACGCACTTACAACATTGATAAAACTGCGCGTGTGTATGTAAGCACATTACAAACGCTTGAAATGTGTTACGAAAAATTTTCTCCTGCTGAATTTGATTTGATTGTGACTGACGAATGCCACCGCAGTATTTATAATAAATACACCGATGTGCTTGCGTATTTTGATGCTGTGCAGATTGGTTTGACTGCAACGCCCGCACATTTTATTGACCGTGATACTTTCCGGTTTTTTGAAACCGATGGAACGGCTCCCACTTTTCTTTACACTTACGACAAAGCAGTGAAGGAAGGATACCTTGCTGATTACAATGTCTATTCAGCACAAACAAAATTTCAGCGCAAGGGAATCAAAGGTGTTGACCTTTCTGAAGATGAACAAGATTCGTTGCGTGAGCGCGGCATCAATCCAGAAGACATCAACTTTGAAGGAACAGATTTAGAAAAGAAGGTGACGAACAAAGCCACCCTTCACCGGCAGTGGGAAGAATTTATGGATGTGTGTCACAAAGATGCAAGCGGACAATTGCCTGCAAAAACCATTGTGTTTGCCATCACGCAGAAACATGCCATACGTTTGGAAGAGGCATTCAACGATATGTATCCTGAACACAAAGGGCAACTTGCACGCGTAATTACTTCTGGTGTGGAACGCGCAAGCGATTTGCTGGCGAAGTTTAAGAAAGAAGATTTGCCGCGTATTGCCATTTCTGTTGACATGCTTGATACAGGTATTGATGTGCCTGAAATTATGAACCTTGCTTTTATGAAACCGGTTGGCTCGCAGATAAAATTCTGGCAGATGATTGGGCGCGGCACACGGAGTTTGGAAGCGTGCAAACATTTGCAGTGGCTGCCTGAAAACAAAAAAGATAATTTCCTCATCGTTGACTTCTGGGAAAACTTTGAGCACTTCAACATGATGCCCAAGGATGATGTGGGTGCAAGACAGATTCCTGTGCTCGTTACCATTTTCAATACGCGGTTGAGTAAGCTGGAAATTCTACTCTCCACTCCATCCGTCATTGCGGAAAACAAATCTGTCATTGCGAGGAACGAAGTAATCTCATCAGGCGAAGACGAAACACAAAATGAACAGATTGCTTCTGAAGCTGCCCAACCTCGCAATAACGTTCAAAGAATAATTCAAGAATGCCGTGCAGATATTGCACGCATCCCGCTTGATTCATTTACGGTGAAGAAAAATATCAAAGAAGTGCGCGAAGCATGGGACGATGACTTCTGGAAATTTCTCACGCCACAGAAAATTGAATTGCTGCGGATGCGGGTTGCTCCTCTGCTGCGTTTTGTGCCCGGTGTAAATCTTGCCGAAGCATTTTTTACGAGCAAGATGGAACGCTGCGGATTGGCTTTGCTACAGGGACGGGTCATGCTGAGCGGAGTCGAAGCATCGGGGGCAGCCCTGGTGCAGTCCATACGCGAAGATGTGGATTTGCTTCCCTCTAGCATTGCACAGGTGCAGGAAAAAATTTCTTACAAAGAAGCGATACTCTCCGCTAAGTTTTGGGAAAAGCCCGCGCTGAAAAATATTGACGATGCAAAAACCGCTCTTGCCCCGCTCATGAAATACAAGCGCGAAAAACCTTCGCTCGTTATTGAACTCGGCTTGGATGATGTGATTGACTCGCGCAAGTGGGTGATTGTAAAAAAGGAAGGGCAGAAGATAATGGTGGAGGAATACAAAAAGAAGGTGGAGGAAAAAATTGAACAGTTGGCAGCGGAGCATCCAACCATACAAAGATTGACAAAAGGCGAATCCGTAAATCTTGATGACCTTATTCATCTCGAACAAACACTGGAAACCGAACTCGGCACCGATGAACTGAACCTGAACGAAGATAACATGCTCAAAGCATTTGGGGTGCGCGTGGGCAGCTTAACCGATTTTCTCCGCCATGTGTTGAAACTGGAAACGCTGCCGAGCTACGAGCAGATTGTGCGCAAAGCATTTGATGCATTTATACTGGAGCACAATTACAATGCCGACCAAACGCGCTTCCTGCGAACTGTGCAAACCGTGTTTATGCAGAAACGAAAAATTGAAGAGGCTGACCTTTACGAAGCGCCATTCAGTAATTTCGGGGCAAATGCAATTGAAAAGTTGTTTAATGAAAATGAAGTGCATGAAATTATTGAATTAATGAAACGATTGGCAGCTTAATGTCTGAACTGTCATAATGGTCTGAACTGTGATTTGTGTGATGAATGTGATAAGAACATGATAAAAAAGGAATATGATTAAGGAGGAATACAAATATTCTGCATTGACTGGTAAAATTATTGGATGCGCTATGCAGGTGCATTCTACTTTGGGAAACGGTTTCCAGGAAGTGATTTATCAACGCGCATTGGAATATGAAATGCAGTTGCAGGGTATTGAGTTTTCAAGAGAATACGAGATGCCTGTATTTTACAAGGATTTGCAGGTTGGGACGCGGAGAGTTGATTTTCTTGTTGAAGGAAAAATAAGTGTTGAGCTAAAAGCACTTACCAAAATGGAACCTGTGCATCTTGCCCAGGCGATTAATTATCTTGAAGCATACAATCTTGAAATCGGGCTGCTTATCAATTTCGGAAACATGAAACTTGAATTTCATAGATTGGAAAATAAAAAGTATAAAGAAGTAGTCTGAACTGTTGAATGATTATCTGAACTGTGATGGATAAATTGTCTTGAACTATGATGGAGGTGATTAAAATGAAAGAATGTCTTGAACTGTGATTGATATGATGAATATGAAAAACATGAAAGGAAAAGAAAATAAAAAATCATGAGCATCACACCAATCACCTTAATCACAGTTCAGACAATGATTGAAGAGTTGATGGAGTTGACGAAAAAATTAGCAGCTTGACATGGGACATGAAAGAATAGGATATTTACCGAAGTCTAAAAAATGGAGGGGCATAGTTGATGAAGTTGCAAACTTCACAGCTAATGCTGACACCATTGCCCAAATCGCAAATCAGACAACAAAGAATGTAATTGGCCGCTATGAAAACATTGAATCTGATAAAGGTGTATTATCAGCTTTTAAATTTCTTATTCTTCTTTCTCAATCTGCAAAACAGAAAAATGCAAGTGAGTTTTTAGCAAAACAAGGAATCAATCTTCCAACAAACTTCAACCTTCTTGGACTCTCAAAAGCGATACGAGAGTTCATTAACTCCAATAGCGAATCAAAAGAATATTCAGCATTTGCAAATCATGCCTTGATAGAAACTGTTAGTCAATGGTCAAAGCAAAATCAAATCCAACAACAAATTCAGTTTGACAGTAGCAACAACTCTTTTGATGAATGGCGTTCAGCAGCAGACGGCAGTGGCTTTTGCGAGTTATCAAGATTATTCTTTTCAAGTTTTACGGACAACTATTTAAGATATTTTTTAGAAAGAGAAGCATCAGCAAGAATCAACAATCTTTTTGACAGAGATACTTTTAACAAAAAACTTGGCGAGCATGTAAGCGAAATTTCCAAACATGCTTTTGAGACATCAAAAATTACACAAAGTTTTTCAGCAGGTTGGTTTAATAAAAATGCCAAGGATAAAATTCCTTCTAATGAAAAAATAAAAGGATTTGTGTCATTCTGCTTCCAGAAACTTAATAGTGAAATAATAAGAGAAAAAGAATTTGAGAAGTGAGAAAACACATATCGTTTTGTGCAGCGATGCACCTTTACCAAAATCATTTGGCAAAGGTGATGGCAATGCTATTCTCAAATTATCCTATGACCCAAACTCCAAATCAAATAATGTAAAAATTGGTTTGCCTCACTTCATAGAGGCATTAAGTGTTCATATACCTGATAGAATTAAAGACCTGTTAGAAATTGCTGGATATATCTATGCTGCAGACCGTTCCATAAGTAGAGGAGCAATTGACAGTCTTGAATATCACAGTTGGGCAAGAAATCTTCACTTTGTTTTTAAGGTGCGAGATTTAAAATTTTGGAAGCAAGAATCAACTATAAAACTTTTATCAGAAGCATTACTGTATGTTTCTGGAGACAACAAAATTGATTTCACATTTGTTGGTGGTGGCAGAGATATTGGGCAGCTAAATGTTTTTGATGTTGAAGGAATAAGTCCTGAAAAGAAAGGTAAGGCAACGGTTGCCTTGTTTTCAGGTGGCTTGGATTCACTTGCAGGTGTGTTGAATATTTTGGAGACCACAAAAGATAAAGTGATTCTTGTAAGTCACCGAGCAAATCATGGAACAACAAAAACACAAGAAGGTATTCATAAAAAATTATCAGAGGATTATCCGAGTAGAATTAATTATTATCCATTTCACTGCACATTAAAAGGAATACGAGCACCCGAAGAAACACAGAGGACAAGAATTTTTCTATATACAGCAGTTGCATTTTCACTTGCAACCATCTACAAAGAAGATGAGTTAATGATTTTTGAAAATGGTATTACTTCAATAAACTTTTCAAAGAGAGCGGACTTGATAAATGCAAGGGCAAGTCGAACAACTCACCCAAAAACTCTACATCACATGAGACAATTCTTTTCTCATGTTGCGGAGAAAAAATTCAATATCAAGCATCCGTTTTTGTTTAATACTAAAACAGATGTGTTCAAACTCATTCATGATTTTAAAAGGCATAACTACATCAACTCAACAGTAACATGCACTAAAACATTTCAAAGGTTTGACCACAACACCAGTGCTACGCATTGCGGTGGTTGTTCGCAATGTATTGACAGAAGATTTGCTGCTTTTGCTTCACACCTTGAAAAGTTTGATGCCATTTACAATTTTGAGATTTCAAAAGATTCATTTTTCCTTGATGATACAAAAACACATTTATGTGATTACATAAAACTTGCTTCCAATTTTTCAAATGATTCGGTAGATAGTTTCTACCACGATAAAATTGAAGTCTTGTCCGAATTGGTAGATTACATTGACGGTTCAGATGAGTTTGAAAAAGTTGATAGGATTTTTCAGTTGTGCAAAAAACATTTTCAGCAAATCCATTTTGCCATAACAAGAATTTTAGCATTGGAAGACCCCTTGAAACCAAGAATTCCAAATTCGTTTTTCACTTTCATTTCTGACAGAGAGTTTTTTAAAGACCCTGTTGAATTATTTGTTGAGAGAATTACCGAAAAACTTAGCAAGGCAATTCCTGAAGCATTCAACACAAAAAAACCTGAAAGTGAAAACTCATTGAATGATTACATAAATTCGTATTTGATGAGTGAGAGAGAAGATTATGAAAGGGAGTTTCCAGTAGTAAAATTTTCAACAGCTAAAACAGTTCCTGACCATTCATTTAATGGATGTAATCTCTTTATTGAAACAAAATATTTGAGAGGGAAAACGCCAAAGAGTTCTATTACGGATGGCATTGCTGCCGACCTCATAAAATATCCCGAAGAAAAATTTAAGCTATTTATAATTTACGACCCCGATAGGAAAATTTCAAATGATGAGAATTTCAAAAAAGATTTTGAAAAATATTCTGGGTGTTTTATTCATGTAATTAGATAATATGGATTTAGGGTTCAAAATTATTGCCATTAAGCCGCTAAAAGGTTGTCATGAAGATTATTTAAAAATCCTTCACGAAGATGAACTTTATTTTTTCTACAACAATTACTCTATTGACAAGAATGATAAAATTTCCTTCACTGAAATTGTTCCGCGTGACTTTTATCAGATAAATAATATTGATGTAAACATTTGTGCGGTGGTGGGTAAGAATGGTTCAGGAAAAAGCACATTAATAGAAATTCTTTTTAGAGTTATAAATAATTTCGCTGAAAGCCAAGAAAAAATTAGTGCTGAATTGCAAAAAATATCAAAACTAAAAGCTGATATTTTTTTTCATACAGATTCTTTTTTTCACAAGTTGAGAATCAATGATTCAAGGGTTGAAATATTCGGATATGATTCTGGAGGGAACATTATTAAACCCAAACTGGATAATTTTCCGTTAAAGAACTTCTTCTACACAATTGCGGTCAATTATTCTCACTATGCACATAACACAGAAGAATTAAAAGGCGAACTGAATTGGCTTGATGGGTTATTTCATAAGAATGATGGATATCAAACTCCACTGGTGATAAACCCAATGAGAACGAAAGGAATTATTGACATCAATAACGAAAATCATCTTGTAAAGTCGAGGCTAATTGGTAATCTTTTGAAACCAGTAAGGAAGGAGAATTTCAGTTTTAGAAAATTAACGGACCAACTTGAAGCTATTTCACTTGACCTTAAATTAAATGAAAGCAAGCGTGAGAAAACTATTTACGAAATTAAAACTGATAAGGGCAAATTGATTGAAGAAGTTAAGTTATCAAGTTTGAGATTTGATACGGATAAGCTATTAAAGATGATTGATAGCCGCTTTCATTTTAATTACTCGTCCCTTGATAAAGAAAAATTTCAGCTTGCACTTGATTACATTATTTATAAGCTAGTTAGCATAGCCACTAAGTATGATGATTACTTGCATTACTATAATAAAGATGAAAAAAGGTTTGAAGATAAAAGTGTTCAAGAATTTATTAATTATTTATACGAAGATGAGAGTCATATCACTTTCAAATTAAGACAGACGATAAATTTTTTAAAGTATCAACATATTGAATTGAAAGAACAGAGGGTTGACTTGAATACTCTATCAAAACGGATAAGTGAAATAAAGACAAACAGAAAGAGACCAGAAATTATAGAATTCGTTCCACCACCAATATTTACTGTAGACATTTTACTGAAAACAGCAGATGGATTAAAAGAGGATATTGAATTTAAGAAATTGAGTTCAGGTGAGAAGCAAATGATTTACTCTGTAAGCTCTCTTCTTTATCACTTGATTAATCTGAACTCAATTAGGAATACAAGAAGAAAAACTGGTTATCGTTTTGTAAATATTGTTTTAGAGGAAATAGAATTGTATTTCCATCCAGAGTTGCAAAGAACTTATATTAATTACATTTTAGAAAGCATTAAGCGGTTAGAGTTGAGAGCAATTCGCTCAATAAATCTTTGCTTTGTAACTCATTCACCATTCATTTTATCGGATATTCCTCATTCAAACATTTTATTCTTGGACGATAAGGGATACCCAGAGAAATCAACTGAACAGATAAAGACTTTTGGGGGAAATATTCACGAGTTATTGGCTCACAGTTTTTTCCTGAATAATGGTTTTATTGGTGAGTTTGCAAAAAATAAAATTCAATCTGTAATTGATTTTCTAAAGTCTGAAGAAAAGACTTCAAACGAAAGCAGAAATAAAGAATCAGTATTTCAAGAAATTCAAATTGTCGGAGAACCATTCCTAAAAGACAAGTTAATGGAGATGTATTATGAAAAATTTGAGAAGCAAAAGCGGATTGCGAAATTAAAGGAGGAAATAAATCGACTTGAGAGCAATGATTAAACTACAACAAAAAGATATCGAAGCAGAGAAGCATTTCGTTCTTGTGAAAGGATTGCTTCAGGACAGAATAAGAAATGTTATTCGTTTAGGTTATATCGGAAGAAATCCAAACAGAATAAATATTGGGGCTGGCGTTGGAAACTTTTTGTCTAATCTGCTTATTGACGCAAACTTAAAATCACTGATAACTGCAAGACCTGATTCATTAAAGGGAATAATTGCTGCCTTAAAAAATACTAATCTCAATTTTTTTGTTGCAAGTCATGATGATAACTCAATCTTAAGAAACATTTTTATAGACCATTGTTACGACCATTCATTATTTGACAAGCTGAATTTCATAATGCAAATTTCAATTGACACTTGTCCTTATTGCAACAGGAACTATATCTACTATCTTTCAAAGACAAGTCAAATTAAGCCACAGATTGACCACTTTTATCCAAAAAGCAGTTATCCATTTCTCGCTGTTTCTTTTTACAATTTAATACCATCATGTCAGACTTGCAATGGATTTGGTGCAAAAGAAGAAAAGAACCCAGACGCTGAAGGATTGGTTAGCCCATACCTACTTGAAAGTGATAATTTCAAATTTACATACAAGATACGCTCTATTAATTTCCTTAATCCATTACTTGACAAAACAAGTGTTCAGGTAAAATTTAGGAATCAAATTCCAGGACATTTAAATGTCTTCAAATTAGGCGCCCTATATGAACAGCATTCCGACCATGTAATTGAATTAATAGTTAAGAGTAAAGTTCAATATTCTACGGAATACAGAAAATTTTTAAATACTTACAAAGGACTTAAGTTTAGTGACAATGAAATTGACAGAATGATTTTAGGAAACTATTCTAAGGAAGAGGAAATTCATAAACGACCACTTGCAAAATTGTATCAAGACATAGGAAAACAATTAGGATTGATTTCCTGAATCATTAGTTATTAAGAAAGAGAATTAATGCTAACCAATTCAGATTTAAAAAGTAAAGTTGACTCCCTCTGGAACCGTTTCTGGAGCGGAGGAATTTCAAATCCGCTTACTGCTATTGAGCAGATGAGCTATTTGATTTTCCTCAAGCGGCTGGAGGATATGGACAATGTGCGCGCTGCTGCTGCCAAAAGAAGAAAGCAGGATTTCAAATCGTTGTTCACCGGCAAGATGGATGTGGGCGGACGGAAAATTGAAAAAGAAAAATGCAGGTGGAGTTACTGGAGCAATCTGCCGGGCGATGAAATGCTGCGGCATGTGCGCGATGTGGTGTTTGAATTTCTCCGCAACCTCGGAAGCGAAACCAGTTCGTTCACGCAGCACATGGAAGATGCCATGTTCAGCATTCCCAAAGCATCGCTGCTACAAGAAGCCGTAAAAATTATTGACGACATGCACATCAGCGAGCAGAACATTGATGTGCAGGGCGACCTCTACGAATACCTGCTCGGGCAATTGAGCACGGCAGGCAAGAACGGGCAGTTCCGCACGCCACGCCACATCATCCGCATGATGACCAAACTCATTGACCCGAAAATAGGTGAGCGCATCTGCGACCCTGCTGCGGGCACTGCGGGTTTCCTCGTATCGGCTTACGAGCATATTCTGGAAACCAACACTTCGTCCGATATTCTTTCGTATGACGAAGAAGGCAAGCCGCACAATTTAATCGGTGATAAAATCACTGAACCGAAACTGCATAAGTTTCTAAAGAGCCAGGCACTCACGGGCTTCGACTTTGATGCCACGATGGTGCGCATGGGTGCGATGAACCTGATGCTGCACGGAGTTGACAATCCGAATTTCAAATATGCCGATGCGCTGAGCAAACAATTCAGCGAGAAGCAATGCTACGATGTGATATTGGCTAACCCGCCTTTCAAGGGAAGCATTGACGAGAGCGACATGAACGAACGCTTTTCGATAAAAACAAAAAAGACCGAACTGCTTTTTGTGGAACTCATTTACGATTTGCTGGAGAGTGGCGGGCGCGCTGCCGTGATTGTGCCCGATGGCGTGCTCTTCGGCACCAGCAATGCCCACCAGGGCTTGCGGCAAATACTCGTTGACAAATGCAAACTGGAAGGAATCATATCCATGCCTTCAGGAATTTTTAAACCTTATGCGGGAGTGAGCACAGCTGTGTTGATTTTTACAAAAGGCGGAACATCCGACAAGGTTTGGTTTTACGATATGCAGGCAGATGGTTTTTCATTGGATGATAAAAGACAAAAGATTGCAGACAATGACATTCCTGAAATAGTAAAGGAATACGGAGCATGGACTACGGAGAAGAAAAAAAGTAAAAATAAAAAAGTGGTGATTGTTGATGTAAGCGAGATAAAGAAAAACAAATACGACCTCAGCATTTCGCGCTACAAAGCTGTTGAACACAAAACGGTAGAATATGAAAAACCGGAAACAATCATGGAAAAAATTATGGTGATGGAACAGGAAATTGGCTACTCTGTCAAATCAATAATGACTGAAATCAAAAAATAAAATCATGTCAATCACATCAATCACAAAAATCACAGTTCAGACAATTTCCGAAGCGCTGATGGATAAAGTGATGATGCTTGAAGAAGATATTGTGGAGTATGTTAGGAAGATTAAGAAGGAGATTTGAAAATTTGAAGATGAGATAATTTGAAAATGGAATTAGGAAAACTTTGTGATGTCGTTAGAGGAAGCAGCCCAAGACCGCAGGGTGACCCAAGATATTATGGAGGAAAAGTTCCAAGATTAATGGTTGCTGATTTGACAAGAGATGGAATGTTTGTTTCACCTCAAATAGATTCTTTAACTGAAGAAGGAGCGAAGTTGAGCCGACCAATGAAGCAAGGCGATGTTGTTGTTGCTGTTTCAGGTAATCCTGGACTTCCTGCAATTTTAAATTCAGATGCTTGTATTCATGACGGTTTTGTTGGATTTAGAAATCTGAATACAAAACTTATTTCAAATGTTTTTCTTTATCACTTTCTGAAATTTAATAAGGAGCAAACAAATTCAAGAGCTGTTGGAGCGATTTTTAAAAATCTAACGACTGACCAATTAAAAGAAGTTGAAGTTCCTCTTCCCGATTTAAAAACCCAACAAAAAATTGCAGGCATACTTGAGCAAGCCGATGCAGCGCGGCAAAAGCGCAAACAAGCTAACCAACTCACCGAACAATTTCTTCAATCAGCATTTCTTGAAATGTTTGGTGACCCGGTGAGGAATGAGAAGGGATGGAAGAAAAAACAGCTTAATGAGGTTTGTTTAAGAATTACGGATGGAACTCATCAACCACCAGAATGGTCAAGCAATGGAGTTCCTTTTATTTTTGTTAGTAATATTAGGAATGGAGAAATTTCAATTGAGACAAATAAATTTATTACTGAAAAATCTTATTTAGAACTTACGAAGAGATGTCCAATTGAACTTGGCGATGTATTGTTCACCATTGTTGGCTCGTATGGAAATGCAGGAGTTGTAAAAACAAAGGAAAGGTTTGCATTTCAAAGACATGTTGCTCATATCAAACCCAACTTCAAAAAAATTCTTCCAGTATTTTTGTCTGTAAGCCTTGAATCACCCTTTTTGAAAAATCAAATTGAACAAAGAATCAGGGGAGTTGCACAAAAAACTTTGAACTTATCTGAATTAAAACTTTTGGAAATTATTCTTCCCCCACTTCCCCTCCAGCAAAAATTTGCAACCTTAGTGGAGCAGGTAGAGCACCTGCGCACAAAGCAAAGAGAAAGTGAAAAGGAGTTGGAGAATTTGTTTGGGAGTTTGATGCAGAGGTATTTTGGGTGATAAATTACCTTAGCAAATAAAATACAATATATAAAATGAGTAAAATACTTCAGTTCAAAATAACATTGAAAGGCAGCAAGCCAAAAATATGGCGCAGGTTTCAAATGGAAGATTCATTAACATTTAATGATTTGCATTTGGTAATTCAGAATGTGATGGGTTGGACCAATACACATCTTTATCAATTCGTATTTGAACGAAACAGCTTCATCGGCAATCCTGAATTGCTCGACAGAACAGAAGTAGCAGACGACAAGGAAACTGAAATGGCGGCTATATTCGACAAACCAAAAATTAAAATGATATACGAGTATGATTTTGGTGACGGATGGGAGCATGAGTTGGTGCTCGAAAAAATTTTAGAACCAGATCCAAAACAGTTTTATCCTTTCTGCATAGAAGGTGAAATGAATTGCCCGCCTGAAGACTGCGGTGGCATCTATGGTTTCTATGATAAATTAGTAGCACTAAAAGACAAAAAACATCCTGACCATGATGATATTATAGAATGGATGGGAGATGGTTACGATACGGAAGCATTTGACTTGGCTTCAATCAATCAAAACCTGAAAGAGTATAAAGACATTGATATGGGATTAAATTAATGTCAGCGAAAAAAATCAGGCATAGCGGAGAAGATAGAGCAACTGCACAAGAATCAAAGAGAAGGTGCAAAGCAGTTGGAGAATTTGTTTGGGAGTTTATTGCAGGGGTATTTTGGGTGATAGTAGATTTAAGGAATATAAAAAATGGAGAAATTACCTACTTATAACCAAGCTGAGCTAATTGAAATATTTAAGAGGACTAAGGAATGGGGGCGTTTAGGTTTAGTGAATGATGAGACAACTTTTAATACTGATGACCCGGATTGTTATCCTCGTGGAATAATAATCGAGCTTTCTAAAAAGAATAAAAAGGACTGGGATTTACTAAACGAAGTAGCAACAGAGATTAATGGGGTGAGTTTTTCTCGTGAAGCAATGAGGATGTGGATTAAACCAGATACAGAGATGAATTTTCGACTTACTGAATTTGGATATGCAACCGCAATTTGCAGTTCTTTAGTGGAGGATGGCTTTAATTGTTATGCGGATGTAAATTGGAGATAATGAAAATGAGTTGGTCCCGATAGCTATCGGGATTGTTTGGGAGTGTGATGCAAAGGTATTTTGGATAAAAGTTTCAACTTTTAATGATAAATCAATTTTTCGCTTAAAAAATCCAAAGATGCTCCCACCTGTCGCCATTCTTAAAATCAACCTTCCTTACCTCCCGCGCTACCTTCCCATGCAATAATGGCAGGTGTCGCACCTCCCGCAGCATCTTCCCTTGCTCCCGCGATACATTCCCTTGCGTCCGCGACACATGTCGTACCTCCCGCGAGTCATTCCCTCCCTCCCGTGCAATGTGTCGCACCTCCCGCAACACCTTACCTTGCTCCCGCGATACTTTCCCTGGCGTCCGCGCTACTTACCGAACCTCCCGCGATACATTCCCTCCCTCCCGTAACACCTTCCCTTGCTCCCGTGCAACACATAGAACCTCCCGCACGCGCTTTTCCTGCTATGTTGTCACCTTCACTTATCCTGAACATCATATTTAACGCATTTTCAATTCCCTAAATTGCAAAATTCTTTCTCCACAGTCTGTCCCAATGCAAATAGCGTTAACAAAAATCCTCCGCCATTATTATGCGCGGAGGATAAATTAAAGTAGTGGAGCTGGTGGGAGTTGAACCCACGTCCGGACAAGCAATCGGCAAACTTTCTACATGCTTAGTGTTTTTTAATTGTCGGCACAAGAGCTGCTAAACACACGCCACCTTTGCACGTAGTCCCGGCTAATGTCAGACGAAGTAATCTGGACCCTTCTCCGTCTCACTCACCATGCGGTGCTTCGTAGCGAGTGCGGGTGAGCAAGCCCTCGCGAAGCAGCTAACGGCTTAAATTAAATTAAGCGGCTAACGGTAAAGAATAGTTGCCATTTACGGCTTTGAAAGTTGGGATTAACGAGCCTGGCTCACAACGCTCGGCATGCTTACTTACTAATTTCACCTGCCGTCAAGTCCTGGCAGCCCCAATGAAATGTAGAACGTAAAATGCAAAATTAAGAATAAAAGGGGAGCTGTGCGGTAAAATTGTTTCATACCCTCATTTGGAATATTAAATAATCTCCGTAAGTTTACGGTTAGTTTCAAAACACTCGCTCTCATGCATATTAATTTTACCAAAACATTCTTTGTTTTTCTTTTTTCATTTGCTTCAATTCTTGCAACTGCTGCAACGAAGCAATGGAATTATCTTTCACTATATGCTCCAGGAAACAAAGATCACGCGAAGATCAGCATCCTAAATTCTTCCTCATCAGAAACAGAACTTTTATTTACCCTCGATGCATTTTCAAAAACAAATGTTCAGACGCAAAACGGAAATTCTTTTGTGATTTCCTCTACGAATCTCACGAGCATTCTTGAAAACGGTGCGCCCGATCTTGCGAAGTTCGCGTTTTCAGTTACCATTCCCGACCATGCGCAGATGGTAATAGATGAACTCAACTCAACGTTTACAACGTATCAGAGTATTGATGTTGCTCCCAGCAAAGGAAATATATATCGTAACATTGATCCTTCAACGGTTCCTTACACTTACGGAAATGCGTATTCACAAAATCAATTTTATCCTCGAACATTGGTACAATTGCAGCAACCCTACATCGTGCGCGATCTGAGAGGTGAAGCAGTGTGGGTTTTTCCGTTTCAATACAATCCTGTTGCCAAAGTATTAAAAGTTTATTCTGAAATACATTTCAAAGTAACGACAAGCGGCACATCAATAGTGAATGCACTTTCACGTACGCAACCGCTTACGAAAGTGGATCCCTCATATTCAAATGTGTATCGCACCTTATTCGTGAATCATAACGTTGTTCAATACACACCAATTGAAGAAACCGGAAACATGCTCGTGATCTGCTATGATCAATTCACAACTGCCATGCAGCCATTCGTTGACTGGAAAAATAAAATGGGACAGCGTACTGAGATGGTTCCATTCTCCGCTGTTGGTACAACCGCTGTTGATCTGAAAAATTACATTGTGAATTATTACAATACAACAGGACTCACGTTTGTATTATTAGTTGGCGATGGAGCAGAAATCCCTGTTGCTACAACTACTTATGGAGAAAGCGATCCGAGTTTGGGTTACATCCTCGGAAATGATTCGTATGCTGAAGTAATCGTTGGAAGGTTTTCTGCTGAAACAATTGCTGAAGTTGAAACACAGGTTGACCGATCCATTAAATATGAAATGAATCCTGACTCTACGGGGCAATGGTATCACAAAGGAGTTTGCATTGGCTCTGATCAGGGACCAGGGTACAACAATCTTTATGATTACGAGCATGAGCGCACCCTGGAAACCCAGGAACTTGGTTATACTTATTCTGATATTGATGAATTGTTTGACGGCTCGCAAGGCGGAATGGATGCACCCGGCAATCCTACACCTTCTGATTTGATTACTTCACTGAATGATGGTCGCAGTGTAGTTACCTATACCGGACACGGAAGTTGCGGAAGTTTTGGAACAACAAGTTTCAGCACTGCGAATGTTCCTTCTCTCAGCAATGCAGACATGCTTCCGTTCATCTGGTCTGTTGCATGTGTGAACGGACAGTTCAACGGATACGATTGTCTTGCTGAAGCATTCCTTCGCGCTACTGACGGAAACGGAAAAGCAACAGGTGCAGTTGCAACACTGATGTCAACGATTAATCAAAGCTGGGATCCACCAATGGCGGGACAGGCGGAGTTTGTGAGCATTCTCACAGAGCAATATCCCACCAATGTGAAGCACACTTTTGGCGGAATTAGTGTGAACGGCTGTATGTTTATGAACGATTTGTATGGAGCAGGAGGTGACGAGATGACAGATACATGGACATGCTTTGGCGATCCATCATTGATGGTGCGCACTGCAACTCCAACCTCCATGACAGTAACTCATGCTGCTACGATTGAAGAAACCGCAACTACATTCCTCGTGAATTGCAATACAGATGGTGCATTGATTTGTCTCAGCAAAAACAACCAGATTATTTCTACTCACAATACATTGCTTGGATTGTGCAACCTTCAAAACATAAGCGGACTTGTTGTTGGCGATTCGCTTGATGTAACAGCCACTGCATATAACATGATTCCGTACTTCGGAAAAGTAGTTGTTACTGCGCTTACAGGAATTACGGAGCAAACAAAACTTTCTTCCGGCTTTTCTGTTTATCCCTCCGTGACTTCATCTCATCAAACATCCGTTCAGTATTCTCTTATGGAAAATTCAAACGTAAAAGTTGAATTGACAAACGAACTCGGACAATCCGTAAAAAATATTTTAAGTGCAGATCTGCAAAGAGGAAATCACCAACTTACTGTTGATCTGAAAGGATTGCAAAGCGGAATTTATTTTGTTCAGCTTACTGCTTCCGGAAAAACTCAAACCAAGAAGATAATTATTCAATAGATTTTTTTGATTCACCTGCGAAGCTAACGGGTTGCTCTTTTTCGGGTAGCCCGTTTCTTCTTGGTGGCTGTTGGGTTCGACTCCTTCAAAGTCGCATGTTTATGATAGATAATTTGCTATAAACATACGACCACAACGAGAAGTTCCTTTGTCTATAGGTTTATTCTCTGTCCATCCGGAATTTGCTACCTATTTTATTAATCAGAAAAAAACTTGCACAATATCGCACTATTTCTTTTTCTTACTCCACTTTATGTTATTGTCAGGAGTACTTTCAGTAATACAGAATGTACGATTAGTAATTGCAATCGCGCAATGTATAATCTCCATTGCGAGATTCTAAATATCGCGTGCACAATTCATAATCTTCAGCGTACTATTTGTATTAAGAAAAGAACTCTGCATAACAGAAATAGTACTATCAATTTCTCTCTAGCACTCTTTGAGAATGGGAAAGCACTTTTGATAATACAAATAGTACCCTATATGACAGAAATAGTGCTCCAGATAATAGAAATACCACTATTTCAAATCCCAAAAGTTGTTTTTGACCAATTATCAGGTTAAATCAAAATTTAAAGTAAGGATTCAGAATCCAGATTTTAGCTCCGTTCAAAGCTCTATATTTTCCCCCTACCAGCTTCCGCCAGCGCCACCGCCACCGGAGCTGCCGCCACCGAAACCACCAAACCCACCACCACCAAATCCACCGCTGCCTCCAGAGAAACCGCCCCAGCTACCGCTGCTGCGTCTGCTCGCTGCGTTTAAGAGTGCCCATGCAGCCCAGAACCCCAGTCCGTTTCTGCTTGCATAATTTCTTGTCGAGCCGATTTTGGAAATGATGACGATGATGAATATAAAAATAGCCATTAACACTCCGAACCACGGTACTTTTTGTTTTCTCTGCTTCATGTAGCTATCAGCGGTGTATTCCCCTTTCACAATGCTCATGATTGAAGTTGTGGCTGCATCAATGCCTCCGTAATAATCGCCAGCTTTAAAGTTGGGGAGTATGTCGTTGTCCACAATGCGTTTGCAAAGGGCATCGGGCAGCACACCCTCCATGCCGTAGCCGGTAGTAATAAAAATCTTGCGGTCATCTTTGGCTACAAGCAGGAGCACACCGTTGTTTTTTTCTTTCTGCCCGATGCCCCACTTGTTGTAAAGCTGCACCGCATAATCAGAAATATCATAATTGCCTATGGAACTCATAATGACGACAGCTACCTGCGAGGAAGTAGAATCGTTAAACGTTACTAACTTTTGTTCAAGTGCTTGCCGCTCTTGCGAGCTTAGTGTATTGGTAAAATCAGTAACAATGGTGGAGGGGCGGGCAGGGAAATCATCGGCAAGAGAGAGTAGGGGAGAGAGAATGTACAAAGTACATTGCACGATACACAATGAAAAACTGCTCAGTATTTTTCTCAAGAATGATTTCATAATAACATACAAAAAGGAAAGTAATTTTTGCGAGATCAAAAGTACCTATAAAAAAAAGATGTCGCAGAAGAAATTCTGCGACATCTTTTTTTTACTTAGTTAACCAATTAACTTAATCAACTCAATCAACTAACTTACCAGATCATCGCTCTTACGCTATCTGCTCTGTACATACCTTCTCCGTCCTTCACGTCAAACGCTGAATAGAATTCAGGGAGGTTGCTCATTGGTCCGTTGACACGACAGATTTGCGGTGAGTGCGGATCAACAATAATTCTGCGCGCAGCTTCCTTCGGACGTATGCTGCCGGCCCAGATGCGCGCGAAGCCAAAGAAGAAACGTTGATCGGGAGATAAGCCGTCAATCTTTTCATTGCTCTTGCCTTGTGGAGTATTTTTAAATGCATGGTAAGAGATGGTGATGCCACCGAGATCAGCTATGTTTTCTCCAAGACAAAGTTTTCCGTTTACATGCAATGAATCGTTCACCACATAGTTATTAAACTGGTTCACCACTATCTGCGCACGCGCTGTAAACTTTGCAGAGTCATCGCTGGTCCACCATTGAGTAAGGTTTCCTTTCGAATCGTAATTTCTTCCTTCGTCATCAAAGCCGTGAGTGATCTCATGACCTATAACAGCACCAATGCCTCCGTAGTTCACTGCGTCATCAGCATCTTTATTGAAGAAAGGCGGCTGAAGAATTCCGGCAGGGAAAACAATTTCATTCATGGAAGGATTGTAATATGCATTTACGGTTGGCGGAGTCATTCCCCACTCAGTACGATCAACCGGCTTGCCGATTTTGTTGATCATATATTCGTAATTGTATTTAGTAACACTCATCAGGTTTGCGAAAAAATTATCGCGGGTAATTTCTACACCAGCATAATCTTTCCACTTATCAGGATAACCGATTTTGCGAACGATGGTGCTGAGTTTTTCAAGTGCTTTCTTTTTTGTGTCTTCTCCCATCCAGTCAAGTTTGGTAATGCGTTCCTTGTATTCAGCCATGAGGTTACTCACCATATCGTCAGCTTTCTTTTTTGCATCAGGTGGAAAATATTTTGCAACGTACAGTTGACCGAGTGCATCGCCTAAGAATCCATCCGTTAAACTTACCATACGGTTCCAACGGTCCTTGATTTGTTTTTGTCCGCTCAACACTTCATTGTTGAAATGATAATCTTCCATCACGAAATTGTTGCTCAGTACATTTCCACTCAGATTGAGAAGATTCCACTTGAGATAAATTTTCCAGTCGTCAATTTTATTTTTCTTCAATTGATTTTCCAACTCTTTCAAAAAGTCCGGCTGACCAAGCACGAGGTAATCGAACTTTCCTTTCACATCCATTGAACTGAGCATGTCAGCCCATTTCAATGAAGGCGTGAGTGCATCAAGATCGGCAACGGTAACTTTGTGATACGTTTTAAACGGATCGCGCAAATCAACGCGTGGCATTGATGCTTTTGCAAGATCGGTCTCGATGCGCAGAACTACATCAGCATATTTCTTTGAAGTTGCTTCGTCCATTCCGTAGAGTTGAAACATTTTTGAAACGTGCATTACAAATTCATCACGAATCTTTTTTGAATCGTCATCTGTTTTCAAATAGTAGTCGCGGTCAGGCAATGACAATCCGCCCTGAACAACCTGAGGCACCTGCACTTCGCTGTTCTTCGGATCCTGTCCGGCATAAAAACCGAACATCGGATTGCTTCCCCACATTTGTAACTTGGCGGTGTAGTCAAGCACACCTTTCATATCCTTGATCTGATCAATTGCATTCATGTTGCCTTTGATAGGAGTTGCGCCTTGTTTCTCAATGTTTGCAGTATCCATGGCGCTGAAATAAAAATCGCCCACCATTTGCTCAACAGACCCTTTTTTGGAATCCGTTTTCTTTGAAACTTCTTCAGCAATTTCGCGAAGATGTTTTTTGTTGTCTTCAGCAAGAATGCCAAATGAACCCCAGCGAACCTGATCATCAGGAACTGGGTTGGCTTTTATCCATCCGCCATTAGCATAATGGAAAAAATCTTGCGCAGGATTTACGGTAGTGTCTCTGTCAGCCAGGTTGATGCCGACACCATGCTTCGCTTCTTGCGAAGTGCAACCGGCAACAGCAACAACAGCTGCGCAGGCAATTGAGTAAACGAGTGAACGTTTCATTTTTAGTATATTAAAATTTTAATTTAAGCGTGCAAAAGTAAAAGTATAGCGCGAGTATTAAAGGAGATTAACCTTTCATTAACGAGGTTCACCAGTGCTGCTTTTACTTCACCTTTTTGCTAACTGTTAACACATCACATTTTTTCTATCTTCGCCCGCAACAAAATTTTTATAGAATATAGAGTATGAAGAACTACCAAAAGATAAACAACGTTACCGGCTGGCTTGTATTCCTTGTTGCCGCGTTTACTTATTGCACTACGATAGAACCTACCGGAAGTTTCTGGGATTGCGGAGAGTTTATTGCCACAGCGCATAAACTCGAAGTCGGTCACCCACCCGGAGCGCCACTGTTCATGATGCTTGCACGGGTATTCATACTTTTTGGTGGTGATAATGTGAGAATGATTCCGATCATGGTGAATATTCTTTCTGCACTCATGAGTGCGTTTACTATTTTGTTTTTGTTCTGGACAATCACAGCACTGGCTCGCAAGATTGTGATCGGAAAAGCGGAAGCAACAATGGATAAAATCATAGCTGTAATGGCTGCCGGTGTGGTGGGCGGACTTGCTTATGCATTCTCCGATTCATTCTGGTTCTCCGCTGTCGAAGGTGAGGTGTATGCAAGTTCAGCTTTCTTCACTGCCATTGTAGTATGGCTTATTTTTAAATGGGAAAACGTGGCTGACGAACCTCACAACTTGCGCTGGATTATTCTCATCGCGTATCTGATGGGGCTGTCAATCGGTGTTCACTTATTGAATTTACTTACTATTCCCGCTCTTGCTTTTGTTTATTATTTCAGAAAACATACACCTACCAAAAAGGGAATTATCTACACTGCTGTTCTCGGAATAATTATTCTTGGCTTTATTCAATATGGAGTTATTCAGGGGTTGTTTGTGCTGGGAAGCAAATTTGAATTGTTATTTGTGAATTCGATGGGGCTTCCGTTTTGGAGCGGGTTTACTTTCTACGTTGTCCTCATCATTGCCGCAACTGTCTGGGGACTGCGCTACACAAAAAAGAAAAATTATACTGGATGGAACACTGCATTACTTTGCTTTTCATTTGTACTTGTTGGTTATTCCTCATTTGCAATGATTGTAATCCGTTCACAAATTGAACCACCGCTTGACGAAAACAATCCTGACAATGTGTTTAACTTCGTTAGCTATGTAAACCGTGAGCAGTATGGTGATCGCCCGCTCTTCTACGGGCAGTATTACAACGCAAAAATTACGAGTCAGGAAGAAGGTGCTATGCAGTATGCGAAGATTGAGGGATCTGATAAATATGTGGAGGCAGGAAGAAAAGTAATTCCGATTTATGAGGATAGTAAGTCAACGATTTTCCCACGCATGTACAGCAACCAGGCGAATCACATTACTGAGTATAAAAAGTGGGCTGACATAAAAGGAGACCACACACCTAGCTTTGGAGAGAACCTGAAATTCTTTATCACTTACCAATGTGGAGAAATGTACTGGCGGTACTTTATGTGGAACTATGCGGGAAGGCAAAATGATATTCAGGGCCCCGGTGGAATCACCAAAGGAAACTGGATGAGCGGAATTAAATTCATTGATGAAATGCGTTTGGGTCCGCAGGATAAAATCCCCCAGCAGCTTAGGGAAAATAAAGGCCGTAACCCTTTATATTTTCTTCCGTTGATTCTCGGGTTACTCGGCTTGTATTATCATTTCAAAAGAGACAAACATGATGCGTGGATTGTGTTGCTCCTCTTTTTCTTTACAGGCCTTGCTATTGTAATTTATCTGAACGGACCACCACTTCAGCCGCGCGAGCGTGATTACGCGTACGCAGGTTCTACCTATGCATTTGCTATGTGGATCGGAATCGGAGTGCTTCAGATTTTCGAATGGCTTCGAAAAAAATCTTCTCCGCAAACAGCAGCAATTCTTGCGGGTGTAATCGGATTAGTAATACCAACCATAATGGTAAAAGCAGAATGGAATGATCACGACCGTTCTCACCGCTATACTTCTCGCGATTTTGCAA
The DNA here is from genome assembly GCA_038230515.1 of Bacteroidia bacterium. GTDB lineage: Bacteria > Bacteroidota > Bacteroidia > AKYH767-A > 2013-40CM-41-45 > JAPLDB01. Next base: position 59,315 of record JBBRND010000003.1, on the reverse strand, counting down.
CCGACTATCTCAATTCCTGTGCGCCTAATGCAATCATCTTTACAAATGGTGACAACGATACGTTCCCTCTTTGGTATGCGCAGGAAGTGGAGAATGTACGTACTGATGTGCGTGTAATAAATCTTTCTCTTCTCAACACGGATTGGTACATCAATCAGTTGAAGCGGAAATATTATGACAGCGATCCAATCAACATTTCCTGGACTACAGATAAATATTCTCTCGGTAAGCGCGATTACATTCCTTTTTACGATCGCAACCTGAAAGACCCTGTTGAGTTAAAGGAAATTGTTGACTTTATGGGTAGCGATGATGCTAATGCAAAAGCGCGAACACAAGGAGGAGAAGATGTAAACTATTATCCAACCAAGCATTTTAAGATGACAGTGGATTCAGCCGCAGCTGTTAAGAGCGGAACTGTTGCGGCAAGCGATGCAGACAAAATTGTGAGAGTGATGGATTGGAGTATAGATGGAAACTATCTTATGAAAAATGATCTCATCGTTTTGAACATTCTTGCCAACAATAACTGGAAACGCCCAGTTTATTTTGCAACAACGGTTGGCTCTGATAATTTCCTCAACCTTGAACCATACTTCCAACTTGAAGGATTAGCATATCGCATTGTGCCGATCAAGACAGAAAAGAAAAGTGACATCGTGCCCGGAAGAGTGGAGACAGATGCCATGTACAACAACGTGATGACTAAATTCGAATGGGGAAACATGAATGACGAGCGCGTATATCTTGATGAGAACAATATGCGGATGACTACAAACTTTCGCATTAACTTCGGCCGGCTTGCGGAAGAACTTCTCAATGTTGGAAGGAGCGATTCGGCCATCAAAGTACTCGACAAATGCGTAGAAGTCACTCCTGACAAAACCATTCCCTACAATTATTTCATGACAAAGATTGCCGAACTGTATTACCGCGCTGCCGGAGCAACCAATAAAACTGGCGATACTTCACTCGTGAATAATGATGTTGAACTTAGCAAAAAGAAAGAGATGACAGAAAAAGCAAATGCAATTCTCACACGGCTCTCTGATATTTATGCAGATAATCTGGAATATTACCTCTCGCTCAAAGGCACCAAATACTTTAAGTATGTAGAGCAGGATATGAATCAAGCGCTTTATATAATGCAAGCAGTGGCAGGCATCGTAAAAACAACCGATCAAAAAGACCTTGCCGGAAAATTAGACAAGAAGTTTAATGATCTTGCCGGCCGAGCCGGAATGTAAAAATAAATAATTCCTGTGACACAAAAATCCCGATGCAATTAATTGCATCGGGATTTTTGTGTCTTTCTTATACTACTCTCCAGAGCCGGAATATGAAAAGAGGTATTCATCTGCTTTGCCCTTAAGTGTTGTGCTTTGCATCTTCTTTTTTTAAAATCGTTAGCTGTATTAAGTGACAATGCTACCCACCCCTATCACAGCACATGCTGAAAAAAATGTTTTCTGTTTTTTTTGATTTTTAGCGAAAGTCTAGAGGGCTGAAATAATTTTATGCAACTCTTCTTTTGATTTACCAAGCTTGATCTGGAGCTTTCCAAACATCTCGTCCTTCTTTCCTTGTGCAAACAGGAGGTCATTGTCAGTGAGTGCTGCAAATTTTTGCTTGAGTTTTCCTTTTTGCTCATCCCAATTGCCCTTTAATTCTGTAGTATTCATTTTTTTATGTTGATTTAGTTTGTAATTAAATTATTACGCTGCAAAGATGAGATGCAGAATACTAAAAGTTGTTACATAAATTAAAAAAAGAGTTACATGATTCACACATGCATGAAAAACTTCATGTACTAAACTCCATGAACCTTGTTTTGAATTTTCTCCTGTAAGGTTCTGTAAAAACCCGACTTAAAATATTGCATGATGACGAAAGATAGAATTACTCCGGAACAAATTCCTTCAATCAAAATAGTTGCTGAAGCAGCAAAAGCTGTGAGGGAGTTTCCCATCATCACGGTGTTGTCTTTTAACTCCTGGAGAAGCAACGGATCTATGTAGAGGAAATAGTTGTAGATAAATATCGCAAATAGTATAAAACTCGTTAATGTAGTAACCACTCCAAGAGTTAAACCATCAAAGTAGGCGATGTTTAAAACCTTGGTCTTTATTCTATAGTAACGGAACGTGAGAAACAGTCCTCCCGTGAGAATAAATAGATTCAGAAATCTCAATATTGCAAATTGAGTCAGATTAAAATATTTCATGAGCATGAAATAAAGAATGAACGAAGTGCAGATTATAAAGCCCGCCTTCACTGCAAGTTTGGGAATAGAGAATGTTGGAATTTCCATAATGGCTTACTTGAAGTAGTTCTAATTGTATTTTCTGTAAAGGTGAATATCCGGCTGCCGGAAAGTGTTACACAAGTTTGGAAAAGAGTTACATGATTCACACTTTGCTTGAAGAGAAAGAAAAAAGAAAACCCCGTCACCAGTTATGGAGAACGGGGTTTAACACAACGAAACCAAAACTAATCTTTAACAACTACCAGATATTTGGAGGCACTCCAGAATTTCTCGGCATCTGTAATAACTAAATTCTTTACCATATTCTTGTCTTTATCATCTCTATTTAATGTAAATGATCCTTCAGGGTGCGTAGTAACTATTTTAGGGTTTTTTCCATTGATTGGAATAGTCCCCATTACTGTATAATCAATTCGCGTAAATTTACTATTGTCAAAACTTGAACTTAGTTTAGATGTTTTTCCAATACCAAGCAACCCTCCGTTTTTATCAATCAATTTTGCAGTAACAAGATCTTTAGATTTTCCTATTACGTAATAAGCAGTATGTAATGCAGTAGTTGTTTCTGCAATAGTGCTTGCCTGATCATTGTTTTTCTGTAGAAGTTCATCAACGGATATCTGCAATTGATTGACTTGTACATTTGACAATTGCAGTTTTGCATTCAGTTCCGAAAGTTCTTCATCCTTTTGTGTTAGCTGATCATTCAGCGTTGCAATTGTTTTTAAAAGCTGAGCATTTTTAGTTCCCGAATCCTTTAGTTTATGGTTTAGTTCAGCAATTTTTTTACGATTTTTGTCCATTAGATCGTTGATTGCCGCAATCTCAGAATTAATGCGCTCCTTGGCAGTACTCTTTAGCTCTCCAGGTTTATCAGCATTCACGGAAATTATGTGCTGCTTAACAGCTACTGAATCGAGGTTGCGCTCTACATCATTGAAAGAACTTAGCGCTTCGTTTAGAGAAGAATCGCGCTCGTTCAAAACGGATTGAAGTGAATCCTTTTCGCGTTCGGCTTTATCAACCTCTGCCCGGTTACAAGCGGAAAGTGAAAATGCAATAGCTGCAATAAGCATGGTGTTTTTCATGAGTGGTTTTTTAATAGTAAACATTGTTTTTTATACTTAGTAGAAATGAAATTAATTTATGGTTGTAAATGAATGATTGTATGTATGAAGAAGCGTTATATAATTTTGGAAAGTAATTTTATATGATTAAAATATTTTTCGTTGTAATATTTTAATTTGAAATGATGATAAAGAGCTTCGAAAATTAATGATGAAACAAAAAAGTATCCCGATCTGAAATCCGGGATACTTTTTTGTAATCTCATCTATATTTTATTTAATAAGATGTTTTCAATTCCACTCTGCGATTCTGAGCCCGCCCGGTGTTGGTTTTATTGTCAGCAATTGGTTTTGTTTCTCCAAATCCCTGCGCTGTCAATCTTGATTCTAATATTCCTTTAGACATCAAATATTCTTTAACTGACTCTGTTCTCTTTTGAGAAAGCGTCATGTTGTAAGCATCGTCACCTACATTGTCAGTATGTCCTTCAATAGTGAGATTGGCGCCTTCATATTTCTTTAGAATATCAACCAATGCATCTAACTGACCAAGCGATACTGCTTTGAGTTTAGCACTTCCGGTTTCAAAAAATATCTTACTGGCTATCTCTGTAATCTTTTTCACTTCCTGTTTTGTCATCTCGGGGCAACCTTTGTTTGCTATGGTTCCTTTTACGGTAGGGCAGCGGTCTTCATTGTCTGCGACTCCATCTCCGTCAGTATCAGGGCAACCTTTAAATACTACCAGACCGGCAACATCAGGACATGCATCTTCTTCGTTTACGATTCCATCTTTGTCATTATCCATCGGGCAACCGGTTGCGTCCACTTTATATCCGGCTTTGGTATTAGGGCATTTGTCATCTATATCAGCCACTCCGTCTTTGTCTGCATCAGGACATCCTTTCATTTCTACAGTTCCTGCAACATCGGGGCAACGATCGTCTTTATCTGCAATTCCATCTCCATCTTTATCAGGGCAACCTTTAAGCGCTATTGTTCCTGCCACATCCGGGCATTGATCATCTTTATCTGCTACACCATCTCCGTCTTTATCAGGGCAACCTTTTAATGCTACTACTCCTGCTACATCGGGGCATTCATCCTGGTAATCGGCAACTCCGTCTTTGTCTTTATCAACCGGGCAGCCCTTGCTATCTACCATTATTCCCTTAGGTGTATCGGGGCATTTATCTTTACGATCTGCCACGCCATCATTATCAGCATCTTTTTTATGCCCGAAGTTAAATGTAAGTCCAACTGAGTGCATTAAATATGCATCATTCGTATTTGCTACTACACCATCTCTTTTATCATTGGTAGAATACAAAACCATTTCCTGTAAATTAAGAATAAGTACCGGACCCATGTGAATGTTTAAACCTGCACCGAATGAAGGGGCAGCATAATCGAACCGGGATTTATTAACGGTAAGATCTTTGTCAAAAATCATGGCTCCTCCGCCTACAAACAGATAGGGGTTTATAATTGCGTCAGGTCCTAATATATTAAGCCGGAAATTAAATGTTCCTGTTGTTACCTGCAGGTGAAAGCCAGAGGTGTCGCCTTTAAAGCCAACTTCTCCTTTAGTAAGGAAAAGAGAAACATCGAAGTGTTCCATCACATAGCGTGAAAAGGAAATGCCTCCGAAACCATAGAATACAGAATTGGTTTTATAGAAATCGTTTCCGAGATCTCCCCTGTATTGAGTAACACCTGCATGTAGCCCGATGTTCCATTTTTTATCTGCCGTTTGTGCAGATACATTTAGTACGAATGCCAAAGAAAGTAACGTAAATAATATTTTTTTCATTGTTAGATTTTATTTTGTTTAATTATAATTTGATTTAGATAAGCGGTAAAGGTAATGTATTAGGTGAAGGGAGTGTTACATAATTATTTTAAAAGAGTTACAACTTTTCCACATTGCAAAAGCGTATTCTCTTTACGTTTTAATAAATTTGAGGTACCCGATTTGTATGATCAGGTAGCGTAATTAAAAATCCATGCCAAACGCTGGCATGGATTGCTAAAGTCCTGATTATCTTTACTTCTTATCTGTGTTTGTTTTTAATCCCCATATTTCTACATGGGCTTTTACATCTTTCCGGTTGGGAAGTGTTTTATAAACAAATACAATTTTCTCCAGATTGCGCTCTCCTCCATTCAAATTAATAATACGGCTTTCTCCGGGTGCTTTAATTGGGCTGTTTACTTTAACATCCTGCTTGTCTCCACTTTCATAATATATTTCAAGATCCATCAGATTGATAGGTGCATCGGTAACTTTAAATTGGATAGATGCAAACCTGTCGGCTCCGATAATAATAATTTCATCGCGGTCTTTCTGGAAGTTAACGGTTGTTTCACCGATTTTGTGTCAACCTTTTGTGTCGCTAAGCATTATTGCTGGTTTCTGAGCGATTGCTTTGCCAGAGCTGCCGGCTATAGCAAGTAAAATAATCATTGTTAGTTTTTTCATTTTATTTTAGAGTTTAATTTGTAATTAAATTATTACAATGCAAAAGTGTGCCAATTGATTTACTCAGGTGTTACATAATACTGGAAATAAGTTACATCTTTCACACATTTGAAGAAAGGTTGAGAATTTTCTGCCTAAAAAAAATGCGAGATTAATGTTTCCAGGTTCTTCTCGTGCTTACCGCTGAAGCGGACGGACCCATTTTCAACGACTGAAAAACTGCAAACTGAATCGCTTGTTTTAATAACGGTAATACTAAACGTTCTTTTTATAAACGGAAAAAACCTCCGCCAGACTTCTATTTCTTTTTTGTTTTCATCCATTCTTTTTACATTGTATCCAAGGGATGCAATGCGGTTCAGGATGGTTCTGTAAACCTTATCGGAAGTATAATAAAGGGAATGAGAGATCATGACTGATGTTTTTTAAAATCATTGCGAAAGTCAACTGCTTTTTTCTCATTGGGGTTTACTTCTTAGAGATCATAATCCTGAAAAATGGTTTTTAACAAAGGCATGCCGCTGATTTTCTGTCATCTTATCTGCGGGCAGAGTTTCTATTTTTATCTTTTCAAAGAGATGGTCGGCTTTTAAAATATTCACCAATTCTGTTTTAGCACTGGTGGGTCCAAAGAGAATTACTTCGTCATAATTTCTTATTTTCTCTCCTATTTTTTTGTAATACTCTGCCTGCTGATGTTGTTCTTTATTGTGCATCAGGTTTTCACTTTTGCCTAAGCTGTGCTCTTTTTCGGCATGAGAAAATGTTGATTCTATCATTTTGTCGTCAATGCCGTCAATGGATATTTCCATAAGATGCGCATTTGAATGATCCATCCAAATGCCTAATTTCTTTCCTGTTATCATTGTATTTAGTTTAAAGTTTATATTGTTTTTTTCGGTTTAACATGCTAAATCGAAATTTCTTTCCAACATGCCGAGCAGTTGAGATTTTATGCCCGCGAAGCTGGATGCTTTTGTTAGAAAAAAATTTGCTCCCATTTTCAGGGTTTGATATTTTTCTGCGGGATCATTTGATGTGGTGAGGATGACTACCGGTATCTTAGTTTGCTTCTTTTCCTTTAATATAGTAAGCAGTTCATACCCGTTCATCACCGGCATGTTGAGGTCGAGAAAAATGATGGATGGTGCCGGTTCCTTATCCAGTTTTTCAAGCGCTTCCAGTCCGTTATTGGCAATGGTGCAGTGCGCACCGGGTTCTACCTCCTCAAGTGCTTCCTTAAAAAACTGCTGATCGTCTTTATCATCATCTACTAATAAAATACTTTTGTGATTGTTCATTCTAGGTAGTATTAAAATTGTAATTCTGTTTGGTTCGGCAAAAGTGGGAAGTGATTCGCTGAACGCAGTTACATAAGTTTAGAAAAGAGTTACATAATTCACACATTTCAAAAGCACGCTTTAGAATTAGAGTGTAAGATTTTGCGGGCTGATAACTTTAAAACCTGTGCTTTTCATTTTTTTTTGCACTATCTTTGAAAAAAAAACTTAGCCGAATAATGAGCCAGCACCAAAAAATAATGTTAGTAGATGATGATGCAGATGATCTTTTGTTTTTCTTCGAAGCATTGCGCGAAATTGACCCTGCGCTTGTATGCGCATTTGCCAACCACGGGGCAGAAGCCATTGATCTGCTCGAAAAAGTGCCTCCGCTCCCATCGCTTATTTTTCTCGATCTTAATATGCCCCGCATGTCCGGCATTGAATTTCTTGAAAAGATAAGACCAACACATAAAACAATTCCTGTAGTAATGTACACCACCTCAAACAATCCGGAGGATGAGAAGAGAGCGTTGGCTGCGGGAGCTAACCATTTTCTTATCAAGCCAACTAATTTTGAAAACATCAAGGCACAATTGAAAAATGCTTTGGAAATGGATTTTTCCGGCTCAGCCACTAAAATTCCGCAGTGAGTTAAAACATTTTGAGAGGTTTAATCCAGTAAGGCATCTCTCCTTCAATTAAGAACATTGCCCTAAGCGAAAAAATTTATTCAAGAACGCAGGTTCATCACCGGGGAAGCTTCCCTTTTCAAAATTGGAACTTCCTTTTTTGAAATCGAAGCTTCCTTTTTAGAAATCGGAGCATCCTTTTTGAAAACCGAAGCTTCCTTTCTCAAAACCGAAGCTTCCCCACCCATTGCCAGGCGTCCTTTTGTAGTGGCGAAGCTTCCCTTTTGAAAATCGGAGCTTCCTTTCTTAAAACCTAAGCTTCCTTTTTGAAAAAGGAAGTTTCCTTTTTGAAAATCGAAGCTTCTTTTTTGAAAACCCAAGCTTCCTTTTCAAAAAGGGAAGCTTCCCCGCTGACGGAGGTATATTAACTTCTGAAAAAAGAGACTTTCTTTATCGCCAGCTACATTCCCGTTCCGGAAAATGATCTCTCTTTTTCAAAAGATGATGTTTACTTTTTGAAAGAAGAGATTCCGTTTTCAAAACATGGAACTCTATTTTTGAGAGGAGAATGATTTAAAACAAGTACCTTTATGATATTAACAAACTGATGTTAATATTTTTCAGCAACCCATATTTCATATTTTTTTGAAAACTACTTTTTTTGCCAAAAATAAAATCAAAATTATGAAAAGCACATGCAGTCTTTCTTATCATGACCTTGAAAATTCTAAACTTGATGAATTTGCAACAGGCGTAAAAAATGGGATTAAAAATAATCCGTTAAAGTTTCCAGCGCCTCCCGTTAGCGAATTAACATGGAATGGTCTTATCCCCAATTTCACCACTACCTTAAATGCGTGGAAAAAAGGAGGCATAGATCAACGTGGTGCCTTCTTAGCAGCCAAGGGATTATTAATGGATGCTCTTGATGAAACGGCCAAATATGTAGATCCGATTGCGGACGGAAATGAAGCTACCATTATAGCAGCAGGTTTTACACCAACTAAAACCGTAAGAGTTGCTAAACCTGCTCCGGGAACCCCGACTGGTGTAACCGGAACGGCAAAGGGAAACGGCAAAATTGAAAGCGAATGCGACCGCATGGAGTTTGCAGAGTTCTATGGCGCGGTGTGCAGCACCTCGCCCGATTCTTTAAACAGCATTTTTATAGATGGTCAGTTCAATTTTTCGGCTTTAGGTACTATCTTTCTTTTGTTAGATGTATCTAAAGACCGCGTAAAGAGCTTTTCAGGATTAACAGGTGGCAAAAATTACTATGTTCAGTTCTATTGTGGAAACGGAAAAGGAACCAGCATACTTAGTGAGCCGGTGCGCATAATGGCAACTGTATAAACTAAGCTATTTCTTTCCGTCATTCATTCTCATAAATTCAAGAATGCCGCGTGCTTCGTCTCCTGTTATTTGCTGATTAGGCATTCGCACCAATGAAGTTGCAAACATCTTGTGAGCAACAGGGTCTTTGTCAATCATGATGTCGGGGTCGGTAATAAAGTTCATAATCCATTCCGGGGTTCTGCGGTCGGTTACACCTTTCCATCCGGGACCTACCAGCTTGTCATCGGTAAGGGTATGACATGCTAAACATTTTGTTTCAAAGATTGGCTTGCCTATTGCAATCATAGATTTATCTAAAGGGTGACCAAGCACCACATTAGTGTAGTCACCAATTCCCTTATGGTCATCCGTTAGCATTTCAGCCAACGTCATTTGATGTATGCTTGTGTCTTTTGAACTAATCCCTTCAAACGGTTGTTGGTTAGAACTGCAACTCACAACCGATAAAGTGATCCATGCGGATAAAATAAATATGGAGATACGGTTCATGATTGCATTTTTAGAAAAGTGAAATCAGGTTTATCAACTGTTCATTGCTCTCCCCTGAGAAATGCAACAATTTTTGTCTCTTCATCATGAGTAATGCCGGCTTTCAATTGCATGTGTGTGCCTATTATTATCCAGTGATCTTTAGAATACTGATCCTGTGAAGGGGCACTGTGACAACGGTTGCAATTCTCACCCCACAATTGTGCGCCAGTCTTCTCTGCTATTTTTTGAACAGGTGCGCAACTGCTGAGTAACATCGCGCTTCCTGAAATTATGATTGCAATTAGTATAATTACTTTTTTCATTTTATTTTCTTGTTATTGTTTAAGTTGATTAGAAGCCGTAATACAATTGCAGAAATACTTTATTTGAAACATTTGTCTCCGTCTGATAAGCAAGCTTTATAAGGCAATTCCACTTAAGCCAATAATCTAAAGCAATAGTTGTTTGGCTAACTTTTGATAGCGGAATATTTGTAACAGGATCAACAATAATAGCATCAGCGATCTGATCGTGCGCTCCCCAGGGAGCACCTATGGGAGTTGTATATTGAGAATAGCGAAATGCCAGTTCAAAATTGCGCACAATGGCATTCTCCGATCCTGTTGGACGGATAGATGCCATTGCATAATAAGCATTGGAAGAATTATTAAAACTGAGTGTAGCTCCAGTAGTATCATCGGGCACCGGATAATCATACTTATCTACATCCTGCTGTTTATACTCACCGTTGATGCGCAGTGTGCTTTTCAGGAAATCTATTTTATGATAAAAGTTTGCATCTATGGCAAGCATTCTAACGCCCACACTTTTGGCGAGAGAATATTGATCTTCCGTCTTTGCTGCATTCTCATAAGAGAACCCAAGTTCGAGGCAGGAATTAGAAAAAGGCAGGAAACCGATTCTTCCGCCTAGGGCTTTATTCTTATTATTGTCGTTGAAAGCTTCATAATCAAACTGACCGGCATTCTCCGCAGACACATCAAGATGCGGACCATCAGACAACCACAAGTCATAATTAAATTTAGAATAACCTGCCGCAAATCCACCCTGCAATCCAAAGCCGGTTTCTACCATCGCTCCTATGCCTCCATCACCCGAACCTACAGGATGTGTGGGGAAGCGATTCATAAATCCTTCGCCCAATCTGCCTCGATACATACCGAAATGAGGAACAAACCGACCGGCATGAAAGGCAACGTTTCTGCAAACCATCCACACCACATTAGCATGTTCTAATCCAAACTCGGCAGCATCGCCTGTAGATTCAATTTCTATTTCTGACTCTACAAATAATTTATCAGAAAGCTGATATAGAAAGATAGCTGAGAAATTTGCACTGCCGATGTTTGCTCTCCCAGTATCCATTACTGCTGTAATTTGAGTATGCCCTCCAACCAGGAGCTTAGTGGCTCCGCTCTCATCCTGTGCAAGCATGCGCAGAGAACATATAGATGTAAGCAGGAAAATAAGTAATAGAGTTTTTTTCATTGTATGTATTTTTTGATAAAAGAATTCGTTTTTATTTTGACTTGCCTTTTAGAGTCCGGATGAAACAGATCAGTTGCCAGCGCTGCTTGTCAGTCAATATTGATTTATAAGTGGGCATGGGTGCATGCCCGTTTGTAATCTCCCAAAATAATTGTCCGTCAGTTGCCCCTTGCACAAGCGAGCCGGTGTGGTCGGCAGGTTTAATTGTTAAGCCGGCTGCCGCAACTCCATCGCCTTTTCCCGAAGTGCCATGACATACCGAACAAATTTTCATGTAAGTAATTTTTCCACTGTCGCTGGCAGCAGCAACTCCGGCAAATGGATTTTTTACATTCTCAATACCGGCAGGTTCTTTCCATCTTGCTTTGTGGGCTTCCGCAGTTTCTTTTTGTGCAATAGCTGCACCGCTAATAAGAATAAAGAAGGCGAGAAATTGAAATTGTTTTTTAATGAGAAACATAATTTGAAATTTTAATGCGACAAATACTCGCTTCGATGCTTTTTGAAGTGGCAAAGGTGAATGACTTACTACTGAAAAATGTTACATAACTTTAGAAAAAAGTTACATCATTCACACATTGGTTTCCTAATCTGCATTTGCCGTAAACAGAAAACCCCTGAAGAATTTCAAATTTCTTCAGGGGTTTTTTCTTTTTGCTACCTGCGGGTTAAAATGTTTTACCGGGTTGCTTTTCAGTAGAAGTTGACGGCTTCTTTGTTGGAGAAGGTGTCTTTTCTTCTTTAGCAGTAATATTCTTTTCCGAAGGGTTGCCTTCTTTTTTCGGATTTACCGGAAGTTGCTCGCTTCCCTGATTTTGTTGATGTCCGATTGGAGTAGTTTTACCCTGCGGATCCTGCTTACCTGTTGGAGCAGTTGTACTCTTCAGGTCTGTTTGATTTTTTGTCATTTTATTTGAATTTAATTTGTAATAGAATTATTACAATGCAAAGTACGCAGTGTTTGTTCTGAATTATGTTACATAATTTTAGAAAGATGTTACATCATTCACACCTCGGTTTCTAAATCTGCATTTGCCTGAAACAAAAAAAATCCCTGAATAGCTTTGAACTTTTCAAGGATAATTTTAGCTTGTGATGCAGGATTTAAAACGTTCTGCCGGACTGTTTGTCGAATGGATTTCTTGGTTCACCCTTTGTAGCGATAGTTATTTTTTCTTCACCCGTAAACTTCTTTTTGACGGGAACCTGCAGGGAATTGCTGCCGGCATTTTTAGATTGACCTTTTACAATCGGCTTTGTCTGCGTGTCTTTTTTATTTTCCGTCATTTTATTGAATTTAATTTGTAACAGAATTATTACGTTGCAAAGGACGGTGAGTCTATTCTGAAATCTGTTACATAACTATTGAAAAAAGTTACATCATTCACACATAGTAAGATTTCCGCAACTATTCGGGAATAAACAATACTGGTATACAAAAAAACCAACGCGCACATTCAAAGATTTTTCAGTAAACGCCATCCTCCGCCAGCGTAGAAATCAGTTCCTATCCTGCGTTACCTCGGCAGAAAATTTACGGCTTTTAAAATCGTAACAGTTTCCTTTGGAAAGCACATGCACAATCAGGTTTTCGATAGAGATTGGTGAGCCCTCTTTAAGATCGGCAATATTGCTGTGGCGTATGTTGTGCCCATCAATAACAATTACCAGCCCACTGCCAATGGCTTCCAAGTATTTTCCTTCGGAGATGAGTACTCCGGTATCCTCACCCAGCCCTATTCCGGTGCAGGAGGGATTTGCAGCTACTGCCTGTGTTAATCTTCCGAAACGTCCGCGGCTTACAAAGTGCGAATCGATAATGAGATCTCGGATGAAAGCAAGTCCGGTCGTAATTTTTACCTCTCCTTTTAAAAGTGCTTCACCACTGTTTCCTTGGTAGATCATAGTGTTGCTCATTGCCATTGCTCCTGCACTTGTGCCTGCAATTACAAAACTGGTTTCGGTGAGGTAGCGGTTGTAGAGTACATCAAGAAAATCGGTGCCGCCAAAAATAGAAGAGAGCCGTAACTGATTTCCCCCGCTGAACATTACTGCATCGCATTTGCTTATGCGATCAATCATTTCAGGAAGTTGCGCATGGTCGCGGTTGCGTATATCCATCACATGAACATTCTTACAGCCCAGCTTACCGAAGGCATCGAGGTAATTTTGCCCTACTTCCTTTGGAATGGAAGATGCGCTTGTGATTACTTCAATGTTTGCATCATGCCCGCCCGCCTCGTTAACGATGCGGCTGAGGATTTGCAGTTCAAAAAAGTTGAGATTGTTCTTCTGTTGAAAGTTCGGTTCGGGCTCCGTTCCTTTATCTTCATTTCCACCGATGGCAATTAGTTTTCCTTTTGGAATTTCCATTATTGTGTTTTAAGTACGGGCGCAAATATAATAGTATCAGTATTTCTGCACAGGTGAATGATCATGTGTTCTCAACATGTCTTCGAATCTTCTTCCGGCTGTTCATCTTCAAATCAACTCGTCTTCAAATTTTCAAATCTGTTCAGTTTCCTATCTTTGAAAACCAATGAACCCATTCTGGTCACAACTTGTAATCAATACAGTTATCCGTCAGAAGAAAAAGAAACTTTCTGTCGAGAAAGAATTTTCACAGTTCGTAATGATGATAATAATCCGTAGTCACAAATTCCAAATTAAAACCTAAAGTTTTCTTGTGCAGAAAAGAAGAGCGGTAAACTCATGAATGAGAAAAAGAAATATTTCCCCAAAATCATTCTCTTAAAATTTTTTTTAAGTGCTTTTCTAATTTACGGTATCTGTATTTCATTCACCAGGTATTATTATACACAACTGGATGGTGACTTGCCTGCCATTGTAGTTCCTGTGAAGAATTATATGACCGTTATGAAGGATCCTTTTGGAATGAATGTTCTTTTACATGATTCAGTTTATGCAGCAACAAACCGCTACTTCGCGCATCTTTCTTTAATGGGTTATTTTAAAACTGCTCCATTGCTGCTTCAAAAAATATTTGCTCCTATTGACAGCATTTATATCTCCTGTGCACTTATCAAAATCTGCATACAGTTTTTTCTTATCTTTCTAATTGCTTCTTATGTAACCAACAAAAAAAACATACTTGACATTGATTTCCTGCTAGCATGTTCTCTTATCTATCCCTTTTTTCAAACTTTTCCTAACGGTTATTATAGGGAGATGGCCATTCTTGACGGCTCTATTACATATACATTTTTTTATACCCTGTCAATTACACTTGTTACGCTTTTTTTTCTTCCGTTCTTTAATGCGTTAGCTGGCAGAAAGAGTTTCAACTTCGGTTGGAAAGGCAACGCGCTTTTAATTTTACTGACAATTATTATTTCATTTAACGGTCCATTGAATGTCCCGGTCATTATTCTGGTATGTTCATCTGTTATTTTAAATCATTTGGTTAAAAATTTTAAAGGCGTCTCTTCAATTCAATCTTCTGGTTCGCGCATTTATCTTGCTCTGAAAAATATTCCATCCACTCTATCAGTTTTTTTTCTCTTCGCTATCCTTTTATGCTTATATTCATTTTATCTCGGAACCCACAACTCGGAAAACCTTTGGGAAACAGTACCGCTTTCAACGCGTTACGCCCGTTTGTCGGGAGGTTTTTGGCACCAGTATACAGATAAGTGGGCGCAAACAATTTTAGTTTTTGTAACAGTTGTCAATTCATTTATTGTATCCAAATTGTCTCCCGACATTGAGGCAAAAAAAATTCTGAAATTATTTAAGTGGTTCGGAGTGCTTTCTTTAATTTACATTTTGATGTTACCATTCGGAGGTTACCGTGCCTATCGTTCTGACATTGTGCGGTGGGATACCATATTGCCAATCACCATTGCTCTTCTTCTTTTTTACTCTTACTTTAATTTGTACATACTTAAAAAATTGCGGGGCAGATATTACAGGATTTGTTTCATAGTTTCGATAGTTTTGATTTCAGCTCATTACATATATGCCGAAAGAGGAATTGTAAAAGCCAATAGCTGCGAAAGAAGTGCAATGGAAAAGCTCGCACATTCAACTGAAAGAGTTGTCTTCATTGATAATAATTGTTCGCTGTTAAATTGGGGGCTGGAACTTGATACTGCAGATTCAAAAGATAAAACTGACTTGCTGCTTTACTGGAATGTGATCAGGGGGCAAAAATTATTTTATCAGAAATAAAATTATCATCTTAGATTTTAAATCTTGAAGATTCAACTCAACAATAAGAAGCTGTTTGAATTTCAGTCGCAAAATTTTCTATGCCATCGCTCACCCTCTAATGGGTTTGCCTCAGAGCAACCCTCCGTATTAATGCTGAGGCCTACACTGGAATGCAGGAAGGCAGGGAAATTGAAAACGGACAGAACCTTTTCCAATTCTTCTTTTTGTAATTGAAAAAAATCATTGTAGGTTTGAAAACGGTTTTTCAAACAAACTCAACCGCTAATTACTCAAAATGAAGATACTTGACATTCGCGCCATGCGCGGTCCCAACTACTGGAGCATTCGCAGACACAAACTGATTGTGATGCGGCTCAACATTGAAGACATGGAAGACAAACCTTCCAATAAGATTCCCGGTTTTCCGGAACGATTGGAAAAAATGTTTCCAACGATGGTTGAACATGAGTGCAGCGAAAATGTACGCGGAGGATTTTTTCATCGAGTGCGCGAAGGCACATGGATCGGTCACGTAATTGAACACATTGCTCTCGAAATTCAAACACTTGCAGGGATGGATACTGGTTTCGGTCGCACGCGCGGTACTGGAGAACTTGGTGTGTATCATGTTGTGTTTTCTTACATGGAAGAAAAAGTGGGAGTATATGCAGCGAAATGTGCAGTGCGCATTGCTGAAGCATTGGTAAAAGGAGAAGCATATGATCTTACAGAAGACATTCAAACAATGCGTGAGATTCGCGAAGACGAACGCCTCGGTCCTTCAACAGGAAGTATTGTTGAAGAAGCAATCAAAAGAAAAATTCCGTGGATAAGATTAAACCGTCATTCATTGGTTCAGCTTGGATATGGCGTGAACCAAAAAAGAGTTCAGGCAACTGTTGCAAGCACTACAAGTAGCATTGCCGTTGAAATTGCATGTGACAAAGAGGAAACAAAAAACCTCCTCGAAGCAATGTCAATTCCCGTTCCTCGCGGAAGAGTAGTGTATGATGAAGAAGACCTGGAAACAGCAGTCAAGCGCATTGGTTATCCTGTAGTATTGAAACCTGTCGGAGGAAATCACGGGCGCGGTGCAACGATCAACGTAATCAATTGGGAGCAAGCAGTAGCAGCACTGCATCTTGCGAAAAAAGTTTCTCGCGGAGTAATCATCGAAAAGTTTATCACAGGATACGATCATCGCCTTCTCGTTGTTGATTACAAATTTATTGCTGCTGCAAGACGTACCCCTGCAATGGTAACGGGTGATGGCAAACATACCGTGCGCGAACTGATTGACATCGTCAACAGTGATGCACGTAGAGGATATGGTCATGAAAAAGTTTTGACATCCATCAAGGTTGATCAGATGACTGAAGACATGCTCACTGAGAAAAATCTTTCGCTTGAAAGTATTTTGAAAAACGGAGAGGAGTTGCATCTCAAGCGCACAGCCAACCTAAGTACAGGCGGAACCTCCACAGATGTAACAGACATTGTTCATCCCTTTAATGTATTCATGGCAGAACGCATTGCGCGCATCATCGGTCTCGACATTTGCGGAATTGATATTATGAGTCCTGATATTCGCGAACCGCTTCACGAAAATGGCGGAGCAGTTCTCGAAGTAAATGCAGGTCCTGGTTTCCGTATGCACCTTGCACCGATTGAAGGATTGCCACGCAACGTAGCCGAGCCGGTTATTGATATGCTCTATCCTGCTGGATCATCATCGCGCATTCCTGTAATTGCTGTAAGTGGCACGAATGGAAAAACTACAACAACCAGATTGATTGCACACATCGTGAAAACAATGGGCTACAAAGTGGGATTCACAACAACTGACGGAATTTATATTCACAACAGAATGGTGGAGCAGGGAGATTGCACTGGTCCCCTCAGTGCAGAGTTTGTGTTGAAAGATCCTACGGTTGAGTTTGCAGTACTTGAGTGCGCGCGCGGGGGAATTTTAAAAGCTGGTCTTGGTTTTCACAATTGCGACATCGGCATCGTTACAAATGTGCAAGCAGATCATCTCGGCTTAAAAGACATCAACACGGTTGAAGACATGGCGCGTGTGAAAGCTGTAGTTCCTGAAAGTGTGTTGGCATCTGGTTATGCAATTCTGAATGCTGATGATGATCTCGTGTACAACATGAGAAAAGGATTGGCTTGCAACATCGCGCTGTTTTCTCTTGACGAAAATAATCCGCGCATTAAAGAACACACCGATAACAATGGAGTAGCTGCTGTAGTTGAGAACGGCTATATCACCATTTGCAAAGGCAGTTGGAAAATTCGTGTAGATAAAGTAGTAACCATTCCTCTGACATTTTCAGGCAAAGCGGTTTTTATGATTCAGAATATTCTGCCGGCCGTGCTTGCAGCTTTTGCTCAGGGTTTCAAGGTGGAAGATATTCGTCTTGCTCTTGAAACATTTATTCCTTCACCTACACAAACTCCTGGGCGCATGAACATGTTCCAGTTCCGGAGGTTTACAGTGATGGTTGACTACGCGCACAACCCTGCGGGATTTCAGGCAATCGGAAAATTTCTGGATAAGATTGAAGCGAAACCGAAAGTCGGAATCATTGCCGGAGTAGGTGATAGGCGCGATGAGGACACTATTCAACTGGGTGAAATTGCCGCACACATTTTCGATGAAATTATTATTCGCCAGGACAGAAACCTTCGTGGAAAAACCGAACAGGAAATTATTGACCTCATCACGAAGGGAATTAAAAACATTGATTCAACTAAAATTGTGAAAGTAATTCCGAGCGAACCCGAAGCGATTGACTACGCTATTAAGCACGCGAAGAAGGGAAGTTTCATTACCATCTGCAGTGATGTTGTGCCTGATGCATTGGAGCGGATTATGAAACACAAAGAGGAAGAAGATCATTTCGAATTGCAGAAGGATGATATACCGACCATCGTATAAGATTTTTCTATGATCTTTCTTTTCATTAGGCTGCCTATTCTTACTTTGTTTCGTGTGCAAAACTTTGTTGGTTAAATGACTTGTCATTCAGGCATCTGCTCACTCGCTTGAAATATTTTTGAGCGGAAGCCGTTTATCCTTCCCAACAACTCCCAATGAAGAAAATTTTGTTCCTGCTGCTTTGCTGGCAGATGACTTTAGTGTATGCCCAGCAAACAGTTATTTATACTGATGCGGAAAATAAATATCGTCTCGCCCTCGAACTTTTCAATAAACAGAAGTACGGTGCCGCTCAAAAAGAATTTGATGCAACCGCTGTTTCAAAAGATATTTCGCTTGATGCAAAACTAAACTCTGCTTACCTCGCTGCAAAATGTGCAGTAGAACTTTTCAATAAAGATGCCGAGTACCGCCTCCTGAAATTTATGAAAGATTTTCCTGAAAGTGCGCGCTATAGCGAAGCACAGTTTGAACTCGGAAAATATTATTATAAACTCAGGCGCTGGAAAAAATCCATTGAATGGTTTGACAAAATCGAAGCAAATTCTCTTTCGCAGAGCGACCGCGATGAATATTATTTCAAGACAGGGTATGCGTATTACATGATCAGCGGTTACGACAAATCAGCGAAAGCGTTTTTTAATGTGAAGGACGGAAACAGCAAGTACGCTTCCGCTGCGCAATATTATTATGCGCACATGATGTACGTGAGCAAGAATTACGAAACGGCCTTGAAATGTTTTTTGAAATTACAGGACAGTGAATCGTTCGGTGGTGTTGCTCCTTACTACATCACGCAGATTTATTATCTGCAGGGCAAATACGATGAAGTGCTGAAGTATGCACCGCCACTGATGGACAGCGCGAGTACAAAAAATGCGATGGAGATCGGGCGGATGATCGGGGAATCGAACTATCGAAAGGAAAATTACAAAGAAGCAATTCCATACATCACCGATTATGAAAAAAATTCAGGAGCGGCAACGCGTGTGGATTATTATCAACTGGGATATTGTTATGCTCGAATAGGAGATTGCGACAAAGCAATTCCGTATTTCAAAAGGGTAGCTGACCGCGATGATTCACTTGCGCAGTACGGGTATTATCAGCTTGCAGATTGCTTTCTGAAAACGAACAATAAGCAAAGCGCGCGCACTGCTTTTCAAAGCGCAGGCAACATGAAATACGATGAAATGATTCGTGAAGAATCGCAATTCAACTATGCGAAACTGAGTTATGAGTTGAACTTTCAATCAAAAGCGTTAGAAGCATTTAAAAATTACACAACTAATTTTCCGCAAGGAAAGCATAGCGATGAATGCAATGAGATGCTAGTGAACATGTATGCGTCAACAAAAAATTACAAGGATGCGCTCACTGCAATTGAGAACGTAAAAAACAAAACAGACAATCTAAAAGCGGCTTATCAGAAAGTTTCTTACTACAGAGGAGTAGAACTTTTCATGGACAACAAACTTCCCGAGTGCATTGCACTTTTCAATTCGTCAATGAAAAATCCGAAGGAACCGAAGTTTGTTGCAGCTGCCTTGTATTGGAAAGGTGAAGCACAATTCAAACAACGCGATTTTGAAGAAGCGCAAAAGTCCTACAGCGATTTTCTCTTCACACCCGCTGCCTTGAGACTTGAATATTACAACCTCGCGAATTACAATCTTGGTTATTGCTATTTCAAAAAGGAAGATTATAACAACGCACAAAGTTGGTTTCGCAAATACATCAAAGAAAAATCGCAGACGGACAATGCGAGGTATAATGATGCGTTGCTGCGGATTGCCGATTCGTTTTTTATGATGGGCGACCGTTCCAATGCTGCTGATTATTATTCTCAGGCAATTGACAACAAAGCGCAGAGCAGCGATTATGCTTTATATCAGAAAGCAGTGATTCTCGGAATTCAGAATAAGACAAGTGAGAAGGTTGCCACGCTTCAGAAAATATTTAATCAATACCCCAAGTCAATTTATTTTGATGACGCGCTGTATGAAGCCGCCAATGCAAGTTTGATAAAGGGTGATAACGACCAGGCAACTATGTGGTACAAGAAAATCATCAACGATTATCCTTCGAGCAGTTATGTAAAGAAGGCAATGCTTGGACTCGGTCTTGTGCAGTACAACAGCAAGCAGGATGAAGCAGCAGTTGCCACTTACAAATCAATTGTAACTAAATATCCGCATACTTCTGAATCGAAAGAAGCTTTGGCGCAGTTGAAGAATATCGCAGTGAGTCAAAACAAGGTTGATGATTATCTTGCTTATATAAAAAATGTTCCCAATGCTGATGTGTCCCTTGCAGCGCAGGATTCGTTGGTGTATGAATCGGCAGAGTTGCGCTACACGCAGGGAAATTGTGATGATGCAACCAAAGAGATGGACAATTATCTAAAAAAATTTCCTGATGGTGCATTCCGTATCAATGCGAATTATTACAAAGCAGATTGTCAGTATCGAGGCAAGCAATTCGAAACGGCATTGAGTGGTTACAACTTTGTGATTGCGCAAAGTAAAAATGCTTTCACTGAGAAATCGTTGCTGTATGCTTCTACAATCAATTTCAAGTTGAAAAATTTTGGAGCCGCGCAAACCAATTTTGAACAACTTGAATCCGTTGCTGAAGTTCGCGACAATATCATTACTGCACAGGCAGGACAGATGCGCTGCTCATACAAACTTCTTCAGTATGACAAGGCAATTACAAACGCAGATAAACTGATTGCATCCGGTGCAGATAAAGATTTGCAGAATGAAGCTCATCTTATCAAAGGTCTTTCTGCAATGACAAAACAAGACCTGACAACGGCAAAGGATGAACTCACGATTGTTTCCAAGCGAACTAATTCGGAAATGACGGCCGAAGCAAATTACAATCTAGCTTTAATTGAATTCAAACTTAACAACTATAAAGAATGCAAGGAGCTTGTGATCAAACTTCAGAACCAGGTGCCGGGTTACGATTTCTGGATTGCAAAAGGTTTTATTCTCCTCGGAGATAATTACCGCGCGCAGCGCGATACGTTTCAGGCGAAGGAAACTTACAAAAGCATTTTAGAGAATTATCAGAAAGATCCGGATGATGCTGAAGATTTGAAAATAGTGGCACAACAAAAATTCAATGAACTGATTTCTTCGGAAGATAAAAATATTGATGCGAAGAAACCGAAACAGGAAGAAGAACCTGTAGATACTACCGGGAATTGATGTGCAATGCACGATTCACAATGCATGATGAAAAACCAAATCCAAATTGAGGAATAAGAAAAAATGAAAAAATATATTTTATCAATGGCACTGTTGAATCTTGTTGCGTTTTATTCTCTCGCGCAGGACAAAGAACTTGGCGACAAAGAATATGTGATCGTGAAAGATTACAAACCCGTGCTTGCAGAATCGAACAAGATCAGCGAGACGCCTGATGGCGACACTTCGTATTCAGTTCCGCCAAAGATGGATTACAACATTGCTCCGAAAAAATTAGAAACAAATTTTGAAGCGGGAGTAATACGCGCTGTGAAAATAAAAGAGGAACCGATTCCGAAATTGTATCACACGCTTGCAAAACTCGGTCTTGGCAGTTATGATACTTACACAGGGGAATTATTTTACAACTCACTTCGTTCAAAGACAGGACAGGTCGGTGTACATCTCTCTCATTTCTCAGGACGGCCGACAACTACCACCAACTCGGGTATGTTCAGTCATAATGCTGCAGAGGTGAGTGGAAAATATTTTTTAGATAACGCTACCTTCAATAGCAATTTCCGTTATCAGCGCGATGTGTTTCATTACTTTGGTTACTATGGGCAGCATGACGTTACTGATTCTGTGATCAGCATAAAGCCCGATGACTCGAAGCAGCGCTTCAACAATTTCAATTTTGAACTCGGAATAAAAAGCAACTGGATTACGGATAGCCATCTTGATTACAACGCCACGTTCGTTTACAATGGACTGAATGATTTGTTTGGTGTGAATGAAAATGATTTTATTGTGCATGGAGGGGCAGGGAAAAAGTTTGATGAAAATTATTTCGGATTGAATTTGCTTTTCGACTATTTCAAAAAACAGGATGCTGATTTTGAAAAGTTCGACATCAATTCTGACCTCTCACGGAATATTGTAACGATGAGTCCGTATTTCAAGCGGGACTTTGATAAAATTCATCTCAACATCGGGTTCAATTTTTCTATCGAACACAACTCCGGTCCCACTGCCGCGCATTTTTATCCTGATGTAAATGTTTCTGTGCCCATTGCCGAACACATTGTTTATATTTTTGCAGATGTAACAGGCAACCTTCAGAAGACAAATTACAAAACGCTTACGGATGAAAATCCATTCACGCTTCCATCAGTTAAACTGACTCACAACCAAAGCAACGACATTGTGATTGATGGTGGACTGAAAGGAAATTTCTCCAGCCAGGTCTCTTTTAATGTCATGGTGAAATACTCGAAGGTGACGGACATGCCTCTATTCTGGAACGATACTGCTTTGTACGTAAATAATTCCGACAGCACTCATCATTCAAACATGTTCAATATCGTGTATGATGGCGCAAAAGTTTTAGACCTTCATGCTGAAGTTGCATACCGCAATAACGAGAAACTTAACGTTGCCCTGGCGTATGATTATTACAATTATCAAACTGACCTGGAAAAATATGCATGGCACAAACCAAGCAGCGAGTTGCGGCTGATGATTAAATACAACCTGAAGGATAAGATACAGGTGAATGCTACGCTGCTTTCAGCAGGCAGCCAATATGCGCGCACATTTAGTGCGGACAGCACTCACGAGGTGGTTGCGCAAAAGATAAATGGCTATCTCGATTTCAACCTCGGTGCTGAATACCGCTACAGCAAAGTGTTGAGTTTTTATTTCAACATGAACAATCTTTTCTTTTCACGCTATGAGCAGTGGTACGGTTACCCATCTGAGAAATTTAATTTTCTGGGCGGGTTGACATATGCGTTTTAGTTGTTCACTAACGGAAAGAATCCTTTAAGACAAGGAAGCGAATGATTCAGAAGCGGAAACGAATCGCTCAAACAAGGAACTGAGTGATTCAGTAACGGAAACGAATTGCTCAAACAAGGAAATGAATGACTCAGTAAAGGAAACGAGTCGTTCAGTGAAGGAACTGATTGATTCACAAAAGGAAGCGAATTACTCAAACAAAGAAATCAGTGACTCAGAAAGGGAAACGAATCTTTCAGACAAGGAAATGAATGACTCAGTAAAGGAAACGAACCACTCAGACAAGAAAATTAGTGATTCAGTAACGGAGACGAGTCATTGAAACAAGGAACTGAGTGATTTAGTAAAGGAAACGAATCGTTCAGACAAGGAACTGAGCCGCTCAGTTCCGTTACTGGGAGGTTCGGTAACGGGAAAAACCTTTTTTTTGCTTAAAAAGTGAGTTCATGTACTTAGCCAATCCTCATCATTGGTTAATTTCAATAATTCTTTTCTTCTCCAGCCAGAATCTGTGGTAAGGCTACCTTTGAGAGAAATTTAATTTTCTTGACTGGTTGACGTATGCGTTTTGTGAAGAAAAGTAAACATTTAAAATAAGAATTGCAGAAGAGCCGTGTGCAATTTTTTTCTAAACTTATTTGACGAATTATTATTGAGAGCAATTTACTTTGAGTTTGCAAAATAAATCTCGTAAATTAGCGTTTGAGGATTTATGAGAAAAAATTTTGTTATTGTTTTATTCAGCAGCGTCTCACATCTTGTTCAAGCAGATTCTTGGATACAAAAAGCAAACTGTGGAGGACCAGAAAGAGGCGGTGCAATAAGTTTGACAATTGGCAACAAGGGTTATATCGGAGGAGGACAAATATTGGGAGGTAATTTTCAAAACGATTTTTGGGAGTATGACCCGTCTCTAAATATTTGGACTCAAAAGGCAAGTATAGGTGGAACGTCAAGAGCGTATGCGATTGCTTTTTCAATTAGCAATAAGGGATATGTTGGCACAGGAAACGGAACGGATGATTTTTGGGAATACGATCAGGCCGCAAACTCTTGGTTACAAAAAGCAAATTTTGGTTGCGGAATGAGAAATAATGCTTTTGGTTTTTCTGTTGGGACAAAAGGTTATGCTGGCACTGGAAATGGCAGCACCGATTTTTGGGAATATGATCCTTTCGTTAATTCTTGGACACAGAAAGCAAATTTTATTGGAGGGGCAAGAGACAATCCCATTGGATTTTCAATTGGGGCGAAAGGTTTTGTTGGAACAGGAAGTTTAGGTGATACTTTATACGATGATTTTTGGGAATATGACACCACGATGAATACATGGAATCAAAAAGCAAACTTTCCTGGAGGGGTAAGAACTGGGGCAGTTGCATTTGCTATTCTAAATAAAGGATATTTAGGAACAGGAATTACTTGGGGAACATTTTTAAATGATTTTTGGGAATACGATCCATTAACTGATACTTGGTTGCAGAAAAGTAATTTTGGAGGAACCGTTCGAGGATCCACTTGTGGTTTTTCTATTGGTCAGAGAGGATATATTGGAACAGGATGTGTTTCAAATTCTACGCAGGGTATTTATTACAAAGACTTCTGGGAGTACGCCCCTGATTCAACTGATGGAGTGTATGAAATGAATTTTTCAAATAGTATTTCCCTTTCCCCCAACCCCACCTCTTCCACCTTCACCATAAGCATTACAGCGCAACTGCAAAATGCGCAGATAGAAATTTACAATGTGGTTGGAGAGAAAATGTACACCGAGCCTCTCAGCAATTGTGCATCATGCACTGTGCATCCTGCATTGCCTTCCGGAATTTATTTTGTAAAACTGCAAACCGAGAAGGGGAATGCGGTGCAGAAGCTAATAGTGCAAGCGCCCTAAGCCCCGGCCGCGAACCGCCTTAGCTTTAGCAGTTGCGCAAGGGGGAATAAACCCTGTATTGCATAATGTGAGCGGAAGATTTATCTTTGAAGAAAAAAAATGAGCAACGATTTATTTCAGCGCATTGAATCATTACCCAAATCCTTGCAGCAGCAAGTTGCGGACTTTATTGATTTTTTAATTTCGAAAAACAAATTATCTCGTAAGGCCTCTTCAAAAAAAATATTGAAAAATTTTGAATGGGAAGGAGCATTGAAAAGCAAACTTAAAGGAACAAGTTCGGTTGACCTTCAGCATCAAATCTGGAAGTAGGATGTACCTGCTCGATACAAACATTTTTCTTGAAATACTATTAGCTCAGCAGAAGGCAACTGCCTGCAAAGAATTTCTGATAAAGAATTCAACATCATGTCACCTTTCGGATTTTACGCTATACTCCATTGGAATAGCAATGTTCAGAAATAAACTCTTTGATGCCTACGATAGTTTTTGTCAAGATGTAACCGGAATGGTAACTATTTGTGCTCTTCCGGTTCCGCGTCAAAGCCATGTAAGCAGCAGTGCGAAAAAATTAGGTTTGGATTATGACGATGCCTACCAATTCGAAGTTGCAAAGCATTTTAAATTATCCATTGTTACTATGGATAAGGACTTCAAGAAAATAAAAGATGTTGAAATTGTGTTTCTTTAGAGAAGGAAAACAGAAACCGATTGGTGCCTAAATCTATTTTTTCGTTCCCGCTTTAAACTTCTCAATCGCCTTCTTTGTAAAATCAGAAAGCACAAGCCGCCCGCTTATTTCAGCGCGCTCAATTAAAAGAGTGTCCCAATGATCGGTGCCATTCCAGAAAACTTTTTTCAATTCACTCATCGCTTCAGGATTGCTTGCAGCAAGTTTTTGCGCAAGCGTCATCACCGCGCGGTCTAACTCTTCAGCAGAAGAAAAAATCTCCGCATACAATCCATTTGCTTTTGCCCATTGAGCAGTGCGCCATTCAGTGGCATCAATAGCGAGTTGCGAAAAGGCAGAAGCTCCAATCTTTCGTTCCACAGCAGGCCCTACTACAAACGGGCCAATGCCTACAGCAAGCTCGCTCAGCTTTACTGAAGCGCTGTCGTGCGCAAGTGTATAATCAGCAGCGCAGGCAAGCCCCACGCCACCTCCAACTGCTTTTCCCTGCATGCGTGCAATTACGAACTTCGGTGCGTTGCGCATGGCATTAATGACAGCAGCAAAGCCGGAGAAAAATTTTTTCCCTTCCTCAAGATTTTTAATGGAGATCAACTCATCAAACGATGCGCCTGCACAAAATGCTTTCTCTCCTTCACTTTTCAGAATGATCACTTTTGCATCTGCATTATTTCCCGCAGCGGTAATTTCAACAGCAAGTTTTTGAAGAAGAACGCCCGGCAGCGAATTACTCTGTGGATGAAAAAAAGTAACCATAGCAATTCCGCTTTCGGTTTTGGTTTCTACATTTCCGTTTTCAGTCATGATGAGCTTTACTTAAGTAATGCAAATGAAATAAAAATAGCCGCAGATTTGCAGATTAGCAAAGGAAATTCTAACATTAACAGGATGCTAACGCAACTAAAATTTTTTTTCACAGCAAAGTTTTCCATATTTGTCCGATAGAATTTTCAATAATGGTTATCGAACGAAATACTTTTTATCTCAAATTCGGCAAGGCGAAGGAAGCTATTGCCATCTGGAAGGAGATTTTGGAAGGCAGCAAGAATACAGGAATGAAAACTCCTGAAATGCGCCTGCTGTCTGACATGAGCGGAGAATCCTACACGCTCGTAGTGGAATTGTACATTAAAGACATGATTGATCTCAATCAGAAGCAAGCCGTCTGGGGAACTACAGAAAAATTTCAAACACTTTATCAGAAATTTATTCCGCTATGCGAGCGAGCACAAAGAGAGTTTTTTAAAATTGAAGATGAAATATAATTTGAAGATAAAGCCATGATTATTTCACGAGTAGTTTTTAATCTGAAGTTCGGCAAAGCAAAAGAAGCTATTGCCATCTGGAAAGAAATTTATGCCGGAGCGAAGAAGACAGTAAATCCTCCGCAGATGCGATTGATGAGTGACATGAGTGGAACATGCTACCGGATCGTTCACGAATTACATTTAAAAAGTTTTCTTAATCTCAATGCAGTAAACGCAATGTGGATGAATACAGATGAGATAAGAGAACTGTATAAGAAATTTATACCGCTCTGCGATTCGGCAACAAGAGAAATGTATAAGATAGAATGTATCGTTTGAGAAAAGTAACATAACAATTAAACTTTAACCAACCAGTATGAGTAACAACAACAGCGGCCACCCTAAGGGGCTTTATGTATTATTTACCACTGAAATGTGGGAGCGATTTAATTTTTATGGCATGCGCGCCATCCTCGCATTGTTTCTGGTAAACGCTTTGAAATACAGCGATGCAGATGCCGCAATTATTTATGGTGGATTTTTAGCGCTGTGTTACCTTACTCCAATGCTTGGCGGTTTTATTGCCGACCGTTTTCTTGGAAACCGTTCATGTATTTTATGGGGCGGATCGGCAATGGCTGTCGGTCAACTGCTTTTGTTTTGCAGTGCTTCCATGTACGCATCCAATCTCGAATTGGCTCGAACCTTATCAATGTGTTCAATGTTCATTCTCATATTTGGAAATGGATTTTTCAAACCAAATATTTCCTCAATGGTTGGAAGTCTTTACCCAAGAGCTGACAAACGTTTGGATTCTGCATTCACCATTTTTTATCTCGGAATAAATATTGGAGCATTACTCGGAAATTTTATTTGCTCTGTTGTTGGTGATGTAAAAACCGGAGACATTCGCGATGTGTCCGCATTCAAATGGGGATTTCTTGCTGCATCACTTGCGATGGTAACTGGAACATTTGTTTTTTATTTTTTAAAAAATAAATACATCATAACTCCGGAAGGAAAACCTATTGGTGAAAAACCAACCGCGAAAACTGATAATGCTCTTAACGAACACGGTGAATCAGAAAAGGCGCAATTTTCAGGTACTTCACTTATTACAACGTTAGTATTGGCTGTTCTACTCACTTTTGGATTTCACTTTGCAGCCGATGCAAGCATCAATCCGATTAAAGCGTGGTTGTATCCTTTTATTTACGCAGCAGCATTAAGCGTTGCTTATTTAATTGTTACCGATAAAACACTCACTAAAGTAGAACGTCAACGGATTTTTGTTCTCTACTTCGTTAGTTTTTTTGTAATGTTTTTCTGGGGATGTTTTGAACAGGCAGGTGGCTCGCTTACATTTATTGCCGATCAACAAACCGATTGCCACATTTTAGGATGGGACATGCCACCGAGCCAAGTGCAAAATTTCAATGCTATTTTTATTATTCTTCTTGCATTTCCGTTTAGCTGGATTTGGGTGCAACTTGCTAAAAAGAATTTAGACCCAATTGCTCCTGCAAAAATGGGATATGGATTATTGTTTATGTCAATAGGTTATTACATTCTTGCCTCGCAGGTAAAAGGATTGGAAAATTCTGCCAAGATTGGTGTTATATGGCTTGGCGTAATGTATCTGTTTCATACCATTGGGGAGCTATGCTTATCTCCAATCGGATTATCATTGGTTGCAAAACTTGCACCGCGGAGATTTTCTTCTTTGTTGATGGGAGTTTGGTTTCTTGCAAACGCAGCCGGATATGCATTAAGCGGAACATTAGGCGCATTGCTTCCTGCTACCGGACCAAAATTTATTGAGGCACAGCAAAAACTCGGAATTAATTTGCAAGATGTTCTCGATAGCAAGATTACGCCAACTGCTGACCAGTTAACAAAGTTGAAAGACCTCAACATTCAAACAAGCTACACGCATTTTGCAGGATTTACCATTCATAACCTGTATGAGTTCGTATTTATGTTTGTTATTCTTCCTTTACTTGCAGGAATTATTTTACTCTGCATTTCTCCAATATTGAAAAAGATGATGCATGGAGTAAGATAGAAAATTTAATTTTAAGTGAAAACGTCTGTTGAGATTTTCAGCAGGCGTTTTTCTTTTTCAAATCTGTGCCAATCTGCGGCTAAAAAAATTTCTTCAGTGATTCAAGAAAGTCTTCCGGTGCCTGACACGGTTTGTTTGTTGCACGATTGATGAAAACAAGAGTAGTATCCGCTACTGTGGTCAACTCATCTTTCTCGTTGTAAATTTTGTATTCAAATTTTATTCTCACCAGCGGAATTTCAATGATACTAACTTTGATGGTGAGTTCATCATCGTAGAAAGCGGGCTTCAGGTATTTTACTGAGTAGTTGAGAACAGGAAGCAAGATGCCTTCATCTTCTAATTTCCGGTAACTGAAACCGAGATTGCGCAGCGCTTCTACTCTTGCCACTTCAAAATACTCAGCGTAGTTTCCGTAGTAAACATATCCCATGCGATCTGTTTCTCCGTAGCGGACACGGATTTTAATTTCTGTCAAATACATAATTTATTCCAAAGAGTTTTTTTTATACAAAAATTATTTGCTGAAGTGAAGCGATTTAGCAAATAATATTCTTTAAATAATGCTTCTCCGAAAATATTTATTTTTCAAAAATAAATTTTCATTGAAGTGAAAATTGGAACAATCTTTTCTCTAACCTTGTTGCAGGTTTTTTTCTCATACTAATGACAGCAGGCAAATTTTCTTTCATTCTTCTTCTTCCTATACTGGGCGTGGCTTGTAACCAGACAGGAAAAATCACAAAGACAGAAATGAAAGAGTATTCTTTCAACGATTCTGCAAATGCAACGATTGATTCTTCCATTGAAAAAGTTATTTCACCCTTCCGTGCAGGAATGTCAGGCACGATGAATGAGGTAATTGCAACTTCTGACACGCAACTAACCAAGGGACAGCCGGAAAGTTTGCTCGGCAATTTTGTTTCTGATGTTTGCTTCGAAGTTGGAAATGAAAATTATTACACTTCTACTTATACAAGGGCGGACTTCGCTTTCTTCAACGGTGGCGGACTGAGAGCAGATCTTCCAAAGGGAAAGATCACTCGCGGAAACGTTTTTGAACTGATGCCTTTTGAAAATGAGTTGGTGGTTGTTCCTCTGTCCGGAAGTGAAATAAAAAAGGTGTTTGAAATCATCGCATCAAGAGATGGAGCGCCTGTGAGTAACGTGCGTTTTAAAATAAAAAATAAGGAACCACTAGAGATTATGATTAATGGAGTGCTTCTTGATACTTCTAAAAACTACAAAGTAATTACTTCAGACTACTTGGCCAATGGTGGAGATCAGTTTTTTCTGCTTGCCGAAAAAAAAAAGGAATACCTCAACCTGAAAATTCGTGATGTGATTATTCAATACATGCAGGAAGAAACAAAAGAAGGAAAAGCGATTACCGCCATCCGCGATCAGAGAATTAGTTATGTCAAATAGAAGAGATTTTTTAAAAAAAGTTGCAGGTAGCGCAGCCCTTCTCGGGTTGAGTTGGGATCCGATTGAGGTATTGGCAAAACATGAAATTGAAAAGATCACTGTCCTTCATACAAACGATGTACATAGCCACATTGATCCGTTTCCGATGAACGATCCTAAATGGGCAGGACTTGGAGGAGTCGCAAGGCGCGCATCATTGATCAGGAAAATAAGAGCAGAGGAAAAAAATGTTTTGTTGCTAGATGTCGGAGATATTTTTCAAGGCACACCTTACTTTAATATGTATGGTGGCGAAGCCGAATTAGAATTGATGAGCGATATGGGCTACGATGCGTCCACTATTGGCAACCATGATTTCGATCACGGTATGGATGGATTAGTGAAGCAACTTCCGAATGCTTCGTTTCCGTTTCTCTGTTCCAATTATGACTTCTCTGACACAGTGATGAACTTAAAAACAACTCCAACAAAAATATTTAAAAAAGGAGATATCAAAGTCGGTGTCTTCGGATTAGGAATAGAACTACGTGGACTCGTAGATCAAAAACTTTACGGAAACACTCAGTA
Source organism: Bacteroidia bacterium (assembly GCA_038230515.1). Lineage (GTDB taxonomy): Bacteria > Bacteroidota > Bacteroidia > AKYH767-A > 2013-40CM-41-45 > JAPLDB01. The sequence continues at coordinate 28,246 of JBBRND010000003.1, read as the reverse complement.
CCTAGATCCGGTGGAGAAGGCAGCATTTTACTCTCATTATCTCAAAAATGAAATGGAGTGTGATCTGGTAATCTGTCTCTCACATCTCGGATACAAATACAAAGAAGAGAAAATTTCAGATGAAATTCTTGCAAAGCAGTCACTCAACATTGATCTGATCCTTGGCGGACACACTCACACATTTCTTGATGAGCCGGTTCGTTATCGAAATCGTCATGGAAAAGAAATTCTCGTTGCACAAGTTGGATGGGCAGGAATTAAATTAGGGCGAATTGATTTTTATGTTGAAATGAAATCACATAAAGCACAAGCGATTGGTTCTACTGTAAAAGTTTTCGAAAAATCAATAGCATAAAAAAAATATATTTCTTTTTTTTATTTGAATATTTGCTTATCAATTACACGAAAAAAAATGTTGCAACATTGAAGTCAAAAAAAATAAAAAGTGATTTACCTACTTAACTTATCAAAATAAACCCACTCCCTAAAACATTTCTAAAATTAGTATGGATAAAACATGTGAGAATGTTTGGAAAAAATGTCTTCAGATTATCAAAGACAATGTGAGCACTCAGGCTTTTAAAACCTGGTTTGCTCCGATCAAGCCCGTGAAGCTTGAAGTCAAAATTTTAACCATTGAAGTGCCCAGCCAGTTTTTTTACGAATGGCTTGAAGAGCACTATGTGTCACTTTTACGCAAGAGCATCCGTCATCAATTGGGCAATGACGGACGACTTGAATATAGTATTGTGATGGAGCCAGCAGTGGCGGGAGAAAAAAATCCATACACCGTGAAACTTCCTGCGCGTTCACAAAGTGCTGTGAGAAATAATCCGGTATCGGTTCCAATGGCAGCTGCTTCATCAATCAGAAATCCATTTGTGATTCCGGGACTGAAAAAAGTAAATGTGGAATCGCAACTCAATTCGAACTATACATTTGATACTTTTATTGAAGGTGACTGCAACCGCCTCGCCCGCTCGGCAGGATATGCAGTAGCAAATAAACCTGGAGGAACTTCTTTCAACCCGCTGCTTTTGTACGGAGGAGTTGGAATGGGAAAAACACATCTTGCTCATGCCATTGGAATTGAAATAAAAAATAAATTTCCGGGACAAACCGTGTTGTACGTTTCTTCTGAAAAATTTACCACTCAGTTTATTGAGGCAGTGAGAAACAATGCTCAAAATGATTTCATTCATTTTTATCAGATGATGGATGTTCTTATTCTTGATGACATTCAATTTTTTGCCGGCAAGGAAAAAACGCAGGATGTTTTCTTCCACATTTTTAATCATCTTCATCAAACGGGAAAGCAACTTATTCTTACTTCTGATAAAGCGCCAGTTGATATTCAGGGAATGGAGCAACGTCTCCTGTCTCGCTTCAAATGGGGACTCGCTGCTGATTTGCAAATGCCCGATCTTGAAACGCGCATTGCGATTCTTTACAAGAAGATGTACATGGATGGGATTGATCTTCCGAAAGAAATTGTTGAATATATTGCATATAGTATCACTAATAATGTGCGAGAACTCGAAGGCGCGCTCGTTTCCATTCTTGCGCAAGCATCGATGAACAAGAAAAGTATCACACTGGAACTTTCCAAGCAGATGATTGATAAGTTCGTGAAGAATACAAACCACGAAGTTTCGATTGATTACATTCAGAAAATCGTGTGTGATTATTTTGATCTTCCGATTGAACTTCTGAAATCAAAAACACGCAAACGTCAGGTGGTGCAGGCACGGCAGATCGCTATGTTTTTTGCAAAGAGCATGACCAAATCATCTCTCTCAAGCATCGGAATGCATTGCGGAGGAAAAGATCATGCAACAGTACTTCATGCATGCAGAACGGTGAACAATCTTATTGAGACAGATAAAAAATTCAAAGCAAGTGTGCAGGAACTGCAAAAGAAAATTGCTGTTACAAGTAAGCAGTGAATAGATTTTGAAAAAAAAATGCCACTTACAAAATGAGTGGCATTTTTATTTTGGAGTCTTCAATTCGAATTTCGAGATTGAAAATGTACCTTCGCCATTATAATCATCAAAATATAAATGCCTTCTCTCGATTTAAGACGTCCGCTTGTATTTATTGACCTTGAAACCACAGGAACTAATGTAGGTGCTGATCGCATTGTGGAAATTGCGCTGCTCAAAGTTCATCCGACAGGAACGAAGGAATCAAAGCGGTATCTCATCAATCCAACCATTCCGATTCCTGAAGCGGTTACTAAAATTCACAACATCTGTGACGCAGATGTGAAGGACATGCCGATGTTCAGCGAAGTCGCAAATGAAATTCATGCCTTCATTGGTGGATGTGATCTTGCGGGATACAATTCAAATAAGTTTGATATTCCATTGTTACTTGAAGAATTTACAAGAGTTGGAATTCATTTTAATCTTACTGCTTGCAAGCTTGTGGATGTGCAGAATATTTTTCACAAGATGGAACAACGGACTCTTGCTGCTGCTTTCAAATTTTATTGCGGCAAGGAATTAGTTGGTGCTCACACCGCAGAAGCAGATACAAATGCCACTTGTGAAGTGCTAATGTCGCAATTTCAAAAATATGATTCGCTGAAAGGCGATGTTGATTTCCTTTCTGAGTTCAGCACAATGCACAAGAATGTTGATCTTGCAGGAAGAATCGTAATGAATGAAAACGGAATAGAAGTTTTCAATTTCGGAAAACACAAAGGCAAACCCGTGAGAGAGATTTTTAAAAAGGATTCTTCTTATTATGATTGGATGATGCAGGGCGACTTCGCAACAAACACCAAGAATGTGATCACTCAGTTGCGCCTGAAAGATTTTAATAAAGCGTAATTTTTTTCATTCGTAAATTCGAACCTATCAGTTATTCGTACAGTAATGAAAATCATTTGCATTGGGCGCAATTACGTTGAGCACGCTCAAGAACTGAAGAACGAGGCTCCGACAGAGCCGGTTTTTTTTATGAAACCCGATACTGCTGTTCTTTCCAAAGGGAAAGATTTTTATCTGCCTGATTTTTCCAAAGACATTCATCATGAAGTGGAGTTGGTGCTTCGTGTTTGTAGGGAAGGAAAACACATTACTGAAGAATTTGCTTCAAAGTATTACGATCAAATCACAGTTGGAATTGATTTTACTGCGCGTGATGTTCAACAGCGGCAAAAAGAAAAAGGATTGCCTTGGGAACCGGCAAAAGCATTCGACAGCAGCGCACCTGTAGGAGATTTTATTTCAACCGATGAACTGAAAAATAGTAACAACATCAATTTTGAATTGAAAAAAAATGGAAGCGTTGTTCAGATAGGACAAAGTTCATTTATGATTTTTTCATTTAATAAAATAATTTCATTCGTGTCACGATACATTACACTTCGGAAGGGTGATTTTATTTTTACCGGAACTCCCAAAGGTGTGAACAGGGTAGAGGCAGGAGATATTCTCGAAGCATTTCTCGAAGGAAAGAAATTGCTTCAGCTTTCAGTAAAATAATTTAATCCGGTTTTATCGTGTAGTTGTAAGTTGTTCCTGAAGTTTTTTCCTTGTAATGATAGGAAACTTGAACTGGAGGATTGCGTGCTTCATGAATACAGAACTGAATGTTAATCGTCTTGTGAAACACAACATACATTCCCTTGTATTTTTTCTTTTCAAACTTTAGTAATTGAACCAAACGAATCGCTTCTTCATCACAACCGTAGCCGATTCCGTGTTTCACTTTAGCAGATGATACTTTTCCGAAAACATCAATGTCAATTTCAACGGCAACAATTCCTACCACTTTATTCTTCAACGCTTCTTCGGGATACAGGAGATTTTCTTTGATGAATTGATCCATAGCTTTATTACCACCCAGATAATTCGGTTGCTTAATAAAACTTTCCGGCTTGCGCGATTTCATTTTTGAAAATTTATTTCCGCAAAAGTAGTTTAATAACACTCCTAAAAAGGAAAGAGCCGCTTTGCAGCAGCCCTTCCTAACCATGAAAACAAAAAATCTTTATTTCACTTTGCCCACATAACTCCATTCGCGGGTATCAATTTTTATTACTTCACCGATGTTTACAAAAAGAGGAACCTGAATACTAGCACCTGTTTCAAGGGTAGCAGCTTTTAATGTGTTGGTTGCTGTGTCACCACGAACTCCGGGTTCGGTGTATGTAACTTCAAGTTCTACAAATGTCGGTGGGTCTGCCGAAATTGGTTCATCACTTTCAAATGCAATTTTTACAGTCATACCTTCTTTCATCAATTTCGCACCGTCACCAAAAAGTTGTTTCGGAATATGGATTTGCTCAAACGAAGTAGGATCCATTACAACGAGATGCTCACCTTCGGGATAGATGTATTGCATTTCCTTGAATTCAACCCGTGCCATGTCCACTTCTTCATCAGCGCGAAAACGATTTTCAACTACTTTCCCGTTTTTAAGATTTTTCATTTTCGCCTGGTAAAAGGCACGCAGGTTGCCAGGTGTACGATGTATCACTTCGGTAACAAGTACCAATTCATTATTGTACCTAAGAAAAGCTCCGGGTTTAACATCATTGATTTTTGCCATTACTTTAAATTTTTTTTCGGGGGTGCAAATGTAGAAAAAGAAGCGTGACAGACAAGCGCACGAATAAAGCCACACATCAAACAGTAAGAGATTAATATCCCAAAATCTTCATCATGCTTTTCGCGCTTTGTTCCTTCGCAAAAAGTTTGGTAACAATTTCTCCGTCTTCATTCTTATCAATGATAACATGCTTGGGCGCGGGAATCAGACAATGCTGAATGCCGCCATATCCTCCCAAACTTTCCTGGTATGCACCCGTGTGAAAAAAACCGATGTACAAAGGATCATCGTTGAGATCATCTTCCTTCGGCATGTACACCTGGTTGACATGACTCTCGGTGTTATAGTAATCATCGCTGTCGCAGGTGAGTCCGCCAATGTTTACCCGCAAATTGTCTTTCTCCCAATGATTTACAGCAAGCAAAATAAATTTTTGTTTAATGCCCCACGTATCAGGGAGCGTGGTGATGAATGAACTGTCAATCATGTACCAAAGTTCATTGTCGTTTTGCTGCTTCTGATCTACCACAGAAAAAAGTGTAGCACCACTTTCGGCAACAGTAAAACTTCCGAACTCAGTAAAAATATTGGGCTCTGTTACTCCCTGTGCTTTGCAAGTTGATTTAATTTGTTTTACAATTTGCTCCGCCATGTATTCATAATCGTATTCGAAGCCGAGCGATTTGCGAATGGGCCAGCCGCCACCTATGTCGAGAGAATCAAGATCGGGACAAATCTTTTTCAATTCGCAGTACACGTTTACACATTTGTTCAGTTCAGTCCAGTAATATGAATTGTCTTTGATTCCTGTATTGATAAAGAAGTGCAGCATCTTCAGTTGAAACTGTTTGTTCTTCTTGATGTTTTTTACAAAGTAATCTTTGATTTCGCTGTAGCGGATGCCGAGGCGTGAAGTATAAAATTCAAAATTCGGTTCTTCTTCCGATGCAATCCGGATACCAATCTTCACTTTCTTTTTTCCTTTTAGAAATTTAGAATACTGTCCAAGTTCATTCATGTTATCAACCACAGGAATGATGTTGCTGAAACCATTATTGATGAGATCAGCAATGCCTTTAATGTATGGCGGGCGCTTGAAGCCGTTGCAGATGATCACCATATTCTTATCAATCTTCTTGCTTTGATAAAGTGATTTCACAAGATCAATATCAAAAGCCGAAGAAGTTTCCAGGTGAACGTCATGTTGCAAAACCTCATCGAGAACGAATGAGAAATGCGAACTCTTCGTGCAATAGCAGTACGTATAGCTTCCTTTGTAATCATTCTTTGCAATGGCAACGTTGAAAATCCGTTTCGCTTTCTTAATTTGCGAGCCAATCTTTGGGAGGTATGAGATTTTGAGCGGGGTTCCGTATTGCTTGATGATTTCCATCAGATCAATGCCATAGAAATTCAGATTATTGTCAATCACTTCAAAGCCCTCCTGAGGAAAGTAGAAAGTTTGTTCGATGAGGTCGCGGTAAGTATTTTTCATTCAGGTTTGAGGTTTCTTGTTTGATGTTTGAAGTTGAAATGCAGTTGACGCGGATAAATAAATCTTCGCGAATGTAAGTGAGTTGGATTTAATAAAATAAGTTTAGAGAAAATTGTTGAAAAATTTTTTAGTCCTTGCAATCATGTAAAATGAAACGATGAAATTCGCGATTCGTAAATTCGTAATGTTTCGATATTCGTACAATGAAAAAACTTAAGTTCATAGAAGTAAAATCAGAAATTGGTGCAGGCACGCGTGGCGCATCCATGGGAGTAGATGCGATTAAAATTGCTGCGCTCGATTACGGAAGCAACCTGTTCAAGAAAATTGAATCGGTTGAAGTGCCGAATGAAAACCAAATGCTGTTCGAATCTTCAGGCAGCCCTTATGCGAAGCGCGCGAAGAGTATGTTGACGATGTACGAACGTGTTTCCATTGCCGTAAAAAATTCGCTGAAGGCAAATGAGTTCCCCCTAGTGCTTGCGGGAGATCACAGTACCGCGGGTGCAACTATTTCCGGAATTCGCATTGCTCATCCTCGCCAACGACTCGGAGTGATTTGGATTGATGCTCATGCCGATCTTCATTCTCCCTGGACAACTCCATCCGGTAACATGCATGGTATGCCGCTTGCTGCTGCGCTCGGTGAAGACAATCAGAGCAACAAGATGAACAAGCCGGACAAAGACACGCTTGAATTATGGAATAAAATAAAACGTCTCGGAAATATTTTTCCGAAACTTGACTGGAACGATCTTGTCTACATCGGTCTGCGCGATGTGGAGCCCGAAGAATCTTACCTGCTGAAAAAATACAAAGTAAAAGTTTTCAACACAAACGAAGTGAAGCGTAATGGTGTGGAGAAGATTGCGCGCGATGCTTTGCAACATCTCAATCGTTGCAACCTCCTTTATATTTCCTTTGATGTAGATTCAATGGATTCTTCCATCTCAAAAGGAACAGGAACTCCTGTGCGAAACGGAATTACAGAAAAGGAAGCGGGAAGTTTGTTGGTGCGTTTAATTCAGAATGAAAAAGTTTGCTGCTTCGAAATTGCTGAGGTGAATCCTACCCTTGACAAAGAAAATCTGATGGCAGAGAATACGTTTGAGATTCTTCAGCGTGTAGTGAGCCAGTTAGTTTATTAGTTAATTATGTTGATTTGAAATAGAAGTTGATTAAGCTAACTGAGTTGATTGAGTTAATTAAATAGCAACCGGATTTCCCTTAATTAACTTAGTTAACCAATTAACCAAAATGAAATTCGAAAACCAAATACAATCCGCCATTGCGGATGCTTTACATAAACTGTACGCTCTTTCAGTTTCTTCTGATGAAATCAAACTGGACGAAACACGAAAGGAGTTTGAAGGTGATGTTACGTTGGTTGTTTTTCCTTATACCAAAGTTTCAAAGAAATCTCCGGAGCAAACTGCGAATGAAATAGGTGAGCTTCTTAAAACAAATTGCGCATTGGTTTCTTCTTTCAATGTGGTGAAAGGTTTTCTTAACATCAGCATCAATGATTCTTTTTGGAAAGAATTTTTTCAAACTGCTACTTCAAATCAAATTGCATTTCTTGATCTGAAGAAAACATATTCTTCTCCCGGACATTTGATGGTGGAATATTCTTCTCCCAATACCAACAAGCCGCTCCACCTAGGACACATGCGGAATATTCTTCTTGGATATTCTGTTTCGCAAATTCTGAAAGCAGTCGGGCACAGAGTCGAGCAGGTGAATCTTGTGAATGATCGTGGCATACATATCTGTAAGAGTATGCTTGCGTGGAAAAAATTCGGGCATGGAGAAACTCCGCAATCATCGCACACCAAAGGCGATCATCTCGTTGGGAAATATTATGTGGAGTATGACAGAAAGTTTAAAGAAGAAGTTGAGCATCTTGTTCAGAAGGGAATGAGTAAAGAGGAAGCAGAAAAAAATGCTTCGCTTGCAAAAGAGATTCAGCAGATGCTTTTGAAGTGGGAAGCAGGAGATAAAGAAACGATTGATCTGTGGAAGATGATGAATGGCTGGGTCTATGATGGCTTTGACATCTCCTACAAAAAACTTGGTGTTGGTTTCGATAAAATTTATTATGAATCGCAAACCTATCTTCTTGGTAAAAAAATTGTTGAGGATGGAGTGAATAAAGGTGCATTCTTTAAAAAAGAGGATGGCTCCATCTGGATTGATCTCACCGATGTTGGTCTCGATCAAAAAGTTTTATTGCGCGCTGACGGCACTTCTGTTTACATCACCCAGGATTTAGGAACTGCTCAACTTCGTTTTGAAGAACACGCTGATTTGGAAAAGCTCGTTTACGTAGTAGGCAACGAGCAGGAATATCATTTCAAAGTATTGAAAGAGATTTTCAAAAAACTTGGTCGCTCGTGGGCGGACGGATTGTTTCATCTTTCTTACGGCATGGTTGATCTTCCTTCGGGCAAAATGAAATCGCGCGAAGGATCGGTAGTGGATGCGGATGATCTCATCAAAGAAATTGACGAAGAAGCAGAGATGGCAACCAAAGCGCTCGGCAAGCTTGATGATTATGATTCCGATGAAGCAAAGAAATTATATCACACCATCGGCATGGGTGCGTTGAAATATTTTATTCTGAAAGTAGATCCGAAAAAGAAAATGCTTTTCAATCCTACAGAGAGCATTGACCTGAACGGAAACACGGGACCGTTTGTGCAGTATTCGTATGCGCGCATTCGCTCTGTGATTCGGAAAGGCGAAAAGAGTTTACAGTTTACGGTTTCCGCTTCACCGACAGTAAACAAAATGTCGAAGGAAGAAAAGAGTTTAGTGAAAACAATTTACCGCTTTCCGTTAATAGTAAAAGAAGCTGCAGAGAATTTTTCGCCTGCGCTGATCGCGAATTATGTTTACGAAGTTGCAAAATCATTCAACCATTTTTATCACGATCATGTCATCGTGGATGAAGCAGACAAGGAAACTTCGCTTTACAGGTTGCAGCTTGCTTCTCTTACTTCAGAAGTAATAAAGGAGTGTTTGAGGATGATGGGGATTGACGCGCCTGAGAGGATGTAGGTTAAACCCCCGAAAGTCTCTGTTTGAACCAAAATATGGCTTTTATGGATTCTTCTACTTTTATATGAACCGAACGCCATTCCGTATGGAATGAACGCCAGTCAGTATGGAATGAATGCCAATCAGTAGGGATTGAACACCAATCCATAGGGATTGAACGCCAATCAGTAGGGATTGAACACCAATCAGTAGGGAATGAACACCAATCCATAGGGATTGAACGCCAATCAGTAGGGAATGAATCAATTTCCAAATAAACCGAACGCATCTTCATATGAAGTGAACGCTTCCCCTTCACCAAACTGTGTAAAGTGCGAATTTATTTAACGGACACATTTTAGTTCACCTCAGTTAAATGCACCTTTACCAAATACCCGGTTTGGTAATCTCAGAATAAATTTATCTTTGTTCGCACCAACCAGTGATAAGCAAATGAAAAAGCATTTCCTTGTACTCTCAATTTTTCTTTTGCTGTTTTCTTTTTCGCGCGCGCAGTTTGCTTTTATACCTGATACTAATTTCAGAAATTTTTTAGTGAACAATGGTTTTGCCGCTTGCATGCAAGGCGATTCATTGGATACTACTTGTACGGCTGTGGTGACTTCTACGAATGTTAATTGTGGCAATAAAAATATTTATGACGTACAAGGGATTCAATACTTTGATAACCTTCAAATTTTTTCCTGTTTTGCTAATTATCTTACCATGCTTCCGACTTTACCTAATTCAATTCAATCTCTGTTTTGCGGGCAAAATCAACTCACAGTCCTTCCAACTTTGCCAATAGGACTAACATTCTTAGATTGTTCACAAAATCAACTTTTGTCACTTCCGAGTTTGCCACTGCCACTTGTTACTCTCCATTGTTTCAATAACCAATTGTCTTCCATTTCTTCTTTACCACCTGGTTTGGAATATTTGTGGTGTGGTGGAAATGTATTGACTTCTCTTCCTCCTTTGCCATCAACATTGATTGAGTTGAATTGCAATACGAATCAAATTACTTCTTGGCCTTCCCTACCAGTTTCATTGCAAAAATTTTATTGTTACTATAATCAAGTAAGTATTCTTCCTCAATTGCCAGTATCCTTGATAGAGTTAGGTTGTGGAGATAATCAACTGACCAGCCTTCCTTTAAATCTTCCTACTACATTACAAGAACTTAGATGTGAATCAAATAATATATCTGTCCTTCCAATTTTGCCGACATCACTTCACCTAATAAAATGCGATCACAATCAACTTACATATCTTCCGACATTGCCTTTATCGTTGCACGATCTTTTTTGCGATGAAAATGCATTAACTTCCTTGCCTACATTACCAACTACTTTGTCTTCGTTGAATTGTGGTTACAATCAGTTAACATCGCTTCCTCCATTGCCAGATACACTTAGAGATTTGTCTTGTTATACTAATCAGCTCACGGTTATTCCGACATTACCTCATTATTTATTTCAACTAGATTGCCAATCGAATCAGCTTTCTGTACTACCTGCACTCCCCAATACGATAAGTTCTTTGTATTGTCAATATAATCAACTCACATCACTTCCTGAACTACCCGATTCAATAGGTGATTTGCGCATCGACTATAATCCTATTGCATGTCTCCCAGCCATCAAGAAGATCGGGACTCTTACTTGGTCCTACACAAGCATTACTTGCCTTCCCAATATCGGAAGAATTTATATTTCCGTTCCTTTGATTGATACCTTACCACTTTGCGATCCATTCGCTCCATGTCCTCTTTTCTGGAACATCTCTGGCAAAGTTTTCTTTGATGCAGATTCAAGTTGCACACAAGATACAAATGAAATCAGTTTGAAAAACATTTCTGTTATTCTTGATTCAGGCGGTGTACAGTTGCAACAAATGCTTACTGATAATTACGGGCGATATTCTTTTCAAACGGGTTACGGAAATTATGAATTGATAGTTGATACAACAAATGCCCCTTATGTTGTAAACTGTCCTGTTACTTTTACTCAACCTTCTGTTCTCACCTCAGTTGATTCAATGGATACCGGTATTGATTTCGGTTTGCAATGCAAGGCGGGTTATGACTTGATTGCAAAAAGTATTTCTCCATCAGCGATGTTTCGTGCAGGAGTACAGCGCACATTTTATTTTGATGTGAGTGATGCCATGAGTTTTTATGGAACTTCATGCGCAAGTGGAATCAGCGGCTCCGTTCAGGCAATTCTTAGCAACCTGCTTTCCTACATTTCTCCCGCTGCCGGTGCAATAGCACCAACATCAATAAACGGAGACACCATTACCTGGAGCATCAGCGATTTTTCGTTGGTTGATCCGGTGCATGATTTCAACATCGTTGTTCAGATTTCTACATCAGCAACAATTAATGACAGCGTGTGTGTGCAGTTAAATGTTTTTCCAATTGTTGGAGATAATATTCCAGCGAATAATTCGTTGAGCGAATGTTATCCTGTTCGCGCAGCAGTTGATCCGAATGAGAAATACATGTCGCCATCAGGAGCCGTTGATTCAAGCGCGCAATGGTTTACGTTCACTATCTTTTTTCAGAACACGGGCAATGCACCTGCTCAGAACATTTACATTCTTGATACGCTCGATCAGAATTTGGATGCAACTACATTCAGTTATCTTTCTTCAAGCAATGATGTGGTTACGCAATTGCTTCCCGGAAATATTCTGCGCTTCAATTATCCGAACATAAATTTAATTGACAGCACAACCAACGAACCCGGCAGTCATGGCTACGTTCAGTTTAAAATAAAACGAAAAGAAAATCTTCCACTCAACACAACGATCTCAAACACCGGCTATATTTATTTTGATTTCAATGCAGCGTTAGCAACCAATACTGTGAGTGCGACTTTTTATTCGGCAGTTGGAGTTACTGAAAACTCTGCGGCTGATTTTTATTTGTATCCGAATCCCACGCAGAACAAGTTGGCAGTTTGCAACAGGCAGTTGGCAATAAAGGCAATAACAATTTTTAATGTCCTCGGGGTCGAGATTTTGGCTGTTAAGCCAGAAGCAAGTAGCAAGAGGCAAGAAGCAGTTATTGATGTAAGTGATCTTTCGTCTGGTATTTACTTTCTGAAAATTCAAACTGAAAAGGCATCGGTGATTAAGAAGTTTGTGAAGCAGTAGAAATGTTTAGCGGCAATGCTTTTCTTATCGAAGCCGTGAACCATGAATGAATCGGCACACTTCAAAAATGTTTTCGTTAGCACGAAAGGCAATGATCCAATCTTTAAAAACGTAGCAGCGGTATTTGAATTTTGCAAGAGAAGCATTTTTACAAATACCAAACTTTACTTTTGATTTTGCCAGTGACGCAATTTCTGCTTTTAGTTTTTCAGCCCAACGGTCTCCACTTGCGGATGTATTAAGTGATTCAACAAAGAGCGCGGCTTTGACAATTGTATTCAGCGCGCTCTTCCGGATAATAACGGGCATTATTTTTTCTTTTTCCTCGAATGGGCAAGTTCGCTCTGTACTTTCTTGAATGCTGCACCAAGCCCGTACTTAACTCCGTCTTCTTTGGCAAGCCAGTTCTCCAATTCTGCAACTGAAGGTTGTGAACCCGGCATAGCCATTTCTTCGTCAGTGAGTTCCCGCACGTTAAATTTTTCTATTCCCATTTCCTGCGCAACTTTAATAAGAGAGTTTAACTTTGCCTGCGAATGTGAAATGAAGGTTATTGCTTTCATGATCTTCTTATCAATGCAAAAGTAATAATTTGGTTTATGTGAGTTGCTGATCAATATGAAAAAAATTCTTCTCCTTCTTCTCATAACTTGCCTTGTAGTTTCCGGCTTCACCGCAAGAAGCCTTTTCGAGAAAGAACATCTTCAGCTTTCATCAAAAGAAAATGAAAGCCGTTGGTTAAAAGCAAAACCGGATGTATCGCAACTCAAAACAGGCGATCTTATTTTTCGTCATGGAAGAGGTTTTATCAGCAATGCTTTAATGAGACTTGGACAACGGGAAAAAAAATATTCTCATGCAGGAATTGTTTCTGTGGAGAATGGAAAAGTGTTTGTGTATCATGCCATCGGGGGAGAAGAAAACCCTTCGAACAAGCTGCGCAAAGATGCACTCGATGTTTTTTGCAACCCTGCTGATGTGCATGCATTCGGAATTTACCGAACCGATCTGAATGAAAAACAAATCAGCTCAATCCTTGCTCTTGCCGACAACTATTTTAAAAACAAATTAGAGTTCGACACCAAGTTTGATTTGAACACCGATGATAAAATGTACTGTACAGAATTTGTGTACAAGGTTTTCAAACAAGCTCTCGGAAAACAGGATTTCATATCTTTGACCACCTTTTCCGGCAAGGAATACATTGCCTGCGATGATCTTTATTTTAATTCTCATTGCCATTCCGTTTACAACTATCAATATTAAAATTAAATTTACTGACGTTATTATGAAAACTAATCTTAAACAAATCGCAACTGCTGTACTCGTATCGTTCATGGTTGCATGTGGAGGAAGCGATACTCCTAAATCAGTTGCCGGCAATTTTCTGAAAGCACTCAACAAAATGGATTATGAAACTGCAAAGAAGTATGGCAGCCAAGACACCGGCAAACTTCTGGACATGATGAGCGGTTTCGCGAAAGCAATGCCTGACTCCTCCAAACAGGAAAAGAGTTTTGAAATAAAAAATGAAAAAATTGATGGCGACAAAGCAACCGTTATTTACAAAGAAAGTGGTGAAGAAGGAGATCAGACATTGAACCTTGTAAAAGTTGAAGGCAAATGGAAAGTAGCCATGAGCAAGGACTCCATAACCGGAGGTGCAACTGATAGCGGTGCAACTACAACTGATACAACTTCTGTGAGTGGAGGAGGGGCAGCGCCTGCTGATTCAACTACAAAATAAAAATTTTCCATAATGTCATGCCGAAGTTGTTTCGGCATCCCTTTATTTATTGTGGATGCCGAAACAACTTCGGCATGACAATTTCAGATAGCCAGCCAATTTCCCATCATCTCTTTTCCGAAGTCGGTTAATATTGATTCGGGATGAAACTGAACACCGCACACATCAAATTCTTTGTGACGCAAGCTCATGATGTTTTTAGTTGAATCAACACTGGTGATGCGAAAGCAATCAGGAAGATTTTCTCTGCTCACCATCCATGAATGGTAGCGACCTGTTTTAAATGTTGAAGGAATATTTTTAAAAAGAATTTCATTCGGATCAACAATAATTGTTTCCGATGAAACACCGTGTTGAACTTTTTCAAGATTGAAAAGTGATGCACCGAAAACTTCCGCAATAGCTTGCAGCCCCAGGCACACACCCAGCATACTTTTCTTCCCAGCAAATTCTTTTATAAATGGTTTTAAAATTCCTGATTCATCGGGCAAGCCCGGTCCGGGGGAAAGAATTATTTTATCAAACTTAGTTGCTTCTTCAAATTTGAAATCATTATTTCGAAAAACAGAAACCTCTACACCATCAAACTGCTCAACGAGATGAACGAGGTTGTAAGTAAAAGAATCGAAATTGTCGAGGAGAAAAATTTTCATTTCTTAAAAATCATTTCACAAAGAAAGATACTTTTGCCGAATGAAAACAATTATTAAAACAAGCAAAGCACCCGCACCGATTGGTCCTTACAATCAAGCCGTACTAGTGGACAACATGCTTTATGTATCAGGTCAAATTGCAATTGAGCCATCATCCGGAAACCTCATCACCGTAAACATTATTCAGGAAACAAGCCAGGTAATGCATAACCTCTTGAACATTCTTGAAGCAGCAGGAATGCATTTTTCAAATGTAGTGAAGACAACAATTTTTCTGAAAGACATGAATGACTTCACTCATGTAAATGAAGTGTACGCGCAGTTTTTCGAAAAAGATTTTCCCGCGCGCGAAACCGTTGAGGTGGCAGGTTTGCCGAAAGGTGTGAACGTGGAGATTTCAATGATTGCCGTGAAGTAAGTCAGTTGCTTGCCTCGTGCTACCGGCTTCTCGCAGAGTGCTGCAAGTAGTAGCTATCAGTTCATAAACGAATACGTTTTGCTCACGGCACTCTTCATCCACTCATTAAAAGATTTTTGCTGAGTAGTGCTTGGGTTTTCTGCGCGTGCAATAGTGTATTGAGAAAAATATTTGTCGTGGCTTAGTTCAAGAGAAATTGTTTTCATCTTTTTCATTACAGTGCAGACTTTCAATGATACCAGAGCAGCATGAAAATGTTCCATCAGTTCATCGAGGTTGTTTTCCACTTTCACATCATTCACCGCAACGATTTCATCATCCTTGCTCAATCCCGCTTCTGATGCCGGAGAGCCGGGAGCAACTTTCAAAACTTTTAGCGCACCAGTCTCTTCCGAAATTCTGAAACCATAATGATGCTCGTAGTTTTTTGCAGCAGGTGCTTTTTGCAGTTCGCAACCAAAGTGCGTGATGAGGTCGGCTAGCAGCGGCTCGTAATCCTCGGTGCCATATACATGGTCAATAAAAAAATCAGCCACACCTTCATTCGTCAGGTTTTCAATAATGGAAATGTAGTCGTGCTCAGTGTAGCCGATTTTCTTTTTTCCAAAATCGTTGTACAAAGAGCGCATCACATCATCTAAAGATTTTTCATTGTTGGTTTTTCTGCGAATCATAAGATCAGTCATCAGCGCAAGCAGACAACCCTCATCATAAATAGAAACCTTGCGGTGCGGAACACCCGGAGTGTAACCGTCAAGCCACGTATCGTAACTTGAATCTGCTACTGAAGAATTGAATCGCCCATAATTATCAAAATGCTTTTGCACATGCAGCGAAATCTCTTTCAGAAACTGCTTCACAGTATAAACTCCGCATCGCGCAAGAAAAAGATCGCCATAATAAGTCGTCACACCTTCATATACAAACCCAAGCCGCGAATAATTTTCGCGCGTGTAATCATAAGGCATCATCTCCTGCGGACGAATGGTTTTTATATTCCACACATGAAACAACTCATGCGATGCTACGCCCAGAAAATCAGTGTAAAGCTCATCACTCATAATCTCAGTACCCGGCCCGATGGCAAGCACAGTAGAATTCAAATGCTCAACTCCATGATGAAATTTATACGGCAAAGCAAGAACGAGAAAATGAAATTCATCAGTGGGTATTCCGTGCATCATCTTCATTTCTTCCTGTGTGAATTTGCGGAAGTCGTTTACAAGCCGCCCCCAGTCAGGATTACATTCGCCATGCAGCCAGATGTGAAACATTGTTTTCTCCGACTCATACGAATGATGCTGCAACGAACCGCCTGCCATCACCGGACTGTCCACCAGTTCATGATAATCAGCAGCAGAAAAGTTTTGCTTCCCAACTTTCTTTAATGATGTGCCGAAAAGAAAATGTTCCGGCAGATGAAATTCAAGATCGCATGGCTCCTGCATTTTCTCCGGCACATACATGCAGCAATGCACCGTGTTTATGTAAAGCAGATCGTCATCGAGAAAGCATGCACCGGCATCGGGCTGCGCTGCGTAGTAAGTGTAGTGTATATGAATTTCTTTTGCGCCCTCTGCTTTTACCTTCCAGCAATCTTTTGAAATTTTTAAATGAGCAAGTGTTTCACCCGTTTCATTTGTTGCTTTCCAACTGACAATATTTTTTGCAAAATTTTGCAGTTCATACCTGCCGGGTCGCCACGATGGAAGCTGAAAAAAAATTTCATCAAGATCAATTGTTGTAACGATCATTTCAAGATGAATGAGATGATCGGAAGGATTAGGTGCCGAGATTTTGTAAATCACGAAACGAAAGTACGAAGAAATGGGAATGACGGGAGTGTAGCATAGGTGAAAAATATACACTACTCTTTGTCACGAGGTGGATTCATTGCGCAAAGTAATTCACTTCCCTTCAATCACAAAGAGCCGGAACGGAAAGCCACAAAGTGCGGGGTTGCTTCTTTCTTCAGATAACGCATCGAGGGATAAATGAAGTCTCCCTTCGCTTCCACATTCGCTAAAACTACGGTGGGCAAAAAAGCTGCGGGAGATAAATTTTTAAATGAAAGTTTTACTCGCATCATTCTTTTACAACCTTTCCATTCTTAATCATTCCGTTTTTGTTTCTCACTTTGTAAAGGTAAATTCCTTTTGCAAGTTGTTCTGTATTTATAGAAACAGAGTTTCTAAATTTCTGTTGCAACAATATTCTTGAAGCAACATCATAAAAAATAATTTCTGAAAGTTCATTATTGTTGATTGCAATATTCAGTTTATCATTGACAGGATTTGGATAGATTTTTATTCCTTCATCGGGAATTTGTTCTTCTATGCCGGTGGTGCATGGAGTGAGCGATACATCGTCAATATAGATATATCCTGATGCAGGACTGCTTCCTCCATTTGCAATTATTGTGGTAGTGTTTGCGTCACTTTTAAAATTTCCGATAATCATAAATCTTTCTCCCCCGGTGGCGGTATAATTGGCTGTAAACGATATCCAATTCAAGGTATCAGTAAAATAATTTCCTGCCTGGTTTGTTATTTGGGGGGTAAATGGGAGCGTGTCATGATTGTGTATTCCGCTCACAAGTGTATCTGAAAAATATATTCCAAAAGCATCAGTGGCAAACTCACAATAATTGGGCTGGCTGATGAACATTTGAAGTTGATAACACTGCGAGGGTGCAAGCGGAGTAGTAAGTTGAGTTTCGATGTATTCGCGAAACTCAGGGACGCTGTAAAAGATAAGACTCAATCCTGCATATCCCTGTCCGCTGCGGGCATATTGATAGCCCCATGAATTTCCGGGGACACTTATGCTCCAGTTGGTGGTGCATGAATTAAAATAATCGGGCGAGCCACCACCACCTATTGGATATGATTGGGGGTTTGTCCAATTTAAGGCAGTATCAATTTGAGCAAAGCCGGTCGGGCAACTCGAATATTGCTCAAAATCCCCATTGGGTACAAGGTTTTGTGAATTGCATATTCCAGAAGCCAACAACATTATAATTAAGCAATACGGTTTATTCATGGTGATAAAGAAATTTCGCATAACACATCAGTTCTAAATAAATTTTAAAATGAAAGGTTTACTTGCACGCACTTGAAACACATACTTTTAACACCGTAAAATGTTTTTACTGTTTTTTTTGTATTAGTTTTTGAGTAAAATTGCTTTTCCATTTCTTAAATTATTTCTCCCAAAAAGTTACTATTAACCCCCCGACAACAATAAATACTCCTCCAACTAAAACAGGAATAGAAGGTAAACTTTTGAAAGCTATAAAGCTTATAATCTGCCATACTACAAACAAAGTTGCAATGTAAAGTCCAACAATTTTTCCGAACTCCGCGGGAGCTAAATTGATGGATGAGCCATAACCTAAAAGTAAGATTGCTCCGATAAGCACAAGTCCAATTCTTGCTGCACCTGTGTGATTGTAAATAGATGTTCGGATAATTGCATCGCCTGTTACTTCAAGGATAGTGGCAATTAAGATAAAAATAAACGGGTGCATGTTCTGAAGGTTTTTAATCATAAAGGCAAATTTATTAATTCATCGGTATTTGGATTTTTCTGGTTGTCATTGTTCATTTCTTGCAGTCAGTTTCAAGTTAGCACTACCGGTTGTTCGGAGCAGTAAAATGGCAGATAACGCCAGTCTAACGCATCAGTTCCAAATGAAGTTTTAAAATGAAAGGATTACTTGCACTCACTTCCATTAACCTACACTGTTCATAGAAACCACAACTCTTCGTTAACCGAACAAAACCTTTCATTTTAAAATTACATTTATCTTACTGTTATCTGTAGCCAAGCTGTTCGTCCGAAGTTGTGCAGTTTCAAGTCAGCACAAATGTTTATTCAAGGTTCAATATTTTTCTTTCCAATCACGATGTTGGATATGAGCAGGTAATGAGGAATTTTTTGAGTTGCGTTTTTCAAGTTGTTCAGAGAGCCACTGAACCCATTCACCATAGTTTTCTCTGTTACTTGTCTTGCGCAATTCGATAAAATAATTTTTGAATTTCTTCCAGAACAGGACAATCGCACCACCAAAAAAATTGTCAACAAGTTCTAAACTTATTTCGTGCCGAAATACAAGAAATCCTAAACTTTCAAATGTTCCGAACATTACAAGTATGGAATTCATTTTATCTCCCACCCGTTCTTCAATTTCTTTCTTCGATAGTTCTCCGGGAAGATTGAATAAGATATGTACGGCATCCATAAATACAGGGGTTTGCGCTGAATTCAACATTTGCAAAGCAGATTCTCTTGCACGCTGTTTTTTTAGTTGCCCAAGCTGCACCACGGCAAAAATACTTCCCGCAGTAATTGCTATGGTGGTGATAAGACTTAAGAGAGTTGAAAAATCCATCATTTATTTTCTAAAGTTTTGTTTGAGTTCGCACGAAAGTAAAGTTAATCAGAATTACGAAAGTTGGATTTCGCACTGTCGCCAATAGCATTGCCGATAACAATTAAATATACGCAACTTCCCCGATAAAACTTGCGTTTATTTGCACCCCGCAGGGTGGATATACGCAACTCAGGTTACGGTTTACTTTTATCAAGCGGTTTTGTATTTTCTCATTACTTTTTTAAAAAGCAGTGCTGAAAAGTAAAAAATAATTTCACTGCTTCCAAATAAAGGATTCAAGTGCCGCGAGGTGTTGTGCCATTGCCGGTGTGTGCTTCTTCTCCACGTTTCTTGCCAGGTTTCTCTACCTGCAAAAGCCATCGCGCGAAGAAATGACAGCGCAGGAAATTGCGCAAGTGGGGGTGTTACACAGGAAGTGTATAATAGCTGCAAAATAAAAACCATATCTGATGCCTTCTATTAACCTCCAGTTACTTTGGCAACAGACAGCCCGTTTTTTTTTAGTTGTTGGTGAAAAACAACAACAAGGCAGGGGCGAGGTAGATGAACACTAACAAATGAAAAAATTGATTCCGCTCTTGCTGCCATTACGACCAACAAGGGAGGAACCGGAATTTAATTCTTAAGGGTAAACTTTAATCCTATCATTAAGCCTAACATGGAGTTGCGAAAGGCAAGGTTTTTATTGGGGCTGGATGAGCCACCTTGATCTTCCCAGTAAAAATCTGTAGTGGTGTTACCGTTGCCCACAAGAACTGACGACTTGTTTTTTATATCGCTGAATCCTATCTGGTAATTAAGCATGATCGGTAATGAAACATTATCCGAAAGCCTGAATTGCAATCCTGCCCCGATCAGCCCGCCAAAATCGGTCGAATTATAAGGTTTCCCGCTGAATGTTCTGCTTGAAGAAGAAGTGCCGAATGTACTGCTGGAAGATACATCATAGCTGGAGCCTTTGGCAATGGCTGAACTGGACCCGAAGTTTCCCGAGCCTTTATTTTCATCATCATAGCCTAACAACAGTCCTACATAAAATCCGGCAGCCATCGTAAAAGATATGGCTTTATCCGGTGCAGAAACGAAGTGGATTTGCACAGGTATTTTTAAATAATTCAAGGAAACGGTTCTTGTCAAAGTAGCTGAATAAGAAGTGCCAAGAACATCAAAGGATTGTGTATAATCTTTATAATTCTGACCTTGGTGAGCGTAACCTAACCCTACACTTACACCCACTTCTTGCATAAAAAAATACCCCATATTAACCCCTGCTCCAACTCCGACAGTGCTTTTTTTGCTCAAGGCATCATAGCTCGGATTGCCAATTCCGTTGCTTTTGTCCACATCATATTCTCCACCCATGGTTAGCCCGGGTTGGGCGAAAATCTCAACCGAAAAACCCTTTTGTGCTTTTGCGTTCCAACCGATAAGGGTGAACAGCGTTAGTAATAATACTCTTGTTTTCATTTTTTATTTGATTTTATTTTCGTCATTAACGAAAGTGTTACCTTCCTCTTAAAAATTTGTGCCAATTGGCTCTGCGCATTAATTTTCACCGAACGGACTCTATTTGCTTCCACCTGCAAGCCACCTTCCTGCATTCGTTTTTTTCCATCTTTTGATGCTCCTCAAACCACCCGCGCATCGTTGTTGGTGTTTATTCTCGGTCAGCATCAATAAAACCAACAATGGAGGGGCGAGATTGTTGAACACCAAATAAAGGATTCAAGTGCCGCCAGGTGTTGGGCTAGTACCGGCTGTGGGCTTCTTCTCCAGGTTTCATGTCAGTTCTCGCTACCCGCAAAAGCCATCGCGCGAAGAACTGACAGCACAAGAAATAAACGGGTGCATGTTCTGAAGGTTTTTAATCATAAAGGCAAATTTATTAATTCATCGGTATTTGGATTTTTCTGGTTGTCATTGTTCATTTCTTGCAGTAAATTTTCAAGTTAGCACTGTTGCCCAAAACTATTTGCTAACCCGAAGGAGTTCTACCCTCATGCGCGAGGAACTCCTTCGGGGTTTCATAAATGGGGAAGATCGGAGAGAGCGGGATTTTTAGCTTGTATCGCAACAACAATACAATCATGTCTTTAAAATCTTGAATATTGCTATGCTTAATTTTTTTTAGAATACTCTCTGCCTTACTTGTTTCTCCGGTAGAAACAAATGTTAAGTATGCTGCTTTTAAAAAATGTTGATTGTCAATTACATCATATTTATCTTCAAACAAGATTACAATTGCTCGCCCTTTGGTTTCAAGATTCCCCAAATTGTACTCTTCAATAATTGTATATGCTGCAAATCCTAAATCATATAGAACAGCTATAGAGTCAATTTTAAATTCATTTTCAAGAGCACTTTCTTCAAATATTTTTTTTATCAAGTTTTCTGTTTTGTTTATTTCTGAATTAAAATCTACAACATCTTTAGAAGCATTAAGTAAAGAGAAGAAATCGTTCATGAACTCTTTAGCAATGAATGGGTCATCATTAAATACAACAACATTTTCCTTATTCAAATGCTCTGCACCAAAAGTGAAATTGTAAGAACCAGTAATTACAGTTATGTTATCAATAATTACATATTTATTATGCATAAGTTTATCAT
Organism: Bacteroidia bacterium; assembly: GCA_038230515.1. GTDB lineage: Bacteria > Bacteroidota > Bacteroidia > AKYH767-A > 2013-40CM-41-45 > JAPLDB01. The sequence continues at coordinate 6,163 of JBBRND010000003.1, read as the reverse complement.
CAGAATGAAGAAATATTTTTCCTCCTTCCGAAATAAACCTTGAAAAATCTAATCCATTATTATAATTATTCTTGTCATTTGAGAGTAAGAGTGTAATAGAAATTTTAGAAAGCTGAGTTAAAAGAGTATTGAAAATATTAGAATTATTAAACCATGCAACAGCAATTTTTATATCAATTGTTGCCGCTTTAATATTTTCTATAATTACATTTTCAATTTTAGTAAAATGTGGCTTTGCCATTATAATGTCTGTGTTTTTTTGTTAGCTCGTGCCTTGCTCTTCCAACGAAGCACAACTGTTTGAAGTCAGCACACACTTTGTTCAAGGCGATTTACATTCATAGTTTATGCTTCATAATACAATGCGTCCAAGAACGCTGCTCTTGTTTCACTTACTCTTTCTTCTTGTTCGTTTTTCGGTTCGGGATTGAGCCACCATTCAGAGTCAAATATTCTTTCAATAATGTCTGTCCAATATCTTTCGTAAGTCATTTCAGATTGCTGAATACCAAAATGCTTACAAAGTTTTGCTCTGTTCTTGCTGTCAATGCAAACAAAAGTATCTGGTCGCTTCATTGCTAAAAGTCGTGTTGCAGTTGCTATGTAACTTCCCGAAAATGTTTTTCTGTAATGCTTGATGAAATTGTCATAATGAGTTTTTGTAATCTGTCCTTGCAGAGGAATTTGGTCTAATGCTTTTGAAATGTTGGTGTCCTTTGCTATAATTTTAGTAGCGAAGATTGCTGCACCTTTCATACTTCCAAATAAACCCCAGTCAACATTTTTTTCAACAGGAAGTTGGTTGCGTAATCCCGCAATAAATTTTCTTTCATCATTTTCAAGTTGGTTGAAATGTTTTTTACTTTCAAATAATTCTTTAGATTTAGTTACAACTGCTAAACGGTTTTTAATTCCATGCGTGTCGTTCTTAACTTTAGAAATAAATTCTTTCCAAGTCATATTTGCAACTGGAACTTCGTGCATAGGTTTACTTGTTTTCTTTGGACTTCCGTATTGTCCAGACAAGCTGTTTATTTTAGGTCTGTGATTCTTCCAAGCAATGCGATAATTATCAAGTTCGGTCTTTGTAAATTTGTTTGCTTCGCTCCAGCTTTTCTGAATTAAACTAAAAGCAGTTTCTAAAATATCTTCTGCATTGCTGTCTTTGCTACTAATCAGGGTTGTTGCTTCTGTGTTTCTTGAAAATGCTTCATTGGTAAAATTTGCGCTTCCAATAAGTAATTCCCATTTCGTGTTACTGTCATAAAAGAGATAAAGCTTCGGATGAAAAGTTCCTTCGGGTTGTTTTATAAATTTTACTTTACTGTTCTCACGAAATGTTTCTATAAAGTCAGGATGCGTTTGGTAAAAATGAATGCCAACAATTATTTTCTCAATTCTGTCTTTTTTTGCTATCAATTCGTTAAACAAAGTTGAAGAAACTCCTGCCCACGCTGTTGCCCAATAATACTTTTCGTATTGTCGTGTAAGTCGTTTAAATTCTGTTTCTAATTCGTTTGCTGTAATGATTAGTTTCATGTTTAGCAGTGTCGGTTAATCGGAGCGAAATAATTGCGGATAACGAAGAAGGGATTAAAGAAGTTTTTTAAAAGGGGGATTAGATGCACCACTGTTTGTGTACGCACAACTGTTAAATAGAAGTACAACTGTTTGTTTACCACTTAAAGCCCCCTTTTAAAAAATTTCTTTTAATCCTACTGTTATGCGCATGTGCTGCTGTATCCATGAAACTGATATGTTCAAATTGTTGCAGTTGGTTTCTTCTCTGCTAAACTCCTTTCGGCAAACCAAGACGGTGCAATCACTCCTGGCTCTTTCCAAATAAATTTTCCGTCCGATTGAAAACTATCACAGAATAAGTACGGTTCTATAAATTCATTCTTGTTTCTCTTTCTAATGCGCCAAGCTGCAACTTTTTCTAACTTTAAATACTTATCAACGGTTATTGGAAGTAAAGCTACATTAAATCCTCTTCCCTCGCCACGTGCAGATGGATATAGAATTCCATCAACGCCTAAACTCATTATCACTTTGGAAAAGGCGGCTGATATTTTATAATTATATCTTTCCGAATCTTCAACCTTCTTGGCAAATTCTCCTGACATAAACTCCACAATGGCTAAAAAATCATTTTCTTTTTCAGGGAATTGTTTTACGAACGCAGCGAAGTTTTTGTGCATACTTGCAAGTTCTGTATTGTCCTTTAAGAAATCTTGATGGTGTGCAATTGCAGCAATGGTAAAATCTTGCATCACTCGCCATTTACCCATTATCGCATATTCCTCATTTGTATCAGCAGAATCTATACTTAACATTTTACTTGACTCAATAATTGAAAGTGCTTGACAGAAATGTTCGTCACGGTCAATAGGAGTGCAGCCATAAAAAATTGATTCATTCTTAAAACTCGCTCTGTTGTATTCTTTTATTGAGCTTGCATCTTTGATATAAGAAATGTCTTTTTCATAACTCCAATTGGTAAATTCCCTGTCGCACCTTGAACGATTGATAAGGTGTCCTTTCGGAATATTAATTCCAAAGAGTGAAATTTTACCAATCTTTCTTATCTCATCAATAACTTCATCGTCTGAAGTGTTGGGTAAATCAAACGACTTTAGTTTCTCAATTACAGCTTTAACGTCAATTATCATGGGTTGAAACTCATCAGTTCAAAGTTAGCAGTATCGTTTGTTCGGAGCGGAGAGCATTGCGCATAACGCCAGTCTGTGCAAAAACTAAATCTCTCAGCTAAAGTATTGGGGGTACCTGCCCGTGCAATCAATCGTATATTCAATTCTCCGGAGCTTTATTTTAGTTTTTGCACAGTCTGACGCATCAGGGATAAATGAAGTTTTTAAAAGAAGGGTTTAGAAGCACTACTGTTCGATTACCCACCATGGTTGTTAGTAGCACAACTGTTCATTAACCCAACAAAACCTTTCATTTTAAAATTTACATTTATCTTACTGTTATCTGCCGTTATACTTTCGCCATGAAGTCGTGTCTTCCGAACACAAAAGTTTATTAGAAGTGTAAATCACATCTGTTGTAAGTGTCTTGTTAGTGTGCTGTTAGTTTGAATATTGTTATTGCGATAACAGAGAACAGAACTAAAATAACCCAATAGCTACTTCGTTTTGTCTTGCTGTCAATGTTTTTGTTTCGCTGAATTTGAATGAAAGAGTAAATCAAAATTCCTGTCAATGTCGTTCCGCTGATACCAACGATAATTTTGTTAGAAACTAAATACACGATTGCGAATAGTCCGAGTGTCAAAAAGATAAGTGGAACACGAAGTTTTTGTGCAGTCGGTTCGATTGTTTTAATATTCAGAGGTCGGATTTGGTTAAGTGTTGTTTCTAAGTGCTGGTAGTTGTCAATCTGTGCTGGCACTCCAATTACATCAAGAGCAGTTCGTCCCTTTATTGTGAAACTTCCGTTGCTGTTTTTTAATATCTCATTGATGTCACTGAAAGAAAGAGAAATTGTCGGAGTGTTTTTTTGTTCTCTTACAATTCCTGTTTCAGAAATGGTCAGGCAATAACTTTGAAATAATTGTTTCTGCCTGTTAACCCCACGAAAAAGTCCAAACGCAACAGCACCAAAAGCAACTGGAATTACTATCGGCATCACATTCACCTTGTCGCCTTGATTGTTCGGATTGAAATAAGAAACTCCAAGTCCTACTGCGACTGCAATAACTGCAAGTGGAATTGTCTTCACAAGCATTTGCTTTCTTATTTCTTTAAACCCTTCAGGTTTGATTTTGAATTGCTCCATTTTAATTTGTCAGTTCAGTTTATGTCAATTAGAATTCCGTAAGTTTCAAGTTAGCACTGTCGCCAAAGCATGACGCACAACGCCAGTCTGTGCAAAAACTAAATCTCTCAGCTAAAGTATTCGGGTACCTGCCCGTGCAATCAATCGTATATTCAATTCTCCGGAGCTTTATTTTAGTTTTTGCCCAGTCTGACGCATAAGGGATAAATGAAGTTTTTAAAAGAAGGGATTAGAAGCACAACTGTTCGATTACCCACAATGTTTGTTAGAAGCACAACTGTTCGTTTACCTATCAAAGCCCTTCTTTTAAAAATTTACATTTATCTTTATGTTATCAGCCGTTTTTCTTTTTGTCATTCAACAATAAATTTCTGGTTCGCTACTTGTCCTTTGTCATTTATGAGCTGAATAAAATAAATTCCATTTGGCAGTTCATAGCGATTTAGGTTATAAAATATTTGCCTATGTATTTTCTCATCTCTGATTAATAAACCGAGAGCGTTATAAATTCTTATCTCAGTAGTTTGAAATTCTGAATTTAGGTTGACTCGTGACATAGCATGAAATGGATTTGGAAAAAGAGAAAATGAAATACTATTCTCTGATAAATCATTCATGGATAAAATGACATTGCAAGTGGTTGTTGAATTTGGAAAAAGAGTAACACCGTCTTGCGAAAAACAATTAAGTCCCATCGCAAAATTAACGTACTCACATCCTGTTTCCAATAAACCTCTTGTACTTCCAATTCCTTCAATTATTGATTCACTTCCCAGTAAGTGCCAACGCTTTCTATAATTTGTTCCGATTAATATTGAATCAATGCTTAGAATGGTATCCTGAAAATTATTGCACCATAAATTGGAGTTAGTTCTGAATGAAACAGTGTCTCCAATACCAGCATTAAAATTATAAAGTAATTGCTCGGTAGTTGAATCAGGGTTAACATACCAAACTTTTTTATTGATGATTTCCTGTCGAATTGCTCCGCAGTAACCAGGGTTTCGAAAATAATTGACACAACAACCTCCTCCTGTTAATACTTCTTGCCTGTATGGCATATAAATTCTATGGTATGTCTCCCCATTTATAGATGTGTCGCCATTCATCGTGTAAGAAAAATAATTAAACATTGTACAAGGCGGGTTGCAAAAAAAAGGCATGGATTCCCAATACGTTACATTCCATATAGCGTTGGAATCTGGAAATGGATGGTAAACCGAGGTCTGTGACTTCGCTGTCAGTGTGGTCAATGCCGCAACAAGTAATAGAAGTTTTTTCATCACTGTAATTTTTGAGTTAGCACTGCCGTTCAATCGGAGCGTTTAAATGGCTGATAACGCCAGTCCGGGCAAAAACTAAATGTCCCGGCTAAAGTATTCGGGTACCTGCCCGTGCAATCAATCGTATATTCAATTCTCCGGAGCTTCATTTTAGTTTTTGCCCAGTCTGACGCATAAGGGATAAATGAAGTTTTTAAAAGAAGGGTTTAGAAGCACAACTGTTCGATAACCCACAATGTTTGTTAGAAGCACAATTATTCGTTTACCTATCAAAGCCCTTCTTTTAAAAATTTGCATTTATCTTAATGTTGTGCGTTCGTGCTGCGCTGGCCACGAAGCAGTGTCATTTAAAGTCCACATATGCTGTCAATGTATTGTTATATTTTCTTTCTAAACTTAATACCAGAAATAAAGAAACCAGCTTGTTCGTGTGCTTTAATGCTTAATTGATTTCCGTCCCAAGTGTCTGACTTAACTTGATGACACCCTTTTTCTTTAAACCATTTTTCAAGTTTGTAGTACAAGCTAAGTCCGATACCTTGCCCTCTGAATGTCTGTTCAACATACCAATCTTCAAATTTTCCAATTTTGTTTAACGCAAGGTAGTCGTCTGTCTCGATGCTTCCAATAATAATTCCAGCCAGTACATCTGCGTCTGTCTTAGCAAGATAAATGCGCCATGTGTCGTTCTCATTTTGTTCAATTAAATCAAGGTACTTCTCGAAGGATTTTCTAATATCCAAATCGTGATTAAGCTCTTGTAATTGTTGTGAAGCGTTCTCATGAAAATATGTTGAGTGAAGTTCAAGCAATAGACGGAGTAATTCTGAACGGTCAGAATTTGTATAGTCAGATATTGAAATTCTTTTATCTGTCATTACCTGTTATTTAGTCAAGATAATCATAATCTATCAAGTTAGTAGTGTCCCAAAGCATGACGCACAACGCATAGGGGATAAATGAAGTTTTTAAAAGAAGGGGTTAGAAGCACAACTCTCCGATAACCCACAATGTTTGTTAGATGCACAACTGTTCGTTTACCTATCAAAGCCCTTCTTTTAAAAATTTGCATTTATCTT
>JBBRND010000002.1:0-220256 GCA_038230515.1 Bacteroidia bacterium | reverse complement strand
TTGATGATTACTGGATTGTAAAAACCGATTCACTTGGCAACAAAGAGTGGGATAAAGATTTCGGAGGAACAAATTATGATTTACTTTATTCGTTGCAGCAAACTGCTGACGGTGGATATATTCTCGGAGGATGGTCTTTGTCCGGCATTGGTGGAGACAAAACACAGCCAACATGGGGTCTCTATGATTACTGGATTGTAAAAACTGATTCGCTTGGCAACAAAGAGTGGGATAAAGATTTTGGAGGAACGGACAATGAAGATTATTTTGGTAATATTTCTCAAACCACTGATGGCGGGTACTTACTCTGCGGAACATCGTACTCAAACATAGGCGGAGATAAAACGGAGAACAATTTTCTTGGTGCAGAACAAACATGGATTTTAAAAACCGATTCACAGGGCACTAAGCAATGGGATAAAACAATTCTTTCTCCCGGTCATGACGAACGGGGGTATGCCATTCAAACAAAAGAAGGTTGCTATGCTGTTGCAAGTTGGGATGACGGAGGAATAGGAGGATATAAAACACAGGCAAGCCAGGGTAGTTATGATTACTGGCTCGTAAAATTCTGCGACAGCACACACATCGGCATCAACGAACTTAATGTTTCAAATTCTCTTTCCATTTTTCCCAACCCTACCCAAAATAATATAACCATCATCAACACTGCAGAGCAAAAAACAGAAATCATCTCCATCTTTAACCTACTCGGAGAAAAAGTGATGACTGTTTCATTACAAACCACGAACTCTGAACAACGAACTATTGATGTTTCCTTCTTAAGCAAAGGAATGTATTGGCTTGAAGTAACCAGTAGCAATAAAGTTTTCCGCAGTAAGTTTGTGAAGCAATGATGCATTGAATTAACTTAATCAACGTGGTTATCGCTTCACTCCCTGTGAATCATATATCTTTGCAACAAAACAACTCCGATGGAAAATCCATTCATCCGTATTACGATCAATCCTGAAGTGTGCAGTGGAAAGCCCACCATCCGCAGCATGCGCTTTACAGTTTCTCAATTGCTCGAACTGCTTGCCTCCGGAATGACGCAGGAGCAAGTGATTGCCGATTACCCTTACCTCGAGCCGGATGATATCAAAGCATGTTTGCTGTATGCTTCCTACATGGCAAACACAAAATCAGTTCTTCCGCTGGCAAGTTGATCCATGCTTAAATTTATTGTTGACACCCAACTGCCTCACTCAACCAAACGACATGAAACAAAATCTACTCATAGTTTTTATTTGCAGTTCACTTATAGCCCGCGCAGATTTCTGGACTCAGAAAGCAGACTTCACCCCGGGCGGCAGAGGAGGAATGTTTTCATTTGCTATCGGCACCAAAGGATATGTTGGCTGTGGCTATGGTGCCGGAGTGTTTAAAGATTGCTGGGAGTATGATCCCGTTGCCGATACGTGGACACAAGAAGCCGACTACGGTGGAATAGCTTGCTGGTATCCTGTTGGCTTTTCAGTCGGCAGCAAAGGATATGTAGGGCTGGGTTATGAGAACGGAAATTTTTATACAGATGTATGGGAGTTCGATCCCGTTGCCAACACATGGACACAGAAAAACAATTATCCTTATGCCACCCGTTTTGTAAGAACAAGCATTTCGCAAACAACCAAGGGCTACATCGTTTGTGGCGGCAACTCTACTGACTTAGTTGAATACGATCCTCCAACTGATACGTGGACTATCCTGCCCAGTCTGCCCGGCACTGCAAGATTAGCAGCCACCGGTTTTTCTATCGGAACAAAATTATATTTCGGAACAGGGCAGGGAGGTGCCGGAACTCTTTTAAATGATTTTTGGGAATATGATATTCCCTCCTCAACGTGGACACAACTTGCAGACTTTGGCGGCATCATCCGCGCAGATGCAGCCGGCTTCTCCATAGGCAGCAAGGGCTATCTCGGCACAGGAGAAACAATTCCCTTCGGCACATTCTTAAAAGATTTCTGGGAATACAATCCCGCCACAAATATCTGGACTCAAAAAACCGACTATGGCATACTGCCTGCCGATGAAACTGCCTTCTTCAGCATAGGCGGCAAAGGATATATAGGCATGGGAGCCGAGGGATCAAACTTCGATTTCTGGGAATATTGTCCTGACAGTATTTGCGCAGGCGTATTACCTGTTGCTATTTTCAGCGCGGCCAATCACATCTGCCCCGGCACGTGCCTCAACTTTAACAACCTCTCCACCAACGCAACCTCTTACGAGTGGACGTTTCCCGGAGCAACACCTTCTGTAAGTACCGACATCAACCCCGCAAACATTTGCTACAACACATCGGGCAGCTATGATGTGCAACTCATAGCAACAAACTCAAGCGGCAGCGATACACTTTTGCTTCACAATTATATTATTGTTTATCCCGCGCCTCCTCCTCAGGGAATACAACAAAGCGGAGATACACTTTTTGCAAACATAGGAGCAACCACGTATCAATGGTATTTCAATGGCACACTTATTCCCGCAGCAACAGATTATTTTTATGTAGCACAAGCAAGCGGAGATTACAATGTGGTTGCAACAGATGCAAACGGTTGCGAAGTGGAAGCTGCAATCTTTAGTGTTATAGCGGCTGTTCTCCCCTCTCCCTTGGGAGAGGGGTCGGGGGTGAGGTTATATCCTAATCCTGTCGTTGATAAATTAGAAATCACAGGTTCGTTTCTCAAAGACAAAAAAGAAATAAACATTTCTATTTACAATCTCATCGGAGAAAAAGTCTTGGCTGTTTCTCCCCTCTCTCTTGGGAGAGGGGTCGGGGGAGAGGCAGATGTTTCCGCGCTTCCTTCAGGCATGTACTACCTCCAGGTAAGCTCAGCCACAACAAACTTCCGCACTAAATTCATCAAGCAGTAAGTTAGAATATGGATGCTGTACACCAACTTTCAGGTTTGATTAATCGCGCGCTTTCTCTCGCGTTTAAATACGATCCGTTAAGCAAGAAGAAAATATATTCCCTCGCCAAAAAGCAGGTAGGCACTCAATATGGCGGCAACGTAATTCCTGAAAATTTTCTCAACGAAAACTCTGTTTGCTATTTAGCAGGTGCAGGCGAAGATGTTTCGTTTGATGCAGCACTCGTGAGGGAATATGGATGCGAAGTACACATATTCGATCCCACGCCAAAAGCAGTTGAGCATTTCCACAAACTGAGTGAAGCGGTAAAAAATTACCAGACCTTTTATGTAAACAATAATCCATCGCATATCTATGATACTACCGAAAGCGAGCTCGAGCGAATGCACTTTCATGCACTCGGTATATGGGATAAAGAGGAAACCCTGAAGTTCTTCACACCGCGCGATCCTTCTCATGCGTCCTATTCCGCCACCAATGTGCAGCACACCAATCATTACATCGAGGCAAAAGTAAATTCACCCGAGAACATCATGAAAATGCTCGGACACAACTCCATTGATTTACTCAAGCTCGACATTGAAGGAGCAGAAGTATGCGTAGTGCAATCAATGATGAAAAACAAAACGGATGTAAAAGTTATCTGCATCGGTCTTGACGTGGGCGAACCCATGCAAATGAAAAGCACTGTTGATCTGCTTGCGCAGAATAATTACCGGATGATTGATGCCAATCCCAACAACAACTACACATTTGTGCGGGGCGATGTAATGCAGGAATTGAAAGAGAAATCAAAACGTATTCGGAGTTGATGCGGTAGCCATTCAGTTTCTACTCCTTTTTCAGGAGGTATTCGCTTCTCATCCCCCCTTCACCAACATTAACAGGGCATTGGCAACTTCCACAGTATTTGTAAAGAGATTTTTCATATCTTTATCTCCGAAATATGGGGATCTGTTTTGTGTGTAACGGAACAGTTACAATTCATTCCATAACCCTTGCTGCTATTAGAAAAATAGTAATTACTTTTGACGTTGAAGATTCAGTACATGCATACTGGTTTGATAAAATTTATTTCTGTAAAAAATCTGCTGAAGAAAACAGTTGCAACTTTTCTTTTTGCCTTTGGTTTTCTTTTCAATGCATCTGCAGTTTACACCGTAAATTTTGACGGAGTTGGGGAGGTGAAAGGCGGATATGCGGTGGGAAACGTAACGCTCAGCGGCATCTCTTGGAGCTTGGACAGTGTGCTGATCGGAACCACAGCAGGAACAGATAAATTTAACGGCATACGTTCGGCAAGATTTATCAACCGTGGAATCATGACCATGCTTGCCGACAAAGCAGGCGGTGCAGGAACCATTACACTCAACCATGCTGTATATGGAGCCGATGCAAGTTCCACCTGGATGCTTGAAGTAAGCAATGACGGTGGTGCTACATGGACTGCTTACACAAGTCCGACAATTACTACTTCCACTGCTGGATTGGTTTCGCAATCATTCACGGTAAATGCTTCGGGCAATGTGCGGGTGCGGATTTCAAAACTATCGGGCAGCACTGCGCGCATCAACATTGATGACATAAGCATCACAGATTATGTATTCGGAAATACCACTACCTGCGGAGCAATTCCCGGTGCTCCATTTTGCATAACAGGAGCAACAGGTGCAACCTTCAATGTAAACTTTACCTCCATCGGAGTTTTTACTGCAACCAACGATTACACAGCACAATTGTCTGACGGAGCAGGAAGTTTTACCATTCCCACAAATATCGGTGTACTTTCTACCAGTGCAAATGCCGGAACTATTTCAGTCACCATTCCTGCGGGAACACCTTCCGGAGTTGGATATAAAATTCAGATCATATCAAGCAGCCCGGCATCAACCGTAATGACACCTTCGGCTGCATTCTCAATTTATTTAAACACTCCTGAGGTAAGCGGCCTATCAGGAGCGGCAGGGAATGCGATGGTAAATGTAACCTGGACAAACCCGTTAGGATGTTTTGATCAGGTGCTGATTGTTGCGCAACCAATTTCTTCGATAGTTGCAACACCGGTTGGAACTGTTTACACCGCTAATTCTGTTTATGGCTCAGGCACTCCCTTTGGTTCTGGCTTTGTGGTTTACTATGGAGTAGGTACTGCCGTTTCGGTTACATCACTTACCAACGCAACTCTGTATTACTTCAAAGCATTTGTTGTGAAGGCAGGAGTATGGTCTCTGGGAATAGAAGTTTCTGCAACACCCAATATTGTAGTTGCCGGAGATTATGAAACCCGTTCTCCATTAGCAGCGGGTAACTGGAACATAAATACCACTTGGGAAAAATGGAACGGAGCCGCTTGGGTTGCATGTGCAGCGGGAGATTTTCCCGGATTTGGTCTGGGAGCAGGAGTAGTCGGAACCTCCAATGCTACTGTAAGAACAGGAACTACTGTAACTCTTACTGCCTCTGCCGTCAATACGGCAATTAAAGGTTTAACCGTGCAAAGCGGAGCGAAACTTTTCGCCAATAATGCAGCCAATCGTTACATTACAATTTACGGAGATGTTTTAAACAATGGAACCATCGGCAACGGTGCAACTTTAGATGGAATCAGTTTTAATATTGAAGGAACAAATTCAACAGTGAGCGGACCCGGAGCTTTTGATTTGTCACGCATTAGAAAAAACTTCAGTACGAATTCAGTCAGCAATCTAATTCTTGCACCCACACTTTTAAATCTGCATTGGAGTGCAGCGTCCGGAACTGCTCTTTACAATGGCACTTCTACCCCAAGCGCGATAGGAACTTTTAATGTTACCATCAATGTAAATTCTGTAGTAAATATTGTGTTGAACGGAGGCACTTCAGGAAATGTAAGTATCAATAACACAGCCGGTGTTGGTTCCTGCGATGGAACATTTACAGTGAACGGAACACTCAATATTCCCGGAGTTCTGTACGGATCAACTTCCTATAATACTGCGGGCAAATCGAGCAACTGGGTAATCGGACCTACAGGAATTATCCGTTGCAATACCATTCAATGCGCAGCTTCAGGTACAGCTGGATTTAATTTCACAATTCAAAATGGAGGAAGATTAATTCTTGATAACAACAGCACACTCGGAGCGCAGGATCCTTTTCCGGGATGGAGTTTAGCCAACAACACTTACACACTTCAGCCGGGTTCTATTGTTGAATACGCAGACAATGCCGCTGCCGGAAACTCGCAGGTTGTAAATCCGAACCTTACTTATTCCAATCTTGTGATAAGCGGGGCTTCTGATAAAACAGTTGCCGCAACACTTACCGTGAATCAAGACCTCACTATTCTTGCCGGACAACTTCAACCGTCAGCAAATACAATTTCACTCGGTGGTGACTGGAATGATTATACAACAGCAGGATTCGCTGAAGCAACATCGAAAGTGATTTTCCGTGGAACAATTCTTGAAACCATTTATTCTGCCGGAGGAGAAAATTTTTACAATGTAGATGTTTCCAACTCGGTTGGAGTTGCACTAGCTAATGACATCACCATTGCTCACGTGCTTGATATGACAACGACAGGTAAAATGATTTTCGGTCTGGCGCAACACATCGTTACGTTGAGTGACATGTCAGCCGGCTCCGATGCATTTCATGGCTCTGGAAGTGCGTTCATGGATTTAACGAATGCAAATCATTACCTCTACATCGGCTCTCAGAATGCTTCTTACTCAGGCGGCTTTAATGCAGGTGCGCAAAGTTTTGTTGTGTACTACCGCAACAATGCAATCAACGGATTGGGAGTGGGCGGAGGAGATCAGAATTTAATGATGAATATTGTTTATGCGAATCTCAGTATGATTGGTACTGATAATAAATTCACCAATGATAATTTTACTGTAAATGTAGATGCATTTGTAGATGGACCTTTTACAGTAATGCACGCAACGGTGATTAGTAAAACAATGACACTTGGAGGCAACTTTACTTTATCCGGTGGCGCAACGATGGATAATGATTGCTGTGACGACATGACGTTACTCACCCAGTTTAATACATCAGAATTATTTGATGCAAACTTTCAGACCATCAAATGTTACGATTTACTCTCAACAAAAACTACGGGAGGAATTTTGCTGAGTAACGGAGCCACCACACTCGATATAAAAGATGACATGATCATCAACTATACCGGAGCGGCTGCGTTTGTTGATAATACCAATACAATCAAAGTGGGAGATGATGTTGAGATCGGAAACAACTTTGCCAACTTTAATTTTACAGGCACACTGGAGTTTACAGGAATCGGTGCAAATACAGATATTCATTTGAGTGATCTTACAGGTGCAGGAGTTCCTCTCGCAGTTTTCAAAAACATAACGGTGAACACAGGGGTGCAGGCAGGAATTCTTCGCATTGTTGAAATGATGCCGACAACTGGAAATCAAATCTACACCATTACAGGAAATGTTCTCATCGTACAGGGAACAAATGGCGGAGTGATGGATGCGAACGCAAACAAACTTATTGTTGGCGGCAACTGGACTACCTACGATCAATCCGGTTTTACTGAAACAGGCTCTAAAGTAACTTTCAACGGAAGCTCGCTGCAAGCAATTTCTGCAAACGTGTTCGAGCAGTTTGATTCACTCGTTATTAATAATACTTCTACAGGAGTTCAAATGAATGCTCCTGTAAAAACAAATATCCTCACACTTCAAACTGGAGAGTTTAATCTCAATGGCAATCGTATTACAATTCTGACTCCGCTTGCAACCGCAGTTACCGGAGGAAGCAACAACAGTTATGTAAAAAGTGAAACGGCTGTGGGTACACCGCTACTCGCAACAAACCCGAGCATTATGGAATGGGACATGGCAACAAACACAGGCAGTCATGTTTTTCCGTTTGGTGTTTCCGGCACTTACATTCCGCTTACGTTCAATAAACTTTCTGCGACATCCTCCAATATTGAAATTGCAACTCGCGCAACCACACCTGACAATAAACCGTGGGATGATGTGAGTAATGTAGCTGCTGTAAACAACATGCTTTCGGGTTCTGTTGGTGGAGATGGTTCAATTCCTGTTGTGATTGACCGCTGGTGGGATATTTTTTCTTCGCTATCTGGAATTCTAGCTGATGTTACATTTAGTTATCGCGCATCAGAAAATACATTGTCTGCCCCAACAGCAGCGCTTGCAGCACAAAACTGGGACGGTTCATTTTGGTTGCCTCCAGTTTGCAGCAGTTGTAATAGCGGTGTTGTAGTTGGGACTGGAACAGTAGCTGTATCCAACGCAAGCATCACAAGTATGCCGTGGGTTCTCTCCGGTCAGTCAACTCCGCTGCCCGTTGAACTGATCAGCTTCACAGCAGAAAAAATTTCCGACAATGATAACGTTCTTTGCCGTTGGGTTACTGCAAGCGAAATCAACAATAATTATTTTGATGTGGAAGCGGCAACTGAAAATGGTTCACGGGATTTAGAATATAAATTCATTGGGAGAATAAACGGCAGTGGCAATTCGACAACAGTAAAAGAATACTCTCTCACGGATACCCATACAGGTAAGGTTGGAAATTACTATTACCGCCTCAAGCAAGTTGACTACGATGGCAAAGCATCTTATTCAAATGTTGTTGTTGTCAATTTCACAAATGGGAAATCGCTCAACTTAGTTGCAGTAGCTCCGAACCCATTCAGCAATCACACTTCTGTGCAGATATACATCAGTGAAAAAGGAAATTTACAAACGAGAATCGTAGATGTATTTGGCAGTAAAGTTTCTTCTCGCACTTTTTCAATTGTTAAAGGGTTGTTTTCTTTCGACCCTGAAGAAAGCGCAACACTCACCACCGGAGTTTATTTTATTGAACTCGTTTTTAATGAAGAGCGAGTAATTTCAAGATTGGTGAAGGAATAATTCTTTCCGATAAAATAATTTCCTCCTTTCCCTTTTTTCAATATTGATAATTCGGAACTCAATCAATGATAAAAAAGAAGACCCTTGTTGTGTCTGTAATTCTGATTACTTCAGTCGCTTCAAATCTTATTTTCGCTCAAACGGATGATGGATACCGTACCGAGATTTCAAAACCAACCTGTGTGATTGCCTACGAACCGGCTTTTATGCTTGATGCCGGAGTTGATAACGTGTTGCACATTGCAGTAAAAGATACTTCTATAAAGCGCTTGCTCGTAAATGCAAGCCAGGGAACTGTGCGGCAGGATGGAGAAGATTTTATTGTCCGCCCGGAAAAATTTGGTCACGTAACATTGAAAATTTTCAATTACAACGATCTTAACAACCCCATTTTTATTGAAGAGAGAACTTTGCATGTTGAACTACAGGATTTAATTCCTCCCGTTACATTGGCGGGTAAACGGGGGGGAGAGATTTCAAAAGGAGATTTACTTGCAGCAAATGGATTGCAGCTTTCCACTTCAGGAAGAAAACTTAAATTAGTTCAGTGCAAAATATCCATTACGGGAAAAGACGCTAAATACAAGGAATTTAATTTACTCGCAGAAAACTTCACTCCTGAGATGAAAGAATTATTCAAGTCCCTTGCTGCCGGAACTAAAATTTATATTGAAAACATAAGGGTGAAAACCTCGAACTCATGCGATTCGAGAAGTTTAGCTCCAATGACTTTTGTATTGACTGATTAAAAAATATTATTCCGTAATTCGTCCCGTGTAAATACCTTGCAGGGGAGATTTATTATTTCCCAGCATTGAAGCCAAGCCAAAAGTATATTCTTGCTTTCATTTTTCTCTTCTCACAATTTTCAAATGGGAATTGTCAGAGCCCATATCAGTTGAAATCTTCACGTGAATTTATTTTGTCGGGTGCATCGGTTGGTGTTTCACTTTCGGGTTTTCTTCTGTTGGTGAACAAACGCAAACTAACTGTCGAAGAAATCCTAAAATTGGAGCCGGCCACTATAAATTTGTTTGATCGCTCAGCTGTTAATTACTACTCACATTCTGCATCAACTGCAAGCGATATGCTTCTTCTTACTTGTATTTTTTCTCCTTTTGCTTTGTTGATCGATAAAAATATTCGCAACAACAGTTTGCAAAACGGAGTAATGTATTTTGAAGCGCTTGCAATTGCTTCCGCAGGATTTGAACTTGCAAAAGGATTCATGTCGCGCCCGCGACCTTATGTTTACAATAATTCAGTACCCAAAAGTGAAAAACAAAAGAGAGATGCAACGAATTCTTTTTTCTCAGGGCACACTGCGATGTCAGCGGCTGCTTCTTTTTTTGCTGCAAAAGTTTTTTCAAATTACAATCCAGACTCAAAATGGAAACTTGTTGTTTGGATTGGCGCATCTGCAATTCCTCTTGCAACCGGATACTCACGCTACCGTGCAGGAAAGCATTTTCCTTCCGAGTTGATTATTGGCTACTGCTGGGGTACTCTTTGCGGAATTTTAATTCCTAAGTTGCATCAACAGAAATAAGTTAATTGAATTGACGAGATTTTCTCACGGATAATTTTCCACTAGGAATTGCTTCAATTAGTTTCCTGGTGTATTCGGTTTTCGGATTGATATAAACTTCTCCCGCTAATCCCATCTCTTCAATCTTTCCCTTGTTCATCACAATCAGTCGGTCGCTCATAAATTTTACGACAGAGAGATCATGCGAAATAAAAATGTAGGTAAAATTATAATCGCGCTTCAACTCGTTGAGAAGGTTAAGCACTTGCGCTTGTAAGGAAACATCGAGTGCAGAAACAGGTTCATCGCAAATAATAAACTCTGGTTGTAAACCAAGTACACGTGCAATGCACACGCGCTGTCGTTGCCCAACACTAAATTCGTGAGGGTAGCGATTGAAAATTTTTTCCTTCAATCCGACTCTAAGCAGCAGTTCAATTGTTTTTGCTTTTCGTTCATTTTTGTTGGAAAGAATTTTATGTGCGCTCATCGGTTCCATGATGGCATCACCAATTGTCATACGTGGATTAAGAGATGAATAAGGGTCTTGAAAAATAATCTGGATATGTTTACGCATTCTTCGCAATTTACTTCCGCTAAGTTTTGTGAAGTCAATACCTTTGAAAATGATTTGTCCAGATGTTGGTTCAATTAATTTTACAATCGTTCTTCCCAACGTTGTTTTGCCACAGCCGCTTTCGCCAACAAGTCCGAGGGTTTCTCCTGGATACACATCGAAACTTATATCATCAACTGCACGCACGTTACGTTCCGCTCTTCCAAATAGTCCGTTATGCGAAGTAAAATATGTTTTCAGGTTTTTTACCTGCAGCACCGGTTTCTCAGAATACAGTTTTCTGTTTCGTTCAAATGTCTCTTCTCTCGTCACCATATAACTTCCGATTGTTTCATCAATTGTCTTTTTCAATTCCGTGAATGAGCCATCTCCATTCGTTTTCATGAAATCGGAAATGGTTGGAAGTACTCTGAGTTTTTTATCAAGAGGCGGACGACAGGCAAGTAACCCTTTTGTATAAGGATGCTGTGGGTTGCCGAAAATTTCTTGCACAGTTCCTTGCTCAACTATTTTTCCTTTGAACATTACTACGATGCGATCCGCAATTTCGGCAATTACTCCAAGGTCATGGGTAATAAAAATCATTCCCATTCCGTTTTCATTCTGGAGTCGAGCAAGCAACTGAAGAATTGATTTCTGAACCGCAACATCCAACCCGGTGGTGGGTTCATCGGCAATAAGCAATGACGGATTACAAATGATTGCCATTGCAATCATCACACGTTGTTTTTGTCCGCCACTTAATTCATGCGGATAACTCTCATATAATTGTTCCGGATTCGGCAGTTGAACTTTTTCAAAATGAGAAATAGTTTGCTGGCGTGCTTTACTCTTCCAGAGGTTTTTATGAATAATTAATGCTTCGGCTACTTGTTCTCCACAGGGGAACACAGGGTTGAGTGATGTTGCGGGCTCCTGAAAAACCATCGCTATTTTATTGCCTCGATATTTTCTGATTTCATTATCCGAAAGCGTAAGTAAGTTTGCAGAAGTACCATTTTCACTAAAAATAATTTCTCCGGAAGAAATTTTTCCTGGTCTTGAAATCAACCGCATAATGGATAGTGCAGTGGCGGATTTTCCTGAACCTGATTCACCAACTACGCCAACGGTTTCTCCTCTGTGTATAGTAAAACTGATTCCGTCAACAGCTTTCGCAAGAGAATCTCCATTGCTGAATTCGGTGGTAAGGTTTTTTATTTCAAGAAGATTATCCATAAGATAAAATTGCTTCCTCAAAAGTAGAAGTAAAGATTGATTTTGATAATAATTACCGGAAAAGTTTTAAACGCAGTAGGTCTTATCCAAAATGCTGCCCCCGAAAGTTTAATGTAGTCTTATAAAAAAAGATGTCAATAGATTTTTGTCAAGAAAGAAACAAATTTATAAAACCTAAATAAGGCAGTTAGCGAACTTTATAGCTAAATGCAAGACCATACATTTTGCCGTTCATATAAGGAACAAGACTCAATCCACTATTTTTAAAAACAGGATGTTTGTGGAATTGAGGAACCAGAATGCCTACCAAAGTACCCATAGTGGTTCCAACTAATATATCAGAAAGAAAATGTTCTCCACATTTAAGCCGCAAATAACCTGTATAGGCAGTTGTAGCCGCTGCAATTCCATAGTAAACATATTTCATGGAAGACTCAGGGTGGTAATCAGCATATACTTTTGCACAAAAAAAAGTAGATACAGCCACAACCTGAGAATGACCGGAATAAAACGAATTCAATGCCCAACTGGCTGTTCGTTTATCCATCGAAGTTTCAGACGTGTATACATAAGGTCTGTATCTGTTTACGAAATAGGTAGATGCTGTACCACACAGGCCCGTAATTGCAAAAGCTTCCCAGTATAGATAGGTAAGTTTGAAATAATCTTTCCGCATTTTTTTATCCAGAGCGAAAAAGAGAAGTGGTATTGGAATAGCCCCATAAAACGGATAATAACTTATTTTATCTAATGACTTAGAATAGGGGTATATTCCCCAGCGATCAAAAGCATTGACGTTATCTTTATTTAACGCTGAAACTTCCATTGAATCTAAAGGAGTCTTTTTATAAATTTTTGTAAAAGCATAAAGCGACCACAAAGTTCCGGTAGCAATAATAGGTATATCAACCGCTGATTTAAGCTTGTAGATTTGATCTTTTTCTTTACCTGTTTTCATGCCCAAAGAGTCGAGAGCCAATTTTGTTTTTTCAGTTCGTTGGGGTGAAGGGGCAACGCTGTCTATTTGTGCATTGATCTGAGACGCTAAAACTAAATTGAGTAAAAAAAATAAATTTATTTTTTTCATAAGATATTTTTTTATTAATTATAATGCCCGCGCCTTTGTTTATCTTCTAAATAAAGCATGAGAAATAATTTCTGTTCAGTACGGGTGAAGCGTTCTATAGGCGAATTTGGCGAGTGAATATTATTGTAATAAAAGGCCTCCTCATACCCAAGGTTCAGATTTTTAAAAATCCTCACAGTTGCTCTTGGTTTCAGCACAGTAAGAAAATTTTCTTCCTTTAATCCAACGTAACTATGAATCCATGAATAATAAGCAGCAAAAGTTGCAGTTGCCCATTTGCTAAAGATAACTGTAGTTTCGAACTTAGTCTGCAAACCATCGCCAAAATTATAATCTCTGAATTGTGAAGTATCCGGCCCGAACTTGGTACTATTACCTGCAAAAGGAACAAGAGTAAGATGGAGTGAAGTGTACAGGTAAGAATTGGAAATTTTATCTATAGGCAGTTTGGTTATTATTCCGCCCCCTAAACCAATGGTGCCTAATTCAAACGTGGTATTATCCCAATAATCGTAGTATTGATAAATTCCAATCAACATTGCCTTCTTTCCTGAATCTGCTTGAAAATTTTTACCTGCCAGAATTCCATACCCTGTAGCATTATCCAATTTTTTTCTTCCCACCCCCAGATTTAAATCAATTCTCAATTTGAAGAAATCAAATGGTTTGCGGGTTCTGTTTTCAAACGGATTTCCGTAATCGAGTTGAAGATTGAAAGTCTCTGCATTAGTATTTGTTTTTACGGGATCCTCAGGAGCATGTATTTGTTGAATCCCGGCATACAATGAAAGATTAAGTGGTTCTTTCTGATAGACTTCTTTGTTAGTCGTTCTGAAAGCTTTGCCTTGCAAAAGTCTGTTAATTCCTCTCACCGGATCAATTATGCCTGCGGCAAACTCGCGAAAAACCCTTTGTGTACCTCTTGCCCTGTCATCAAGAATATTTGAGCTGATGCGATATAATATTTCCCCAAGAAAGGCCCCGTTAACCGGAGTAGTAATAATGTCATTATAAGAAGGCAAAGTGTTTTCACCAAAATACTCCCACATTAAACTTCCGCCCACAGCAAAAGGAAACGATTGCCAGTAATTATATCCTGAGGATCGGGCGGCATTAAAGGTAAGAGTCCCCGAATAAGGATGACCGATGAAATTAATTCCAAACCGGTCCGAATCCCACTCCCATCCTGTTTTGATGTTATGCTTCCACGAATTAAATCCAACCTGAACCGAATAATCAAATTTCCCTATATACCTGTCAATTAAAAAGGTGGTTAAATTGCTTCCAAAAGCTACAACTACAGGCATCCATATGGGGTATCGCTTATTAAATGTAGTGTCGTCATTCAGTAAGTCCCCATATTTGTTTTGAATAGTAGTATCAACCCGTATTTTTTTTGGCTCACTGCCGATTGAATCAGAATGCTGTTCTATCTTTTTTTCTTTTATCTTTTCCAGTTGCTTATTCTCATCTCCTTTAGCTGGAACAATCGTGTCCTTAGTAATAACATTTTGAGCGTCAATACTAAAAGAAAATAGAAACAAAAAAATGAGGATACTCCCTATCTTCATATATCAAAGGGGCTTTCTCCCTTGAATAATTCTAAGGAGAACTACCACAATGGCAATTACAAGCAGTATGTGAATCAATCCTCCTGCGCTATACGCGAAGAACCCAATTGCCCAAATAATTATTAGAATAACCGCAATAGTGTAAAGTAGATTTCCCATGGTAATATGATTTTATTTTGTAATTGAATTATTACAATTACTGTAAATAAAAAAGCGTGCCAATATGATTTCAAAAACGAAGTTAGGAAAATAGGATGCGACTTTTAACGATGTTGCCAAACGAGTCAACTTAGCTTGCCACATCCCCAAAAGTATTGAACGATTAATTGTTGTAGCTGTCGTCACTGGAAATTTCCGTCTCCCAGAGTGCACTGAGTGTATTTAAGTGACGTACTTAAGCCCCATGCATCTATCGTTGTAAGTATTAATCATAAAAGCACTTCATTAAGATAAACGGTATAGTTGCATTCCAAGTCGAAGCGAACGAATTTTTCGGGCTCGTGATCAAATACGCGAATACCGAAAAAAAATTCGTTGCTCCACAAATCCGTGCTTTTGCTTTTTCTGATGGTGCTGCTCCCGCAGCAGGATCTTCCTGCATGAAATCGTTTTCAACTAGCGCTTGTTGCCACGCAACTTCATCAAGCTTTCCGTCAAGTTTTATCGTTTCAGAAATTCGCAATGGCTGATATGCTTGTGCGCCAACAAGCAAAGGGAAGAAAACAATGAAGAAGAGCGTGTGGTAAAAATTTTTCATTCTTGTTTTACAAGAGTAAGAAAAGGAGGCGACATGATTAATCGAAAAATATTTCTGCAACAACATCACCCCACCATTTCCACATTTTCTTCTGTCACGAGTGGGGCGTTCTGAAACCGGAGAAAAATTTGGGCAACGGTGAGTACATCTTTCTGACAATACGTAACAATGCGCGGAAGATTTTTTTCATTCCAATAAACATCCCACACCATGCTGCCGTCAATATCATCCTTCGGTGTTTGAATTCCGAGAACAGTGGCAAGCAATAAAAGAGAAGTGTAGGATTTGTAATCTGCGAACTTCCAGAGTTCAAGTGTATCAAGATGATTAACTTCCCATGGCTTTTTTCCTGCCGTGTCAAGCACAGCGGGAAGTTTCATCTGGTGGATGATCATTCTTCGCGCCAGGAAAGGAAAGTCAAATTCCTTTCCGTTGTGGGCGCAAAGTAGCTTTGCAGGATTGGTAAAGAATTTTTTCAGCATTTCAGAAAACTCTTCAAGAAGAATTTTTTCTACATCACCGGAAAAAGATTTGATGCGAAATTTTTTATCCGCAGTGAAATAGCCACAAGAAATACAAATCACTTTTCCAAACTCTGCATAAATTCCTGCCTGGCGGTAGATGGAATCAGGCGTTTCGGTTTCATCTTTTATCAGAAATTTTGATTTCTTTTCCCACAAATGCTGAATTGTTTTTTCCGCATCATCAAAATCCGGATGCTGCGGAACGGTCTCTATGTCGAGAAATAGAATATTAGTTAGAGGAATATGTTCAAGCATGTTTTAGTAGAGAATGGTTATCGGATCATTACTCCGCGCTTATTCAGCACCGGTATCAGGGTGAGATTTTCTTCGCTGATACTTTCAGGAAGAAAAATATATTTCTTGTCGTACATCTCTTTACCGAGATAAAAACTTATCCAGTATTCGTTCGTGAGTCCAAACAAATCTTTTATGATCAGTTCGATCTTTGCATAATCGTTTGGTTCCACATTGCCAATGAAGTGGCGGAGCGTTGATGTTTTCACAGTTTCTCCTTTTCTGTTGCCGTATCCTTTTGAGCTTACGAGTACACCCTCAATTTTTTTATCATACAGATTAACCAGGTAAACATTCCAGACCAGGTCGCTTGCTTCATCCTCTTCCCGCACAATAGCGATGATTATGTTTTCAACTTCAAGTTTCGGAATATCCTTCAGCATAAGGCGTCTTAAAATAATTTTCCCAAAGTTGTGAAAAAAATAAATAGTTTCGTAAAAACTTATGAGGGGCAATAATCCGTTGTGGAAATTTTTTTTAGGGCTTGCAGTTTTCTGCGCACTCACTTCGGAGTTTCTGGCTCACATTGTTACCCGATCGCCTAACGGTCAGATTGAGTATGCGCAAAAACAGATCCTCAATCTTGAAAAACAAATTCAGGAATCGCTGAATACCATTTCGACTTTCACTACTGATTCTCAGTATCACGAATTTTTTATTCACCATGGTCAGCAAAATTTGGGGTTTAGTTTTTTTTATTTTGAGAATGCTGCGCTAAAGTACTGGAGCGACAACGAAGTTAGTTTTCAGCTAAAAGATTCTGCGTTGGAAGTAGCCAATGGTTCTGTGCTGAATTTATCCAATGGAACTTACGAAGCATTTACGCTTGAACCATCCGGTAAAAAAATTATTGGATTGATTTTGTTGCGAAAAAATTATTCCTACGAGAATAAATATTTAGTAAATCATTTTAATCCCGTACTTGGGTTGAGTGAGCGATTCAGTGCAGGAAAAACTTCAGAAAGCTATCAACTCAATTCTTCTTCAGGCAGCCATTTAATTTCGTTGAGTTACTCTCACGAAATTGCGGATGAATTACCTTTTAATCCTGCAGCATGGTTTTACCTTTCGGCAATACTGTTTTTCTTTTCTTTTCTGTTTTTCTGGAATCGCTCCATAAAAAATATCCAGGTTTTGCTTCTCGCTGTTTTTCTTATTGTACTTCGATACTTGATGATTGCATTTCGTTTGCCGGGAGAAATGTATTACACGGACTTCTTCAGCCCGAAGGTGTATGGCTCTTCGTTCTTCTTTAATTCCATCGGAGATTTTTTTCTGAATGCCGTCACTCTCTTTTGTTTTTCAGGTGTGCTTTATTCCCATCTCAGAACGAAGACATTTTTCGCAAAGCATTCATCGAAGAATTCTTTGTTGTTTGTATTTGTGATTGGCTTACTCGCGATTTTATTTCTCACCATTCATGCTCTCATTTCCGGACTTGTACTCAATTCCAAAATCACATTCGATATCGGAAATAGCCTTGACCTAAACGCAAACACATTTACAGGGCTATTTTCCATTATGCTTCTGTTGTGGAGTTTTTATTTTCTTTCAGCGGGAATCCTGTTTCCGTTCAGAAATAATTTTCTTCCTCGGATCTTATCTGAACACAAAAATAAATTTCAATCCAGATTTTTTGTTCTGTTGTTCTTAGGGTTATATGCTGCTTTCACCATTGATCATTACAATGATGAAAAGGAAATGGAAGACCAAAAACTTTTTGCACAGCGATTGGATACAAGACAGGATCGTCTTGCCGAATATCTTTTTGATGATGTGGAAAAGCAGATTTCCAATGACGAAACGGTCAGGAGATTGACTAAGTCAATCAAAGATGTGAGCGATGTGGTGGAGAAATATCTTCAGAAAAAGTATTTTACCGGATACTGGGCAAAGTTTGATGTCAATGTTTCGGTTTTCAATTCGCACGGATTACTTTCTGATTCATCATCGTCAACTTCATTAGTACAGATCGCACAGCAGGCAGCTCAGCAAGGAAGGCCAACCTTTTGTGAAAAACTATTTTTCCTGCCCAATGAATCAGGTCGTTTAAGTTATCTCTCCATATTTCCGGTTGCAGACGATTCAGTGACGCTTGTCGTTTATCTTGATTCGCGAATCATTCAACCGACAGAAGGTTTTCCTGAATTGTTTGTAAGTAACCGCATCACGCAAAATCGTGATGATGGAAATTATTCTTTTGCTCGTTATTCCAACGGCTCTCTCATTTATGCAGGCGGGAGTTTTCCTTATTCGTTTCATCCAAATTTATTTTCATCTGCTGAAAAAGAGTTCTCTATATTTTCTTTCGGTGGATTCAATCACATTGTTTACAAAGCATCACAAACATCATTGATTGTTGTAAGCCACGTTGCGGAAAATTTTTTCAACAAGGTGTCCTTCTTCTCTTACATACTTATCTTTTTCCTAATCTTTTTTACTGCTTGGTTTCTCGCAGCTTATTTCATCGAACGAAAAAACTCTTTTCAGTTCTCGTTAAAGCAGCGAATCCGTTCGTCTATTCTTTCATTAATTATTCTTTCATTTATATTTATTGTTGTAGGTACAGGCATTTACATTGTGCGGAAGTATGATGCGGATCAGAATAAAACTATTTTATCGCGTCTCAACACGATGTGGTTTGCGCTTACCGATCATTTTAATTTTGATCGTGATTTATCTGCAATAAACAGAGACGAATGGATTTCAGGATTGAATCAAGTGGTTTCAAATTTCAATCTTGATTTCAATCTGTACGATGAGAATGGAAATTTATTTTACTCTTCGCAACCAAAATTATTTGATCGTGGAATTGTGAGTACGCGGATAAATCCTGAGGCATTGTTTGAAATGCTCCAGTACGGCCGCACACAGTTTGTACACCCGGAAAGTATTGGCAAATTAAATTATGCTGCAGCGTATGCCCCGTTTACTGATCACGAAGGAAAGATAACAGGCTATCTTAATCTTCCATACTTCGAAAAACAAAATGAACTCAATAAAGAGATCAGCGGATTTCTATCTGCACTAATCAATATTTACATGTTGCTGCTTGTGCTTTCACTTATTCTGGCGCTCATTATTACATCTCGGATTACAAAGCCGCTTTTATTGATTCAGGAAAAATTAAGCTCGATTCGTTTGGGAAAAAGAAACGAAATGATTGAGTGGAAACGCAACGATGAGATTGGCCAGCTTGTGCAGGAGTACAATCGCATGGTGGAAGAACTTGTAATAAGTGCAGACAAGCTTGCGCGCAGTGAACGCGAAAGTGCTTGGCGCGAAATGGCAAAACAGGTGGCGCATGAAATAAAAAACCCCTTAACGCCTATGAAGCTGAGCGTGCAGCATCTGCAGCGTGCGTGGAATGAGAAGAGCGGAAACCTTGATGAGCTTTTTCAGCGCATCAGCAAGATGATGATTGAACAGATTGATGCGCTCAGCAACATTGCATCGGAGTTCAGCAACTTTGCTCAGATGCCGCGTGCAAAAAATGAAACGCTTGATCTTGGTGACATTGTTCGTTCATCAATTAATGTATTTAATAATACTCCGAATGTTTCCATTCAATTTGAGGACGATAAAATAGAACGAAAAGTCTTTGCAGATCGTGAGCAATTGATTCGCGCTCTATCAAACCTTATCAAGAATGCTGTTCAATCCATTGAAAATAATAAGAATGGAATCATCAACATCTCAATGAAAACAGAAAATGGGTTTCACATTATTTCTGTTGCTGATAACGGAACAGGAATTCCTGCGGAGATACAATCAAAAATCTTCACTCCGAACTTCACCACAAAAACCAGCGGCATGGGTTTAGGACTTGCCATGGTGAAGAGCATGGTAGAATCAATTGGAGGAACAATAAATTTCGAAACGAAGATTGGAGATGGAAGTGTGTTTTATTTGTCTCTCCCAATAGAAGAAGACAGCAACAGCCGGCAGGAGTAAACAGTAGAGTAGGGCCGTTTTTTCTTACTACTCTATACTTTGTACTTAGTACTTGATTTTTTTAATCCTTCGCCAATTCAATATTCACCCGTCTGCCTTTTATTTTATTTCCGTTCACGGTTTCCATTACTCTGTTGAAATCCTTTTCCATCACTTCAACAAAAGAAAATTTGTCATAGAGATCAATGATGCCAATGTCTTCACCATGTATGCCGGTGAGTGATGCAAATGCTCCTGCAATGTCGCCTTTGCTGATGCGATCCTGCTTGCCAACGCTCACGAACAAACGCACCATGTTTCCCTTGCGCGGAAAACGTTCTCTGCGTTCTGGTCTTTCTCCGCCTCTTTCGCTTCCTCTGTCTCTTCGGTCACCGCGATCTCTTCTATCGCCTCTGTCGCCAGATCTTCTATCTGATGATTCATGCGAAGAAGATGCAGCACTGATTTCTACAGGAGCAAGGTGCATTTTTAAAAGTCCGGCTGCGAGTTGATGCAGCGTGATGCCATCATTCATAAAATCATGAATCATTTTATCGTACGGCTGCAAGTCAGTGTCCGTAGTAAGTTCTTTTATTTTCTCTCCTAATTTTTGTTTGCTCAACTCCAGCAGTTCTTTTCGCGAAGGAGGATTCTGTCTTTCAAGCCGCACTTTTGCGTAATGCTCAATCTCGCGCAAGCGACCCGATTCGTTCCTTCCTGTCACGAACGTAAATGCTTTTCCCGATTTTCCTGCACGACCGGTGCGCCCAATACGATGCACATAATATTCAGGATCGAGCGGAAGATCGTAGTTGAATACGGCATCTACATTATCCACATCAATGCCGCGTGCTGCAACATCAGTAGCAACTAAAATATTTACGCGTGCGTTTTTAAATTTCGACAGCACATTATTCCGTTGACTTTGATTCAGGTCGCCATGAATGGCGTCTGCTTTATACCCGAGTGCAATCATCTGTTGCACCACTTCATCCACCTTGCGTTTAGTATTGCAAAACACAAGCATCAATTTCAAATTGTGCAAATCAATTAGCCGCGCCATTACTTCGGTGCGTTGCCCGCTGGAGAGTTCAAAATAAACCTGCTCAATGGCAGCAACGGTGAGTTCATTCTTTGTCACCTTTACGAGCTTGGGATTTTTCTGAAACTTCCGCGTAATATCAAGTATCGGCTTCGGCATGGTGGCAGAAAACAAAACCGTTTGTTTCTCTCCCGGAATTTTTGAAAGGATCATTTCAATGTCTTCGCGGAAACCCATGTTCAGCATTTCATCTGCTTCGTCAAGCACTACGCAGTTTACATGCTCGAAAGAAATTGTTCTGCGTTCGAGATGATCTATGATGCGGCCCGGAGTACCTACGATAACATGTGTTGGTCTCTTTAGCGCGTTGATCTGTTTCTGAATTTGTTCGCCACCATATACCGGAAGAATTACAATTCCTTTTTTATAGCGGGCAAGTTTTTTCAATTCCTGTGCAACCTGCTGTGCAAGTTCGCGCGTGGGGCACATAATAAGTGCGTTCGTGTTTCGGCTTTTGCCATCAATTTTTTCCAGCAATGGAATTCCGAAGGCAGCGGTTTTGCCGGTGCCTGTTTGCGCCTGCCCGATTACATCGTGTCCTTCCATCAAAAGCGGAATGGCTTCTGATTGAATGGGCGAGGCAGTAACAAAGCCCATCTCGGTAATAGCTTGCTGCATCTCTGCAGAGAGAGACAGTTCATTAAAATTTAGTTGATTCATTTGGAAATTAGTCCGGCAGTTAGGTTTTGGATAGCACAAGATTAAGGTAAAAACGTGCTCACCGGAATCAATAGACGGCAAAGATAGAAAAAAAAGTGAGAGGGGGTTTGCGCACTCTTATCAATCCGAATTGTCCATCTATTCCTTATCCAACATTTTTTTTAACGCCTCACCCAATTTCTTTTTGCAATCAATCCACGTAAATCCGTTCAGCATTCTTGGCTCAGGTTGATTTTCTATATCACCGTAAGAAGAAAGATATTTCAGGATCAACATGCCATCGCTTCCCTTATGACGCTCACTGTAAAATGAAATCATTTCCTCTAAACTGAATCTGCCAAGGAGTGAAGCAATATCCATGTAATCCTTTTTTTCTCCGCGTTGAAGAATGGCAAAAAGTTTCATAGCAATTATTTCCTCAACATTCAGCAATCTAATTCCATCAGAAATTAGTTCAGGTCTGATGAATGGACTATTCCATGTAAGAAAATCCGTTTTGACATCGTTGACTTTTAAAAACAATCCATGCGTACCCATGTGAATATCAGAAACATTTTTAAACTCCTGATTGATGACTGCAATCAATTCATTAGCATCAATCTTTTTCTCCGAAACAAAGTCAGCATCAACAGAAATGCGGTGACCGCATTGCAGCGCGAGCGCAGTTCCACCACAAAGTCGGAAATGTGCGAATGATTTATGTGCGCAAATCTTTTTTATGATTTCCAGAAGATCAGGAGAAATGCACCGGTAAAACAAGGCCTTCATTAGTCGAGATAGCCAAGTATTTTTGCAAAATCAATCGTATGCTTATCCATTCCCCGTTGTGAACGAAGTGCTTCTTTAATTTGCGTATCAGAAAATTTTTTCAATACAATTTTCAAATCTTCAAGCAAGCCGTATTGAAAGATGCGGGCAATTATAAAGTCTGCGTGCTTGTCTTCATCAAGCTCATTAAAATTAACATCCCAGAAAGCAGTTTGGCTCAGGTGAAGTTGCATAAAGCAAAAATACTTAAAGTTTCCGGATGAATTATTACACCACCATTTATCATCTGGCTTGTCTGTGGTAAGTTTAGTGAAGGCAGAAGCTTTAGCGAAGGATGAGCTTCCCCATTATCTGCTTTTCTCCATCGCTCACCCTCACAAAATAAAATCGGTTGATAAAATTTATTTTGATGCGTCATTTCCTTTTATGCATTTGGAACATCAAAAATATTTATCTTTGAAGCGAAGAATATTTTTATCAATTAAAAATTAATCCTAAAAATAAATCTTATGGCATCTACTTCCGAAACTGGTCACGCGAAAAACATCGCTAACTTAAAAGCTCTTAATGATATTAACGGTGGGTTTGGTGCAACTTATGCACCGTCAAATCCTTTGTATGTTCAGGCAACAATGGTTGCGCAACATACTGCCTGTAATACTTTGCAGGGAACTGTGAATACTCAAAACGGAATTTTTCAACCGTTTCAAAATGCAAGGGTGGATGAATTTGCACCTGTGAAACCGTTGGTGCGTAAGGTTAGAAGTTCTGCAAAAACTTGTGGTGCAAGTGCGCAATTTTTTAAAGATGTAAATACGATTGTAAATAAAATTCTTGGTGTGCGCATAAGTAAAGCAACTCCAACTGTAACTGACCCTGCCGGTACAAGTGCAAGTCAACAGAGTTTTGATATGACTGTGGATAATTTTGATGCGCTTGTTCAACTGTTAGCTGCTGAACCGCTTTATGCTCCGAATGAAGTTCCCTTAAAAGTTGTAACATTAACTGCTAAAAAAACTGCTCTTGAAACGGCAAATAATAATGTGAAGTCAAGTGTTGTTCCTTTTAATAATGCGGTGATTGCCCGGAACAAAGCTCTTTATAAAAAGACAAGCGGTCTTTGTGATGTGGGGCAAGGGAGTAAAGATTATGTGAGAAGTGCTTTTGGTTTTTCTTCTCCTGAATTTAAACTGGTGAGCAAGTTGAAGTTTACGAAACTTGCAAAAGTTGATTAAAAGCCCCCTAACCCCCAAAGGGGGAAGAAGGCAAAAGATTTGTTTAACCCGAATTCTGGTTTAGTCAATTGAAGTTTGGGTTTCCCCAACTGCTGTTCGGGTTTGGTTTATGACAGTTCGGGTTTCTCCAACCTTAATTCTGGTTTCTCCAACCTTAATTCTGGTTTCTCCAACCTCAATTCGCGTTTCTCCAACTACTATTCTGGTTTCTCCAACCTCAATTCGGGTTTCTCCAACTACTATTCTGGTTTCTCCAACCTCAATTCGGGTTTAGTTGTTGGCTATTCGGGTTTATCTGGGCTTAAAACGGTTTAAAAAGCTGCCAAAGTGTCCTTATTTGCATTAGGGATTGAAGTGGAAATCTTTTTCTTTGGGTGTGGGTTGTGAAAAGGTTATTGTTCAATTGTCTTGTCAAGTTGTTCTCTTTGAGAATTCATTTTTGAAAGCAACGCCTTGATATTCTTTTGAAGCTGAACTCCTTTCTCTGGTAAGTCAGGCAGTTTGCCAATTTCATCATCAAGATAAATTAATCTTTCGCGCAAGCGAAAATGATAGCCACTATTTTTGACTAAATCTTTTTCAAATTTTGAATTGAGAACATCAATGATGTCAAATATTGTTGTGAGGCAATCAAAATCTTTGACTTTATTTTTATCCCGATAAATGTAACGATGGCTAAGTTCACCCAATTCACCTGAGAAAGTCATATTACCAAGAGTTTGCCCACCGACAATGGCATAATCAATCAAGTTGAAACGTTGCAAGAGTACAAGTAAGTTTCCGTATTCGCCTAAAACATTGTTTTCATAAATTATTTTTTCGTCAGAATAAATTTTTCTCATTGGATTTAATTCGTGCATTGTTTCTCCCATATCTTTATTGAAAATATTTCTATCAAAACCACGCTCCAAAAATTCCCGTACTAAGGGATAAAATTTTCTAAAAACGTAAAGAGCTTTAAGGGGTTGAGAGTTTCTATCTTGAAAAGTTGTCTGCTTAGTTAATTGCGATATAATTTTCAGCAAAGCCCTTTCATCATTTTTCTTTAAATTAAATTGGCCACATGAGTAATAAATGCCTGAAACAATTTCAATGTAGTTTTTCCAATCTTCGTTTATGTCTTTTAGAAAACCATCATCAGGGCAGCTACCATAAAGTTCACTATATCCTTCCTTAAAAAAATGTCCGAAAGAATGTATTTCTTTCTCATGAGGAAAAACCTTAATTATGTCTGAATGAAAAAGCGTAAGCACAGTTTCAAAAAATTGGTCTGCAATTTCATATTGATTTGCTTCAATTAAATCCTGATAATAACTGCACCCAAAAGATTCAAGATACCTCCAAAAACGAAATGTTTTCTTCATTTCATGATTTGTTTTTTTATGAAGTGTCTCAAACCATATCCAAATTTTAATTAATAAATCACTGTTATTCTTGGAGAGCGATTCGGGAATAATATTTCTGAATGTTTTGGTTATGTAATCAAAGTATAAGTTCACTTCCTGAATGTCTTTTGCTTCAGAGATAAATTGAGCAATCTTTTTGTTTAACTCAGAAAATATTAAATTAGAAATAAAGAAGTCACCCCTACGAATGGCGTTCAGCCCTAAATCTTCAATAACGAAAAAAGGATTGTTAAACTTTAATTCAAGATTCTTGAACTCGGTAATCTCTTTTCTTGAATCTTCAATAAACTTTTTATCTAACTTGGAAAAGTAGTATTGTATTAATTCGCTTATTGAAATTTTTTTAAAAAGAGAGTAAGACAATCTTACCATTAGTGAGAGCGATAAGATAAAAAGATACAGATTGAAGTAAATGAGGTTAAGGGTATTCGCGTTTTCAAATTTTGAAACTTCTATCAAACTAAGAAACATTAAAAGAATGCCAGTCAAATAAAGAGCAACTAAATAGTGTAACTCCTTAATGGAAACAAAATATTCCATTGCATATTCACCAGCTTTTTGTTTGAATGTATTAAATGAAAGGATAACCAGTGCTACAGTAATGCTAACGATTGTAGCAAGCGTTCCCAAAGTAGTTGTAATAAAACTTTTTGCATCTTTAATTTTATAAAGATGAAGGTAATCTTCAAAAAGAATAACCTTTGAACATGAAAACAAAAGGTAAAGGACTACTAAAGGGAGAAATACGGTTAAGAAATTCCGAAAGATTTGTTTGTTCATTTTAGAAAAAGTGTTTTACTCTTGACAATATGAATGAACACAGGTTGTCTTTATTTCCAAAACCAATCATTTTATATTGCTAATTAATTTTATTTCATCTTTTGATATACCGTAAAGAGAATAAACGATTTCGTTTATTCTGCTTTCGCAATAATCAATCTTGCCTTCAAGTTGCGAAATCTTTGTTTGCAAACTTGTTTCTGATTTTTCTTCGTTGAGTTTTAAAAGTTGGTCAACCAACTTTTCAATTTCATTTTTCAATGGCTGTTTTGCTTTATCAATTTTCTTTATTGGCAATGCTGCCAATTCATAAATTCTAATCTCTGGAAATGTTTTGTCTTGGCGGTTGTATTTCTTTCTGAAATAAAAAGCCAAAAGTTTTGAGTTTGTTATTCCTAAAAGAAATTTTGTGTCTGCCTGTTCAAATGGTTTTACAATTTGCAAAAGCTGACTTGTTACATAGTCGCTGTCTGTATATGCTGAAATTAAAGTGCTGCCAACAATTCTTCTTACAAGTATTCTTTCTCCTTCAAACAAAATCGGGTCTCTTGGTGCTGCAAGATTTTCACCATACTTCAACCAACGGTTTTTATAATCAATCCGAAATGGGTTGATGTCTTTGCCTTCTAAATATTTCCGATAAGTTTTATCAATCTTTTTGTCAGCTTCAAAAATGTGTTCTTTCGCATCGCTTGCTTTTTGTTTTGGCTTTCCTTTTCCTGTTTCATAGAGTTTGATTCCAAACTTTATCATCCCTAATTTTTCAAGTGGCTCTGTGTTTTCTTCAATCTTATTTCTAATAACTAAGTCGCTTTGACTTAAATTGATATTGATAATGCTTAAATCTCCATCGTCCCAAATTTCTTGATATACAGATTGTGTCATTGAATAACCGTTTTCAACGGGTTCAAATATTTCTGTTAAACACTTCTTGTTGGTCTTGTTTTCAAGAATTGTAATAATTGGCAAAACGGTTGCTTGGTCAAATACTTTTATTTTTGAGTAGTCAACAATTTTTGAAATGCTTGTGTTGTCAAGAATATACTGCCTAAGTTTTTTGTTGCTCTGATTATTCAACCATGTGTTTGGAGTAATCAATCCAATCATTCCGTTTGTTTTCAGAAGTTTAATTCCTGCCTCCCAAAACAAAGCGTAAATGTCAAACTGATATTCCGCAACTTTATATTTGCTCATAAAGTAGCCATAAACATTTCCATTTTCTTCTTTCCACTCTCGTCCACCTAAATATGGTGGATTCCCAATTACAACATCAAAACCTCCTTCTTGTTCTCCATACTCTATTGCAGATTCTTCGACTCTTCCTCCTAATTTTTTAATTAACTCTTTTGCATTTGTTTCCTGCTCTTCGGCTTGTTCAAGAACTTTTTTGTTATGATACCTTAACTCAATATTTGGTTTGGGCTTCTTTATTTTAAACACTTCGGGAAATGCCCTTTTCCAATTAAACGGTTTTATTTTTTTCTCATCACCAAAATCTAATTGTCCATCGTAATAATCTGTGTCAACTAAACTGTTTCCGTCTTTGATGTTGTTGTCAAGTGTTGGCAAAACTCTATCGTGAAATAAACGCATCTGTGTTGCAATGCTTGCTTCGGTTTCGCCTTCCATACATTTGAGCAAGAGTGAAAGTTTGGTTACTTCTACTGCGTTTACATCTATATCAACTCCAAAAATGTTGTTGAGCAAAATTCTTTTCTTCTCGGAAGTGGTAAGTTTTCCATCGGGTGTAAGGGGGCTGTCTTTTTTTGCTTTGGATGGATTTCCGTTTTCGGAATAATAGTTTTTATGCCAAGTGAGTAAATACTGATAAGCACCGATGAGAAAACTTCCGCTGCCACAAGCGGGGTCAACAATTTTTATTTTGGAAATGTCTCTGGGGGTTAACCCCCTGCCCCCTAAAGGGGAACCGATGAGTTTTCCAACTGTGTTTTCTATAATGTATTCAACAATGTATTGAGGTGTGTAATAAACGCCTCCTGCTTTGCGGACTTCGGGTTTCTCCTCAACTTTTGCAATGTGTCCTGGGGTGATGCGAATTACTTTTCCTAAAAATTGTTCGTAGGCACTTCCTAAAATTTCTACTGATAAAACAGAAAACTCGTAAGGGCTTTCGGGATAATAAAGTTCGCTGACAATGTTCTTGATTACTTTGTTATCAATAACAAGGTCTTTGGAGATTTTGTCTTTGACAAAATCATACAAACCTGAATTGTATTTTTCGTCTGCCTGATGAAAGAGTTTGAAAAGATTCTGATAGAAGTTTCCTTGTTTGATTGAGTGCTTTAGATTTCCATAAGGTTCTACACTTCTATCTTCTGCGATGCGGAGAAAAATAATTCTGTCAATGGTTTGTTGAACGCAAAAATTTATCTGGTCTTCGTCAAGGTTGCGGTTATTAAGCGCAATACTTTTTGCAAGGTATGTTCGCCAACCGTCAAGCGATTGGAGAAATTCTTTGTCAACAGTTGCTGTTCCTTTTTTCTGTGTGTCGGCTTGCGCAAAGCGAACTAAACTTCCTTTTACAACTTCTTCTTTGCTGAATGTGTTCCAAAGAAAATCGAACTCGGGGAGGTAATCTTTGTAGGTGAGGTATTTGATTCGGGCTACTGAAGCTTTGTCAGTTGGTAGTGGTTTTTTTGTGCAATCATAAATTGCAAATTCTTCAAAGTCTGTAATTATGGAAATTGAAAGTTTTGCACTCCATCCATATCTGCGAACCTGATATGCAGGTATGATGTCGTCTTTGATTACTATGCTTGGCTTTTTTGCTTCTACAAAAAATAGTCGCTTGCCGCCTTCTAAACGAAATGAGTAGTCGGGTGCTTTGGTTGCTCCGCCAACTTTTACTTTGTCCTCATGCAGGACTTCGCGGTAGTCGTGGTAGCTTCCTTTCTTGTTGTCAACATCCCACCCTAATGCTTTAAAGAATGGGTCAATGAAATCTCGTCTCGTTAATGTTTCGTTGTAGTCGGCTTGTTTGTAAGTGTCGGACTGCTCGGTGAACCGTTCTACAAGTTTTGCAATTTCATTGTATGCTTCTTCTTTTTGTGTCATGGAAAAATGTCAGGTTATTTATTTTTTGCTCCTCAAAGATAAATTTAAAAATTAGCAGTTCAGTTGCTACGAAGATGTGAGTGCGGTGGGGCAAAATAAAATGTGAAGCAACGAAGCGGGGGTTTTTGTGTGGTGTGTTTTTCTACTAAGGTGATAAGGTTTTTAGAGGACGATGGGGACAATGGGGACTGAAAAAAATTATTCAACTCTTTCGGAGTTGGGTTTGGGGTGGGTGTTTGTTTTCCATGGGTTGAAACCCGTGGTTATTAATATTAAATCCCTACGGGATTTTTTTTTTAGTGCTGACTATCCTCTGAATTAATAGCAGTGAACTGACTCGTTAGCCCCGATAGAAGCGGCATCCTTTTTTATCCAAAGAAAAAAAATAAAAAGAAGCAAAAAAGATATAGCGGATAGCGGGATGGGTGTGAATTAGATGCGACACACTTTCGCTCCAAATTATTTTTTAATGCGCTTCCAGCCAATTGCTCCCCGTTCCCATTCCTACTTCCACCGGCACTTTCAAAGGCAAAGCCGTTTTCATTTTATCAAGCACGAGTGCTTTCACTTCTTCAAGCTCGGGTTTAAAAACATCAAACACCAATTCATCATGCACCTGCAACAGCATTTTAGATTGCAGCTTTTTCTTTTGAAGTGCGTGGTGGATGTTGATCATCGCAATCTTAATCATGTCTGCCGCGCTGCCTTGAATGGGAGCATTGATGGCGTTGCGTTCGGCAAAGCCGCGCACGGTCTGGTTGGCGCTGTTAATGTCGCGGAGGTATCTTCTTCTTCCAAGTACTGTTTCAACATAGCCGGTGGTGCGTGCCTTCTCAATGCTGTCGTCCATGTATTCTTTTACCTGCGGGTACTGCATGAAATAATTTTCGATGATGCCTTTTGCTTCCGTGCGCGAAATGTTTAAACGATCGGCAAGACCGAATGCAGAGATGCCGTAGATGATTCCGAAGTTTACCATCTTGGCATTGCGCCTCATGTCACCGGTTACATCGTTCAATGCAACGGCATAAACTTTAGATGCAGTAGCAGCATGAATATCTTCCCCGCTTTTGAATGCTTCAATCATTGCAGTGTCTCCACTCAATTCTGCAATGATGCGCAATTCAATTTGAGAATAATCGGCAGAGAGTAGCGTGAATTTATTATTGCGCGGAATAAATGCCTTCCGGATTTCGCGCCCGCGCTCCGTGCGTATCGGAATGTTTTGAAGATTGGGATTGTCAGAACTCAACCTTCCCGTTACCGCCACCACCTGGTTGTAGGAAGTGTGAATGTGTCCCGTTCGCGGGTTTATCATTGTAGGCAAGGAATCCACGTAGGTGCTTTTCAGTTTTACTAATTCGCGGTAGTCGAGAATTTTTTTAATGATGGGATGCTTGCTTTCTATTTTGCTCAGCACATCTTCGGCAGTAGAGTATTGTCCGGTTTTTGTTTTGGGCGGCTTCTCCATCACTTTCATTTTTTCAAACAACACTTCGCCCACTTGCTTTGGTGATGAAACATTAAACGTTGTGCCAGCCATCTCCTGAATTTCTTTTTCAGTGGAGATAATATCTTTTGCAAGAACGCCTGAGAGTTCGAGCAGCGCATCTTTGTCAACGTTGATGCCTTCTGCTTCCATGGCAGAGAGAACAGGCACGAGCGGCATTTCCACATCATCAAAAAGCTTCTGCACACCCACTTTTGCAAGCTGTGGTGCAAATACGTTATGCAATTGCAGCGTTACGTCAGAATCTTCTGCTGCATACTCTGCAATCTGCTCCAGAGGAACATCGCGCATACTGCCTTGTTCTTTTCCTCTTTCTTTTTTGCCGATAAGTGAATCAATTTTTACGGGCGTGTATTGCAGATACGTTTCTGACAACACATCCATTCCGTGCCTCATGTCGGGCTGAATAAGAAAGTGAGCAATCATGGTGTCGAAGAGATAGCCCTTTACTTCCGCACCATATTGACGAAGCACAGCCATGTCGTACTTCATGTTCTGCCCGATCTTTTCAATCTTCTCACTTTCAAAAACGGACTTGAACTCTTCAACAATTTTTTTTGCTCCGTCAAAATCAGTAGGCACGGGAACCCAATATCCTTCATGCACTTTGAAAGAGAAACTCATTCCTACCAACTCAGCAACGAGCGCATCCAAACCTGTTGTTTCTGTATCAAAGCAAAAAGATTTTTGTATTGATAAAAGATCAATAAGATTTTTTCTTTTCTCTTTTGTGTCAGCAATAATGTAGTTGTGCGGAATATCACTAATCCTCTTAAATGTTTTTCCTTCTGAACTTTCTTCCAAAGGAATTTCTATTGCAGGTTCATCTTCGAGTGTTTGAGAAATTTTTACATCATCA
This sequence comes from Bacteroidia bacterium, assembly GCA_038230515.1. GTDB lineage: Bacteria > Bacteroidota > Bacteroidia > AKYH767-A > 2013-40CM-41-45 > JAPLDB01. The sequence continues at coordinate 188,583 of JBBRND010000002.1, read as the reverse complement.
TCATTTGTAAAAAACAAATTTCCTTGAGTCGTAGCCGGCTGTTTTTTTTCTCCCTTCCCTTTGGAAAGGGCAGGGGATGGGCTTGTTGGGTTTGCGCTTGCAGTCAATCCAAGCTGTTCCCCTAATCTCCGGAACTCAAGCTCGTTGAATAATTCTTTAAGCGCATCTTTATTCCATTCCTGTTTTTCAAGCGTGTTTAATTTTACGTTGATGGGAACATCAAGAATAATTGTTGCCAATCGTTTTGATTGTATGGCAGCTTCTTTTCCTGCTTCCACTTTATCTTTCATCGCGCCTTTCAGCTTGTCGGTGTTGGCTAAAAGATTTTCCATCGTACCGAATTCTTTGATGAACTTGATGGCTGTTTTTTCTCCCACTCCGCGAATGCCGGGAATGTTGTCCACTGCATCGCCCATCAGTCCGAGTATGTCAATCACCTGATCCACTCTTTCAATTTCCCAGCGGGCGCATACTTCTTTCACGCCCATTACTTCGGCAACACCTCCGCCCCGCGCGGGTTTGTAAATGAAGGTGTGTTCATCCACCAACTGACCGTAGTCTTTATCGGGAGTCATCATGTAGGTTTCGAATCCTTCCTGCTCTGCTTTTTTTGCGAGCGTGCCTATTACATCATCGGCTTCGTAGCCATCCATCATCAACACGGAAATATTAAATGCCTCGCAAACTTTCTGAACGTAAGGAATTGCAAGTGCAAGGTCTTCGGGAATTTCCTGGCGGTTGGCTTTGTAATCAGTGAACTCTTCATGCCGCGAAGTGGGAGCCATGGTGTCAAACACGACTGCGATGTGAGTTGGTTGCTCGCGCTTCAGCACATCGAGCAAGGTGGTTGTGAAACCGAAAATGGCAGAGGTATTTTGTCCTTTGCTGTTGATGCGGTGGTTTTGACTGAAAGCAAAGTAGGCGCGGTAGATGAGCGCCATGGCATCGAGGAGGAAGAGTTTTTTTTCTTGAGGCATGTAGATTGTAGAGTTTAGATTGCAGAATGAAGCAACGGGGGGAATCGGCTTTCTTAATACTGAGTACTAACTACTCAGTACTTTTTAATAAACAAGCCGTGAAAATAGAAAATTACTTCGTGGCAGGAGAAGATTTGCTGATAGTGAGAAAACCGATGGTGAAGACGATGTACACCATCAGGTTAATGAGGTTATGGATGAACCAGATTTTCTTCAGCAACGCGCTCTCTAAAAAACCGGAGAGAAAAAAAGTAGTGAAGCAGTAAAAGAAGATGCCAAGCATAAACCAGAAAACAGGCAGTTTCTGCAAATCAGATTTTTCTTCAGCAAGTTTGAGGAGGGTATAAGCAGAAAGAATAGAGATAATTATCAGGTAAGAAGTATCGAACAATGCACTGTACTGCTCGGAATTATGAAAAACATAATGCGCGCAAATCCAAAATGGAATCATGCATACGCTAAGTATGTTGCATATTTTAGTGATGACAGGAGTTGCATTTATCACTTTTACAAACCACAACAGGAATAGTGCTTCTGCTAGGGAGAACACTATAAACAGGAAAAAACTAGCGGGACGAGATACCTCCATCAGTTGCCACACAAAAAAATCGGTAAGAAAACCATACACCAGAAATAACAGGAACAGCCGGAAAATGGTTCCGGCTGTTTTGTACCTCAGCACTCCTGCACCAATCGGGATGAGAGTGGTGAAGGTGGCTATGATTTTTATGGTGTGCTGAATGTTTTCCTGATCCATATTTATTAATCAGCGGATGGAGGCCATGCGCGTTCTATCATTGGGTAGTGGGTAATCGGTATGTTTGGCTGACCTGGTAGAGGTTCTGTTTTAATCAACATATTTATTCCATTTTTATCTACTGCAAAGAGCATGATTTTAATTTTACTTTCATCAGCAGAATAGTCATAACCAAATGCGAAACGGATGCCCTTCACTTTTAAAAGATCAGTATCTAATTTACGAAATTCATCGAGTTCACTCGCAAGAAAAAAACCATACGCTTTTTTTGAAGGGAGGAATTTATCATATTGGCTGAGAAATGTATTGTTATCTGCTTCTACTATTAATCCGGAAACGGTAGTATCCACATCAGTATGTTCATCACCCGGTTGGCGAAAAAAAGAACTGTCTTTTTCTTCCTCATTCCATGTTATGTTTTGAGGTGGCTTTTGATCTGTATAGTAAAAAGGAGTAATACTTTTATTGTAAGAATAATTAGGATTAATTGAAAAATCTGAAATGCTTCTTTGGAATTTATCTATTGTTCTGTAAGCAATATACAACTTAGCCACCTTACCGCTGGCGTCTGTTTTGCAGCAGAGAAAATATTGCAATCCATTGGTATCTGTTGTGTTGGATGGTGGGGGAGGAATTGAATTCATAGGCAATAATCCACCAAAAGCTACGTTTTCAGCTTCGTTTTTAAAATTAGTGCGGAATTCAGTTGAAAGATATTTGAATGTGTTAAATGAAATGCCATGATAGCTGAATTTCATTAAAATTTTCATAGTAGGGGGAAACTGTCTAATCTGAAGTTGCTGATCATAGATAAGTTTGCTTGCCTCTACAGTACTAATTGTTTTAATCGAATCAGCTGATCCTGCATTTGCTTTATCAAAATCTTTTACTTTCACTGTGCATGACCATAAAAGAATCATTGCAAGCGATGCGAACAGAATATTTTTTTTCATCACGATGTGTTTTTATTGGTTTAATAATCGGAGTAAATCAAGTGAATAAAATAACACGAGTCAACTTTTTTTTCAATCGTGCACCCACATAAACTTTACATCGCAGCCGGGATTTTTTGACTTCGCTTTTTCCTCAGCCACCTCCTGCGTTTCGGCAGTAATGGTTATGGTGCGGATAACGCCTTCGCAGTTTACCTGAAAGGTGTAGCGCCTTTTGCGGAAAGGGATAATAATGGGCTCGGGCATAAGAGAGGAATTTAAGTCATTGTTCAACCACCAAAAACTACTGAAATTATTTCGCTGTGCAAAGGCAGTTGCTGATCGTTTATCACTCCAATGCCCATATATTCGCGCGTTTCCGGCTTGCCCGGTGTTTGCAAAGGGCGGTTATCAATATAAGGCGATTGAGTATCGAGCGCAAGGAAAGCCCAGTCAGCAGCGCCTTTCATTCGTGAATAGATATTGATACCATCAGTTTGGTCCTTCATAAATTCAATTACTACATGATCGGTATAAATGATGGCTTTCAGTTTGGTTTTAAAAGTGAGGGGATCGAAGCCATCGTCTTCTCCTATAATACCCAGGTCGTTACCAATGCCGGGAGTATATGTAACCAATGTTTTAATTCCGGTGGCTTTATTAGTAATTCCATCCACAGAAATTTTACGTTGCCCATTTTTATCGCTTACAGATTGTTTGTATGCTGCCTTTGCCACCGACACATCATTAATTTTTGAAATTATGTCATCGCACCAGTTTTGAAGTTCTGTAACTTCTGCTGGCGCTAAGCCGAGTGTGGCAGCTTTTAAAGCAATATTTGTTTTAAAAGTTTGCATCCATAATTTCAGTTTTGGATCCCCATCAGGGATGTAGCGTTTCTTTTTCATTTTTAATTGGTTTTTAAGGTTTATAATTTAATAAAGCTCTTTTTTGAGAAAATTTTCGATATTTTATGGCATCAAGCACGTGTTTGAAGGCGTGAAATACTTATTTTATCGCTTACGATACTTGCTTTACCACTCGCAATACCTGTTGCAAACCTCAATGCATTTGTTGCACGGCTTAAAACACTTGGTGGAAGTAATGCAACACTTCTTGCATCAGTTGAAACACTCGTTTTAACGGATGAAACAACTGCAGTATTTAATGCAAGGTGTGTTTGAATATTTGTATCAGGTATTTCATTGCATCCAACAAGTATTAAAAGAGAAGAAGAAAAACGGCAGCACGTGCTAAACAGGGATTCAGCACGTCTGCCGGTTGTGTTACGCCACTGCCTGCGAATATCAGTAGCGCTTCTGCGAAAAACGGTTTTTATGGTTGGCTGTAATTTCATTTCGGTTTTTCGAATGCATCATTCTTATTTGTGAATGACGAAACGAAAATACATTGGCAGCAAGCCCGCGTCAATCAAGACTTTGAGGCTGGCAGATAGTGGTATGAGAAATGTAGAAAATGGTATGAGGATGGCAGATGGGCAAAAAAAAGGCTCAGATTTTGCGAAGCTGTTTCAGGAACTCATCCTTTTTATGGCGCGATACATCTACGCTTGCACCATCCGTCATCTTTACTGTTCCACCATCGCCTTTCAGATACTCCGAAATTTGATTCATGTTAATAAGGTGCGATACATGTGTTCTGAAAAAATTAAAATCGCGCAAGAGTTCCTCGCATTCCTTCATGCTTTTCGAAACAACAAACTGCCGTTTATCGGAAATAAAAAAAGTGGTGTAGGTATTATCTGCCTTGCAGCGCACAATATCTTTCACCTGCACAAACACAAAACCACTCAGCGTAGGCAATGCAATTTTAGTATGATCGAGCGCGGTACTGTTTAAATTCTGAAGCAGCACTTCCATGTGACGGGAAGATTTTTTGTCTGAAATTTTGCCTTCAAACTTTTTCAGCGCATCACCCAATTCATTTTTTCCGAATGGCTTGAGAAGATAATCAACAGCCGAAACTTTAAAAGCATGAATGGCATACTGCTCATGCGAGGTGGTAAAGATTACTTCAAAATTCCTTTCCTCCAGTTGAGTGAGCAGATCAAAACCCGTGTGCGGAGGCATTACCACATCCAGGAAAACCAATTGCGGCTTCAGCGATTTTATCTTCTCCACTGCCTCCGGCACCGATGAACAAACAGCTGCAACAGAATACTGCGGAAAATTTTCCGTCAGCAAATCAACCAGTGTTTCCTGTTGATGTTTTTCATCATCAACAATAAATGCTGTGTACATAAATTATTGAATAGTGAAAATTGAATAGCTATGATTCAACATCTGCGGTTAAATCTCACTCACAAACGGCAGCATTAATTCCACCCGCTTGCCTTTGTAGCGATGTTGTTCGTCCATAATATCATGCACCGTAAATCCCGCTTTGCTTCCCTTGGTTTGATTAAGAACTTCGAGGCGCTCCTTGGTCAAACTCATGCCCAGCGATTTTTTCTTCACATTATTTACCAGCACTGCATCAGCCAGTTTTTGTTTTACACCGTCATCTTCCACACAATACTTAAGCATGTCTCCTTCGCGCGTAATGGCAACGGTAAGCGTGCCCTGCTCCGGTTTATTATTAAGCCCATGCCAGATGCTGTTCTCCACAAACGGCTGCACAATGTGTGGCGGCACAAGCGTATGATCAAGATCAAGAGACGGCTCCACCTTCAGCACGTAATCAAAATTGTAATTCATGCGCAACTGCTCCATTTCAATATACAGCCGCAGCGCAAAAAGATCATCAGCCAATGAAACCTCACGGTGCATTGAGTTTTCAAGCACCATGCGAATCAGGTTCGAAAATTTTATGAGATACTCTCCGGCTTCCTTAAGTTTATCCGATTCCATAAACCGGTGAACAGAGTTAAGGCAGTTAAAAATAAAATGTGGATTTATTTGTGCGCGCAGCGCTTTCATTTCTACTTCAGCCACCTGGTGTTTCAGTTCGGCTTCCTGCTGTTTAAAGCCGGCTTCGCGCTTGTTGCGGTAAAAAATAAATACGATAAATGAAAACGCAACTACAAATGGCAGCAAACTGAACAGCGCCACCTTCACCACATCACTTCCAATTCCGCCCTGTCCTGCTGCCTGCGATTGCAATCTTTGAATAACCTGCCGCAGCGAATCCGCTTCATTCGCAGAAACTGAAAAAGAGAAAAGTAAAATTGAAACTAAAAAAACAGACCGGAGAATAATTTTCATGCAGCGCATGTTTGTACAAAAGAAACGAATACACCGCTAACAGACAAATCTAATTTGGCTAATCTGCCTTATTGAGATTCACTTTTTTCCTCGCCAGCTTTCGTGAATATTCCTTCTTCTTATCCTTCACTACTTTTTCTTTAAAGCGGCCGTCATAAAAACCTGCCTGCATAGCGAGCTTGCGCTGCAAACGTTTGGCGGCATTGAAGGAAGATTGTTTTTTCTTATTCATGGGTGCGAAAAGGGAATGCTTGCAAATTTACGAATGAAGCAATTGCCTCTTGCCCAATCATTCAGCCGCTCACCTTCACGCGCAACTTCGTGCCTGGCTTCAGTTCGTTCGAGTCGAGGTTGTTCATGGATTTAATTTGCTCCACTGATGAACCTTCGTAACGTTTTGCAATACTGAAAAGCGTGTCGCCCTTTTGCACAATGTGCCAGATGTATTTTCCAGGTTGAGGAGCATCAGTATCCAGGGACGCATTGGCGCTTGTATCAGCAACTGTAGCGCGTGCCGGTTTTTTTACCATCTGTGCTCTGGGCTCGGCTTTTTGTTTTACCTCTACATAAACCACCAGTCGTTGACCTTTGTAAACCTTGGTTCCTTTGAATTTATTCCAGCGTTTCAAATCGTTGATGGTGCAGTTGTATTTATCAGCGATGGAATACAGATGCTCGCCATTCTTAACGGTATAATATTTTTTTACCTGCTTGGTAATGTAGTCGTGCAGTGGAGACTCATCATTCGCTGTAAAGTCTGGTTGAGTGTCCGAAGCAAAGAGTTTATCCGAGTTTGCAATATATGTATTGATCTTATTTGTTGGTAAACGTAATACCTGTGGCTCATCAGCATCGGGAATTATTCCGCGCTTGTAAAGAGGATTCAGGTAAGTAAGCAAATCAAGAGGCACATCAATAACCTCTGCCACATCGCGCAATGAAACCTGTTGGTCAACAAGAACAGTATCGGCTTCGTAAAAAGAAATAACAGGGGGTACTGCTAACAGGTTATGTTCTGCAGAATAATTCATCAGGTAAGTAACAGCAATAAAAGCCGGCACATAACCGCGCGTTTCGCGAGGTAAGTATTTACTGATCTCCCAGAAATTTGTTTTGCCGCCTGAACGTGCAATCGCTTTGTTCACGTTTCCTGCACCACAGTTATACGAGGCAATCACCAGCAACCAGTCATGATAAATGCTGTACATGTTTTTAAAGTACTCACACGCTGCCTGTGTACTCTTCATCGGATCTCTGCGCTCATCAATGTAAGAATTCACTTTAAGGTTATAGAGTTTACCCGTTTGAAGCATAAACTGCCACAACCCAGTTGCACCCACTCTTGACTTTGCTTCCGGGTTCAATGCCGATTCAACAATACTAAGGTATTTAAACTCTAGCGGTAAATCATTTTGATCGAGCACCTGCTCGTACATCGGAAAATAGAGTTGAGCCAATCCCATTACGCGTTCCGTCAGTTGGCGTTTGCGCATTGCATACATTTCAATGTACTCCCGCACCTGCTGATTGTATATGAGTGCAATCGGACTTTGAATTTTTTCGATGCGCTTTGCATACACATCATCTGAGTAAGACGGAACCTCATAAGGTTGAAATGTGTTTTGCTGAGTGCCCGAACTGGCAAAACTTAAGCGTTGAATGTAATTCAGATTTACCAAACTGTCGAGCGCGGCAGCAATCGGATCGTACTCGCAACCCTTTTCTCCTGGACATGCCGGAGCCGAGCCCTGCGCGAAGCCGGATTTAAAAAACAAAAACATCGCTGCGATTAACAGCAATGCCTTTTTGATATAATTGAAGGATTTTTTCATCCGGTTTCTTCTTTGGTTATCGTAATTCTACATAAGCATTTTTCTCGCGTGTCTGCAAAAATATAAACTTCCTTTGGTTTTCCTAAAATTTACGATGAGTACGCTGTGAAGTTCCTGCAATCACCGCTTATTCTTACACATTTCATCATCAAACTACGTTCGCCACGAATCTTTTGCTGTTGGTGTAGTCAAACGATATGTTCAACAAGCGGAGGAAACCATTCACCCCAACAAAACACCCGTTCATATTCAGTAAACATGTATTGGCATAAAATCAGAACCAATTCTTCAAAATTGTAGTATGTTTGCATTGTCTTTCTGACCAACCTCAACAACCGGAGTCCCGTAAACTCCGGTTAAGGACTGCACTACCAACCAACCTTCACGCAGTCGTATAGCTAGAAGTTTTCGCGGCTTAATTTCACTCATCGTTAACTTGATTGTTATGGCTATGGAAACCGCTTTGTTGAATTGCTCCGTACCTGAAGTAATTCAGTTGTTGAAGAACTTGCTGAAGAAGCAAGGATACGAAATCGAAAAAATAGATTTAAAAGGAACCATTGTACTTGCGTACCGCAATGGCAAATGGTTTCGGCAACCACAGCATGTGCTGTTCCGGATATCCAGTTTGGATAAGGGCTTTACGCGCGTGGATGTAACTGCAACGATTGATGGAAAAAGCAAAACGGAAGAAGCTGAAGAAGTCATAGAAGAAAAAATTGTTTCGAGCATTTACCATTTTAAACACTGAACATAATTTAACATGAAATATTAAACACAAAAACTATGAGATTTGAAGAAATTACTCCGCACCTCAACAAAATTTCAACACTCTATCTCAGGAACAACAAACGCAAAGTCGGTTGGTTGTTTCTTGACAAAACAGATATTTCCCCTTGCGTTCCTATCGGGGAGGTTTATTTTGTGAATGTTCAGAAAGGAAGACGGCTAATTCACATTGTACACACCAATGACTTGAGTGAACTCGAACCCGTTCGCGAAACAATTTCCGTAAAGGAAATCATTCGCATCAGGAGCTCAAAGTAAGTCCTTGTAAATTTTTTTTTCAAGAACAAAGGCATGAAAAAAATGCCTATGGAATAATGCTATGCCAGAAAATGAAAGAAGAAGAAAAATTATTTTTTCTCTTCAGGTTTTTCGTTTTCAACTCCGTTGCTTGCATCTTTAAATTCTTTGATGCCTTTGCCTAATCCCTTCATCAGTTCAGGAATTTTTTTTCCACCGAAAAATAAAAGAATAACGAGCGCCAGAATGATGATTTCCTGTGCGCCTAAGATTCCGAGAATAATTTGAAGAAACATTTTGATTAGATTTTTAGCAACCGCTTCAGTTGCCGATTGTGGGATCAAAAGTAGAACATTAAAGCGCCCGAAGCAAACCGATTTTTTGCCGCACGCATTTTCACTAAGTTAGTTTCACTTTATCGGAGTTGAGTTTTACTGTAAATGAATGCAGGTGCTCATAATAATTGTGTGATATTTCCAGTCCGTTGAAATCACATATTTTTTTCACAATTGCCATTCCCAATCCGGTGGAGTCAATTTTTTCACCTCCCCGTTTAAAGCGCTCAAAAATCTGTTCGGAGGAAAGAAGTGGTGCATCTCCAGTATTAGAGATAACGAGTGTTTTTTCATCGAGCGCGACTTTCAGGATTCCTTTATCCACATTATACTTGATTGCGTTTGATAAAAGATTTGTCAGCAGAACATCAGCGAGATTTACATTCATGGTTACGCGAATGCGTGGACTCAGGTTTTTTATTACACGAATTTCCCTTGTCTCGATAAAAATATCAAGTTGTGAAAGATGTTTTTCAATCACTTCAGCAATGCTGAATTCTTTTTCATCCAAAAACTGATTGTTGTCAATCTTTGCAAGTAGTGTCAACCCCTTGTTCATTTTGGAAAGACGGTTCACCGCATCAAGTGTTGTGCGGATGTGCTCTTGCTGCTGCTCTGTTAAATTTTCTGCCTGCATCAATACATCCAGTCGCGAGTGAATAATAGCAAGTGGTGTCTGTGTTTCATGTGACATGTTTTCGGTAAATTCTTTGAGATTGTGATAATCACTCGTTACTTTATCAGTCAGTTTGCGGAGTTCATTATTCATCCTGTTAAATTCTTCAATTGCACTCGATCTAAACCGCGGCTTTCCCTCTTTTCTCAAATCGAAATTTTTCAAAAGGTTCAATGCAGCATAAAACGGTGCCCATATTTTTCTGGAGAACCATCGGTTGAGAAAATAAAATGAAATCACCACATCCAATCCGATAAGAACTACTGCAACGAGTACACCATACAAAACATCCTGATCTTCTGTTAGCCTCCTGCGGATTTTTATTCGGTAACCGGTGCTGTCAATCTGTTGTTCGTAGGAGAGAATACGAAAAGCGACTACTTCCTTTTTTAGAGGGTCGAACATTTCGGTATCATTAACATGTATTCGAAATGTGGTGAATTTGTCTATCGGTTGCACTTCTATGTGATCTCCGAACTTGAAACTCATGTGCTGCAACTTCTTCTCCTCGTAGAGTTGTTGGTCAATCACTTGCTTTTCCAAAAGCATGTGCTGAGTAATTTCCCTATCGAAGAGATAAAGAAGACGGTAGGTAAGAAAGCCGCAACCAATCAGCACAAGTGCCACAGCAATGATGATGTAATACCGGTTGGTTACGTTCAGTAACTTCATTCACTATGAAATTTGTAGCCTACTCCGTAAACGGATTTCACGTAGTCGCGTCCTCCGTGATCAATAATTTTTTTGCGAAGATTTTTAATATGACTGTAAATAAAATCAAACGAGTCAGCCATGTCTGCATGGTCGCCCCAAAGATGTTCCGCTATTGACTCTTTAGTGAGCACTTTATTTGAGTTGCTCAAAAGAAACATTAAAAGATCGTGTTCTGTTTTTGTGAGAGGCACCTGTTTGTCATTCACAAAGAACATCATCTCATCAGGAATTACACGAAGTTCATTCATCACCAGTTCTTTTTTTCCTTGGAAAGATCTTCTGCGGAAAACAGATTTTATTCTCGCAACAAGTTCGGGCATGTGAAATGGTTTGATGATGTAATCATCTGCCCCGATATTAAGACCTGCAAGGCGATCGTCAAGGGAGTTTTTTGCTGACACAATTAAAATGCCAGTCTGATGATTTTTCTTTTTCATTTCCTCGATCACTTTTAATCCGCTTCCATCAGGCAAGCCGATGTCGAGAATAATGCCATCATAATCGTATAAGTCAATTCGCTCGAGCGCTTCTTCAAGCGTAGATGCCTTCTCACAAGTCATTCCGCTTTGATGAAGATAATCCACCATGGCGTTTAATAAATCTTTTTCGTCTTCTACAATAAGAATTTTCATTTGATAATTAATTTTAACGAACGTTAAGTAAAGGTAGCTAGAATTTGAATCTTCCTGCTTGCTAAACAAGCAACGCTACCAAAGTAATCCGAATGCGGGTGTAAATTTAGGATCTGGAATGAAACAAAATACTACTAAATATATCCTAAAAGTTTATCGCAGTAGCAGCAAGTATTTTCATCGTTTGTTTGTGCTGAATAAAACCAATCAACTCACAATTTTTATTCGGAAGAAATTTTTTCAGAGGGATTTTCACTTGGGAAGAATTATTTCTCATTTCACTTGAAAAGAAAACGCGCAACACTCCTTCGTGATTCAGCGTCTTTCCTGAATTTTCTCCTTTACCGATTTTAGAAACAAGTTTATTCTGAGTGATAACAAGACGGAGAAAAAAATTTTTATCCGTCTTTGAAGATTGACAATACACGAATGCGGTATCATTCATAATCGAATCAATCCTTGCGATGAGCTCAATGGATGGTTCGTCTTTAAGTGCAGATGCAATTGCTGATTTTGCCTTTTCAGAATTTGATCCTGTAAAAGATTCCGTTCCGTTTACAATCATCATTGGAGTGTAGATACTCTCTTCATTGAGCACACTGCAATAATTTTTCTGCCTGTTCGTATACTGAAAGCTACTGAATGGATCTTTCCAGCCAAGTCGATTCCAATAATCCACGTGATATTCCAGGCAAAAAATATTTTTATGATTCTTTTCTGCGTCCGTTTTTATATCTGACAAGACCTTTTCAGCCGGTGGACAACTGCTGCATCCTTCGCTCGTGAAAAGTTCAACCAGCGCAAACGGCTTCTGAGCAATTGAAAATTTTATTCCAAAAGTTGAAATAAAAACAAGAATGAAAATAATTTTTATTCTCACTGAAAAAATTTCTTTTCCATGTTTAACCATTCAAGTGCGGAGCCGCTGAGCAGAAGTTCTTTGGTTGTATTATCATAAGGCATGCTCTCAATCAGCTTACCGGGATTGTTTTCTCCAAGGGGGAAAGGATAATCGCTTCCAAGAGCAATGCGGTTCGCTCCCATAAATTTAACTAAGTAATCAAGCACCTTGGGATCGTGAACGAGTGAATCAATAAAAAATTTGCCGATGTACGATCGCGGGTTTTCATTGTTGTGAATTGCAACAAGATCAGGGCGGCTTTCGAAACCATGTTCTATTCTTCCAATCAAACTTGGAAATGTTCCTCCTCCATGTGCAAATGCAACGCGAAGTGTAGGAAGTTTTTCAAACACTCCACCAAAAATCATCGAACAAACCGCAAGTGCAGTTTCAGTTGGCATTCCGAGAAGCCACGGTAACCAGTACCGCTGCATTCTCTCCTGCCCTGCCATATCCCATGGGTGAATAAAAACTGAAGTATTTAATCTTGAAGCTGCTTCGAACACCGGCAACAATGCTGGTGATCCGAGATTCCAGTCGTCCACAACGTGCGAGCCGATCTGCACTCCACGCAAACCTATTTTCATGCAGCGCTCCAATTCCTGAATAGCAAGATCCGGATCCTGCATCGGTATTGTTCCAAGTCCGACAAATCTTTTTGGGTAACGACTCACAATTTCCGCAATGTGATCATTCAGAAATTTTGAAACATCGAGACAATCTTGCGGCTTTGCCCAATAGGAAAACATAACAGGAATTGTACTCAACACCTGCACGTGTACTCCGTGATCATCACATTCCTTCATACGGACTTCTGCATCCCAGCAATTGCTTTCTACTTCGCGAAAAAATTTATCGCCAACCATCATTCGCGCACGGCAATGTTTGTGATGATCGAGATGAATGAACCCGTCATAGCCGAACTTTTTTACCCAGTCGGGCATTCGTTCGGGGATAATGTGATTGTGTATGTCTATCTTAAACATAAAAAAATAGTGCGTGCTTTAGCGAATCATTGACCCGAAATAACCAAGGAGTTTTTGAAAATAAGACCTCCTCAAATCATTTTCAAATTTCAATTAGACAAGTTTTGCTGGCGGCTCCATCACTGTTCCGCAATTCTTGCAGGTGCGCTGATCAAGATTAGAATAGAATTTGTCAAAAATTCTTGGAAGCTCAGTTACAATATTTGTGAGCGGAAAATATTCCTTGTGAAGTTCGTTCCCGCACTTTTCGCAAAACCAGAAACATCCGTCCATTTCTTTTTCGTGGCGATACAATTCTACGACCATTCCCACTGTTCCTGCCGGACGCTGCGGTGAATGCGGGGTGCGCGGAGGGAGTAGAAAAATATCTCCTTCGTTAATTGGAATGTCAACGGGTTTTCCGTCTTCAATAATTTTCACCACAATATTTCCTTCCATCTGGTAATAAAATTCTTCGCCTTCGTTATAGTGATAGTCCTTGCGTGAGTTAGGACCACCCACAACCATTACAATAAAGTCATCGTTTCCCTTGTATACCTGCTGATTACCCACAGGCGGTTTAAGAAGATGACGGTTATCACTGATCCATTTTTTGAAATTGAATGCGCGTTGAATTGCCATGAGAATTAATTTAAGAGTTTGGAACAAAAATATTCGGAAAGCAAGTTACAAAGAAAATGTTTTAGGGAATTGCTCATTAAAGTTTGAGAGTTATCTTTCGCACATGAATCTTTCACTAAAAGGAAAAACCGCTCTCGTATGTGGCAGTACACAAGGAATTGGAAAAGCATCTGCGGTTGAGCTGGCAAAACTTGGCGCAACCTGTGTTCTCATTGCACGCAATGAAAAGAAATTAGCGGATGCAATTAAAGAACTCGATTCTTCCAATGGACAAAAACATCAATTCATCGCTGCTGATTTTCAACACCCGCAACAACTGAAGGAAAAAGCAGAGGCATTTACCAAAGATTATACAATCCATATTCTCGTTAACAATTCAGGCGGACCAAATAGCGGAGCAATTGTAAAAGCAGACATTGAAGAGTTCCGTATCACATTCAACAACCATCTTATATGCAACCACATTTTAATGCAGGCGGTAATTGAAGGAATGAAAAAAGAAAAATACGGGCGGATCATTAATATCATTTCCACCTCTGTAAAAGTCCCGTTGAGAAATTTGGGAGTTTCAAATACGATTCGCGCAGCAGTTGCAAACTGGAGCAAGACGCTTGCAAACGAAGTTGCGCTATTCGGAATTACAGTAAATAATGTTTTGCCCGGGGCCACAAATACACAACGCCTTCAAACACTTCTTCAAAATAAATCTGGGAAAACAGGCGAAAGCATTGAAGCGCTGCAAAAAGAAATGATCCACGAAATTCCGATGGGACGTTTTGCTGATCCATCAGAGATAGCCGCTGCGGTAGCCTTCCTCGCTTCGCCAGCTGCATCATACATTACAGGAATAAATGTTCCGGTGGATGGCGGAAGAACGGGATCGCTTTAGTGTATGAATCGCTTTCTTGAATCCGAGAGGCTTTTTCTAAGGGAAATTTCTGAAAGTGATTTGAATTTTCTCTTTGAGCTTCATTCCGATCCTGAGGTGATGAGGTTTATCCGTCCACCGGAAACAACGATTGAAGAAACTCAAGCGACATTAAACCGAGTAATCTCTACAAATAAGTACGAGCATGGTTTGGGCTTGTGGATTTGTTAAGAAAAAATTTCAGGAGAATTCATTGGATGGTTTGTACTAAAAAATCTTGATAACACTGATGATATTGAAATCGGGTATCGCATTTTGAAAAAACATTGGAGAAAAGGATTTGCTACAGAAATGTCTCGCGAACTTTTGAAGTACGGTTTCAAAAAATTAAATCTTAAAAAAATTGTTGGCGCTACCCGCTTCGACAATAAGGCATCCCAGCATGTTCTCGAAAAAATCGGGCTGCGGTTTGCAAGAATTCAAAACGTGTGTAATACAGATGCCTGGATTTACGAATGTTTTAATCCTTCGAAGGGTTAATAGTTTTCTTCTGTACTTTTGATTTCCGCTACTATTATGAATTCCATTGACACAGCATATCTTCAGTCTCCACTCGGCACTCTCGAGATTACCGGCTCGCACGGGATAATTTTTTCTGTTTCTTTTTTGGATGAGCAGCAAACGCAAGCTTCAAAAATTCCTGCATCACTAAAAGAAAGCATAGAGCAACTGGATGAATATTTTTCGGGCAAGCGAAAAAAGTTTGAATTGAATTTGCAGCCAAACGGAACTACATTTCAACGGCATGTTTGGGATGAACTTTTAAAAATTCCATTCGGCAAAACGATTTCATACTTACAACTCGCTCGGCAACTTGGTGATGAAAAAAGCATCCGTGCTGCCGCATCTGCCAATGGAAAAAATCCGATTGGCATTGTTATTCCATGTCATCGTGTGATTGGCTCTAACTCTGATCTTGTTGGTTATGCAGGCGGTTTGTGGAGGAAGGAATGGTTGCTCGATCACGAAAGTGGGCAGCAATCTCTTAATCTTTGAAAATTCTTCCCATTTCCAGAAACAGGATTTGATTTTATCCGTTTCAAATAAAGGATGATTTCATTCGTTATTAACTTATGATTGCTTCTCAGATAAAATACTCTTCCATGTTACTAAGGGCGCGATTATTGTTTCTGTATTTGTTCAACATCACTTGTCTGAGTTCATCTGCACAAGAATTGTGGGGATTTGCAAACAGTAACTACGCGGGAGTGATGGGATTGCATCTCAATCCTGCTTCTATCGTTGGTGTTCCCTACGAATACGAAGTAAACATCTTCGGAGGTGATATTTTTTATGACAACAACTTCATGTATCTCCCGAAACTTTCTGATATAAATACAAAGACCACTACCAACGAGGACGCAACCAGCACCAACAGCACTACGTTTGTGACGTATGATAATTCTTCAAGCAAACATGCCTATGCAAGCGGCCTGTTGCTGGGACCGTCTTACATAAAAAACAAAAACACAAAAGCATGGGCGGTACATACTGCAATGCGTGCAATTGTTTCAGCGAACAGCGTGCCGCCCACTCTTGCTCAGGCATTCTACACAAAATTTGACTACGCCCCGCTTCATAATCTTGTTTTCCGCGACATGAAACTTAATTCAGCGGGAATGTTGTTAGCAGACATCGGGTTCTCTTATGCAAAAGTTTATATCGATCAGGATCCACATTGGCTCGCATGGGGAGTTACACTTAATGGCATCGTTGCTCTTGACGGAATCTATCTCGATGCAAATGTTGGTGAGTACACAATCCCCGACAGTAATTCTCTATATATGGATCATGTGAATATTGATTACGGTCATGCGCTGCCTGCTGCTGGCGGAAGCACACTCAGTATACTCGGTTTTGGCGGTAGTGCCGATTTCGGATTGGTTTATATTCACAAACGCAATTCGGGTGCTTATGAATGTGGCAAAGATGCCGATCGCAGAAAACGGTATCAATACAAAGTCGGCTTATCGCTCATTGATCTTGGTTATGTTTATTTCAATAATGGTGCTTCGCAGTTTATGGTCAACGATGGCTCGATGCATTGGAATTACATTGATACTGCAAAATTTACAAGTGCTGCGGATTTTGATCAGCAGTTAAGCGCACATTCCGGAAGTTCACAAACATCGAATCACTTTGGAATTTTTATGCCTGCGGCTGTAAGCATGCAATTTGATTATTGTATTAAGCCAAAGTGGTATGCAAATCTCAGTATGGTGCAACGTCTTCCGTTTTCTCACAAAGAAGTTTTTCGTGCTAATTCAATTGCGTTGGTGCCACGTTATGAAACAAGAAAGTTTGAGACATCCATTTCTGCAAACATGTATGAGTATGAACATGTCTATATGGGAGTTGCAGTACGATACTTGTTTTTTGTACTTGGCTCAGATCGTCTGCTCTCATTCGTTGGATATAATGTGCGAAGCATAAATATTTTCTTTGGATTCAAATTCAATTCCTGTATGCTGAAGAAAAAATACAAGAACAAAGGAGGCTGTCCAATGAATGGCTGATCACGCACCCGTTTTCACTTTCAGTAAATCTTCTGGCGTATCAATGGCAATGCTTTCGAGCGAAGTTATTTCCGCGTGAATCACGTATCCGTTTTCAATCCATCGCAATTGTTCAAGTGATTCTGTTACTTCAAGATTTGTTTTCGGCAACATAGAAATTTCTTTCAGCACTTCAGCACGATAACCATAAATACCAATGTGTTTATAATAGATAGAGTACTTCAGCCATTCCTGTTCAGGAAAATTGCGATTGTAAGGAATAGGGGAGCGGCTGAAATAAATTGCTTCTCCTTTTTTATTCAAAATTACTTTTACATTGTTGTGATTAAACAACTCATCAGGGGAAGTAATTTTTTTTACTAACGTTCCAATAGGTGTATTTTCATTTTCGAAAATTGAACAAAGCAAATCAATCTGATCCGGATGAATGTAGGGTTCATCGCCTTGTATGTTTATCACAACATCCCAATTTATCTCTGAATCATTGCTGATGATTTCTGCACAGCGATCAGTTCCGCTTAGATGTTGAGGAGAGGTCATGACTACTTGTCCTCCAAACTCACGGATGTGATTAGCAATTCTCTCATCGTCAGTTGCAATCAAGACACGAGAGAGTTTTTTTGAAAGGGCACATTGTTCGTACACTCGTTGAACCATGCTCTTGCCGTTAATATCAGCAAGGGGTTTGCCGGGAAAGCGGGTGGAATTATAGCGAGCAGGAATTATTCCAAGTATATTCATTAAGAAAAATATTAGCGGCAAAAATAATTCTAAATCGTTTTCTATCTTAAATATTTTTCAACATGGTTGCATCTTCATCAGGTGTTCAGAAGGTAATTGTGAGTTGTCCTGTGAAAGTACGTGGCGGCTGCATATCTGCAGGGCGTTGCATGAAGATGTAATTGAACACATTCTTAACGATAAATGCGAATTTCGCATTGTATATTATTTGATATGAAACCCGCGCATCAAAAATCAGGTCTCCTGTTTTTCTTTCATCTCGGTAATGTTTTACCCCGGGTGTAAGAAGAGGTCCATAAAAAACAGTATCAACAAATAGCTTGTCAACATTTTTCATGATACTGTTATACCTGCAACTTATACCGATGGAAATTTTTTTATATGCGATACCTATATCTGCTTTGGCAAGATGAGCATATCGATATTTTAGAAAGTTGCTGGAGTCAGAACCAAGATACGCCCCCTTGTATAGTGTACCATCTACTGCCTTTACATAGGAAGAATCGTAGATCAGTTGGTCGGGCACCATGTAAGTGTATCCCGCCAATAGAGACAACGTTAAAGGACCCAGCTCTCCTTCACCTGCAAGTGAAATATCTAACCCTTTAATTTCTGTTTCCCCAATGTTAAGTGCTTTGAAACCGACACCGAAATGAAACCCTAAAGAATCAATAGTTGGTTTTTCCCACTGTGAAAATGTAAATTCGATCATATCATTAAACCGCGTATAGAAAGCAGCAGCATCAATATAGCCACGCCACCTCCCAAGTTTTATTCCCTGCATAACTCCAACTTCTGCTGACCAACTTTTCTCTGATTGCAATGAATCATTGGGATAAATATGAAGGATGCTTAAATCGGTTGTCACGTATTTTTCAGCAATGGCAGGGTATCGGTATCCTTGCCCAAAAGATGCTCGTAAATTAGTTCCCTCGAACAATTTGTAATTTAATCCTGCCCTAAGCACAGGAGTAAGTTTATCGCTCAAAGAATCTATCCGGTTTTTTTCAATCCGCCCACCAAAGGAAAGTATGAGCCGCTGCCATTTTAGATCTCCCTGCAGATAAAATGCGAGATTCGTGCCTTCGTGGTTATTGTACAATTCGCTTCGTACTTTTGAATCACTTGCTACAAGTCCTGTTGTGAGGGTAATAATTTCTTTGATCCGTTTCTGGTATTGCAACTCACTGTAATAAAAATCTGCCTTCGATTCCTGATGTGTGTTGTTCAGATTATTGGTTCTGAAATAACGTGTGCGAAGTTTCCATTGACTCCCTTTTTTTCCAACATACGTTATGAACGGATCAATATTGGTACGATAAGTTGTGTATCCGCTTATCAATGCACTCGATCCGGGAAACTGAAAAGGGCGGTACGCTCCTGTAGTGTCATCATGCCAGATAAAAGTCAAACTACCTTCGGTGTACATCGTATTAAGATTTACCCCGCAACTTAATCCATCAATTTTTTTGAAACGATAGCGAGTATTACAATTAAACCGCCCCCGGTTTTCATATTCACCTTCGCGGTAACCGTCATCAAAAAACATATTGCCGCCAACTATGAGATCAAGATTTTTTATCTGTCGACTGTGCAGAAAGTTTATTCCTGAAATCTGTTGAGGAATGCTTCCGCTCCAGTTTAAATTATATGTGCTGTCACCGAGTTTAATTTTCTCATCGGTATTATAAAATCCTGAATACACATTAATGCGTGTTTGCGGGATTGCTTTAGGATATGCTGTGCGTACGTTGATGATTCCATTCAATGCAGATGAACCATACAATGCAGAAGCTGCTCCTTTAATCACCTCAATCTGTTCTAAATTTTCGACCGGAAGAAAATTCCATTTTACGTCACCCGCATCTGCCGTCAATTGAGGAAGATCATCAACAAGAATCAATACACGGCTGCCTGCACCGTAACTCCAACCGCTTCCTCCTCGTATGTTGGCCTGCCCGTCAATAACGCTTACGGATGGCGTTTGATCAATAATATCCTCCATCGTAGTAGTGTTTTTAGCCTCTACCAGCGATGGTTTTATAACGTTCATACTCACCGTAACTTCTTCCAACTTCTGTTCAAACTTGCTGGCGCTTACAACAACTACTCCGAGTTCTTTCGAATCATCTTCTAGCATCATAATCACAACCATATTTTCACTCTCCTGTAAGTTTACAGGTTCCGTTTTTTCTTTCATACCGATCATCCGGAAGGTGATAGAATGTTTTCCGATAGGTGCTTGTAGCGAGTATTTTCCGTCCACATCTGTAATAGTTCCATTCGTGGAGTGATCAACAATTACCGAAGCTCCCGGCAACCCTTCTTGATTTATTTTTGAAACTACACGCCCTGAAATGGTAGCAATTTGTGCGTATGCGCTGAAGAACAGGAAAAATAAAATTACACTTGAAATAATTTTTCGCATTATTGAAAATGATTTTTCTATTTTTAGTGCGACTAATATAGAGTAAATATTGAAACGTGAATTCTGACGAACAATTGAAATATCAAATAGCTCTCATGCTGCTGCCTGGCGTGGGCTCCGTACTAGCAAAAAATCTTGTGAGTTACTGCGGGAGCGTAGAGGATATTTTCAAACGGAAGAAAGCGCAGCTTGAAAAAATTCCCGGCATTGGGGAAGAACGTGCTGCGGCAATTGTGAATCAGAATGTATTTGAACGCGCAGAAATGGAAGTCACATTCGTCCGCAGGCATAAAATCAGTTCAATGTTTTATCTCGACCAAGAATATCCCGCCCGATTAAAAAACTG
Organism: Bacteroidia bacterium; assembly: GCA_038230515.1. GTDB lineage: Bacteria > Bacteroidota > Bacteroidia > AKYH767-A > 2013-40CM-41-45 > JAPLDB01. The sequence continues at coordinate 168,011 of JBBRND010000002.1, read as the reverse complement.
TGACGATTCTCCACCACTTCTTTTCTTTAAAGGCAATGTTGAATTGAATCCTCCCCGAATGGTTGCCATTGTTGGCACGCGCAATGCAACTTCGTATGGAAAAGAGATAACTGAACAGTTGGTTGCCGATCTTGCCAAATATGAAACCACTATCATTAGTGGACTTGCTTACGGCATTGATATTGCAGTTCACAAAGCATGTTTAAAAAATAGTGTCACCACTATCGGTGTTCTTGCTCATGGATTAGATCGGATCTATCCTTCCATTCACAAACCAACAGCAGAGAAGATGGTGAACAATGGAGGTGTACTCACAGAATTTATGTCACTCACAAATCCCGACCGTGAAAATTTTCCTTCGCGCAACCGTATTGTTGCTGGCATGGTGGATGCAGTTATCGTTGTTGAATCTGCCATAAAAGGCGGGGCACTTATTACTGCCGACATTGCAAATGGCTATAACCGCGAAGTGTTTGCGGTGCCTGGAAGAGCAAATGAAAAATATTCTCAGGGCTGTAACGATTTCATCCGACAGAATAAAGCAGCCCTTGCTGAAAATGCCGAACACATTGCAGAACTGATGAATTGGAATACTACCGAAAAAAAGAAATCGGACAAGCAGTTTTACATTTTTCGCGAATTAAATGAGGAAGAAAAAAAATTGATTGATATTCTTCAACAAAATGGGAAGCTAGATATTGATTCGCTGATGCTTCACAGCGGACTTCCGGTTCATAAAGTTTCCAGCACGCTTCTGAATCTCGAATTTGAAGGTATTCTGAAAGTTTTACCTGGAAAGATTTTTGAGTTGCTGTAAAAAGAGTCAAGGAGAGAATGGTGTATTAATGACCTATCGCTAAAAACCAATTCGGCAAAATAAGAAGGCTTAGTTTTTCAATCATCGAAATTTTATCTTCCTTATTGAACGGAGGGAGGGTGTCCACTACAATCTAGGAGTCTGTTCTATAACCCGTGATGGTCAACGAATATTGGTTCATTAAATCTCAAAATGTATTCCCTGAGCCAGCGGTAAATCCGTAGAGTAGTTAATTGTATTGGTTTGCCTGCGCATGTAAATCTTCCAGCTATCGCTGCCGCTTTCGCGCCCGCCACCGGTTTCTTTCTCTCCTCCGAAAGCGCCACCAATCTCCGCACCGCTTGTCCCTATGTTTACGTTAGCAATGCCGCAGTCGCTTCCTTCATGCGAAAGAAATTTTTCTGTTTCCAAAATATTACGCGAGAAAATGGAAGAAGATAGTCCCTGCGGGACATCATTGTGAAAAGCAATCGCTTCATCAATGGTTTTGTATTTCATTATGTAGAGAAGAGGGGCAAACGTTTCTTCGCAAACGATCTGAAGATTCTTATTTACCTCTGCAATGCAAGGCATCACATAACAACCGCTTTCATAACCATCGCCACTCAATACTTCGCCACCATAAATAATTCTTCCATTTTCCTTCTTTACCCGTTCTTGCGCGTTTTGAAAAACCTTCACAGCACCCGCATCAATAAGCGGTCCTACCAATGTTTTATCCTCAAGAGGATGTCCAATACGAATGTGTTTGTAAGCAATCAACAATTTTGTTTTGAATGTTTCGTAGACAGATTCATGAATGATCAATCGCCTGGTTGAAGTGCAACGTTGACCCGCAGTTCCCACTGCACCGAATAATACAGCACGCAATGCTAAATCCATATCAGCGTGTTCACTGATGATGAGGGCGTTGTTTCCACCAAGTTCAAGCAAACTTCTGCCGAGGCGCTCGCCAACAATTTTCCCAACGCGTTTTCCAACGCGTGTACTTCCTGTTGCAGAAATCAGCGGTACACGATCATCGGCAAGGAAATTATCTCCCACATATTTTGAACCTCCTGCAACGAGATTAACAACACCTGCCGGAACATTATTTTTCTTCAGCACATTAGCAATAATTTTATGAGTTGCAATGGCACACAACATCACTTTACTTGAAGGTTTCCAAACCAACACATCTCCACAAACCATTGCCAGCATAGCATTCCAGCCCCACACAGCCACCGGAAAATTAAATGCACTGATCACTCCCACAATTCCGAGTGGATGATATTGCTCGTACATGCGGTGTCGCGCACGTTCGCTGTGCATCGTTAATCCGTATAACTGACGCGACAAGCCCACAGCAAAATCACAGATGTCAATCATCTCCTGCACTTCGCCCAATCCTTCCTGGTAAATTTTTCCCATCTCGTAACTCACCAGTTTCCCTAGCGGTTCTTTGTATTTGCGAAGTTCATCGCCAATCTGGCGCACCACTTCTCCGCGCTTGGGGGCAGGAATCATTCTCCAGGTTTTGAAAGCTTCCTGTGCTTTAGCAATAACTGTTTCGTAATCTTCAGCCGTTGCCTGTTTTATTTTACCGATGAGTGCACCATCAGCGGGAGAATATGATTCAATCATTTCTCCTTTTGTCTCCATCCACTTAGTGCCCGTACATGCACCGTTATTGATGTCTGCGATGCCAAGGGTCTTTAGCACTTCAGCAATTCCATAGTCCTTTGTTGTCAATGTATTTGTCTTCATTTTTCTAAAATATTTTCGCCAAAGTTAATCAACTAACTTTGTAAACAGTGCAAACACTATCTCACCGTATTTCAGAAAAAAAATCTTTTATCGTTGCATCGTTGCTTTATGCTTTCACAGCGATTTTGCTGTTTCCTTTTCTTCGTTGGTACGTGGACAATCCTGATACGATCTCTTACATCACCATCGCAAAAAAATATTCTCATGCTGATTTTGCTGCTGCTGTAAACGGATATTTCAGTCCATTGATAACGTGGCTTCTATCGGTATTACTGAAACTTGACAGAGATCCCATCATCACGTTCAAAGTTCTACAAATCTTTATTGGTTGGTTTGCTCTCGTCTATTGGACGGACATTGTCTTAAAATTCATTCGGCAGAAATTTTTTCAACGGTTCCTGATAGTTTCCGTTATTCCATTCCTGATCAGTTATGCGTTCCTCAACCTCACAGCCGACCTGCTTTTTCTTTCCATGGTCTTGTTTTACCTCGACATTGTTTCAGAAAAGGAATTCTTCAATCACCGCCACTTCGGAATTATTTCAGGCATCATCGGAGCACTAATGTACTTTTCAAAGTCATTCGGACTTAGTTTTTTTCTTCTACACTTTTCAGTTTTGTTTTTAAGAAACTTTTTCACCACAAAAGAATTTCCGTTCAGAAAACATCTCACCAGAAACTATCTTCAAATGATTTTCTGCTTTACTTTTATTTCATTCTGGTGGATTTATTTGTTGACCGACAAATACCAGCACTTTGCCATCAGTGAAAATGTTTCTTTCAACCTAAGCCGTGAAGTAGCCGTGCGACCGGAGCAAAAAGTTGAGTTGCCAATTCTTTCCGCAGGATTGAACAAGCCCGTAAATACAACTGCTTTGAATGCATGGGAAGATCCCGGATTTGTAACGAAGGTCACTCCTCTTCATCCGCTTTCTTCTTCTGATGATTTGAGTTTGTACAAACAAATTGCAAGAAGAAATCTTCTCACTATATATTATTTTGATTTCAGAAGACAGTTGGGATTTATATTTCTTATTTTATTCATAGCTTTTTTATTTTCTGGTCATCGAAGAAGGTTATTTTCAGACGACCATTTCTTTTCACTAACACTTACCATTATTTTAGTTTACATCGGGTACGCTCTTATCCTTGTTCACACAAGGTATGTATGGATTTGTTCACTCTTGATGCTTTTGCTTTCGGGATGGATGATTGAAGACCTGTTTTCAAAAAATAAAATGTACAATGTTACCGGTAGAATTTTATTTATTCTTCTGATTTTGCTGGCAGTAAAGAGACCTGTAAAGGAAATTTTATTTTCAGAGGATAAAGAAGTAAGCGCAATTACATTCTTCAATTCAATGTTTCATCCTGTTGAAGCAATGAAAGCAACATACCTTCCCGACAATACTTTTTTTGAAGCAAGCGAAGAGTTTAGAGCTAAAATTCCTGTAGGGAAAAACATTGCATCAATAAAAACGCTATGGTCAAATCGAAATCAATACACGCAGGCATCTCTGATTGCATTGAAAATAAATGCAAATTATTTTGGACAGATTGCAGAGGAGGATTCGACAATGGAAATTCAACTTGATAAATTCGACATTGAGAATGTAGTGATATTTTCTGAGGATAAAAACCTGCTTGACACTTCTTCTGGCTGGCAGATAATTTATGAGAAGAAAAATTTACCAATGAAAATATACAAGCGAGAGTTGAAATGAGTTTAGTTTCTGCTCAGTGCTTCTTTTATCACACTACCCAGTGTAGGAAAATTTTTTTCCATGATTTCGCCAACCTCATTTGAGTTGGAAGGAAATTTTACAACAGCGACATCACCGTATAATTGATTGCCGTCTTTATCGTATACAGAATAGTGGACTTTTAAATCGCGCTGATAAATCCCACCCTGAAAATCAATGCAATCCTTCGCATTGGTTTTAATCTCTGCCTGACTTAAAAAGACAAATTCATCGGCACCGTATTTTTTGCTCAGATCCGTAAGTAAATGCGGATCAAGAATTTTTACATTCATGTATCTCACATCACCGGTTGCCGTTCGCTTCTCCAATTCTTTTTTTCGCGCCTTCTTCTCATTCCACTTCCCAGTTGCTTCAGCGCTGTCAGGTTTCGGATGGAGGATTACGTAAGAGGTATCAAATGAATAATCAATTGCTCCGTAAATACGATCAAGATCCTGCATGGCTTCGGGTTGCAAATCCTGAAGAAGAGAATGCGTGCGATAACTCGTTACCAATTTTGCATTCAGCTTTTCCGTCAATCCCATTCTGAACATGGCACGTATTTCCTCCGGACTTCTGTCTGAATATTCTGAAATGTCATGATCGGCATCAGAGAGATACATTCTCTGCTCGTAAGGAATGATGAGAATCTTTTTCGGTTGATATTGCTCTGTCGAATCGCGGCCTTCGGCAGTGACTGTTTGATTTGCTGAAAACAAAAGCAGACAAATCTGTACAGAGAAAATTTTCCTGAACATAGTTAGACCGAATTTATCTCTGATACGCAGCTAAAAGAGGGAGGTTGCCGCTCTTGGAAATTTTTCCCGAAGAAAATCAGCGGTAGATCACCAACCTTAAATCATTAAGAGAAAATTTTCCTTTTTGATTGTTCCAAAAATAAACCTTCAATATTTCTGAATTATTTTTCCGAGAAGGCACCACAAACTGAAACATAAAATTCTGCGGGCTGTCAGATTTTATTGTGTAATCATGCAGATCGAAGCTGAAATAATAGAATACACCTTCTTCCTTGCTCACAGAACCGGTAAGTTGGGGTGCTGCATCTTCACTTCTCAATATTCTCCCTGTCACTAAAATTTTTACCGGTTTGTCTGAAATATATTTTAAAGCTGAATCAGAAAACAATTCAATAAACTCATTGCTCACGCCAGCAAAGATTGAATCCGGTTTTTTCTCCCTGAACAGAATAGTCGAAGAATCTATTCCGAAAAACTGATAGAATGTTCGCTCTTCATTTCTTTTCATTTTATAAAAGCTGACGAAGCCATTGTCAGCAAACTTTTCAAGTTGGGTGATAATTGCAGAATCGTTTTTCACCACGTCACTTGCAACAAAGCAATTTTGAATGGCAACGAGATCAAACGGCTTAGTCAATCCTTCTTCAATTCTATCATTCGTTGTCCAGTTAATGGTCCATCCTTTTCTGTTCATCAGTATCAGCGGTACGTTGGTAGTGTATCCATCGAGAACAAGAATTTTTGCATCTTTTGCAATTCCGATTGAGTCGAGATAAACAGAAGTTCCTGTAAAAGTTTTTCTTGTGATTTCATCTCTGTCCCACGATCCTGTTTCAAATCTTTTATCGAGTGTTGTTTTCGTCTCTGTAAAAGACAGGCAGAGGAAAAATAATAAGGGTATCGTTATTGAATAGTTCAACCATTTTTTCTTAAATTGAAAACTCATCAGAGAAATCAGCATCAAAATAAGAGTCGGATAAAATGAATCAATAAAATAGTAATCGTGATCCGGAAATTGTTTCAGCATCAGAAAAAAATAAATCACACTTCCACATCCTGCAATTGCAGTTTGAATAAGTAATTCACGAACACCAGAATCGTAAATACTTTTTTTCAAAACCCGAAAAAGAAAAATTGAAATCAGAATACCGAAAATGATGTAGTGCGACTGAGTAAAATATTCAAAACGCCAATGCTACCAGATATCTTCGAACCAATCTTTCAGTTGATGAAGATTTTTTGGCGGAAGAAAATAAGTTAAAAACTGTGAGCCGTACTTTTTACCGAGGTAAGAATTGTACAACTGATACGAAGCGAAAATCAGAAACGAGATTCCAAATGCAACGACTTCTCCTTTCATAATTTTTCTATTTCTTAAATAACCAAGACACTCCTGTCCAAATACAGCGAACAGAAAAATAAAAAACGGAAGTCGAGCCAATGCAGCGAGCGTGAGGAATAGAATTGCCGAGCGAAGATCTTTACTTGAATCTTGCTTTTTAGATCTGAAATAAAAAAAGTAGCCGATGAACAAATTAGAGAGCGAAGGAATGCTGGGAAGAAATCCGTCCGCATAGTAGAGAAAAACAGGACAAAGAAAAAGAAACAAAACAACAAACAGGTTTTTGAAAAATGACTTGTTGAACAACGCACTTAACCTGAAAAGAAAACCCAAACCAATCAATCCATAAGTCAAAATGTAAATCCGAAACACAACCGGCTCATGATTGCCGGTAAGTTTCATGATAATCCCAATCAGGTATTCATGAATGGGAAAATCTACCCTTGTGATTGCATCAGTGGTTACGAGATTAAAAGTTTGCGGATGAAAAAAGTCAAGTCCATTATTCAGAAATCCAAGCGCAATTGCGTAACGATCACTCTGAGTCCATGCGTGAATGAAAGAAGGGAACAGAGAAATGCTGTCGCGAAAAAAAAATACGCTGAGCGAAATAAGGACTACAGAAAGAAAAAAAATCTTTATGCCTTGTGATTTTATGCCAGATCCCATCTTTCACAAAGCAACAAAAATTTATTGTTTCACTTCAGGTTCTTCAACAGCTCCTTTGTACTCAGGTCTCATTTGTGGGAAAAACAAAACGTCCTGGATGGAATTTTGATTCGTCATTATCATACAAAGACGGTCAATACCGATTCCCAGTCCTGCTGTTGGCGGCATTCCGAATTCAAGTGAGCGCAGAAAATCTTCATCGAGCACCATTGCTTCTTCATCGCCACGTTTTCCTAATTCTATCTGGTCCTCGAAACGTTTGCGCTGATCAATGGGATCGTTTAACTCGCTGAATGCATTACACATTTCTTTTCCGTTGCAAATGGCTTCGAAACGCTCCACCAATTCCGGTTTGCTGCGATGCTTCTTTGCAAGCGGACTCATCTCCACAGGATAGTCAGTAATAAAAGTGGGTTGAATTAATTTCGGCTCTACATGCTCGCCAAAAACCTCATCAATCATTTTTCCTCGAGCCATTGTTTTGTCAATATGAACTCCGAGTGCACGCGCTTTTTCTGCAAGTGCGGTTTCATCCATTTCAGTGATGTCAACACCTGTATAATGAGCAATAGCTTCGTACATCGTAAAACGTTTCCAGGGACGTTTGAAATTAATAAGGTGTTCGCCTACGTGTACTTCTGTTTTTCCATGAAGGTCAATCGCAATTTTCTCCACCATCTCCTCCACTAAGTTCATCATCCACTCGTAATCTTTGTATGCAACATACAATTCCATTTGTGTAAATTCCGGATTATGAAAACGGCTCATTCCTTCGTTGCGAAAATCCTTTGAGAATTCATACACGCCATCAAAGCCGCCAACTATGAGGCGCTTGAGATAAAGTTCGTTTGCAATGCGCATATACAACGTCATGTCAAGCGTATTGTGATGTGTTTTGAACGGACGCGCAGCAGCACCTCCATACAACGGTTGAAGAATTGGTGTCTCCACTTCGAGATAATCTTTTGCATTCAAATACTCCCGCATCGAATTCACAAGTTGAGTGCGCTTTCGAAAAACTTCACGCACATGTGGGTTCACAATCATATCAAGATACCTCATGCGATAACGCTGCTCAGGATCAGTAAACGCATCGTGGACATTCCCGTCCGCATCCTGCTTCACTGTTGGAAGCGGGCGCAATGCTTTTGACAGCAGTGAAAAACCGCTTACGCGAATTGAAATTTCTCCTGTCTTCGTCCTGAATGCATATCCTTTCACACCGATGATGTCACCCAGGTCGAGCATTTTTTTGAAAACAAAATCGTAGAGTGATTTATCTTCTCCCAGACAAATTTCATCGCGCTTAACATAAATTTGAATTTTACCAATACTGTCCTGCAGCACAGTGAACGCGGCTTTGCCCATGTCGCGCATGCTGATGATGCGACCGGCAAAACTTATCTGCTTCAACTCATCCGGCTTCGAATCAAAATTTTCAAGAATGTATTTTGATGAGTGAGTGGTTTCAAAAAGATCGGCAGGGTAAGGATTGATTCCGTGCTTTTGAAGTTCTTCTGATTTTTGTCTGCGAATAATTTCCTGTTCGGTAAGTTCCATAGTGATTGTAAAAAAGGATGACAAAGGTAAAAAAGGACTTCAGTGTTGGGCATAATCAATTTTCTGCCTGCTGAATATCTCTATATTTGCCGCCTCAAAAAAAATTTCTTCAATGAGTGATATGAAGCAGTTGGTTCAGAATTTCCCAAATCAACTTAAAGAAGCGTTAGTAATCGGCAACGGCTGTTTAGTCAATAATCCGAAATCCGAAATCCGAAATTGTGTAGTTACAGGGTTAGGTGGAAGTGGTATTGGAGGAACAATCGTTTCTGAAATTGCAGCAAGCGAATGTTCCGTTCCTATTTCAGTAAACAAAGATTATTTTCTTCCTGCCTTCGTAAATGAAAATACGTTGGTGATTGCTTGTTCTTATTCGGGCAACACAGAGGAAACGTTGTATGCAATGGAAGAAGCGATGAAACGCAAAGCGAAAATTGTTTGCATTACATCAGGCGGAAAAATTGCTGAGATCGCGAAGCAAAATAATTTTGATGCAATACTAATACCCTCGGGAATGCCTCCGCGTTCCTGCCTTGGCTATTCGCTAACTCAATTATTTTTTGTGCTGAATAAATTAAAACTGATCGGTGATGCTTTTAAAAGTCAACTTCAGTTGGCCATTGAGTTGATCACTAAGGAAGAAGAAGCAATAAAAAAAGAATCGATGGCAATCACAGATTTTCTTTACAAGAAAACTCCCGTGATCTATGCAGTGGACGGTTACAACGGAGTGGCTACGCGTATCCGTCAGCAGATAAATGAAAACAGCAAAATGTTATGCTGGCATAACATTATTCCTGAAATGAATCACAATGAATTAGTTGGCTGGGCAGGAGGAACGGAACAGATAGCGGTTCTACTTCTTCGAAATAAAAGTGACTTCTCGCGTTCGCAGGCACGCATCGAAATAAATAAAAAGGTTTTGGCGAAATACACTCCGCACGTTTACGAATTGTGGAGCAAAGGAAATTCTATGCTCGAACAAAGTATCTACCTGATCAATCTTACGGATTGGGTTTCGTGCTACCTCGCTGACAAAAACAGTGTGGATGCCTCAGAGATCAATGTGATCAACGAGTTGAAAGGCGAGTTAGCTAAAATTTAATTTTTTATAGAAGCACTCTCAAGAACTTCAAACTTGAGTTTCATAATTGCCTTCACTTCAATTTTTATTTCGGTCGCAATTTTTGCACCGAGTATACTCGGCACTTCAATATAGTGATCTTCGAGAGGCACAGAAAATTTCGAATCAAGAATAAGCATTTGGTCGGCAACGAATACGTTTACTTTGATCGTCCGCTCTTTTTGAACCCCATGTATTTTCAAAACTCCGAATACATTTATTGTCTGCATTCCTTTTTTCAGCTCTTCAAAATCGAAAGGGAGCTTGCCTGTGAAAGTTGCATCGGGATATTTATCACTCTCCATAAATTTCTCGTTGAAGTGATCACGTTGCAATGAGCAGTTGAATCCGTCAAATGATTTTATGGGAATATTAAAAGCGAAAGTTCTTCTCAGCGGATCAATCAATCCTGTCATCTGTTCTGTAGATGCAGAGATAAGTTCCAACGGAGCATCAGAAGTAAAGGATGCCTTGCCGCTTGAAGTGGCGTAATATCTTTCAGCTACATTTGCATGAAGTGTGAGAGCGAAAAGAATAAGAAATGAGGATAACCAATGTTTCATGGAGTGTTATACCTTACTTAAATTAAAAAAGTTATCTCGCATTTTTTCAGTTAATAAAAAATACAGATTCAACAGTTGAATTGATATGAACCGCGAAGTTGTTTTTAAAGATTTAGGATTGATCACATACATGGAAGCATGGGACTTGCAGGAAAGCACGCACGCTAAAATTGTAAAAATAAAAGTTGAAAGCCGAAACTGCGCTGCCGACTCCTCCCGACCATTCGTGATGCCAACTGCCAACTTTCTTTTTTTCTGCGAACACCCGCACGTTTATACTCTTGGAAAATCAGGAAAAGAAACTCATCTTTTAATCAACGATGATCAACTGAAAAAAATGATGCCGAATATTTTCACATCAACCGCGGAGGAGACATTACCTACCATGGTCCAGGGCAGTTGGTGGGTTACCCCATTCTCGATCTTGAAATTTTTTTCACGGACATTCATAAGTATCTGCGCTATCTTGAAGAGGCAATCCTTAGAACATTGCGTGAATACAATATCGAAGGCGGAAGAATTCCGGGACTGACAGGAGTTTGGCTAGATGCTGAAGATAAAATACATGTGCGAAAAATTGCTGCGTTCGGAGTTCGTTGCTCGCGATGGATAACGATGCACGGCTTCGCCTTTAATGTGAACACGGATCTTTCTTATTTCAACAACATTGTTCCGTGCGGCATCCGGGACAAGGCAGTAACCTCCCTCGAAAAGGAATTAGGAAAAAAAGTTGAGATGAGCGAAGTGAAGGAGAAAGTAAAGAAACATCTTACTGAACTTTTTGAAATGAATTTAGTTGAAATGGAGACGAAGAGTTCTTGAAAACTTTTCCGCTTCATCATCTTATTCTCTGCGAATCATTTTTAATTTTCCAACATGAAAAGAAAATACAAGTGGTGGGCTTTGCTCCTTTTGGGGCTTCTGGTTTTGTTCATCAGCATGAACATCGCCATCCTCATTACCGGTAACAGCTACATGTACAAGACGCTTATCTACAACTACGTAAATATTGATGACCTTGATTTGTTCTCAACCCGCACAGTAAATAACGGAACACCTCAGCCGTGGCTTATTTCAAGTGATTACAACAAAGGTAAATTGCCTGACAGCGTAAGAGCCGAACTGGAAAAACTTGAAACCGTTTCTTACCTCGTTATTAAAAATGATTCAATCCGTTATGAAGAATATTGGGATCACTATTCTGAAAAATCATTAAGCAATTCTTTTTCGATGGCAAAGAGTGTGATCGGTTTGCTGATCGGCATTGCATCTGATGAAGGGGAAATTAAATCATTAGACGAGCCGATTGGAAATTATCTCGAGGATTACAAAGAAGCAAAAACTACCATCCGCGATGTGCTGATGATGAGCAGCGGCAGCAGTTGGGACGAAAGTTATTCGAGTTTATTTTCAATCACCACCAAAGCGTACTATGGAAGTGATCTTGAAAAATTGCTTCACAAAGAGGTGAAGATGGTGAATGAACCCGGAAAAATTTGGAGCTACAAAAGTGGCGACACACAGTTACTTGCTTTTATCTTAGAGAAAGCAACGGGCAAACATATTGCTGATTATGCTTCAGAAAAAATGTGGAGCCGCATCGGTGCCGAACTTCCTGCACAGTGGTCGCTTGATCATGTTGAAGGGCACGAGAAGGCATACTGCTGCATTTACTCCAATGCACGCGACTTTGCGCGAATTGGTAAACTCATGCTGGACAGCGGCAGTTGGGCCGGGAAACAAATCATCTCAAAAGAATTTGTAAAACAGGCATTGACTCCGAACAATCTTCTTTATGATGATGACTCCACTTCTCACGTTACAACTTACGGCTACCAATGGTGGCTGATGAACTACAACGGGCATGATATTTTTTACATGCGCGGATTACTCGGGCAATATGTTTTTGTAATTCCCAATGAGCGGATGATCGTTGTTCGCCTTGGCAAGCAACGCGAAAAAATTCAGGTGAACAGGCACCCGCTGGATGTTGAATATATTTTAGATGGTGCGCTAGGGATTTGTAAATAAACCCATGTTATTATAAAAGACCGAATTCAATCAGATGCTTTTTAATTCAATTGCCTTCACGATCTTTTTTCCGGTTGTTACTATCTTGTATTTTGTAATGAGCCATCGTTTTCGCTGGGGATGGCTCTTGGCTGCAAGTTGTATTTTTTATATGAGTTTTGTGCCTGCTTATATTTTTATTCTCGCTTTTATGATTACGGTTGATTATTTCTCAGCCATCGAAATAGAAAGAGCGGCATCCGATAAGCGAAAAAGATTTTTTCTTATTGCAAGTATTGTTGTGAATGTAGGCATGCTTGCTTTTTTTAAATATTATTCTTTTTTGAATGATCTTGTTACTCACATAATTTTTCTTCCAAGCGAAAAGACGGTTTTGCCGGTGCTATCATTTTTACTTCCAATAGGACTAAGCTTTCATACTTTTCAATCCATGAGCTATACACTTGAAGTGTATGGTGGTAATCAAAAAGCAGAAAAACATTTTGGAATTTTTGCATTGTATGTAATGTTTTATCCGCAATTAGTGGCGGGTCCGATTGAGCGCCCGCAACATTTGTTACCGCAACTAAGAATCCAACACTCGTTCAATTATGAACTTGTAAGCAACGGTTTACGCAGAATGCTATGGGGCTTATTCAAGAAAATGGTAATTGCAGATCGCCTTGCATTTTTTGTTGATCCTGTTTTTGGTCTTCCTCATTCTTACAGCGGTTATTCGGTTGTGTGGGCAACCTTGTTTTACACTTTTCAGATTTATTGCGACTTTTCGGGCTACTGCGACATCGCCATCGGAACTGCAAGTGTGATGGGTTTTGAACTTACTGAAAATTTCAGATCACCGCTTTTTTCTAAATCGGTAACCGAGTTTTGGCAACGATGGCATATTTCCCTCGCTTCATGGTTATTCGATTACGTATTCAAGCCAATATCTTTTTTGAAAAAAAGTTGGGGCCTTGTGGGTATTGTGTATTCTGTAATGATCACATTCCTTCTCTGTGGTTTATGGCATGGCGCCCGTTTAAATTTTGTTGTGTGGGGTTTGCTTAATGGGATGGCTTTATCTTATGAAATCATTACAAAAAAATTAAGAAATAAGTATTTTCGCAAAAAAGGCAGCACGCTTATTTCATTGTTCAGCTTATCAATTACATTTATTTTTATTTGCCTCTCGTTTCTTGTAGCACGCGCTCAATCACTACCTGATGCCTACTGCATGTTGCGAAGTTTACCAAACCTGCATGCTGCCTACCTCATTGGTCTTCCGATTATTTCTAAATTTTCTTTTGTAATGAATTTTGTTTTCATTTTTTTACTAATGTCTGCTGAGTGGTTTTTCTTGAGTGATAAAACAGGTTGGAAGGCAAGGTTCGTTACGCGGGTTCACGTGCGATATGGAGCTACTATTTTTTTACTGGTGATGATACTTCTCTTCGGGGTTTTTGAGCAACAATCATTTATTTATTTTCAGTTTTAGATAATGAAAAAAATCACTCTCGAAATACTTGCAGGATTGATTTTTCTTATCGCAGTTATATTTCTGTTGGAATTTTTATTCCGCAATTATGAAAATGGAATAGATCGAATTATGGGGGAATTTCTTATCAAGAAAGAACGGGCTGAAGTAATATTAATCAGCAACTCTCACGGACTTCCCCTTAATGGGGAATTGAAAAGGTCTAAAAATACTAATACAGCCTGCCTAACTATTGGGGGTATGGATCTTTTCTGGATGCAGGCATTGTTTAAGAGGTTTGCACCAGAAATGCCCAGGGCGAAATACGTTATCTTCAATTGCGATCCTGAACTGCTCGGCTTCAACCAAACCATTTCAGGATTGCAATACATGAACCGCATGATGTATCAATATGCTGACACCATGTACGGCAATCGGATTATGGATAAAATTCTAGCCCGCAGCAATTTCTTCCGCTCTAATCGCGATCTGGACTATCTTTTCGGCAACCGAAGTCATAATGAATTTATGATTTCGCCCGAGGCCAGCAAAACCAACGCATTTACAGATGAGGAATGTAAAGTGCGCGCAGAAGAAATATCTGAAAGGAGGTTTTCAAAAAAATATTTTTCTGAAAACCTGAGCTACATCATTTCCATTCTTCGGGAGTGCAGGCGCCACAATAAAAGAGTAATCGTTTTTCAAACTCCTAAATGCGATTGCCTCAAAATATATATTTCAAAAAAAAATCTTTCCGATGCAGCGCAGGCTCTTGACTCAGTTTTTTTGGCAAACCAAATCAATTTGTTTAATTTCTCTAAAGATACAACCTTTCACAGGGAAGAATTCAGCAACCCTGACCATCTTACTTTAGAAGCATCGAGAAAGTTGATGACTATGATTAATGAAAAGATTTTTGCACTTTATGGTGACCGCCCCATTGATCTTCAACAAAGATGAAAAGCACTTGGAATAGCGCATTTATGGTTAAGAAAACCAAATTATGAAGAATGCATGGATGCCTAGGCAAGCGAGAATGTCACTCGAGGATTTTGGGAATTGGAATATGAAGTTGGGAAAGCCTATCAGGAAAAAGGGATTTTAATTATGAGAATTGAGGTGGTCCAGTTAAATGTGGTGTTATATTCATTATAACGGCCGGTTACGTTAATTATGAAACACGTTTTCCATTTCCCTGATTCTCAAATTGAAATTCCTTAAGTTTTCCTAGCACCCCAAAACGGTGCATTTGTTTATGTCTTCTGTTTCTCTATAAAATAAAACCAGAAATTAATAGGTAACGGCTAGTTTGTGATCGAATAAATATCATTTTGCCTGAAGGTTTTTTTTGTTTTTTGGATTCATCTCGAACTCAAGTGACTTAATCCAATCTTTGACTTCCTGATTATCCGGATCGAGAACAAGGGCTTTGTTTAAATATTCCAAAACAGTTCTGTAATTCTTTTCAACCTTTACATAATAGGCAGCGAGGTAACGATACGCTTCAATCAAACCGTTTTTATATTTCACTGCATTCATCGAATCAGCAGTAGCTACTTCAATATACTTCTCGTAATGCCCTTTCGCTAACCCCAGCGTCATCACAGAATCAATAAAAGTGTTTGCTTTCGCACGCCATAAAAATCCACTCGCATAAGTGGGAGAAAGCTCGTTCACTTTTGCAAAAGAAGAATCAGCAAGTTCATAGTCGGTGTTGAAGAAGTATGCTCTGCCGAGATTGAAATAATCTGTTACGGTTGGCGATTTGCAGTTTTTGATTTTCTCCTGAAGCACAACAGCGGCATCAGCGTATTTTTTCATCTTGTCATAACTTTTCCATATTTCAATGAGCAGGTCGCAGCGGGTGTTGTCCATCAGGTATGCTTTGCGAAGCATTTCAACGCCTAATGAATCCATCTTGTTCATAGCAAGAATTTTCCCATAGTATTCATAATCCTGCCCGATGAGTTTATCTTCAGAAAGTTTTTCAAAAAGTTTTTGAGCTGCAGCAAGTGCTTTTGTAGAGTCCTTTGTTTCGTAAAGTGAATAAGTCGTTACACGCAACAAAGTAGGACTGTTTGCATCGCAGGTGTTTTTCAGTTGGCTGATTTCATTAAGCGCGTCAGCGTAGTCCTTACTCAAATAAAGAAACGAAGCATAACGAATACGCGCTCCGCAATTATTTTTTGAAAGTTCTAAATATTTTTTGTACTCCGTTTTCGCATCTTCTAATTTTCCGAGGCGGTAATAACACTCACCAAGTTCACGGTAGGCAGGAGCAAAACCGTTATCAATTTTAATCGCATTTTTAAATTCTTCAGCAGCGCCTTCAAAGTTTGTTGATCTTTTATACAAACGACCCTTATTCACAATCGCTTTTACTGATTTTAAGTCGAGTTCAAGTGCCTTGTTGTAATAGTCAGCAGCCAGAGTGCCGTTGTTTAGCTCAGAATAAATATCTCCGTAGAGAATATCTATCTCAATATTTTTTGGCTGCAATGAGGCTACTTTATCGAGAAGAGATTTTGCTTTGTCAAGGTCTTTATTTCTAAAATGAACGAGTGCATCAGCGGCTTCAATTAAAATCTGTACATTCTTTGGTCCTGCTTTCAGCAGAGCATCGTCAATTAGGATATTTGCGTCTTTCACATTTGCATCAGCAGTTTGATGAGTTACCTCCGCTTCACCAGCTTTAACTTTCATCTCGTTCAGGTGTACTTCGCCCTCCGGAGTTTTTGCAGCGAGCTTGTCATAATTACTTTTTGCTTTTTGATAGTCATCGTTTGCAATGTTGCTATTACGTTTTGATTCAGCTACGCTGTAGATGTTGAGATCGAACTTGGCACGACCGATTGAGATCAACAAATTAGCAGGATCCGCTTTCGCCCCTTGATTGTACATAAACAAAGCTGAATCAGGTATTTCACTCAGCAAATAATTTTCCCCAAGATAATAATAGTTGGTGGCGTTCGTAGGTTCTTTTGCAATCAGCATTTTGAAAACAGAAGTTGCTGCCTCATACTGTTCATTGTCTGTAAGACGAATTGCATCATTCAGCGTTTGCGCAAATGATGGAGCACTTGCTAGCAATGCAATAAAAAATAATGGAAGATTCTTTTTCATTTCGTTATTCAGAATTCGTTGTTTAAAGTTCAAATGTACAATTTCATTTATCTGTTCACCTGTATCAGCCGCACGGGCATCGTTGCTGGCAGCATCCCCATCAGCCGGATGATACGTTGCCCCTGATCTCCGGCTACAAATGCTGCAAAGCCAGTGCCAAGTCCGTTGCGCCCTTCGCGGCTTATCACGAAAACGTCACGGATGAGTGGATATTGCTTCAAAGCAACATATGCCTGATAGGGTTTGAAGTATTCGTTTGCAAATTTAGAGGTATCTGGAGGCGAAAGTCCTACAACTCGGATATTACTCAGAAACTGATCGGTCATAGGATCATCGCGATCGCTGATCCAGTTCACACCGATTACACCAATTGCATTTTTATTTCTGCTCACGTAGTCAGCCACATCTGCATTGGAATTGGTAGCAAACCAGTTTTTAGGAAGCGCTGATTTATCAAGATGAAAAAGTTGCTGCAAGTAACGCGCATTTGACGAACCGCTTTTATCAAATACCAGCACCAAACTGTCGAGTTTCGATTGTGCATTCAGTTGTTTCCATGAAACAAAATTTCCCGTGATGATATTTTTTAATTGCTCAAACTTGATAAGCGAATCATAATTTTCATCGTTGATGACAAGAGCAACTGCATCAACGGCAACTTTTGTAACGCGTGGAATAAGTTTCCGTCCGTTGAAATAATCTTTCTCTGACTGACTTAGTTCGCGAGAAGAAACGATGAGGCGAATAGAATCATTAGTCACTAATTGTTTGAACGCTTCTCCTTCAGGTAAATATTTTACATGAACTGTTGCAGATTGATAAATGTGATGAAATGTATCTAACTCAACAGAGATGAGCGGTTGATACGATTCATCACACACAATTGTAATTTCTCCGGAAGTAGGTAAATCAGTAAACGATGGTTTCTCCGGACCGAAATGACATGCTGATAAAAATGGGAAAACTAAAATCAGCAGCGGAATTTTTTTTTTACGACCCCGCATGCGACTGATCCGTATCCGGGCGAACAGAAAAAGTTTTGTAAAGTTTGTATCCGCGATAAGCAGCATAGAGCAGTAACACAGCGCCAATCATTTTTGTGTTGAGAGACGGTATTGAATCGAAGCGCAAAATAAAGAGCAGAAGAATACCAATTATCGAATACAGCAACATCATGATGAGGTTGAACCAGAGATGGAATTTGTTTGCAAAGGATTTCTTATCGGTCATTCTGAAAAATTAAAAGATAAGGGTTAACGAAACTATTTCAGGGTAAAGTTTACGGGTAGGTTAAACTGCACCTGCACACTTCGACCGTTCTGGCGACCCGCCTTCCAGTCGGGCATTGATTTAACTACACGCAATGCTTCTTCATCGCAACCGCCACCGATTCCGCGGAGAATTTTCGCTTCTTTTATTTTTCCATCCTTGTCAACTACGAAACTTACATACACGCGACCGATGATATTATTCTCACGCGCGACCGGAGGATACTTGATGTTCTTTGCAATGTATGCCAACATCTTTTCCTCTCCACCCGGGAATGACGGCATTTCTTCCACAATGGTAAATACTTTTCCCTCGTCAGGATCAACAACGGGGTTTTCAGGAGGAAGATCGGTCGTAGTAGTTCCTTCCTGTGTAACTGTGCTTATCTGAACATCTTTCATTTCCTCCTGTGTTGGAGGTGGTTCGTCCTGAACTTCTTCATCCTTCACAACTTTTGGAGGAGTAAATTTTATAGTCTGCACAACAGGAGGCGGAGGAATTACAGGAGGCGGAGGAGGTGTGGTCTTGTCAATGGGAGGCGGCTCCATTAATGTAACCTCTTCGCTTACGACATTCTTTTTTCCAAAATCAATATTTGAAATCATACGGATGATAAGAGGAATGGCAACAGCAAGAAAAATTCCTCCCATCGTAAACAGGAAAGCGCGAACAACTTGTCTCTCGTAATTCTTACGAATCTCGTACGCACCGTATTCCTTGTTACGGTTTTCGAAAACCAGTTCTGCTCTGTCCCGGTTTACTGCATTATCCCAACTGATTATTTTCATAATGCTATATTTTTATATCCTTTTATATTATAGGGAGACAAAATAATATATCTTTCCATAAAGGAATCTGATATTTAATTTGCGCTCTTCAGCAATTCTTTTTCCGAATCGGTAATGTCAACAATTGCAAAACGACCGACAGCGCATACATTCATTTCGTCAAGTATGTCAACTACGTTTTTATATTTTGAAGTGGAGTCAGGTTTTATCAAAACAACCAAACCGTCTTTGAATGATTTATACCCGGCAATGTGCTGCTTGGCTTCGTCTTCTTTCAATAATCCTTTTGCCAAGGAATCTTTTGTTAACTGAACTTTAGCGAAGGTGTCTTTATTACGATCGAGAATTACTTCGTGAATACTTTTATCTCCTAGAAGAGAGAAATCTGCCACGTTTGTTTGCGGTGGTTTGGCAGGATCGTCACCAAGCCCACTGTACCACACCACTTTATTATTTGCAGTAAGGAGAATTGTAAGCGCCTGCGATTCTTTGATCTTCTGTTCTTCCTCAGGCTTCTCCGGTTTCACCGGCATGTTTATTTCCATCGTTTTCGGTTTGCTGAAAGTGGTGGTGAGCATGAAAAAGGTGAGCAGCAGAAATGCAAGATCCACCATTGGAGTCATGTCAATGTGCGTGGATGATTTTTTGGCGCGGACTTTCTTGTGCTTCTTGTCACCCCCACCGGAATCGTTTTGTTGTATCTCTGACATTTTATTTTCTATTAATTCTTTGGTGCTTCTTCTAAGTTTGTGATGAGATTAAATTTATTCACCTTCTGACCTTGCAATGTTTTAATCACTTCTTTCACTATGGGGTAATTTGCCTGCCCGTCTCCTTTAATTGCAATCCGGAATTTCGGATTGGCATGGCGACCGTAGTTTATCCAGTCGGCTAATTCATTCTTCAGAGAGTCGGCAGGAATTCCTTTTGTTTGTTTGTTGATAGCCTCACGTTCTTTCTCTTTTGCATTGAGCAGTTGCTTCATGTTATCCATAGGAACACCAAATGACGAGAGAACAGAGAAGCGTTTTATCTCATCAGGCGTAAACGTAATTTTATAGCGCTCGCCCATCTTCTCTATAATATTAGATCGGGTTTGTTTTCCGTCCACGTCAAAAAATACACGACCGTCAGCATCAATAGTAATGAGCATGATGTCGCGCTCGGGAAGTTTTATTTCAGAAACAGAAGAAGGAGTATCAACGATAACGGGTTCTTCAGGTCGAAACTTGGTGGTCAACATAAAGAATGTTACCAACAGGAAAGCCAAATCCACCATTGGAGTCATGTCCAGTGAAGGGCTCTTCTTCGGCATGTTTATCTTCGGCATCTTCTTTACTTTTAATAATGAGTACTGATTAAGAAAAATTCCATAAATAATTTCGAATATTTAATCACGAGTATTAAATATCCAATCAAGAATATACTTTCCGGATCAACTGAAATTATTTTTGCTCTTTGTATCTTGATGCAAACGATTGCACAATGCTGTACCCTGCTTCATCAATTCCATAAGTAATGTTGTCAATGCGGCTAGTGAAAAAGTTGTACATGATAATCGCCATTGCTGACGTACCGATACCAAGTGCTGTATTGTTGAGCGCTTCAGAAATACCTGTTGAAAGAGCTACCGCATCCGGTGCACCTGCGGTAGCAAGTGCCGAGAATGCGTGAATCATTCCGATTACAGTTCCAAGAAGTCCGAGGAGTGTGGCAATGGAAGCAATTGTAGAAATGATGACAAGATTTTTTGAAAGCATCGGCAATTCAAGAGTAGTTGCTTCTTCCAGTTCTTTTTGAATGGCAAGCAACTTGCGTTCTTTGTCGAGGTCATTATCGGCAAGCATATGTTCGTACATGTCAAGTCCTGCGCTTACTACGTTTGCAATGGAACCCTTTTGACGCGTACATTCTGCTTTTGCGCCTTTTACATCATTGGCGGAAACGAGCTCACGGATTTTGCGAACAAAATTTTCTACGCTTCCACTGCCTTTGCTTTTGCCGATAGTGATGAAACGCTCAACGGAAAAAGTAAGCACGGTGATAAATAGTCCCATAAGAATCGGAACAATGATTCCTCCTTTATACATGGCAGCAAGGGTGTCACCGGGGAGTGGACTCATTGCGGAATTGCCATCCTGAAAGCGGGAGGGATCTCCCATTACAAATTTCCAGATACAAAAGCCGATGATAATTGCGATCGGAATTACCAATGCTGCGAAGAATGATTTGGCATTGCCGCCTGATTGTTGCTTACTCATGTGAGTTTGAATTTTAGTTAGAAAGTTAGAATCGATTTAATGTTTAAGTTCGAAATTTATTTTTTGGGGAGACAATAATAGGAAATTCTAATCAGATGCAAAACCAAAGTTTTCTTTTTTGATGCTTAGGTGACAATGGGTTAACTATCCGCATCAGCAACAGCTCTTGAGGAGAAGTCATTTTCAGAAACCCACGTTGGTGCGGAAGAGTTTTACGGCAATGGCTAGTAGGACAATTCCGAAAACTTTTCGGAGGATGCTAATGCCTGCAACACCAAGGAATCTTTCTACACGATAAAGATTTCTCAGCACCAGATACACCGGAATGAGGTTGATGAAAATTCCGATTACGATGGTGGGAATATCATAAGCAGCCCGTAATGAAAGAAGCGTTGTCATTGTTCCTGTTCCCGCAATTAGCGGAAAAGCGACAGGCACGATGGAAGCAGTTTCAGGAATTTCATCTTTGTAAAGCTTGATGCCGAGTATCATTTCAAGAGCGAGAAAAAACAATACGAGTGAACCGGCAATAGCAAAAGAGTGAACATCTACACCGATAAAATTTAGAATGGTTTCTCCCAAAAATAAAAAGCCGATCATGATAAAGAAAGAAACATATGTTGCCTGACCCGTTTTTATCACTCCTGTCTTTCGTTTTACTTCAAGCAATACAGGTATGGAACCGACCACATCAATCACTGCAAAGAGGATGGCGGAAACGGTGAGGATGTCGTGGAGGTTGAGAGACATTATTATTTACTTTACTAATAATTTTTTCGTGAGTACTCTTTCTTTCACTTTCATCTCAAGTAAATAAATTCCAGAAGAAAGATTTCGAACATCAACAGAAATAAATTGTTCGCCTTTGTTTAGGATGCCTGAAAAAACTTCTCTCATAGCTCTTCC
Source organism: Bacteroidia bacterium (assembly GCA_038230515.1). Taxonomy (GTDB): domain Bacteria; phylum Bacteroidota; class Bacteroidia; order AKYH767-A; family 2013-40CM-41-45; genus JAPLDB01. The sequence goes on along the minus strand of JBBRND010000002.1, from coordinate 145,860 downwards.
TGTCATGTCTTTCAATTCAATGGTTGCTGAAGTTGCTTCGCCTGCACTTACAGATAGGTAGGCAAAACTTTTTGCAGGATTTGGAAACGGAGCGCCCAAATCGAAAGCAAGAATTTTATTTTCTGCAATGCCTAAATTGCCAAGCACATCAAACTTCCAGTAGCCAAGCGGTGCAGGCATCGGGCGTACTTGCGTTTTTCCGGAAACCGAAGTTGCTTCAACATAATAATACACTCTCGTTCCTGCTGTTTGTGAAGGAATAAAACCTGTCCAGTGAATTCCGTCAGTAGAGGTCGTGGTAGTTTGTGTATAGGCCATCAGCGTATCCGTGCGGTAATACACAAATGCAGTTGCAATGGATGAACGATGCTTGATGAGCGCATCAACTTGGTAGGGAGTTGTTGTGTTATATGTGTCGTGCAACGGCTGGTGAGAAATCAAAAGCGGATCGGCAGCGGCAACTTCTTTTGTGATGCAATGAATGGCACCGAGGGAAGGAATGATGGAGTTGCAATCAATGCCAACGATGCGGTAGCCGGGCAATGCTTCCTGCCAGATTCTTACTGCGGTAGTGTCGTATTGAGTGGCATAGAATGGAAGGATGACTGTTTTGTTAACGAACACTGCATTTGCGTAGGTACGATAATCACCACCAACGTCAGGGTAGTTGCCGTTTGCATCGGGCGGACTTGGTATGCGCACGACTTTGTAAGGAGTTCCGAAAACAGAATTGTAATTTGTAAGAACATAATTCAAGTTGAGTTCTATCTGTGGACCATCGGCAACACCCGGTGGATATTCAGCCATCATGATAGTTTCTTCATCAAGCAGTTTCATGTGCATGTCAATATGATGAATGACATCGTACGGAAGCGTTTCCATTTTTATGTAGCGATTGATACCCATGAATTTTTTCATGATAGTATCAATCTCCGCTTCTGTATGATTAACTCCAAATCCGGCTGCAGTGGTGTTATCAGTCAGAATTAACTTGGAAGAAAATCCTGTACCGAAACCATCGCACATAAAATCTCCTCCGGTGTTCACCAAGTCCCATGGCGAACTGGTTGTTCCGTACATCGGCAAACCGGTGTAACGCATAATTGCTGATGGCACGGTATCATCCTTCGGGCGAGGGCGGTTGTAAATCCAGTCAATCAAAGCAAGCGAGTCCACATCGTTCGTATAAATATTCCACGGACCATAATCGCGGCACCAGACGGAATTGTAAGGGGCGATGATGTAATGCACATTCGTGAGCGGAACTCCATTGCTGTTGAGATAGGTAATCACTGTATTGGAGTCAGTGCATACAATTAATACCTGCGTTTCGGTTTGTGCATAACGGACAATGTCTTTCAGAATGGGAGTGTAACTCGTCCAGGTAATGATAAGGGCATCAATTTCCTCCCACTCTGCACTTGCGCGCACAGGAGAAGTTGGCGGAGTAATAATTCCCGTGGTTTGATTTTGCGGATACGTGCGGAGGTAATCTCTCATCTGCAATTTTTCTGCCTCACTCATTTGGTGAGAAAGCGATTGCGCGAAAACAAATGAGCCGGAAAAGAAAATCAGGACGAGTCCAACTACGCTAAAGCTTCGTTGGATAAATAGAAATTTTTTCATTGAGTAACTTTTACATTTATCGAAACTACATATTTATTGTGAAGTCATCCGCATCTTCAATAAAAGGAAACTGACTTCTAAATTCATTCAACTCATTTTTATTCAACGTCACTGTTTCAATGCAAGTGTCGTGCGCACAAATGCCGCTGATGGTTTCTCCTTTGAAATTGATAACAGCCGAATCACCGGAGTGATAAATATGGTTGCCATCATTCCCTACGCGATTTACTCCTGCTATGTAGCATTGATTCTCGATGGCACGCGCAATAAGCAACTGATTCCATGCAGTCACTCTTCGCTCAGGCCAGTTGGCAACGTAGATCATCAAATCGTAATCAGATTTTTTTGTTCTGCGGCTCCAAACCGGGAAGCGAAGATCGAAACACACAAGAGGAAGTATTTTCCATCCCTTATATTCAACAATGATTTTTTCCTTTCCGTAAGTGTAAGTGTTTTGCTCATGTGCTAAACGGAACAGGTGGCGTTTATCGTATTGCAAAAAAGTACCGTCAGGATTCATCCAGATGAGACGGTTGAAGAAAGCACCACTTTCTTTTATGGCTAAACTTCCGGTGATGACGCAATTTTTCTCTCTTGCTTTTTCGCGCATCCATTGAATGGCTTTGCCTTCCATGCTTTCTGCTAGTGCAGCAGCATTCATTGTGAATCCGGTGCTGAACATTTCAGGAAGAATGATGATGTCTGTTTCTTCTTTGAGAGAAGAAATTTTTTCAGCGAATGAATGGAGGTTGGCATCTGCATTTTCCCAGTGAAGATCGGATTGAATAAGAGTAATCCGGAGATCGGTTGACATGTTGTAAGTTCAAAAATGAAAAGTCGAAGATCGAAATAAATGAGGACATAAAAATATGCTTTACCTTTCAGCGCGTGAAAGTATTGCACCTAAGTTCCGAAAAAAGCTGGCGTGGAGGCGAGCAGCAGATGGCTTATCTCATAGAGGAATTGCAAAAGAAAGATGTGGTTTCTTATGTTGCTGCAAGAAAAGATTCTGCTTTTGAAAAATGGTGCATCGGGAAAAACATTCCGTTCATCACGCTCGGTTTCAAAAACGATTTTGATTTTTCTTCCGCACTTGCATTGAAGAATTATTGCCGCAAAGAAAATTTTGATGTCATCCATTTGCATTCATCGCGAAGCCACGGAATGGCTGTGCTGGCTGCTGCATTCGGAAATAAAACTCCGCTCATTCTTTCACGCAGGGTTGATTTCCCGCTGAAGAAAAATATTTTCTCTCAATGGAAATACAATCATCATTCGATAAAAAAAATAATCTGTGTTTCGGATAAGATTAAAGAAATAGTAAGTGCTTCTATTAAACATGCTGAACGGTGCGTTACTGTTTACGATGGAATTGATCTGCATCGCTTCGCGGGAAAAGGAACGAAAGAAAAACTACGGAGTGAGTTAGGAATTGCTGCTCATGAAAAGTTGATCGGCAACATTGCTGCCATTGCTCCGCATAAAGATTATTTTACTTTCCTGGACACGGTGAAAATTCTTTTCCAAAAAATAAAAGCAAAGTATCTTATTGCAGGAGAAGGTGTGCTGCGCGAGCAGATTGTAAAACGTATTTCAGAATTAAATCTGCAAAAGGAGGTTTTCGTTCTTGGTTTTCGAAACGATCTTGAGAATGTGTATGCCGCACTTGATGTGCTTCTTTACACTTCCAAAGAAGAAGGGCTTGGCTCCGCGCTGCTTGATGCAATGGTTTACGGGCTGCCAATCGTTACTACCGAAGCGGGCGGCATTCCTGAAATTGTAAAGAATGAATTTAACGGGCTTACGGCTCCAATACAGAATGCTGAAAAACTTTCTGAGCAGGTTATTTTGATGCTAAATGAAAATGCGCTGCGCGAAAAACTTATTGCGAATGCAAAAGAGTTTGTGAAAAATTTTTCGAAAGAAGCGATGGCAGCAAAAACGCTGGAGGTTTACAAAAGGGTATTTGAAAAATTAGTCTGAATTTCAGAAAACGGATTTACATCTCTCCCGCTTCCTTCAGCGCCTGTTGTTCAATCTCCTTTGTGATTCGAAAATCGGTTGTGTGTATTTTTTCGAGATAAGGTTTAATGGAAGGAAGTATCCCTTGAAGTTTTGCTTTGATAATTACTCCGATAGTTCCGGTAATTTCCAATCCAAGATGCTCGGCAATTTTTCTTGCCTTGAAGTCATCAAGAATAATTGTGCTGTCGGGAATCTCGAGAGCAAGTGCGATGGCACTTGCTTCGCCTTTGTCAATTTGGAGTTCAAGAATTTGTTGCCGTGTTTTATCAGCAGCAGATTTCAGTTCAACCCAATCGGGGAGTGTTTGTCCAAATTCTGTTGCAACCTCAATTGTAGTTACAATTTGCCCATACGTTTTTCTCAAAAGATCAAGCTCACCAATGTTTGTAAGAATGATAAAACAACTTGTGTCTGAAACAATGGTTTTATGCATTCTTTACATCTCTTGAAAGATCGGAAGCCGGATAATTGAAAATGGAAACATTGTACTTTCCTAAAAGCTCCGCAAAAGTTCGTTTGGTTAAGCCAACAAGTTCTGCTGCTTGACCTAAAGATAATTTTCCCTGTTCGTACAAACGCGTAGCCACCAACATGGCAATTTCTTTTGTGTCTAAGTCGAGTGTGTCGGGTATGTTGAAAGTTAAAGTTCTCATAGCTCAAAAGTAAGAAAAAAAATTTGAGACGATCGTTTGAGGAAACAAGTTTACTCTTTCACAATTCTTCCTCTCCAAACATTTTCTTTTTCATCGGTGAGGGCATAAAAATAAATGCCTGAAGAAAAATTGCTGAGGTTTATTTCTGAAAAATTATTCTCTGAGGTATAAACTATGCGACCTGCGCTGTCGCTTATGCGGAGTTGCTTTAGGTTTTTATCAGCAGTTTTTATTTTGAAGATGCCGGAGGAAAGTGTGGGAGATACTTCAATACCATTGGAAGAAACCAATTCTGCAACGGAGGTTGTTGAATAATTTACGGTAACATAGAATGTACCGTCATCGCCCAACCCGCATGAAGTACTTGCAGGGTGAGCATAAAGAGTGTAAGTGCCGGTATCGGTTGCGGCAATGGTAACTACGTATGTAGTAATGCCGTGAAATGTCCAGTTAGTAATCGCTGAATCAATCGCGCAGAAACCACAAGGAGATCCTTCCGCCACAGAGCATATTAAAGTATCGCCCTGATTTATGCTGATACTTACATACGTAGTCATCCAGCTATACTGAATTCCATTCAGTATTAAATAAGGTCTGCATGGAGATTCGGCTTGTGCAGAAAATGAAATCATCGCAACGAACAAAACGAGCGTAAAAATTATTTTCTTCATCTCAATTGGTTTTAAGGTTTTAAACGCTAACGTAAAGATGAGGATATTATTTGAGCAGCCCATAAGATAATTTTCAAAAGGAGTTGTTCGGTTAACCGAACACTTTTGAAGGGTTACTAACAACTGTATGCCTCCTTGCTTTCTGTGCCGGCAACTTCTTTCGCCCTGAAAAATAGTACGCAAAATAAAAATGGCAGAACAAAAGTTCTGCCATCATAAAAGGTGTGTAACGATTACCGATTATATTTTCAGCTTCACGGCTTGCTTGTAAATGGTGCTGCTTTTACCAAAAGTGGAGGCGATGTAATCAACAATTTGCTGGCTTACGTTGCTGAGTCCATTGGTGCCGTCATAAAGTTTCGCGCGCGCATCAATGGCGTTGCTGTTTGCAATGAGCGCCTGCGCTACGTTTTTATTTTTCAATTCGCAATCGGCAATAAGGGCGGTGTAGTTCGCAACTTTCAGGTCGGAATTGCTGGGTGCATATCCGGCAAGTCCTGAAATAACTGCAAGAATTTTTTTCGCATCAGCCACGATGGATCCAAACGAAGTTTCGTTTTGCGACACTTTCTTTTTCTCCGCAGGCGTGGTGGGGGCACTTGCGGGGTTTTTAATTACCGGAATTTTATAGCCCCTCATTTTCTGCACCGACTTCTGCACATTTTTATAGGAAGGAGTTTTTTTAGCTCCGGTCATGGAGCCAATTTCATCGCGCACCTGGGCGCTGATGCCGATGAGGGTGTCTCTTATCACCGTAAGCCGCAAGTCGCGGTTGGTAGATAAGGTTGAGCCGGTGCTGTCAGCGAGTGCGTTTGCAGTGTTAGTGGTTGCAAGTTGCGCAGTCCATGATGCAACGGAGAGCGTAGCGTTTCCCGGATTGTAAGGCGCGCCTGCATCAGTAATGTAAGTGAGCAGGGTTTCTCCGTTATCGTACCTGCTGCCGAAAGTAAATTCTGCCATTTGAATGTTTGTGGTTTAAAGTTTAAGATTATATGTTTATAGTAGAACGATGCAAAGATAAATGGTGATAATTTCGAAATAAATAGGTGAAATAGTGCTTTTAAACAGCACGATGTTAATATCTAAAGCAATAAAAAATGTTTATTCTGATAGAAAATAGGATTATATTTTATCAATATTGAATACAACCACTTCGCCACAGGTTTCAAATAGCTTGCTATCAATTGATATTGAGCAACTAAAAACCGATAGTGAGCTTCTGGAAACCTATATCGAGCTTCTGGAAACCGATATGAAGCAAGTTGAAACCTATATTGAGCTTCTGAAAACCGATAATCTGCAGGTTGAAATCAATATCAAGCTACTGGAAACCGATAGTCTATAAGTTGAATTCTGTATTGATCTTCCGGAAACCGATATTGAAGAAATTGAAACCTATATTGAGCTTGAGGAAACCAATATTTATCAACTTAATATCTATGGTAAGCAATTTTAATCAGTAAATACGGTAAACTGACTTTGCGGCTCACCCGAAGGGATGAATTTTGGTTTTGAGGCGAATTATCTGTAGGGATATAAATAATCTAAATGAACTCCCGCCAAAACGTTCGCATGAAAAATATCAATTAAGAACAAAAAATAAGAAGCAAATGCCTCACACCGGAAGCCGCACCAGAAACTCAGTGCCGATTCCTTTCTGGCTTTCAACTTTTATTTCGCCCCCGTGGGCTTTCACAATGTCGTAGCTAAGCGAAAGCCCCAGCCCGGTGCCTTTGCCCGTTGGCTTGGTAGTAAAAAAGGGAACAAAAATATTTTCAATCACATCGTCAGGAATTCCGTTTCCGTTATCGCGCACGCGGATAATGATGGAGTGGTTGAGCGATTGAGTAATTAATGAAATTGTGGGCTGGTAGTTTGCCGGCAAACCATCGGCAGCAAACTGCAGACTCTTTTCCTTTAACGCATACATTGCATTATTAAAAAGATTGAGCATGACGCGCGAAATATCCTGCGGCACTACTTTTATTTTCGGCAGCGCCTCGTCCAGTTGTTTTTCAATGGCGCAGTTAAAAGTAGAATCGTGTGCGCGCAACCCGTGATAGGCAAGGTTGAGATATTCTTCACCGAGTTTGTTGATGTCAGTCGGTTGCTTCTCGTTAGTGCCGCTGCGGCTATGGCGCAGCATATTTTTAACGATGCTGTCAGCCCGCTTGCCGTGATGATTTATTTTTGAAAGATTATTTTTAAGATCATTCAGAATTTCATTTCGCTCTTCATCGCTCGCTGATGCTTTAAGTTCATCAATCAATTCACCACTGAGTTCAGAAAAATTATTTACGAAGTTGAGCGGGTTTTGAATTTCATGCGCAATGCCCGCAGTAAGTTGCCCGAGCGAAGCCAACTTTTCTGAATGTACCAATTGTGTTTGTGTATTCTTGAGCCGGTCGTGAGTGGAGGATAATTCAGCGTATGCTTTGTCCAGCGCATAATGCGACCGCTTATTGGTGCGATAGCGGTAATACATAAAGCCAAGCGAAACGAGAATGAGCGCAGCTATTCCAAGCAGCAAATAAATGAGTTGCGTCTCCCGCGTTTTTTCTAATTCCTTTTGAGAGAGCGCCAACTCCTGAAGCGCTTTTTGTTTTTGAAGTTGTTGAATCTGGTCTTCGCGTTCATGATCTGCCACCTCATCAAGCTCTTTTGCTTTACTCAGTTCAGCAATTGCCTGTTCGGTTTTTAAACGCTCAAGCTCCGCGTCAGTCATGTTTCGGCTCGCTTCAATCTGCTGCACGTTCTCATCTTTAACCCTGTCATCTTTCTTTTTATTCAGGAGATTGGTTATCCTGTCCTTTTCCGCAAGCTCTCTTGATAATGAATCTGGACTCAACGCACGGCTTGCAGACACAACATTCACAGAATCTTTGTACAGATGATATTGCCTGTTGTAGAGTTGCACCTTGTCCGAATCATTCTTCACCTTGCTTTCTGCAAAAAGTTTCAGGTACGTATCGCGCACAAGTTTCAGCACCTGCAACTGATCTGATTCTTTCAAGCTGTTCTGAAAAAACTCAAGCGCCTTTTCATAATCTCCTTTGCGAAAATGAATGATGCCAATGTCGCGCAGCGCAATTGCTTTGCCCCGGTTATCGCCCGCTTCTTCTTTTTGTTTCAATGCAGTGTTGAGAAAAGAAAGCGCATCATTTTCTTTTCCTGATTCAATTAACTCCTCACCGATGCGCACGTTTGCATCACTGATTGCGCGCGTATCCTGGGGCAATGCATCACGCTGCATCACAAAAAATAAAAACACGAAGAGAGAAAATAATTTCCGCATAAAGTATCAGGAAGAGGAGAGGGCAAACTTAAGAGAAAGATTCTGACGGATAAATTCCGGGGCAAGCCCGCTTTCTTTTTCTATTTTTACCCGCATACAATGCTCGAGATAATTGCACGAATAATTTTACGGAACCGGATGGTGCTGCTTATAGCGCTCATTGTTATTACTTGTGCAATGCTTTTCCTCGCCACCAAAGTAAAGTTGAGTTATGAAACAGCAAAAATTCTTCCTGATGAAGATTCCACGCTCGTTACTTACAACAACTTCAAGCAAAAATTCGGAGAAGACGGATCAGTAATCGTCATCGGATTTCAGAGCAGAGAGCTTTACAAACTCGAACTCTTCAATCATTGGTACGATCTCACACAACAAATAAAAAACATTGACGGCACACAGGAAGTCGTTTCCGTTGCCAGAAGTTTTAATGTAACGCGAAATGATTCGTTGCAGCAACTGGAATTCAAACCCATCCTCACGCACCGCCCTACCACACAGGAAGAAGTTGATTCTGTAAAATCAGTTTTAGAACACCTGCCGTTTTATGACGGATTACTCTTCAATAAAGAAACGAACGTAACCGTGATGGCAATCACGCTCGATCAAAGCAAGCTGAATACAAAAAGCCGCATTGAAATTGTAAATCAGGTGAAAGAAATCGGAGATCAGTTTGCAGTTGCAAATAATGTCACACTGCATTATTCCGGCTTGCCCTACATTCGCACAGCAGTAACAGGAAAAGTAGTGAGCGAGATGAAACTCTTTCTCATTCTGGCATTGCTCATCACAGCGGTCATTCTTCTTTTTTTATTCCGATCATTCTACCCTGTTTTATTTCCAATGCTTGTGGTAATGATGGGCGTTGTCTGGAGCTTCGGCACCTTGGTGTTACTTGGATTTAAAATTACAATACTCTCTTCACTCATTGCCCCTCTCATTATCGTAATCGGAGTTCCGAATTGCATTCTTCTTCTCAATCGCTACCAGCAGGAATGTGCAAAGCATGGCAATCAGGCAAAAGCTCTCACGCTGATGATTTCTAAAACGGGGATGTCAACATTTTTTGCAAACGTTACAACTGCCACCGGCTTCGTAGTTTTTTATTTTACACACAGCGCCATCCTTCAGGAGTTTGGCATTACAGCAGCCCTCAACGTAATGCTCACGTATATGATCTCGTTGATTTTTATTCCTGTAGTGTTTAGTTTTCTACCGCTTCCAAATCCAAAACAGGTTTATCATCTCGAAGGAAAAAACATCACTATCATTCTCAATAAAGTTGACCGGCTGGTTCATCATTACCGCAAACGTTTTTATTTCATCGTAGTTGTTGTTGTTCTTATCAGTTTGTATGGAGTAAGTAAAATTTCAACGGTGGGATATGTGGTGGATGATCTTCCGAAGAAAGATATTATCTACACAGATCTGAAATTCTTCGAACAGAATTTCCGTGGTGTGCTTCCTTTTGAAGTGGGCGTTGATACAAAAAGACCTGGCGGAGCACTTGCACTTACTACACTTTACAAAATAAACCGCCTGCAAAAAATATTTGCCAGCTATCCTGAATTCTCCGAACCCGTTTCAGTTGCCGAAGGAATAAAATTTTCGAATCAGGGATTGAATGATGGCGATCCAAAACGCTACATCATTCCCGATGTGCAGGAACTGGCTCGATTGAAAAGTTACTCCGGCACTGCCAAAAACAATGAGCGGATGTTTCATTCTATCATTGACAGCGCGAAGCAAAGCACTCGCATCAGCATACAGGTGGCTGACATCGGCAGTATCAAAATGAAAAAACTTTTGGCAGAAATTCGTCCTCGGATAGATTCTGTCTTTGATCCGAAGGAATACAACGTGTCTCTCACAGGTAACTCCATCATCTTTCTCAAGAACAACGATTACTTGCAAATCAATCTGAGAGAAAGTGTGCTGCTTGCCATTGTGCTTATAGGCGGTATTATGTTTTTTTTATTCATGTCTGCGCGCATGGTTGTCATTTCATTGATACCAAGTTTGGTTCCGCTTATTATTACTGCAGGCATCATGGGCTATTTTCACATCTCATTGAAACCATCCACCATTCTTATCTTCAGCATTGCCTTCGGAATTGCTTCTGATGGCACGATGTATTTTCTCACCAAGTATCGCCAGGAATTAAAGCGCCATGGAGGTAGTATTTCAAAAACGGTTTCGTACACCATTCAGGAAACCGGAGTGAGCATGATTTACACGGCAGTAATTTTGTTCTTTGGATTTTTCATCTTCACGGCTTCAAACTTTGGAGGAACTTCTGCACTCGGTGTGCTCATCTCCGTAACGCTGCTCATTGCCATGTTCAGCAATTTGATTTTCTTGCCAGCGCTTTTATTGTCACTGGAAAAGCGCATCATCACTAAAGCATTTATGAAAGAACCACTCATTAGTATTTATGATGAGAACGAAGATGTGGAATTGGAGGAACTACAGATAAGAAAAGATGATTTGAAAATTTGATGAAGAGTTAATTTGAAAATGAGAAACCTCGAACCCTAAATCTCAAACCTCAAACCAAAATGAAAGGAATTATTCTTGCTGGTGGGTCCGGCACTCGACTTCATCCACTCACACTTGCCATGAGCAAGCAACTGATGCCTGTGTACGATAAGCCGATGATTTATTATCCGCTTAGTGTGCTGATGATGGCGAACATTCGCGATATTCTTATCATCTCCACACCAATTGACTTGCCGGGTTTCAAACGTTTGCTTGGTGATGGGAAAAATATCGGCTGCAATTTCTCCTATGCCGAACAAACTGTGCCGAATGGACTTGCACAGGCATTTGTAATCGGAGAAAAATTTATTGGTAAAGACAGCGTTGCCCTTGTACTTGGCGATAATATTTTTTATGGTGCAGGACTCGGACGCTTGTTGCAGGAAAATAAAAATCCTGATGGCGGTGTAGTGTTTGCGTATCATGTAAGCGACCCTGAACGCTATGGTGTGGTAGCATTCGATGAAAATAACAAAGCCATTTCCATTGAAGAAAAACCTGCAAAGCCAAAATCAAATTATGCGGTACCGGGACTTTATTTCTACGACAACTCAGTTGTAGAGATTGCAAAAAACCTGAAGCCGGGTGCCCGCGGTGAATACGAGATCACCGATGTAAATAAAATTTATCTCGAACTCGGAAAACTAAAAGTAGGAATTCTAGACCGTGGAACAGCGTGGCTGGACACGGGTACGTTTGCATCACTCATGCAGGCATCGCAGTTTGTCCAAGTGATTGAAGAGCGGCAGGGATTAAAAATCGGTTGCATTGAAGAAATTGCATACCGCATGGGCTACATCAATGCGGAACGACTTCGCATAGTTGCTGAGCCATTGGTTAAGAGTGGGTACGGGAAATATTTGTTAAGGTTGATCGGCTGAGGAGGCCAAGTTTTTTTCTTTTTCGTAAAAATGAAAACATTTTGTGCAATTAACGGAAGTTGAAAGTATAAAGGAAGGTTAACCTATGATTCCGGAAAAAGAAAAAGTAGAAACCCGATCAGAAAAAAAGTTTGCTTCATTTTCAGTAGATAATTTTTGGAAAATACTCAACCACCAATTTCCTCTCACAGGTATTTACAGTACTGTTCAGTATAACGAATGGATGAGAAAGTAAAGGTAAAATATTTAAGCGATTACATTTCTTCACTCACTCCTTCACAACCTTCTTTCGAAAAATTTTTTCTCCGTCATTTATTTCTAGAATGTAAATACCTGAAGGCAATAATGAGACATCAAGGCTTATGCCGTGTTCCTGATTCTTAAATTTGTATTGAACAGCCATTACTTTATCGCCAATCATATTGAAAATTTCAAACTTCACGGCTGTACCAATTGTGAATTCCGCATTGTGAATCTTGCATTTGTCAACCATCGGATTGGGATAAACACTAATGCCTTCATCATCCATTATACCAACTCCTAACCCTTCACTAAGCGAAACCCATGCATCGTCAACAAAATAATATGCTCCGAACGAACCCACGTTACCAACCTGTAGAATGGTTGTATTTGTGTCGTTATAAAAATTTCCTATTGTGATGTACTGCTCGCCACCTGTAGCCAGAAAATATCCTGACACCCGCATCCATGAGGAGGTATCATCAAGAAGAATCGTTGTATTCACTACTTGCGGAGTGGCAGGAACATGCAGTGCATTTGAATACGGACCTGGAGGCGATGCACTAAAATAAGCACCAATTTCTTTTATCGCCTGTATGTATCCATCATTCAAGCTTACGTAGAATTCACAGTAATAGGTTGCACCTGCAACAAGCGGAGAAGAAAGGGTACCGGTCATGTATTCCCGATACTCAGTTCCATAATTGTAACAGATGATGCCTGCATACGCATTGCCCGTGTGCGGCACTTGTTGCGTAGGTATTATTCCTGCACAATTGTAGTTGTAATAGTCCGTGCTGCCCCATGTGGGTTTGTCCCAGTCATTGATATAAGTATTGCTGAACTGCCCAAAGCCTGGACAGGTTACGTAATTTTCCAAACCCGGATTGAGAACAAGATTGGATTGTGCTGATGAAAAAATAAAAAGGCAAATCATACTGACGAGTAAAACTATTGCTTTCATAATAAATTCTTTTCGTGAAAATAGGAAAAGAAAATGAATGGCAGGTACGGGGGTGTAATTTCATCTGAGAAAAAGTTGCACAAGTAGCGCAGATATTCTTTATTTGTTATTCGCATAGATGAAACCGCGCATTTTATATTTTCTCCTAACCGTTGCATATTTTTTTATGCGCGATACTGCATTCGCCCAAGACATCATCGTGCGTCTTAATAATGATTCACTCAAGGTTAAGGTGCTTGAAGTAGGAACGGATAAAATTAAATTCCGAAGGTTTGGAATGAAAACGGGTCCGATACTGGAGATTTACAAAAACCAGGTGAAGGAAGTTATTTTCGAAAATGGCACACACCTTACCATTCTTTATGATATTCACATGGTAACGCCTGACATGATTGTAAAAGAACGCTCACATGGAATCAAAGTTGATTTCATCGCGCCTGTTCTCAATCACATCACCATCGGTTATGAGCAAAAGCTAAAGCCGGGAATCAATCTGGAGATAAAAGCAGCATACATCGGTCCGCGAATATCAACTGCTATTAAACCGGCAAAAGGATTTTTTGTAAAGGGCGGACTAAAATTTATCTGGCTTACTGAAGCGATACGAAACGGAATGAGATACACTCCTCCACTGCAGGGAAGTTATTTTAAACCTGAACTTATTTACAGCCGCTACACTACAGATGATGAAAACGGAAAAATAAATTTCAGTAATTACGCATTCAATATTTTATTCGGCAATCAATTTATTATTGACAACTTTCTAACGTTCGATTTTTTTGGGAGTGTAGGTTTCGCGCTTCAATATTCCTCATACAAGCCCGTTTCAGTAAAGGATAAGCAGGATGTTGACTTCAATTACGCCTTCTCACATCTGTATTTTGGAGAAAATCTTCCTCTTATTGTTGGCGGAGGATTAACGGTTGGTTTCATTTATTGAAAACGCAGCATTTTGAAAATCCCAACTGCTTGCGTATTTCACTCAATTAAAACAAGCAGTGACAGGGTTGTATCCTGATGTAAAACAATGTGCTGCTCAATCAATAGCCGTATTTAGGAAATCAAGAAACGGTTTCATTGTCTTTGCAGTTTTTGTAAGTTCCTTCAGAAAGTTTGCTGACAGCACTTCTTTCTCGTTGTACTCATGCCAAACGATGTAGCTATTCAGCTTCAGCAATTCGATGTCCTTATGATCTTTGTCGTATCCTTTTGGCGGGCGGGCTAGTTTATATTCTTTGCTGTTATCTAACTCACCGAATTGTTTCTTGAAATCTTTATCAGAAAGAATTTTGTGGAGTTTTTTACCGTTGTAATCAATTTCCTGACGAATCTTTTTCAGATGATCGGAAGAGGGCATCCACCTGCCACCTGCAAGAAAACTTTTGCCCGGCTCTATATGAATATAAAAGCCGGCAACCTCCATCTTTTTGCCGCCTGCATTTATGCTTGCGCCCATGTTTATTTTATACGGGGTTTTGTTTTTTGAAAACCGTACATCACGGTATATTCGAAACACGCAATCCTTTGCCTTTAAACCAGTCAATCCCTTGTCAAACGCAGTGAATGATTTAATCGTTTCCTCTATAAATGAATCTATGTTTGCTTTTGCGGCAAGATATTTTTCCTTGTTTGCATCAAACCATTCCTTGTTGTTGTTCTTTTTCAGTGTCTTTAGAAAATCAAGTGTGGATTTTTGAATCATACCGTTTTTTATTTTGAAGAACGAAAGTAGAAAATAATTTTCTTGAAAATTGTTAGAACTGACTTTTTTTGAAAACGCTTAGGTTTTGAAAATTTGTAATTACCTGTTGCGTGTTCTTGCACAGGCATAACGTATTTTGAATAAATAAAAAGCCGGTCTTACGGGACCGGCTTTCGCAGTAAGGGAATTACCTGCTTACTTTTTATCGCCTGCTTTGTCAGTTGACTTTGCAGCAGCTTTTTTAGTCCTTGCCTTTTTGTGTTTCACCGCTGTTTTAGTTGCGGTTGGTTTGGCAGGAGCAGCAACTGTTGTTGCCGGTTTTGCGGCAGGAGTCATTGCCGGAGTTTGCGCATGAACTGATGCGAACATTAGTGTGCCTGCTATAAAGGCACTTGCAATCATTTTTTTCATTTTACTTTTAGATTTATATTGTTATGCAGGGGGTATTGAAATTACTGTGCCAAAAATTTATAAGAAGGTGAGTTGAAAATGAAGTGACTCGGAAACTGTGTTATTGAAGTTGCAGAGGGCTTTGCAACGAATAGCTCAAACATTAATGAATTCGCTATGCGGATGTATTTTTTTACCTCCTGTTATCATATCGGCTTACTTCTTCATTAAACAAACAACTGGTTACGCTTTGGGGTTAGAAAAGAAAAAACCCTCACTGCCATTTTTGTAGTGAGGGTTTCTTCATGGTCTAACAAAAAGCTATTTCGTCATCTTCACAACCTTGTTGTTGTAAATTATTTCTCCGTTAGCATTGGTGATGCGGATGAAATAAATTCCATTCGCCCAGTTTGATGTTTGAAGTTTGAGGTTTGATGTGATTGCGCTTGATGCAATCTCTTTTCCAAATACGTCATAAACCTTCAACTGAGAATTTACATTTCCTGATAATGGATAACGGATAACCAGGATGTCTTCCACCGGGTTCGGATAAACGGAAATGCCTGTTTGGTTTTCCACCTCATTTACTTTAACCGGAATGACAGTTACCAGTGTATTCATTGTTGTATTTGTAGGCACAGGAGCATTAAAGTCAAAAACAATTCCGGCACTGTTAGTCACAACGGTAGGATCAGGTATTCCGCTCTGAGCTTTGATTTGGTAAGTTACATAACCATTGCTGCCCGGTTCATCCACGTTACTGTCAGGCAGGAAAATATTTTCGAAGGTGAATTGAACTTTACCGTCAGCAGTCATCTGTGTATTCATCGGGTGGCTGCTTCCGGTTACTTCAAATGTGCTGAGGTCGAAATGAGAATCGAGCGTATCATATACGATGATGTTCACTGCCGAATCGTTTCCTGTATTCTGAAAACGTATTTCATAATTGAGCCATTCATTCATCAATGTATAATGCTGCGCCTGTTCACCTACAGGATAAACCTCTTTCTCATTCGGATCAACAGAACATGAAATTATGTAAGGGTAATAGTTTGAATATACATTTCTGAAAGTTCCGCTCAGGTCAAAAACAGAATCAATGTATGTGTACCAAACTGTATCGCCTTGAGCACCATCAAAAAAATATCCGTTGTAGCTAAGTTGATTTCCTGATTGTAAATTCGAATACGACCATGTAACTGAATCTCCTGAGATTGTATTTCCTCCTGTGGAAGTAGGATCAAATGCAAGATTGGACGAATGAATAAGAGTGACCGAACCATTCTCTGGAGCAAAGCCGCTGTTGGAAATATTAATGGCACTGAAGCCGCGATAATAGCAACGCATAGGGTGCGTATAAAACCCTACGGACTGCTGGTATAAAACTCCGGAAGAGTATATTCCAAAATCATCACCCGTTACAGAAGGCGGTACGTTATGGTTGTAAACCAACGGAGTTGACGTTTGACTGAATGTGCCGGAAGGAACCCAGCTAACAGAACAACTTCCAGTATCCACGTAACCATGGTAATGTCCGTTTGCATCCGTATATAAATTAATGCCTGCCGGATTTAACAGCGCGCGTTGATTTTGTATTGGGAAATCTCCTCCGTCATGCACTCCGTTTTGATTGGTATCAAAATAGATATCGCCTTCTATTGTTGATGGTGATAGTCCGATAAAAAATCCGTTGGAAAAAATATTATCCTGAGGACCTATCGGCCACTGAGCAATGACATGAACATTGTAATACCCCGTTGGTGTATTTGGGGGGATCGTAAAGTCAGCATAGAGGGAATCGCAATTGTATGGGAAACAATTCTGATACACATTTATCATTGGATCAAATGCTGGATCGCAATAAATAATATCAATGCCATTTTCAAGATAAATATCCTGGTAACTGAGAGGTGGAGAACCAAGAGAGAACGATTGAGCTACAATATATGTACGTAGTATTTGTCCGGGGTTTGCAAAATCCGGTCTTATAGAAGCAAGCTGCGAGTGTGCAACTGCCGATGCAAGAAGAAATAATAAAAAGAGAAGTACATTTTTTTTCATGACGATGGTTTATTGGTTATACGAGAAACAAAAATAGAATTATTTTTTCCTTGCTTCCAAAGAATCATTCAACATTTTGGTGAACGGTATGTTTTCCTGTTTAGACTGCCGATAAACGGAGGTGAATAATTCAGCATCATTGGCTGCTTCAGTCATTTTTGCTTTGGAGTCATCAGGAAAAGTTTTTGCATCGGCTATAATTTTTCCGTGCAGGATGGCGGGAAGAAAAACATCATAGCTTTTCTTTTCCTGTCCGCTCAACTTTATTCCGAATACTTTATCAATATAAAAATAAGCCGAATCAATTTTCCCCATATTGAAATAACAGGCGCTGATGTTTAATAGTGAGTGCGGAAACTGCGGTGTAACCATCAATGCGCGTTGATACAGCTCAACTGCCTTCTCCCGCTCATTAGATTGCTCATAGCTTGTTGCAAGATCATTAAGCAACTGAATATGATATGGGTTTTTCAAAATGGCATCTTCATATTCAACCTTTGCATTCTCTACCTTGTTGCTGTAGAAGAGAGCCATGCCTTTGTACCAGGTAAATGGAGTTGCTGTCTCATCAATAGGAAAATAAAAGGACGATGCCTTCTCTGCTTCGCGCACCACGCGAGGATAGTTCTGCTGCTTCTTTGCAAGTTGAACTCCTTTTGAGTGAACCTCGTTAGTGTAACGGATGATGCCTGCAATAAGTGTCCATAACGAAATGCCTGTAATAAGGGCAATAGTGCCCTTATTAATTAGCCGAAATTGTTGTACGGAGAATTTTTTTTCTTCTGATGAAAAAGAAAACAGGATGCCGGAATAAATGCTGAGCAGTATCCATCCATAAAATCTCATTCTCGGAAAAGAAAAAATGCTGATGATGAAAAAGCAGATTACTGCAAATAAAATTGCTGCAAACCAGAGCCGGTTCACATGGCTGCGTTTCAGTTCTCGAATTGAAATCCATAGTAGAGAGAAAAGAAAAAGTAAAAATGCGATGAGCGTAAATATGCCTGACTCTGCAGCTATCAGCAGGTAATCGTTATGCGGATGTTCGTAATGAACGTTGCCGTCTTCAATATAGCGAGTGCCGCCTATTCCGTATTTCGGATACAGTAATTTCCAGTTGGACGCTCCGCAACCTGTGATTGGATTTTCTTTGATGAGTGAAATGGAATTTCGCCATAACATAACGCGCTCAAAGGTGCTGTTGCTGTTTGCTCTGGTAGTGGAATCAATCAGTTCAGGATTCTGAATGTAATGTTGAACTGTGCTTACCCGCTGACCTAAATCTTTTATTGCTCCTGATTTGTAAATTCCAAGACACAAAACAAGAAGCACAATAGCTGATGCACTTATTAGTTTCAGATTTGAAACCGTGCGTGCGGGTTGAGTAAGATAAAAAGCAGCGCATACGATAACAACTGCCACAAAAAATGCTGCCATCACAGCAAACGATTGCGTGAGTAAAATAGTAGTAATAAGAATAACGATGTTTACCGCGCTCAGCGTTTTCCATTTCTTATCAAACGAAAAAAAAGAAATTACACTCATCGGGAAAAGCAGGCAAACTACTTCTCCATAGAAGTTTTTATTGCCAAGGGTAGAGGCAATGTGCAGCTTGAGATCAAAAACAAAATCGAGTTTCTGATGCTTTAAGAAATAAATCCACTGGTAGCAATATACGGTTGAAAGAATAAGAACGCTCACCTGCGAAAACTTCAGCAATGTTTTCCTGCTTTCTTCTTTAACGAAAAGTTGTGCACTAATAAAGAGTACAGAAAATCCTGCAAACGATTTCATCCATTCAAACCACGCATCACCCGAATTGATGGATTTAAAAATGCTGAATGCATAGAGCAATAGAAAAATAAGCAGCGCATAAACCGCAACATTCTTTAAAGCGTCAATATTAATTGGTGATTGAAAGAACGTAATGAGCACCAAAACCAACACGGTAGCGGCAATTAAAATTACGCGCGGGGTTACAAAAGCATCCATCAACTGATAGGAAACGCACACCGGAAAAACCAGGAAGAGGAGAAAACAAAATACTACCGGTGTAGAAAAATATTTTTTCATCATGTTTGTGAAGGCGAAAGGCATAGAGCAATAATACTTCTTTTCTAAAAAATAATTCGGAATCACTTTCCTGACACGTAGGGATTTTTCTCGTGTCAGGTGTTAACGTATTAAAATAGCCACCTGACAGGAGAACTCCGCACTTGCCTTCGCTCTACCTGTCAGGAAGTGGCTATTGATTTAATTTCTTATTCTTTGCTTTGATCTGCTGCATCATGTGGCTGAATGCTTTTCCTATAACAACCGTATATTCCTTATGAGAGAATGTTTTTAAATCACTATTTCTTTTATCAGCCATAGTTACGCGGAACATTTCTTCATCATCCATATCAAGAGAAAGGGTATAGAGCTGAAGAATATTTCTGAGTTTGGTGGTGTTTTTCATCCTATTAAAAATTGCTGAAGAATTGCGTTACTGCTGAAGTATGGTTTACTGTATATCTTTTTTCGCGCACCACAGTGCGGGGTACGTGTTGAAATTTTTACAAAGATATTTTTATTAAAAGAAAAGATAGAAGGCGGTAAATATTTCTTCAGGGTTCTGCAAATTAAGTTTAAACGCCAGTGGCGTTTCATCAAAATAATTTTCAAAATTACACCGGGGGTGTAGTTTTCAATTTTAAAAAAAAGTTTGCACTGGCGGTAGCATCCTCATCAAATTCCGGTTCAAAATTATTTTTAAAAGTTACAAACAATAACACAAATATGTGCGATCTGTTAATTGCCATCGCTTCATCTTCGCCCATGTCAAAAATTTTTAAACAAGCTTCAATCGCTTCATTAGCCAGGAGATTAAAAGGGATTCGCATAGAAAATAAAATGAGTCAGAAAGATGTAGCACTTGCAGCTAATATGAATGTAACCCAATACCGCAGAATAGAAAATGGAGATATAGATGCAGGAGGAAGCCAGATAGAACGTATCGCCATGGTGTATGATTTAAACCTGGTCGAATTCTACAGTTGGGTGTCTAGTGCAGATTCAGAAACCTTAACGCCAACCAAAATAGCAATCCAGGTCTAACACTTTTTAAACGATGAACAAAGCCAACACAACTTATGCGGTTAACGGGATGCAACTGATGTGGACACCTGGTTCGTACCTGCCGCTTCCCCTTTTCTCCCCGGTTAACCTATACAAACCCAACAGTAAAGAATACTGTTTGAACTTCAATCCATACTGTTTGAACTTCAATTCATATTGTTTGAACTTCAATTCATATTGTTTGAGTTCTAATTCATATTGTTTGAAGCTCAATTCATATTGTTTGGGTTCCAATTCATACTGTTTGAACGTCAATTCATATTGTTTGAGTTCCAATTCATACTGTTTGAAGTTCAATCAATACTTTTTATAAATTAATTAGCTTAAAAACAATAAAATTCAATCTAAATCTAACCTAACTAAATTAAACCATGGCAACTAACCTAAAAGAAGTAAAAGTTAAACGAACTGTTTTTACGAAATCTACTAACCCTGACGAAGTGCGCAGCTACGTTACTAATTGCGCGGATACTGGCTCCGCTGCCACGCTGTTTAAAAACCCGCACATCCTTACCGCTTTTTATACTGACGGCACTGCCGCAGCAGCCGCCATTCAAGCCGCACTCGATGCCCATGCCCTTGCACCCACAACGGGAAATAAAAATATCATAGCCACTAAAGTAGTTCTCGGAAAAATCTGGCTCGATAGCTATGCCAATCAGGTGCAGGTAATCAGTAACGATGATGCAAACCGCACTTCGCGCCTGGAAGCGGCTGCCAACATTACGCTCTCCTTTCTTACTCCTCAAAAATTAACGGCTACTAAAAAAGGAATTCCGGAAGTACCAATTGTTACCATAGCCAATGTGGGCACCGGCAATGCCGATGCGCGCATTATTAACGGAGTGGACTATCAGCCCTCGCAAACTACTTACATACTGGTGGAAATAGCAGCCGGAGCAACCATTTCAATTTCGCAAGGTCAGCTTAGAATTAAACTCACTAACAAAGGAGAATTTATTGTGATGACGGCTGCGCAGAAGGGAAAGTTTACTCACTTCACCGGATTAACTGCCGGTACTGACTATCACCTTTATGCCTACTCCCAAAACGGCAAAAGCCAGGTGAGTGCGCTTAGTGTGGCGGTGCCGGTTACGGGGTAAGGGGTAAGAAGATTTTTTTTAACCTTAGTAGAATAAATAATCGCAGAGACACCATCCCTTATTACCTTCTTTCAGGTTCACGCATATTGATCAATAAATAAATAAGCGAATAAGGTTTTGTTTAGCTGTTTAACTTTTTCCTACTAAGGTTTTATACTTCAATCCTCAATCACCAGCTTCTCCACCGCAAGTGTTTTAAAATTTTCTGTGAGGCGAATAAAATACAAACCGCTTGCAAGATGATCGCGATGCAGCGTAACCGATTGCCCCGTTAGATGATTCAGTTGCTTTACCTGCTGCCCGTAGATGTTATATATGGTGAGCGAGGCATTGGTGAAAGAGGTGGAGGAGTGGAGGGTGGCATCGGAAGAAGAAGGGTTGGGGAAGATGGTAATTCCGGATTGTGGTTTGGAGATTGCTGCTTGAATGCCGGTGGCAAACGTTGAACAAATAATGGGAGGAATACCTGCAAGTGCGCTGCTGTCGCAGTTCGCAACAGGAGTGAATGTGAGCAATCCCAAAGTAATATCATCATAACCATCATAAATTGTGGCAGCTATGGCAGCGGAGTCTGTATCACAGAAGCATAGTCCGGGGAAAGATCCGTTATTAGCTGAGATGTAACGAAAGTTATAAGTATGATTGTTGCACACAATATTATTGTAAACGAATGGCGAAGTGGTGGAGGAACTGAGAATGCCAATACCGTTTTCAGTAATACTATTATTGTACATAAATGTGCTGTCAAAGACAAAACCTTGAAAAGCGGTATCGTTACCTGTAAAAACATTTCCAACCATGTATTCAAAGAGCCCCGAAAAAGCAAGATGGTTGTTTGAAAATCCGCAATTGAATATTGAATCTGTATAAGGGTTAAACCCCTGGTGGCTGTCACCATTGTGGCAAGCTGTACCATTACTGCAAAATGTACAATTAATCACACCCGTGTGACTGCCGCCCCCAACTCCAACACCTAATCCCAATTCGTTTCCTTCAAAGTCACTGTTTGTTATATGTGCAATGCCGACTGCAGCAACGCAAAGAAAATTATTTACAAAAATACAACTGTCAACAAAACCTGGGTCTCCCAAACTGGGTACGCAATACCCATTATTGTAAAAAGAAGAATGCATTATTGAGCATGGGTAGCTAACAGCTTTCAGGCAGGTACTATTGTAAGAGAAAGACATATTTTGAATAACGATCGATTGATTGTAATCCGACAGGTCGAGAGCATTGGAGGCATATTTAAAAATACAATAATTGATCTGAATGGGGGCTGAATTATTGAAATAAATCCCTTTCCATATACCGGTAGTAGGAGAGGCATTGTTCGAAGTAAAAGTGATGCTGTCACTACTTGTTCCAAGAGCAATTAAAGTTGATTGCCTCATTTCGAGAGTAACATTGTCATCGAACCTAACCACCACTCCCGGCTCTATCGTTAGCGTAACTCCCGGAAATACAACAACGGTATCAACAACAATGTAAGGACTGTTTGCAAGTGTCCATGTAGTGTTAGCATAAATACCACCGCTCACGTTTGTTTGTGAGTGTGCAGTTTGTAAAATAAATGTGGAGAGAGTGAGAAGAAGTAAATACTTTTTCATTGGTAGTTGGGTTTAAGGTTTTATCATCAATACATCCGTTAACGGTTTCATTCGAAAAATATTGTAACAAATCTACGAAGATAATCAACACCCTTCTCCTTTCACAACTCATTAACTTTTGCGGTTTAATCTTTTCTCTACATTCGTCACCTCTCTTTACCATTAAACTCTCATGCAAAAAATTTACTCTCTTGCAATTGTTGCTCTTGCTTCGTGCATTCAGTTGAAGGCGCAGGTAACGTTTCCTGTAAACGGCACCACAGATCCGAAGCACCTCACGTATGCATTTAAGAACGCAAAAATTTTTACTGATTATAAAACAAGCATTGACTCTGCCACGCTCATCATCCGTGACGGATTAATTGTAGATGCAGGAAAAAATAGTTCCATTCCCAATGATGCAGTCGTGTACGATCTGAAAGGGAAATTTATTTACCCGTCACTCATTGATATTTTCTCTGACTACGGCTTGCCTGAAGTTCCGAAGAGAAAGAATGAAGAGAACCCGCAATTCCTTTCCAACACAAAAGGCGCTTACAACTGGAACCAGGCAATACGCCCTGAGTACGAAGCGAACAAAAACTTTACTGCTGATGCAAAGAAAGCAGAAGACCTCCGCAAGATGTGTTTCGGTGCAGTAGTGAGCGTGAACAAAGATGGCGTTGCGCGCGGCACATCAGCACTCGTTACACTTGGCGATGGCAGAGACAACGACATCGTCATCAAAGACCGCGCTGCTGCAAATTATTCTTTTGATAAAGGATCTTCTCCGCAGGATTATCCAAGCTCGCTGATGGGAACCATTGCATTGCTGCGTCAAACATATTACGATGCACAATGGTACACCAATGGCGGTTACAAAAAAGAGAACAATATTTCTTTGGATGCATGGAACAGGATTCAAAATCTTCCGCAAATATTTGATGCAGGTGATAAGCAGAATGAATTACGTGCCGATAAAATAGGAGATGAGTTCAATGTAAAATACATCATCAAGGGAAACGGTGAAGAATACCAGCGCATCAATGATATCAAAGCCATGAATGATGCACTCATTGTGGGTGTCAACTTTCCTGATGCGTATGACATGAGCGATCCGTATGATGCCATGAATATTTCTCTTGCACAAATGAAACACTGGGAACTTGCACCTACCAATCCTTCTGCCATTGCGAAAGCAGGAATTCAGTTTGCACTTACAACTGCTGATCTGAAAGACAAAAATGTTTTCTGGAAAAATCTTCGTAAAGCAATTGAATATGGATTGAGTGAACAGGAAGCATTAAAAGCATTAACACAAACTCCTGCGGAACTATTAAAAGCAACAGATCAAATCGGCAGTTTGAAAAAAGGAATGATGGCAAACTTCGTCATTACCTCTAAAAACATTTTTGAAAAAGATGCAGTGATGTATGATAACTGGATTAAAGGCGTGCGTTACAAATACCTCGACTATGATGCAAAAGATCTTCGCGGCACGTATTCAATAAACATCGGAACTCTTCCACCAAAGAAATTAAAAGTAAACGGTGAGATGGGATCTCCTGATATGAACATTGCAGATGATACTTCGCTTGCAAAAGTGAATTACTCCCGCCAGGGAAATCTTATCATGCTTCAGTTTGAGATGAAGAAGAAAGAACCTAAAGGAACGTATCGTTTAAGTGGTTATGTAAAAGAAGAAAATGCAAACGACTGGCGGGGTAATGGTCAGCTTCCAAATGGCGACTGGATTACATGGAATGTAAAACTTGATTCTGCTTTTATTCCTAAAGCAAAAGTGGACACCACAAAAAAAGATACGCTCAAACTTGGCAGCGTTACGTATCCTTTCATGGCGTATGGCTGGAAAGAAATGCCGAAACAAAAAACTGTTTTGTTTAAAAATGCAATCGTGTGGACGAATGAAGCAGAAGGAATTTTACAAAACACAGATGTATTAATCTCCAACGGAAAAGTTCAGAAGATCGGAAAGAATCTTTCTGATGCCAATGCAGAAGTGGTTGATGCCACAGGAAAAAATCTCACGTGTGGAATTGTCGATGAGCACTCGCACATCTGCGCAAGTGGAGATCTCAATGAAGGAACACAATCATCTTCTGCTGAAGTTCGCGTGGCTGATGTTATAGATGCGGAAGACATTCAACTATATCGTCAGCTTGCAGGTGGAGTTACTTCCTCTCACATTCTTCATGGCAGCGCGAATGCAATTGGAGGACAAACACAATTGATAAAAGAGCGTTGGGGTTCTTCTCCTGAGAAAATGAAATTTGAAGGATGGCCCGGCTTCATCAAGTTTGCATTAGGAGAAAACGTAAAGCAAAGTAACTGGGGAGACAGACAGGTAACTCGTTTTCCTCAAACAAGAATGGGCGTTGAGCAGGTGTACATGGATTATTTCACACGCGCAAAAGAATATGACAACGAGTGGAAGAAATTTAATTCGTTGGATGCAAAAGCAAAAGCATCACAAGTTGCTCCAAGAAAAAATATAGAGCTTGATGCGTTGGCGGAAATTATTAACTCAAAAAGATTTATCACATGCCACAGTTATGAGCAAAGTGAAATAAACATGCTGATGCACGTGGCTGATACATTCGGTTTTAAAGTAAATACGTTTACACACATTCTTGAAGGATACAAGGTTGCTGATAAAATGAAAGCACATGGCGTTCGTGGAGCATCTACCTTTGCAGATTGGTGGGCATACAAGTATGAAGTGTATGAAGCCATTCCCTATAATGCAGCGCTCATGCACGATGTAGGATTAAATGTTTCAGTAAACAGCGATGATGCAGAAATGGCAAGACGCTTGAACCAGGAAGCAGCTAAGAGTGTGAAGTACGGTGGCGTAAGTGAAGAAGAAGCATGGAAGTTCTGCACACTTAATCCTGCAAAGATGTTGAGGGTAGATGATCGTGTAGGTTCCGTCAAGGTTGGAAAAGATGCCGATCTTGTTTTGTGGAATGATAACCCGTTAAGCATTTACGCTCATCCTCTTCAAACGTATGTGGATGGAATAAAATATTTTGATGTAGATGCAGACAAACAAACGCGTGCTGACATCAGCAAAGAACGTGCGCGTCTTATTCAGAAAATGATTGATGCAAAAAATAAAGGAGAAGGAACACAGAAGCCGGCATTGAAAGCAGAGACACTGCATCATTGCATGGAGGATGAATACCAAATCTTGAAATGAAAAATTTAGAATGTAGATTGTAGAATGAAAAACCAAACAACAATGAAAAAATACTTCTTACCAATTGCCATAATTACCTCAATTACCTTTTCAACACAGGCCCAAAACCCTGCTCCTGCAAAACCGCAGAGCGAACCGATTCTGATTATGAATGCAACTGCTCACATCGGCAATGGAAAGGTGATTGAAAATTCCATGATCGCTTTTGAAAATGGAAAGATCACCTTGATCGGTGATGCAACCACTATGCATATTGATGAAAGCAGGTACAAAAAGAAAATCAACGCATTCGGAAAGCATGTGTATCCCGGTTTAATCAATTGCAATTCTTCGCTCGGCTTAACTGAAATTGATCTGGTAAGATCAACGCACGATGATTATGAAGTGGGGGATCTCAATCCGAATGTGCGAAGCATTATTGCTTATAACACCGATTCAAAAATTCCTCCTACTGTTCGTAGCAATGGTATCCTGATGGAGCAGATTGTTCCTTCCGGTGGAACCATCAGCGGACAATCATCAGTAGTAGTGCTTGATGCGTGGAACTGGGAAGATGCTGCTTACAAAACGGATGAAGGCATTCATCTTAATTGGCCACGCATGTATGTGGCACAATATCCCGGTGCTGATCCTGAAGACAAGCAAAAGGAGAGAATGAATAAAGAGATGACTAACATTGAACAGTTTTTCAAAGAAGCAAAAGCATATACGCTATCCGCACCTTCAGAAAAAAATCTTCGCTTTGAATCCATGAAGGGCTTGTTTAACGGAAGCAAAAAATTGTATGTGCATTGTGGCTATGTAAAAGAAATTGAAGCATCCGTTTTGTTCTGCAAAAGATATGGAATCAAAATGGTGCTCGTAGATGGACAGGATTCATGGCGCGTTACCGAGTTGTTAAAAGAAAATAATGTTCCTGTAATTCTTGGTCGCATACATTCTTTGCCACCAAGAGAAGATGATGATGTTGATCTTCCATATAAACTTCCGTACATCCTCAAGCAGGCAGGTGTTGATTATGCACTTAGTATTGGTGGTTCGTGGCAAACACGCAATCTTGCTTTCCAGGCGGGTACTTCAGCAGGATATGGATTGACTAAAGAAGAAGCATTGATGAGCATCACCTCTGCGCCTGCAAAAATTCTTGGCATTGATAATACAACAGGCACACTTGAGACAGGAAAAGATGCCACACTTTTTATTTCAACCGGAGATGCACTCGATATGCGGACAAATAATGTTGAAGCCGCTTTCATAAACGGGCGTGAAATCAATCTCGATAATGTGCAGAAGCAACTGTATGCAAAGTATAAAGAGAAGTACGGGTTGAAATAAATCCGCTAATGAAGAGTGACCTTAAAATTCGAATAGTCGCCAGTAGTTCTTATTGTATCTCCAGAAGCCGGATCGAAAAGTACCGCCTGAAAATTTCCTGATACTCTTTTATTGATAGTATCACTTGAGGTAATTGTAAACGTACCGCTTAACATATTACAATGAAGAATTGTATCAGTACTTGTTATTCTGTTGTAATTGAAATATGCTGACACTGAATCTCCGTTAACAGTAAACATCTTTACAGGAACATTTTCATTTGAGCTTGTGTCAATAAATCCAGCGATAAGGGTTTCGACTGTATCAGTTAAGTAGATGTAAAACAACCGCGATGGTCTGGAAAAAGTGGCTGTATCAATGCTTAAAATTGACGTGATGCTATCGGCAAAGAAAAGACGACTATTGATGTCAATAGAAAATGAGGTAGTGTCCGATTGAATCAAAGCATTGCTATTTTGCTTTGTTTCTTTTTTGCACGCTAAAACAATCGAGAAAAATAAAATTACGAGAACGAACTTTTGCCTTTCCATTTTCAAGACAATAGTAAGAAAATTTATTTTCCTAACCGACTTCGAGGTCATCAAACTCCATTTACATTTGAACCCCCTTTTCCAAAAAATGATTGCCGATCAATTTCAAAATGTAAGCGCAGCTTTTTCAAAGCAGTCATCTTCTTTTGATGAGATAGAAGAGCACAACGAAATACTGAAATGGATGCGCGTGCAGATTCATAAACATTGCATGAAATTCTATAAAGTGGGAGATGAGATTCTTGAACTCAATTGCGGAACAGGTATTGATGCTGTTTTTTTTGCCGAGCAGGGAATGAAAGTACACGCTACTGATCTTTCAGAAGGAATGTTGAATGAGTTGAAGAAAAAAGTTGAGAAGAAAAATTTACAGAATAGAATTACTACTCAGCAATGTTCGTTTACAGAACTTGAAAAAGTTGAAAAAAAAAATTTCGATCACATCTTTTCTGATTTCGGTGGATTGAATTGCGTGAAAGAAATTGATCAGGTAATTAATCAGTTCAAAAATTTATTGAAGCCGGGAGGAACAGTTACTCTTGTTATTATGCCTCCTGTTTGTCCGTGGGAAATTCTGCTGGCACTGAAAGGAAATTTCAAAACTGCTTTCAGAAGATTTAAAAAGAGTGGAGCTGATTCTCATCTCGAAGGAATTCATTTCAAGTCGTATTATTTTTCTCCGAACAAATTGATTTCTTATTTCGGAAAATCATATCGTAAACTTGAATTGAAAGGATTGGCAAGTCTTGTCCCTCCGCCCTATCTTGAAACATTTCCTAAAAAATATCCAAAGCTGTTTAGGAAACTAATACGCTTAGATGAAAAGTATTCCGGAGATTTTCCTTTCAATTGCTTCGCTGATCATTTTATTCTGACAATGCAATTGAAAAAATAAAGTCACTACACAACATTCAACTGCTTGCAGGCACGATCCGCAGCAATTTGTTCCGCACGTTTTTTAGAAAAATCTTCTCCACGTGCTATTTCATTTCCATCCACAAGAACGCGCACACGAAGCAAACGCTTTCCACCATTATCAATTTCCTCCAGTAATTCAAACTCCACTTTCTTCCGTTCACGTTGCGACCAGTTGATTAGCTTGCTTTTGAAGTTTGAATCTTGTTCTTCAAGTTCTTCAACATCCACGTGATGCTTAATGAAGCGCTCAAGCAAAAGTTTTCGCACGCATAAATAACCTTTGTCAATGTAAACAGCACCAATCAATGCTTCAAATGCATCACCATAAACCGAGCGGCTCTTTGCAGCAGGGTCAATGGAACCATTCATAAAATGATCAATGCCTAGTTTCAAAGCAAGACGATTGAGGTGTTCTCGGTTTACAATCTTACTCCGCATCTCGGTAAGAAATCCCTCTTCTTTGTAAGGAAATTTTTTGAAAAGCATTTCCGCTACAACCGCGCCAAGCAAGGCATCACCTAGATATTCAAGACGCTCATTACTTAATTTAATTCCGCTCGGATGTTCTTCGGCACTGCTACGATGGCTGAAAGCAAGTTTGTAAACGGAAAGATTGTTCGGATAAAAGCCAAGCAGGTTGCGAAGCGATTGATGCAACTTGCGGTCTTTGGAAAATAAAAGTCTTATTGATGTAGAAATACTCAAAAGGTAAAGCGCTTTAAGTTATCGCTTACAAAGATCAAAGATTTCAGTTGAAAACAAAAAAAAGTTTTCAGAGAAAATAAATTCACTCTACCGTTTTCAGAAACACAATAAACGTTGGGAAGTGATCGCTGTATCCTCCGATGTATTTATTGAAATCGTAAGTTCGCTTTGGATACCCTTTGTAGCGCCCTGTTTGCTGTGTCATCCAGGGTTTTGAAAAGATGTGCGCATCTTTGTAAAAAAAACCACTCTGATTTCTATCAAGCCATCCCGATGAAACCATAATCTGATCAAAAAGATTCCATGAATCGTTGTAAGCAAGTGTGCCGATTCCATCTTTGTAAAAAGCAACCCACGGATTAAACATTCCTCCGCGCTTCACTTCTTTCTGATCGCCCCTTGCACCGATTACATTTACAACACTCGCGCTAACCGGATCGTCATTCAAATCGCCCATCACAATAATTTTTGCATCGGGGTTTATTTTTGTGATAGAATCAATTTTATGTTTTGAAACTCCGGCAGCAATTGCACGACCCGGAGCGCTTGCTTCTTCGCTTCCTGTGCGTGAAGGCCAGTGGTTTACTAAAAGATAAACCGGTTCACCGAGCAATTCACCTTCTACGTACAACACATCGCGTGTGTAATACGGAGCGCCATCCGGTTCTTTCAGCGGAACAAAAAGCGGAGCCGAAAATTTCGGTTCAAAATATTTTGGGTTGTAAAGCAGCCCAACATCAATGCCTCGCAAATCAGGCGAATCGTAATGAACAATTTTGTAATTTCTTTTCGCAAGTTTCGGTGTATGAACTAAATCCCTCAAGACACTTTCGTTTTCAATTTCAGCACAGCCCATCAATGCAAGCCCATCAGCAGAAACATCAGTGCCGATCAAAGATATTACATCGGAAAGTTTGCTTACCTTATCCCTGTATACCGAACCGGTGTAATGATTTGCTCCATCAGGAAGAAACTCTTCATCGTTTTTATTCGGATCGTTAATGGTGTCGTAAAAATTTTCAAGGTTGTAAAAGCCGATCAGTGCAACCTGGTATTTTGTCTCCTGCTTGGTTTTTTCCTGAGCGAAGGAAATGGCACTAAAGAAAATTAAAAACAGAGAAATGAAAACAGATTGCTTAAGCATTGGATAATTTTTAAGAGCGCGAACTTACATTATTTCAACTGAAGATGATATTAACGTAACCGTAGCTTTTCATTAACTCGTTCCTCCAATCAATTTTTAATACATTCGCTTCCCTTTCCAAATAAAACAATTATGAAACGATCATTACTCCTTATTGTATTGCTGAGTGCAGCTTTCATCAGCGGCACTCCTGACCAGGCAAAAAAAATTCTTCCATATCCCATTCTGCAAAAAAAATTAGCCAATGGATTAAATGTAGTTACTGTGCCTTATCCGAGTCCGGGGCTTGCTGCATTTTATATTGTGGTCCGCGCGGGATCGCGTGATGAGATTGAAACAGGACACACCGGCTTCGCCCATTTCTTCGAGCATATGATGTTTCGCGGCACGGATAAATATCCGTCTGATAAATACGGTGAAGTGTTGAAAAGTACTGGAGCATCCGCAAATGCAAACACAAGTTTGGATCGAACACTTTATCACATGACAGGCAGTGCAGATAAACTGAAGCTGATGTTTGAACTCGAAGCAGATCGTTTTCAAAATCTGAACTATTCCATTGATGGATTTAAAACTGAAGCCGGAGCCGTGAAAGGTGAGTACACAAAAAATTCTGCAAGTCCTTACGTACAACTTAATGAAAAAATTGCAGAGACTGCTTTTAGGAACCATACCTATGGTCATACTACGATGGGATATTTTAAGGACATCGTGGATATGCCGAATCAATATGAGTATTCAAAAGAGTTCTTCAATCGCTTTTACCGTCCTGAATACTGTACCATCATTTTAGTAGGTGATGTGCAGCAGGATGCGGTTAATGAACTTGCTGAAAGATTTTTTGGTTCTTGGAAGAAGGGCACTTATGTTTCAAATGTCCCATCAGAAACTCCGCAAAACGAAATGCGCTCCACACATATTAAGAAAGAAGGATTTCCTCCATACATGGAACTCGATTATAAAGGACCTGCATTCAGCGATCGAAATATGGACATGCCATCGCTCGATGTGCTATGTTCAATTTTGTTCTCTGAAAAATCGGAGTTGAATAAACAGTTGGTGCTGAGAGAGCAAAAGTGTCGCTCTATCAATGGAGGCGCACAAAACTCACGCGATCCGTACCTCATCAGCGTTGGAGCATCGGTAGCGAAGGCAGACGATATTCCTTATGTAAAGAACATAATTGTACAGGCATTAGAAAAAGCAAAGACAACTCCGTTTGATGCGAATGTAATTGCAGAAACAAAAATGCATCTTCGTAACAGTTTTGCAATGGGCATTGATAACCCGACAAGTATTGCCGAGGCCCTATCTGCTTATACGTGGCTGACGGGTGATCCGGAATCGCTTAACAGAACATACGCGCTCTATGATAAAGTAACTGCTGAAGACATGATGCGCGTGGCTCAAAAATATTTTACTGATAATACACTAACTGTGGGTACCATTACTCCTGATGAAGCTTTTGAAATAAAACCAACACCGCAGTTTCAACTCCTCCAAAAGAAGTAAGCACGCAACATTTCAACTCAAAAAAACAAAATATGAAAAAGATATTTTCTTCCACTTTGATAACAGCAATCACTTTGCTCAATAGCATAAGCTTTTCAGTAAGTGCACAAGAAGTTGTTGAGCTAAATCAACCAAATTCAAATAAGGTGGTTATTAAACTGATGTTTAACAACGGCTCTATCAGTGATCCTCCCGGCAAGGAAGGTCTTACCGAATTCACAACTTCAATGATGGCCGATGGCGGAACCAAAACGATGACGAAGTCGCAGATTGATGATGCGCTTTATCCATGGGCAGCTTCCATCAGTGCCAGCGTAGATAAAGAAGTTTCAATCTTCACATTTCAGTGTCCGTCTGCTTACATGGATAAATTTTATCCGATCATGCGCGATGTGATATCAGCACCCGCATTTGCAAAAGAAGATTTTATTCGCATCCAATCGAATCAACAGAATTATGTAGATGAAGTAATCCGTTCTTCGAGCGATGAGGAGTACAGCAAAAAAGCACTCGAGGATTTTTTATTCCGTGGAACAAGCTACCAACACATGACAGAAGGAACTTCAAGCGGTGTAAAGAATATCACCCCTGATGATATTGCAACTCATTACAAGAATTTTTACTCAAACAAGAATGTGCTTATCGGAGTGGCAGGAAATTATTCCACTGAGCTAATTGCGAACCTCAAAGCAGACTTGCGGAAACTCGCCGACAGCCCGTTTGCGGAGAAGTTACAACGTGCAAGACCGAGATTACCTCAAGGAATGCAGGTCGAAATTATTTCGAAAGAGAATGCACTCGGTTCTGCCATCTGTATGGGCTTCCCGCTTGAACTAACCAGAAGCAGCAACAACTTTGCTGCGTTGATGGTTGCGAACTCATGGCTTGGCGAACATCGTAAATCCTATTCTCATCTCTACAAAAAAATTCGCGAAGAACGCTCTATGAATTATGGCGATTACTCCTATATTGAATGGTACGACAACGGTGGAAGCAACATGCTTCCCCGTCCGGGTGTTCCGAGAAGCTCCAATTATTTTTCCATCTGGATTCGCCCAGTACAAACTGCCGCGGGATTAAAAAAGCAATATCCTGAACTTGCAGACATCAACATCGGTCATGCTCACTTTGCAATTCGTATGGCACTGCATGAGATGCAGCAACTGATTGATAACGGGATGTCGCAGGATGACTTTGAAGCAACGCGAACTTTTCTTGGCAGTTATATGAAACTGTATATTCAATCAACCGAGCGTCAACTTGGATATATGATGGATTCAAAATTCTACGGACGCAAAGATTATATCAGGGAAATGGGAGATCAGCTTCAATCGCTTTCATTGGATGAAGTGAATGCAACGATGAAAAAATACTGGCAAACACAAAGTTTTTATGTCACCATTGTAACCGATAAGAGTGAAGCTGAGCCATTGAAGAAGAGTTTGGAGTCGAATGCTCCTTCGCCGATGAGTTATTCGAAAGTTTTAAGAAGCTCATTGTCTCCTGAAATTTTAAAGGAAGATAAAATGGTGGAAAACTATCCTCTTAAGATCAGTAGCGTTACCATTGTAACCTCTTCCGAGACTTTCAAAAGTAACGGAATGGATCAAAGTGGAAAGCCGGTAAATATTGAGAAGGTAGTTCCTGAAATGAAGATGGTAAAGTAGAAAATTAATCTGCTTTTTCAGTAGATTAGTTTTTACCTTCTAAAATCTCATCGATCGTATTCGCGGTAACAGAATGATAATTCGGCCTTGCTTTGGCGTAAATCTTTTTTGCCATTTCTTTTCCTTCAACAGTTTTTATCATTGCTGAATACAGTGGTTTTACAAATTTTCTTCTGCCGACATTGGTAAGAAAGTTTTCCAGAGAAGAATATGCCACCTCATACTTTGAAGGAATGACATGCTCGAACCATGCGAATAGAATTTCTGAATTGCCTGTGTTCGTGAAATGAAACGCATCATCCAGTTCTTTCATTTGTGCAATGCTCATTGAATCAGGAAGTGTATTTAGGAAACGCAGCCACTCATTCGTTGTAAAATTTTTTGCGCTGAGTTTTGATGGCGCAGCTCCCTTTTTCCATTCTTCAACCTGTTTGTCCACTTCAGCAAATCGTGAAGAAGAAATGTGTACATAATTATCGGGCAGGCCCGGACCGTAAATCCATTTCTCAATATCAATACGTTTTGCTTCTGCTGAATCATCTTTGATGAGATTCGTTTTGTAATATTCAAGAAACTGTTCTGTCGTGATGGTTTTGAAAGCATGTTCAGCAAAATATTTTTTCAGAAACGCATCAAACTTCTCTCTTCCAACTTCTCTTTCGATAACGAGAAGAAGATTATTCCCTTTCTCATAAGCAACATCAGTAACACCATCATCAGGATCGCGCCCGTCAAGATTTAACTTGAGATGAGTGTCCGCGTTTGTATCACCTAATTCCGTCATCGTTCCCTTCACTCCTTCTTGCCCGAGTATTCGTTGCATGTCCGCAAAATCCTTTCCATACAGCGCCTCCATTATTCTGTTTTCAAAATAAACAGTGAATCCTTCATTCATCCAGAAGTCATTCCACGTTGCGTTGGTAACAAGGTTGCCACTCCATGAATGTGCCAGCTCATGTGCAACGAGCGATGTAAGTGAACGGTCTCCTGCAAGAATAGTTGGTGTTGCAAAAGTCAATCGCGGATTTTCCATTCCGCCAAATGGGAAACTTGGCGGAAGTACAATAAGATCGTATTGTCTCCATGCATACGGTCCGTACAATTTTTCTGCTGCATCAACCATCTTTGGGAGATCAACAAATTCATAAACTGCTTTGTCAATGGTAACAGGTTCTGCATATACTCCCGTTCTCTTGTCAAATGATTTGAAAACAAGATCACCTACTGCAAGTGCAAGCAGGTAAGCAGGGATTGGTTGTGGCATGTTGAAATGATAAACCCCATCAGTATTTTTCTGCTGAGGATTCTCTGCACTCATCACAGCCATCAGTTCTTTCGGAACCTTTACAGTTGCCGAGTATGTGAAGCGAATTCCCGGACTGTCTTGCATCGGAACCCATGTACGCGCAAGTATTGCCTGTGATTGAGTAAAGAGAAAAGGGAATTTCTTTCCTGCAGTTTGAGAAGGCGTGAGCCATTGCAGAGCTCCTGCTTCAGGAGAAGTAGAATAATAAACCGTCAGTTTGCGGGTTTGCGGTTTACAGTTTACTGTTAGGGCTTGACCAAGATATTTCGTTTCACTTCCTAATTCGAATTTCGCTTCACTTCCATCGTCAAGAACTACTTTGTCAATTTTCAAATCGCGGGTATCGAGAATAATTTGTGTTGAATTATTTTTCAATTCAATATCAACCGTTGCAGAGCCGGAAAGAATTTTCTTTTCGAAATCAACATTGAGATTGAGATCAAGATGTTTTACAATGGCATCGTTAGGTTTGGCGAATGAATGTGGGTCGTTAGTTATCATTTCAGAGTTTGTATTTGAGTTTGAAGAATTACTTTTCTTTTGACTACAGCTGATTGAAATCAGAAACGAAAAAAAAAATAAGCGTTGGAAATTTGTACGACATGAAATTTATATCGAGCGAAAATAAAAAATCCCAACCAAGAAGTCGGGATTAAAAATTGTCTTTAACTTTTTAGTTTTCTAACGATGCAAGAGCAAACTCCCTGTTCAATCGCGCAATATGCGAAATAGAAATTTCCTTCGGACATTCTGCTTCACACGCACCGGTGTTAGTACAACTACCAAAACCTGCCTCATCGTGGGCTTCAACCATTTTTAATACGCGCACTTTTCGTTCAGGATCTCCCTGGGGTAATAAAGCAAGTTGAGAAACTTTTGCAGAGGTGAACAACATCGCTGATGCATTCTTACATGCTGCCACACAGGCACCACAACCAATACATGCTGCTGCATCCATTGCCTCCTCCGCATTTGCTTTTGATACTGCAATTGCATTGGCATCAATTGCCTGTCCGGTGTTCACAGAAATAAATCCCCCGGCAGAAATTATTTTATCGAATGCTGTACGGTCAACAACTAAATCTCTAAGGACAGGAAATGCTTTTGCCCTCCATGGTTCTACAACAATTGTTTCTCCGTCTTTGAAATGACGCATGTAAAGTTGGCAAGTTGTAGTTCCATGCATAGGTCCGTGCGCTCTGCCATTGATATACATAGAACACATTCCGCAAATTCCTTCGCGGCAATCGTGATCAAATGCAATCGGCTCCTCTCCCTCGTGAACGAGTTGTTCGTTGAGTACATCAAACATCTCAAGAAAACTCATATCAGGATTTACATCATTCACTACATACGATTTGATTCCTCCTTTATCAGAAGAATTTTTTTGTCGCCAGACTTTTAGATTTATTTTCATACTTGCTTAGTCTTATTTGTAACTCCTTACCTGCAACTCAACACTATCAAATTCCAATTGCTCTTTGTGCAGAACAGGATCGGCCCCAACGCCTGTAAATTCCCATGCAGCAGCATAGCGGTAATTTTCATCATCACGTTTTGCTTCGCCTGCATCCTGGTATTCGGAACGGAAATGTCCTCCACAACTTTCATTGCGGTTAAGTGCATCTATCACCATTAATTCTGCAAGCTCGATGAAATCAGCCACGCGCCCTGCTTTATCAAGATCAGAATTGAAAGAATTTATTTCTCCAAGCACACGAACATCTTTCCAAAAATTTTCTCTTAGTTGTTGGATCAATGTGCGAGCTTTCTTCAATCCTTCAGCTGTGCGTGCCATCCCACAATATTCCCACATTATTTTTCCAAGACGCTTGTGAAATTCCTCCACAGAAGTTTTTCCTTTCACATTCAGGAATTGGTTCATTCTGTCACGTGCAGATTTTTCTGCTTCCACAAATGCAGGATGATCAGTCGGAATTGGTTTCGTAAAAATTTCTGATGAAAGATAATTGCCGAGTGTATAAGGGATCACGAAATATCCGTCAGCCAATCCCTGCATCAGTGCCGATGCACCCAGGCGGTTTGCGCCATGATCGCTGAAGTTCGCTTCGCCCAAACAATACAAGCCGGGAACGGTCGTCATCAATTCGTAATCAACCCACAGTCCGCCCATGGTGTAGTGAACAGCAGGATAAATTTTCATCGGTGTTTTGAGCGGATCATCATTCGTGATGTTCTGATACATCGGGAACAATTCTCCGTAACGCGCTTTCACAACATCAACCCCAAGACGTTTTATTGCATCAGCAAAATCAAGAAACACTCCTAGGCCAGAAGGAACAATTCCCCTTCCGTCATCGCATGCTTCCTTTGCTGCACGTGATGCAATATCGCGCGGACAAAGATTTCCGTACGAAGGATATTTTCTCTCTAAGTAATAATCGCGGTCGTCTTCTTTAATATCAACAGCAGTTTTTTTCCCTTCACGAATTGCTTGCGCATCTTCTTTCGTTTTCGGAACCCACACGCGGCCATCGTTGCGGAGCGATTCACTCATCAACGTAAGTTTCGATTGATACTCTCCCGTAACAGGAATGCAGGTAGGATGAATTTGTGTGTAACATGGATTTCCGAAGTAGGCACCTTTCTTATGTGCCTTCCATGCAGCAGTTACGTTGCTGCCCATGGCGTTTGTAGAGAGATAAAAAACATTTCCGTAGCCACCGCTTGCCAACAGCACTGCATGACCGAAATGTTTTGTCAACTCACCGGTAACTAAATCTCGAGCAATAATTCCTCTCGCTTTTCCGTCAACAATTACGAGCTCCACCATTTCGTGGCGCGAATACATTTGAACGGTTCCCAAACCAACTTGTCTTTCGAGCGCTTGGTATGCACCGAGTAAAAGTTGCTGTCCTGTTTGTCCGCGTGCATAAAAGGTTCTTGAAACCTGAGCACCACCGAAAGAACGATTGTCAAGTAATCCACCATACTCTCTTGCAAACGGAACTCCCTGCGCCACACATTGATCAATAATATTTACTGAAACTTCAGCAAGGCGATGAACATTTCCTTCGCGAGCCCGGAAGTCGCCACCTTTTATTGTATCATAAAATAATCTGAAAACAGAATCGCCATCGTTCTTATAATTCTTCGCTGCGTTGATTCCTCCCTGCGCTGCAATGCTGTGCGCTCTGCGCGGAGAATCCTGGAAACAAAATGCTTTTACTTTGTAGCCGAGTTCAGCAAGAGAAGCTGCGGCTGCGCCACCCGCCAAACCTGTGCCGATGACAATTACATCGAGCTTCCTCTTGTTCGCGGGATTAACAAGCTTTACAAGCTCTTTATAATGAGTCCACTTTTCGGGAAGAGAGCCGGAAGGAATTTTGCTGTTTAATGTTGACATAATTATTGTCCTAAAATATTTGAAGCCACTCCACAGATATCAAAATAAAATACGATCGGGAATGATGCGAAGCCGATCATAAAGAAGAGGGCTATGAATGTCCCGAGATACTTTAAAGTGACTTTGTATTTTTTGTTGTTCAATCCAATCGTTTGAAAGGCACTCTGAAAACCATGATTGAGATGCATGCCCAGAAGTACCATAGAAAAAACATACAACGAAGAATACCATGGTATCTGAAACGACTTTGCTATATATTGACTCATTGTTCCTTCTATCTGACCAAAGCGGAAAACAAAGAAGAAGTTTCGAAGATGAACGACAAGGAAGAATAATATGACGGCTCCTGTTAAACCCATGTTACGCGAAAACCATGTACTGTTTCTTGTCTGGCGATTCATCTCGTAAGAAACAGGACGTGCTTTTCTATTTGCAAGCGTAATAAGCAGTCCGTCAATAGCATGAAGAATGATTGCAGAAAATAAAATGTATTCGACTGTACGGATCAGAAGATTGCCTGCCATGAATTCCGAATATTCTTCGAACGCTTTGCCTCCGTCCATTTTGTAGAGTAACAGGTTTCCATATAAATGCTCTACCAAAAAAGTAACAAGGAACAGTCCCGTAAGAGCCATCAGCAACTTACGCCCAGTGGTGGTGTAAAATATTTTGAGAGATTCGATCATGATGCTTTTTAAAAAATGCCCGCAAATGTAATCTCCAAAGTGGACACTTCAAAGAAGAGAACAATTCGGCTATTCAACTGTTTACCACTCAGGTATTCTTTCTAATTAAATATTACTTTTACGCCCTCCTTATCAGCCGAAAGAAAACCTTTTGATATTCGATTGAATAAGATTTATTTTGCACCACATTTTTAGAAACTAATTTTAAAATAAAAAACAAATTCATCATGTCAGACATTGCATCAAAAGTGAAAGCCATCATCATTGATAAACTCGGGGTGGACGAAAAAGAAGTTACTAACGAGGCAAGCTTTACCAACGATCTTGGTGCCGATTCACTCGACACCGTAGAGTTGATTATGGAATTCGAAAAAGAATTCAACATTGCCATTCCTGATGATCAGGCCGAAAAAATCGGAACTGTTGGTCAGGCAATTGAATACATCGAGAAGAACGCAAAATAATTTTTCCCTCAATTTCCTCTCATGCAATTAAGACGCGTAGTCGTAACAGGACTTGGTGCATTAACTCCTTTGGGAAACTCCGTTAAAGAATACTGGAGTGGACTGATCAACGGAGTTAGCGGTGCTGCGCCCATTACAAAATTTGACGCGTCAAAATTTAAAACCCGATTCGCATGTGAGATGAAGAACTTCAATCCTGAAGATTTTTTTGAAAGAAAAGAAGCCCGCAAGCTCGATGGATTTTCTCACTACGCATTGGTAGTGGCAGATCAAGCCGTAAAGGATTCCGGAATGGATCTCGAAAAAATAAATCATGATCGTGTAGGTGTGATCTGGGGAAGCGGAATCGGAGGATTGAAAACTTTTCAGGATGAAGTAATCAACTTCGCTCGAGGCGATGGTACTCCGCGTTTCAATCCGTTCTTCATTCCAAAGATGATTGCTGACATTGCAAGCGGACACATTTCCATCAAGTACGGATTTCGCGGACCTAACTTTACAACAGTGTCTGCATGTGCTTCATCAACCAATGCGTTGATTGACGCCTTTACTTACATCCGCCTCGGCAAATCAAACATTATAATAAGTGGGGGATCTGAGTCAACAGTGAATGAAACATGCGTGGGAGGATTCAATGCATTACAAGCGCTCAGCCAACGCAATGATGATCCTGCCACTGCATCGCGTCCATTCGATCTTAACCGCGATGGATTTGTAATGGGAGAAGGAGCAGGATGTATCATCCTCGAAGAACTTGAACATGCCAAAGCACGTGGAGCAAAAATTTATGGTGAAGTAGTTGGTGGTGGAATGGGGGCTGATGCGTATCACATGACTGCACCCCATCCTGAAGGGCTTGGAGCCGCGAATGTTATGCGTGCCGCTCTTGAAGATGCAGAGATGACAATTGCTGACATTGATTACATCAATGTTCACGGAACCTCTACACCGATTGGCGATCCGCAGGAAATAAAAGCGATACAAACTGTATTTGGTGAAGACGCTTATCGACTTAACATCAGTTCAACAAAATCAATGACGGGGCATTTGCTGGGTGCTGCAGGAGCGATTGAAGCCATTGCTTCTATCATGGCGGTGATTAACGATATCATTCCTCCTACCATCAATCACTTTACTGACGATCCTGTTTTTGATACCAAACTGAACCTCACTTTTAATAAAGCACAGAAACGTACGGTGCGTGCTGCATTGAGTAATACTTTTGGCTTTGGTGGACATAATGCATCCATCATTGTGAAGAAATATGTTATGTAAAAAAAGGTTGTGGTTATCAGGCATTGCAATTCTTTTTTTAGAAATTAATAGTTTGTTTGTTTAATTTACAAATCAGGAAAATAGATTGTTCGGAAAACGGATAGTCCCTTTAATTGAATCAAAAAGTTTTGCACCTTCTAAATTAATTTATTTGACTTAGTTCAATCAATGAATTTCACTTCCCCTCAATAGCATTCACAATTTCTTCGCTGAAAGGTTTTGATTTAGAATGGAAGCGATGAATGAGTTTTCCGTTTTCATCAATCAGGAATTTTTCAAAGTTCCATTTGATGTCCCCTGTAAAATCAGGATTGGTTTGTTCCGTCAGCCATTTGAAAAGCGGATCAATGTCGTCTCCTTTTACTGATACCTTACTCATCATTGGAAAAGTAACGGAATATTTCTTCGAACAAAATTCTTTGATCTCCGCATTCGTGCCCGGCTCCTGGTGTCCGAAATTATTTTCAGGAAAACCAATCAACACCAGTTGGTCTTTGTATTTCTCATACAGCTTTTCTAAATCTTCATACTGATAAGTGTAGCCACATTCAGATGCTGTGTTCACGATCAGAATTTTTTTGCCTTTGAATTGAGAAAGGTCAAAAGCTTTTCCGTCAATGTTAGTTGGTGTGAAATCATAAACAGTACTATCCTTTGTAAAAAGAAAAAAGAAAATGAGTAGAAGGGTCTTCATAAAATTTGTTTTTGTAAAGATAACAAGCTGAAGCGTGTATTGTTTGATACTGTCATAAAGAATAACCGAATTTCTTCAGCACATTTTCTTTTTTACGCCAATCCTCTTCCACTTTTACGTAGAGTTCCAGAAAGACTTTTTTGCCGAGAAATTTTTCCATGTCCTTGCGGGCAGCGGTTCCGACCTTCTTTAATGCCTCACCTTTATGCCCGATGATGATTCCCTTCTGGGAACTGCGTTCCACAAAAATAATCGCGCGTATGCGGATCAGGTTTGTCTCCTCTTTAAATTCTTCAATACCGATCTCGGTGGAGTAAGGAATTTCCTTATCGTACTGAAGAAAAATTTTCTCACGGATCATTTCAGCAGTAAAGAAACGTTGAGTTAAGTCAGAGAGATTTTCCTTACTGAAGTACGGTGGTGATTCAGGAATGATTTCAAGCAGCGCTTCAACAACCTTATCTGTGTTGAAATCAGTAAGTGCGGAAACAGGAATCACAGCATGCGGCTTGATTGCTTTTTTCCATCCATGTATCAGCTTATTGATTTCTTCCTGCGTTGAAATGTCAACTTTGTTGATGATAACAATGACAGGAACTTTTACTTTTTTCAGTTGAGAGATAATTATCTCGTCAAGATATGCTTCGCTGAGATCGTTGATGAGGAGAACTGCATCTGCATCAGCCAATGCAGAATCTACAAAGTCCATCATCTTTTTGTGAAGAAGGTAATGTGGCTCAAGAATTCCGGGTGTATCAGAAAAAACGATTTGATAATCGTCAGCGTTCAGAATTCCTTTGATGCGATGGCGTGTAGTTTGTGCTTTTGGCGTAACAATGCTCAGCCGCTCCCCAAGCAGTTGATTCATCAATGTTGACTTACCAACGTTTGGCTTACCTACAATGCTTACAAAGCCGGATTTATGACTCATTGTTACTCTTAATGAAAATAGCCGAATCGCTTCGGCTATCTCTCTTTAGGTAGCGGGGGCCAGACTCGAACTGACGACCTTTGGGTTATGAGCCCAACGAGCTACCAACTGCTCCACCCCGCACTGTATATTAGAATTTCTTCTTTGGTTATTTTTTGAGGGCGCAAATATAGAATTACTTTCTTACCCACCATTAAAAAATATTGCCATTATTTTTTCTGCGAATTACAAGGCAATTCCCACTCTTACACCGCCCCAATGATGAGAATCTCCTGAGGCAAACTCCTTGGTCAGGTATGACTGGTAGTATTCGAGATAAACTCTTTTGATGGTAAAAACCACTCCGAAGTTATTTTGAAAAGTAAACCTTGTCATATTGTGAGATGAAATTGTGTATTCACTTTTGCGGTTAAATAATCCACCTTGTAAGGTTGCATCGTATCCAATTGCACTGACCAAGGGCTGATCATAGAAATGAATCCGAAAAGTTTTTCTTTTTGATGATGATTGAAAAGGCGAATCAAAGCTTCCGGCCAGCACAACAATTCCTGCTGAAATTTTATCGTTCAAAGTTCCTGCACGGATTTCTCCACAACCGTTCAACAGGAAATATTTTCTTGAAATGATTTTCTTTTCAAATGCGATTTGGTAGTTGATTACAACGTCATTTTTAATTTGGTGCTGCCATC
Organism: Bacteroidia bacterium; assembly: GCA_038230515.1. Lineage (GTDB taxonomy): Bacteria > Bacteroidota > Bacteroidia > AKYH767-A > 2013-40CM-41-45 > JAPLDB01. The sequence goes on along the minus strand of JBBRND010000002.1, from coordinate 102,565 downwards.
CGAGTGGAAGAAAATTTCCTGTCCATTCATGAATGGATGTTTGTGTTTCTTTTCCTCCGGCAGCATTACCTACTACTCCTGCAGAAAAAGAAGAAGAGAACCTCATGTTTTTTAATGAGTCCACGGAGATCAAAAATGTTTTCAATAGAAGTACGGCTGAATAAGGACGATCACCATAAAGTATTTCATCATGGCGGATACTCGTTGGTGTGTAAACATCCTGCTCAAGAGAAATACCATATTTTATATTTCCACCTTTCGGATGAAGAAGAATTTTTGAAAGAGGAAATTTTCTGAGAGCAGGATTTACAAGTTCAAGATTAACTCCTTGCGAATAGTACCAGTCGGCTGCAGAGAAAAAATCATTCTCATAATGAAAGCGGAAATATTTATCGCTTTGTATATTTCTGAATGATGATGTGTTGTCAATGACTTGAGCTGAAGAAAATTCAGATAAAAGCAGAAAGAGAATAAAGTGAAGGAGTTTGAGTTTTCGCATCTAAAGTTATCTACGAAAACAAAGCGACTGAAGATTTAGTATTTCAATAATTCTTCCATCACCTTCGCAACCTTCTCAGCATTCGGAATCATTGCTGCTTCAAGAATAGAGTTGAGCGGAATGGCAGGCAGGTTTTCTGAGCCGATTACTTTCACAGGAGCATCAAGCGATTGAAAACATTCATCAGAAATTTTACCTGCAAGCGCCTGCGCAAAAGAATTATTTAAAACCTCTTCAGTGACAACCAGACAACGGTTATGTTTTCTCACAGAAGCAAAAACAGTTTCATAATCAACAGGAGCAAGCGTGCGCAAATCAATAATCTCAATGCGCCCTGCAAAATTCTTAGCAGCATTCTTCGCCCAGTAAACTCCCATGCCGTATGTAATTACAGAAAGAGTTGTCTGATTACTGCCGCTGCCTGCTGCCGCTTGCACTACTCTCGCTTTCCCAAACGGTATCACATAATTCTCATCCGGCTCCACTGTCTTCGCATCTTCAGTTCCTTTCAGCTTGCTCCAATATAAACCTTTGTGCTCAAGAATCACACATGGATTCGGATCGTAGTAAGCAGACTTGATCAGTCCTTTTAGATCAGCGCCTGTACTTGGATACGCAATTTTAATTCCGCGAATGTTGGTGAGAATACTTTCAACGCTTGATGAATGATAAGGCCCGCCACTTCCATACGCACCGATCGGAACACGGATGATGCAGCTCACGGGCCACTTGCCGTTAGTGAGATAACAACTACGCGCAACTTCAGTGAAGAGTTGATTCAGTCCCGGGAAAATATAATCTGCAAACTGAACTTCAACGATCGGTTTCAAACCGACCGCACTCATCCCAACTGTGCTGCCGATGATAAATGCTTCCTGTATCGGTGTATTGAACACTCTGTCATCGCCAAACTTTTGCGCAAGCGTTGCGGCTTCACGAAACACACCGCCCAATCTTCCTCCCACATCCTGTCCGTAGAGTAGACACTCTTTATGTTTTTCCATCAACTCCTTCACGGCAAACAAAGCGCAGTCAACCATTACGGTTTTTTCTTTTCCCTTTGGTTCGCGCTCACCTTTCTCCTCGGTGATTGGAGTAGGGGCGAAGTCATATGTAAATAAATCTTCCGGTCGAGGGTCTTCTGCTTTCAGTGCGCGCTCGAAATCTGCTTTCACTAAAACACTTGCACGCGTTTCAATTGCTGCAATATTTTTTTCATCATACCCTGAAGTAAGAAGCATCTTCCTGAACTTAGGTAACGGATCACGCTTTGCATCTTCTTCGAGATCGTGGCGGTACCATTCCCTGCGAACACCGCTTGTGTGATGTGCGAGCAGCGGAACCTTCGCATGAATCATCATCGGTCTGCGTTCAATGCGGATGATGTCTAACACTTCGCGCACCGTTTCGTAGCTCTTGTAAAAATCAGTGCCGTCAATGCTGCGCACTTCAAGACCTTTAAAACCTTTCGCATACTCAGGTGCATCCATCGCACGAACTTCTGAAGAGTGAGCCGAGATGTCCCACTCATTATCCTGAACGAAATAAAGTATCGGCATCTTCTTCAGCACCGCCATTTGAAATGCTTCGCTCACTTCACCTTCTGTAACGGAGCCGTCACCGAGAGAACAAACCACAACAGGTAGCCCACCCCCAACCCCTCCCGAGGGGAGGGGAGTGCCAGCGCGCGAGCCAACTCCCTCCCCTTTGGGGAGGGCAAGGGAGGGGCTTATGCCTAACTTTTCTATGTACTGAATTCCCATTGCAATACCTGTGGTCGGTATCGCCTGCATTCCGGTGGCAGAAGATTGATGCGGAATTTTCGGCATGTCATCTCTGCGCAGTGACGGATGACAGTAATAAGTTCTTCCTCCTGAAAAAGGATCATCACGCTTGGCAAGAAGCTGAAGCATCAACTCATAAGGTTTCATGCCGATGCCGAGCAGAATGCTGTCGTCACGATAATAAGCAGAAAGAAAATCCTGCGGCTTAAGCTGCAAGCCGAGCGCAAGCTGCACCGCCTCATGTCCGCGCGAACAGGCGTGAACATACTTTGCTGTTATCTGCGCTTTCTCTTCGAACAGATCGCTCATCGCACGCGCAGTGCACATCAACTCGTATGCTTTCAGCAGAACGCCTTCGTCAATTCCGGTTTTGGTTGCTAACATCGAAGCAAATGTATAGAAGTTAATTTAGGTAAATAGGTAATTGTGGTAATTGGGAACAGACATTCTGTTCAACTTAATTACCATAATTACCCAATCACCCTTTTACTTAATAACAGCAGGTGCATTTTTCATTTCGCCATCTGCTACGAAACGAATACTGCTTGTGTTCACGCAGTGCCTTGTATCTTTTTCAGTGAACTGTTCTCCTTCAAAAACATGACCGAGATGCCCGCCACAGTTGTTGCAGATAATTTCTGTGCGGTGACCGTCAGTATCCACAATGTGTTTCACAGCACCTGCAATCTCATCATCAAAGCTCGGCCAGCCGCAGTGCGAATCAAATTTATCTTTACTTGAATAAAGTGGCGCATTGCACCTGCGGCAGATGTACATGCCTGCATCTTTCTTCTCAGTATATTCTCCGGTGTATGGCGCATCGGTTCCCTTGCGGAGGAGTACGCGTTCTTCTTCTTTGGTGAGTGGGTTGTAGTTCATGGGGCAAAGATAACCTGATATTTTTTTGCTTGTCCACCGACTCATTCATCGAAACTTTAGTGTAGGTGGAAGCTTTAGCGAAGTAGGAGCGAACCCGTGTAGCTTCTAATCACCACCCGTCCCGCCCTCATCCCAAAGCCGCGCCAGTCATGCCGAACTTGTTTCGGCATCCCTCACTTTCATCAAGCACTTGTATGCGCGGGCTTTTCCTTTCGGTCGCGGCTAGTTTACTTCTGACCCGTTTCATCGCACATTTCAAACTGCCCAAAAAAGAAAAAATATTTTTATTCGCAGTTCATTAGCCAAAATAAAAGTTAGTTTTGTTCGGAGATTTTTAAAAATAGATCATAAAAATATGATTGAAAAAATATCTAAAATTTGTTGGAATGATTTTAATTGGAGTAAACCCTCCGGCTCAAATGGAAAAAGTCGAAGTACGAGTACCCAAGAAAATACTGTAGGGGCTGGTCATGAAGAATGGCTACTTGACAAATCAAAAATTGTTGATGGTTTTCATTACGGTTTTTTACAACCAATTAACAACACAATTAGGCACGTGGGAAATACCTACAAACTTTGGCTTTATACAATAACCGGCAAGCAAAAATTCCTTGTGGGTTCTATTGACAATGCAACTTGCATTTCTAAGGACGAATCGGAAAAAATATTTAAAATTTATAAACGCAACGGTTGGATTAATGAAATGATTGCTGACTTGAAAAATGCGGGTGTAGACCCACAATTCTTGAAAGAAACAGATGCCGATATTTTCTTTAATGTAAAGTTCAGGATAAGGAGCATTACACTTTTAGATGATTTTCAAAAAATTTCACTTAAGGACAAAAACTTAACTACTACTCGTTACAAGCTATTAGACAAAGTTGCTGAGTTCAAATTTGACGCAGTAAAGCAAAAAGGAACTGTCAGCTATTCAAGAAAATCTATTTCTGAAACTATTGTTGATCCCTATCACAGTAAAATTCAAAACACGCTTTCGAAAATTTTAAGAACAGACAAACAATTTAGAAACATCAAGGTTGAGAATATGAATATTGATGTTCAAGCAACGTCAAATAAAGGAGAACTTAACTTTTTTGAAATCAAAACTGCCACAGCGAAGAACAATATTCGTCAAGCACTCGGACAACTCTTTGAATATTCATTTTTCCCTGACACCGACAAAGCAAAAAAACTAATTGTTGTTGGTGACATAGAACCATCAAGCTCTGTTAAGAAATATATCAAACACTTAAGAGAAAAAACCGGGCTGAAAATATTTTATAGGTGGGTTGACATGGAAAAGAAATTGTTATCCCCTGAGTTTTGATTGAATATTTCTATGAGCGAATCCGTTTTCAGCAAAATATATTCTTATCGTGAGAGAGAAAATAAGGACTCAAAAGAAAATTTTTTGATTGAAATTTTTGCTCATTGCTTACAGACAGATAAAAAATTGCTCCAAGATTTTTTTCGAAAGCTAAATTTGCAAATTACCAATGAGTCAATCATAAAAACGCAATCAATTTATGAGTTCGGCAGACCAGATATTGAAATAAACATTCCAGAAACAAAAACTTGTATTCTAATTGAATGCAAGATTGAACATTTCGAAAAGACCAAATCAACTTGAAGACTACAAAAGAATTTTAGGAGGTAAAAATGTATCAAGCCGGCATTTAGTTTATCTTACAAAATATTATGACCTTAGAGAAAATAAGAGCAAATCAATTCATTTGCATTTAATCAAATGGTATGACATCTACCACACAATTGATGAAAGCAATACTCAACTTTCACAAGAATTAAAATCATACTTAAAAGATGAGAATATGGAAGAATCAAAAAATTTTACTTATTCAGATGTAACCGCTTTAAAAACTATTACTGGTACTATCAGAAAAATGAATGAAGTGCTAGATAATATTACTGAATACTATGATCGGAAAATAGGTTCTTTAGTCAAAGGTTCAAGTCCAAGAAGCACAGGAATGAAGGACGAATTCTACGTAGCATATCAATATTTTGAACATCCGCCCAATTAAAGATTTGATATTTATATTGGATTCACCTTTTGGGAAGATGATGACGTCTGTTTAATTGTAAGAGTGTTGTTGCCAATTAGAGAAAAATACAAGAAGACGGAGCATTATCGTAAACTTTTTCAAAAATGTTTAGTTCCAAAGAAAAAGAATTGGGTTGAGGATATATTTGACAATAGCTATTCCTACATGGCTTACGAACCAATCGCCCGATTCATACTTGACGAGGATGAGCAAATTCCTGCAATGGTTAAATATTTGAGAGATCGTATAGATGAATTGGAATCATTAAAAAAGTTTGATCCAAAAATTTTCAAGTAAATAATTTTGATCACTAAGAACATAAAAAAGATTGAACCATGCAACCCAAAAAGAAAAAATCTAAACCCCCAAAACTAACTGGTCGAATGCTCTTGCTATTCCCATCTGTTTATAATCTGGAGGAAGCAAAAAATAATCGTATCAGAAAATGGTCGGGAAATTTATTTGACCTTGAACTTACGAAATCCACTTTTAAATTTTCAGTCAACTATAAAGGAGATGTTTTTAAAATTATTTTAGGAAGCAAAGATGGAGTCAAATTTCAAGGCACCGCCTTCAGCGATGAATACGAAGACACACGTTTATTTTTTGAACTTTATTCCAATTCCGAAGGGCATCTGCTAATTGGTGACTGGGAGTCAGATCCCCGCACAGTCGAGACCTGTATTATTGACTTAAGTAATTAATAAATTATTAAAATAAAATCTAATAAAATGGAGAATGTATTTGTGACTTGTGACAGATGTGAAAAAGAAATTAATTATGGAATTACTTACTTTTCAATTGTAAGAAATATTGAATATGCGGAGCACGTGATTGCAACAGGTAAAGATGAAGTCGAAACCATAGATTCACAGCAACTCATTACTCTTTGTAATAAATGTGGAAGTCGGTTTAGCTTCGATGCAATTTCAAATATTATCAATGCCCTTCCACTTGATACTGATAATACAAATCCAAATTAAATGCTGCCTAGAAGCACTACTATTCAATACTCGTCAGTTTTTCTCCCTTTAAGAATGGGAACCCATGTGCGATGCCGAAAAATCTGCCATTGAAGATGGGTTTGACCAATTGAATGAAGGGAAAAGCATTCCTAGACAGAAGGTAATGAGCGTTCTCAGAAGCCGGATTCGTTGATGAGGTATAATCTGCGAATTTTAGCGTTTTTGGAGCTTTTGACAACATCCGCGCTCCGCAGTTGTCTGACCGGGGAGTAAGTTTGTCTGACTGCGCTCTGCGGTTGTCTGACAAGGGAGCAGGTTTCTATGACTGCGCTCCGCAGTTGTCTGACCGGGGAGTAAGTTTGTCTTACTGCACTCTGCGGTTGTCTGACCGTGGAGCAGGTTTCTCTGACCGCGCTCTGCGGTTGTCTGACCGTGGAGTAAGTTTGTCTGACTGCGCTCTGCGGTTGTCTGACCAGGGAGCAGGTTTCTCTGACTGCGCTCCGCAGTTGTCTGACCGGGGAGTAAGTTTGTCTGACTGTGCTCTGCGGTTGTCTGGCTGAGGAGTGAGTACCTTAACCCCTCACCTGGCAGATTACCCTGCTTCTTCAGCAGGATTCCTGCCGGATGGCTCATAATCAAACAAAATTGTCCTTAATTAAAATTCAAAGGAGCCAATCCTTTGCTAAAATGAATTTAATCAACCGTAGTTTCCGCAGCGGCAACTTCCTTTTTGTTCACCATTAGTTTTATAAAAACTTGAAAAGGCGAACTGATGCCGGTAACGGGGCAGGAAACAATTTCGGTGTACTGATTGCTTACATCAATGTCAAGCGGAATTTCGATTGATGATGTTTCATCTTTCGAAACAACTTTTACTAACAGGTAATTCTGATCTATTGGAAGTGAGTAAATCTTTTTTGAAAAAGTATTTGTTATCGCCACCGGAATAAAAATTCTGGAGTATGCTTCAACTGCTTTTTCAGGAATAATGGAAAGAGATACTTTTCCCTGCAACGAGTCATTGGTTATTGTTGAATCGGCATTATTAAGCAATGAATAATTTCCGTTATTGATTTTGAAGAAGGGCAACATGTTATCATCGTTTCGAATTTCCCACCTGCGCAGAATGAAGCGCTGCGGAGTGAGCGCTATTGTTGTATCGCGGTAATCGTAATCTTCGTCCGCAATAAGAGAAACTGTTTCTGAGGATTTATTGATTGAAGAAATCAAAACACTTTCCATCGGGTAGCTCCAGTTGCATGCCCATCGTTCTTTTTCCACGTTATCCTGCCGCACTAAACTTTTTTTCAATCCCGCATTGCGCGAGGTTTCCATAATAGTTTCCATCTGCATGGTGCGCAGCTTTAGATACATCCCGTTTTTCCTGATTACGTTTAATTGAAAAAGAGAAACAGCAGCAAGCAGCAGAAAAATGATGTGCTTGGTTTTTTCATTCAACGATAAATAAAATTCGTTCAGAAAAGAAATTGTAATTACTGATACAAGAGGATAGTAGAGCGATTCATTGTAGCGCGTAAATTCGTTCGCATAGTTTGTTGCGTTGATAAGCACAATTAATCCGCCAACACAAAAGTAAAAGAGCAAAAGCATCTTCCATTTTTTCCGGAAGATCATTGCCGCTGTTGTGAGGAGCAACAATGCAATAAGCGCCCGGTAATGTTCTGTGAAAATCTTCAGCACAGCACTCATGTAATTTTTATTCCAAAGGTTTTCGTACTGGTGATTCTGATCGGGGTTGAGCATGTAGCCGAGCTTTCCTCCTTCGTATTCGCTCCAGTTAAGAGATTTGAAAACGATGCACGCGACCAGCAAAACAAAAAAAGTGAGATGAACTTTTTTGATAAAACCGTTTTTAATAATGTCCGCCATCACCACAAAAAAGAAAAGAACAAAATTTTCAGGATGGCTCGTGAGCACGAGTATTTCAAGGATGATTAACCAGAACCATCTTCCTCTTGTAAGTATTTTTTCTTCGAGCAACACGCTGAACACAACCAACAGCGCAGCACCGTAGCAAATCTCAAGCATCGGAGAATAATAGAGCCACACCTGTCCGATTACCTGCAAAAGAATGATGGCGATGCCGGCACTTTCATTTCGGTGAACATGGTAAACAATGATGAATAGTAAATAATAGAACACCACGTGACTCAAACTCCATGAAACAAGAATTACTTTCAGCGATCCTCCGCAATAAAAAACAGCAAGAGAAATTAGTTCAGAAATTCCAAGTACGATTCGTTGATTGGCGGTAACAAAAAAACCGGAATCGATAGAGTGGAAAATGTAATAAGCAGAATCTGCATAGAGACGTTCTTTAAAAAAGAAGTACGCCATAGCAAGCATGATTGCGAACATGGAATGAAACAAAACTGTTTTCCATCGCTCTTGCCTAATGTCTTTATTGACTGCCACAAACATTGTGCGCAAGTAACAAACTTTTTAGTTGCTGTGCGTGTTGTACCTTTGCTCGATAATGGAAAAAGAAACAAAACCGGTGGTAATGATTTATGCAGAAAGCACACCCAATCCTTCTGCGCTGAAGTTTGTTGCGAATCAATATTTACTTGAAGAGGGCAGCGTGGAATATCTTACTGTTGAAGATGCGAAGAACTGCCCGCTGGCACAGGAGCTTTTTAAGTTTGATGGTGTGGCTTCCGTTTTCATCACCACAAACTTTGTTACCATCAATAAGAAAAATGAATTCGATTGGTTTGAGCTGATGCCCATCTTCCGCGAATTCATAAAAGGATATTTGCAATCAGGAGAAAAAGTTTTTACTGGAGCAACTGAGCAAAAAGCAAATCCAGCGATTGAGAGAACGCAAACAAACTCTGCTATTGAAACAAAAATTATTGAAGCGCTTGAAGAATATGTAAAGCCGGCAGTGGAACAGGATGGCGGTGCCATTCATTTCAAATCTTTCGAAGAAGGAAAAGTAACGCTTATTATGAAAGGCAGTTGCAGCGGTTGCCCGTCATCAACAGTTACATTGAAAGGCGGAATTGAAAGATTGCTTTTGCAACTTGTGCCTGAAGTGAAAGAGGTTGTTGCGGAAGAGCAATAAAAATTAAAGTCCGAGTAATTTTTTCACCGGATCGTTTCCCTCGAATAACATCTTGACAGGTTCTTCCAGCATCTGTTTCACCATCACTAAAAAACTTACTGATTCTCTTCCGTCAATGATGCGATGATCGTAACTTAGGGCAACGTACATAACGGGGCGAACTTCTACTTTTCCGTTTATTGCGACAGGCCGTTCAACAATGTTGTGCATTCCCAGAATTGCTGACTGAGGTGGGTTGATGATTGGAGTGGAAAGCATTGAACCGAAAACACCACCGTTTGTGATGGTGAAAGTTCCGCCTGTCATTTCTTCAATGGATATTTTTCCGTCACGCGCTTTGGTTGCAAGTTCCAAAACCTGCTGCTCAATCTCTGCAAGTGAAAGCACTTCTGCGTTGCGCATCACGGGAACCACCAAACCTTTTGGTGCGCTCACGGCAATACCGATGTCGCAATAATCGTGATAGACAATTTCATCTCCATCAATCTGCGCATTCACCGCAGGAAATTTTTTCAATGCTTCACAAACTGCCTTGGTGAAGAAAGACATAAAGCCGAGATTGACTCCGTGCGTTTCTTTGAACTTATCTTTGTTTTGCTTGCGAATGCTGATGATGGCGCTCATGTCCACTTCGTTGAAAGTAGTGAGCATCGCTGTCTCTTGTTTAACCGCCACTAATCTCTGAGCAACCTTTTTGCGCAACATGCTCATCTTTTCTCTGCGAATATTTCTTTCTCTGGGTTTTGCGGGAGCATCCTGCTGCTTTGATTCAATTACGTCATTCTTTGTAATTCTTCCGCCTTTACCGGTTGGAGTTACCTGCTCCGCAGAAATATTTTTTTCGCGCATTATTTTTTCTGCTGCAGGACTTGCTACTCTTTCGGAATAAGTTTGGGTTTTGAGGTTTGAGGTTTGAGGTTGGGTTGCTAGCTCCGGTTTCCGGCTGTTGGCTTCCGGCTTTTCTTGGTCGGACGACATTTGTTTTTTGTTATCCAATGCCTTCGATTGAGGACTGTTGGATGAGGACTGTGTACTTTTTACAGAATCATCAATTGAACAAACAACACTACCAACAGGAGTCGTCTCTCCTTCTTTCACCAAAATCTTCAAAACACCGCTTACTTCGGCTGAAATTGTGAGAGTAGCTTTATCAGAATCGATTTCACAAAGTTCTTCGTCCTTCTCCACATAATCGCCATCTTTTTTAATCCAGCGTGCAATCTGAACCTCTGTGATACTTTCGCCCGGGCTTGGTACTTTCATTTCAACCATGTGACTTTTTTTATCATGCAAATGTAAAGATAAAATAGATGGAGGGTTTTGCCCTATGAACCTGAAACTGATTTTTTACATTGCGCCAAAATTGAAAAGATGTTCCGAAGAATCATACTAAGTTTTGTTGCCATTTATTTTTTCTCCTGCTCTACAACTAAACACGTTGTTTTATCAGATGATGAGTTAAAGGTAAATCTCAAAAAACACATTTCCACTCTTGCTTCAGACGAATACATGGGGAGGGAAACCGGCACCAAAGGCGAAGAGCTGGCGATGAATTATATCATCTCGCAATTCAAAGAAATTGGATTGAAGCCAATGGGAGAGAAAAAGTTCGTGCAGGAATTTCCATTTACTGAGGGCGCGAATATTGGCGCGGGCACACAACTTTATATCAATGCAAAATCATTTAAAGCGAATGAAGATTTTTATCCGCTTCAATATTCAGGCAATGGTGTAGTAACAGGATATATTACAAAGGTTGAATACGGAATTTACGCTCCTAAACTTAACCGCGATGATTATGCAAGCAAACAAAACATTGCAAAAAGAATTCTTGTATTCGAATCTTCTTCGCCTGATGGAAGTGACCCGCATGGGAAGTTTGGTGATTATGACCTGGCACAGCGGGTAGAAGTTGCAAAAGCAAAAGGAGCAGTGGCTGTGATCTTTGTCAATTCAGATACAACAATTGAAAGTCCGAAAGCAGATTTCATGCACAAGTTTACTTCCTCAACAATTCCTGTTCTCTTCGCAAAAGGTGAAGCTGCAAGGATGCTCAAGAACGATGTTATTATTAACTGCACTGTTGGTGCTGATATTCAGAAGATCGAAAAGCACGGACACAACGTAATTGGTTTCATTGACAACAAGGCGAATACAACAGTGGTGATCGGTGCACACTACGATCATCTCGGCATGGGAGGAGAAAGTTCGTTGTTTAGAGGAGAACCGCAAATTCACAATGGCGCGGATGATAATGCAAGCGGAACCGCTGCGCTGATCGAACTTGCGCGCATGTTGATTTTTTCTTCAGACAAAAAGAATAATTACCTCCTTATGGCTTTTAGTGGCGAAGAGAAAGGATTGCTCGGCTCGAATTATTTTATCAAACATCCTACGGTTGATCTCCATAAAATAAATTACATGATCAACATGGATATGGTGGGAAGAATAAAACTGGATGATCCTGCACTTATCATTAACGGAGTTGGCACCTCTTCTGCTTGGCGCACTGCGATAGATACAACGGGGATGATGGGGTTACGAATTAAAACTTCTGAAAGCGGTGTGGGGCCTTCTGATCAGACATCCTTTTATCTCGACAGCATTCCCGCTATTCATTTTTTCAGTGGTACACACAGCGATTATCACAAGCCGAGCGATGATGAGCCGCTTATCAATTATGATGGCGAAGTAAAAATTGTTCACATCATAAAACAGGTGGTTGCTAAACTTAATGATGGAGGGAAAATAAATTACATCAAAACAAAAGATGACAGCAATGAAGATGCTCCCCGTTTTAAAGTTACGCTGGGAGTAATTCCTGATTATGCTTTTGATGGCGTGGGTATGCGTATTGACGGAGTGAGTGACGGGCGACCGGCTTCCAAAGCGGGCCTACTTAAAGGTGATGTTGTGATTCAACTTGGAGAACACAAAGTCACCGACATGATGACATACATGAAGGCCCTCGGTAAATTTTCTAAAGGCGAAACCACAAAAGTGAAGGTGAAGAGAGGGAATGAGGAGATAGAAAAGGACATTACCTTTTAATACTCGCAGAATCGGAAATCATTTTGTAGAGATCCGTATTCACTTCGAGTCCTTGAGATTTCATTTTGTCTGCTTGCTCTAATGCTTCAGAATATTTTCTTTCGTCTTTATATAATAGCAAAAGATTATTGTTCAGCATTTGATCGAGAGGTTTGAATTCAAGAAACTTCGTGATATTTTTTTCAGCCGAAGCAAGATCTTTTTGCTCAATGCAAACATGAGCAAGTTCGGCATACGTATCAGAAAACTTTGGATTGATTTTTATTTCCTGCTCAAGAAACCAACGCGCGGAGTCCCACCTTTGTTCAGGTATGTAAATCAGGCGTGCGAGAAATAAGTGAGTATAGTTTTCGGTGCTGTCGAGTTCATACGCTTTTTTGATGTAAGGGATTGCCTCAGACTCTTTGTGGTTTTCGGTGAGCTTTATTCCCAATAACTTATTTGCATAGGCGCTTTCGGGAGAAGCTGCCACGGCACTATTCCAGAAACTGAACGTGTCTTTGAAGTCGGGGGTATAGAGATAGATCTCGACAATACAAACTACAAGGCAAGCGGCAATAATGGTTTGACGCGTTGAGGTTTTTATCATGGAGGAAAATAAAATTGTTTCGCGCAGAAGTAAAAGGATTCCGATCATAGGGAGATAGAGACGATGTTCGAATAATTGATCGCTTATGTTTTTGGGAACAAAAAAGATAGGGAGCAAAAAAAGAATGAACCAAAGAATGCCTATGAAAACATTTGGGATGTTTCGTTCTTTATTGCGGATGATGAGAAATGCTACGAGAGTAACTGCACCTATTCCCCAGAGAATACTTGTGCTTTCGATAGTTGGAAAAACGTTGAGGTTGAAAGGAAGAATGCACTTACCGAAATACTGAACAAGTCCCATGGCGCGATGAAGCACGAGAGAAATCATATCTGTGTTGATAAGGGCGGGGGTGTTTCTCGGAAGCACATTTTTGCGCGCGAAGAACCAAATGATCCATACTACAATGTTCAATGGAATTATCATAGAAAACTTTCTCGGAAGTTCTTTGATATATCCTTTGTACCAAAGTAAAAGAAAACCTCCGGCAGGAAGAAAGGCACTGCTCTCTTTGGTGAACAGTGCAAGAAAAAGAAAGAGCGTGTTGAATGCAACATCTCTCAAGGCAGCGCCTTCTGCTGTGTTGAGAAGGGTGAGAAAATATCCGATTGCAAATGTTGTGAGGAGTAAATCGTTGATGCCCGGAATCCATGCCACTGCCATTGTGAGTGCGGGATGGATGCAGAAGAACGCTGTAAGCCAGAAACTATCCTGCTTTTTTCCGGTGAGTTTGTAAAGTAGTTTGTAAAGCAGCAATACATTGAGAATATGAAATGCAATGCTTCCGAAATGATATGCTGCAATTGATTTATGCGAAGTGAATGGATTTAGTAAAATAAAATACACAAGCAGAACCGGGCGGTAGTAAATATCCTGTACATTAAAACATCCCAACGTGAATGCTTTTGCAATGTTGCTGAAGTGGCTGATGAAATCGTGTTTGTCGTTGATGAAGACGGTATCATCAAGCTGCGTGAGATCAAGATTGAGGACAGGAAGATAGCAGACGAGGGCAAGCAAAATTAAAATCCAGTGTGCGTGCTGAAAGAAGTCGGTCGAAGTTTTTACGGGATGTTTTTCCTTTTTCGGAGGTTTTGCCATGGGGCAAATATAACAGAAGAGAATTATCAGTTATACCAGCGAAAGCGAGTTATGCTCTAATTACCATGTCGCATTTTACAGAAATGTTAGGTTGTAAAAATGGATTAGTTGATCCTTATTAAAGCCCTTCCCGCATGAATATAAGTTTTAACTTATTTCCAATTTTTCAAGGTAAAACTTTTAAAAAAATCTAATTTTATTTTCCTTGAATCTATTGCAACTTAACAATGAAAAATCATCTAATCCCTCACACAATCTTCTTCCTCATCCGTGCATTAGGGAGGTGTAGCCCTTCGCGATATTTTACTACGGTGCGCCTCGCTATTTCGAATCCTTTTTTGTTGAGTTCGGTTACGAGTTCGAAATCGGTGAAGGGTTTTGATTTGTCTTCGTGCACCACTATTTCTACAATGGTTTGCTTTACGCGCTCGGTGCTTACAATGCCGCCATCGGTACCGTTGAGTGAGGTGGAGAAAAGGTCTTTTAGGAGTATGTTTCCGTAAGGCGTTTGTGCATACTTGTTGCAGGTTACGCGGCTCACGGTGCTGATGTCGTAGCCGGTGCATTTAGCTATGTCTTCGAGGATCATGGGCTGGAGGTTGATGCGTTCTCCTGTGAGGAAAAATTCTTTCTGCATGCCTGCAATTACTTTCATTATTTCCATGAGCGTGTGTTCGCGCTGCTGAAGGGCTTCGATAAGCCACTTGGCTTCGTCCACTTTCTTGCGGAAGTAGTTGAATTCGGTTTTTTTTTTCTTCTCGCCTTTTTCTTTGCTGATCAGTTCCACGTAGTCCTTATTGATGGCGATAGCTGCGGCAGGATTATTTGTGAGCGAAACTTCCAGACGACCTTCATCTACAGTTACCTGGAATTCAGGAATGATAGTTTGCGCTAAACTCAGATATTTAGTGGCTGCGAACACCGGCTTGGGTGAGAGGTGCACAATAACGCGGATGGCGCTCTTGAGCGATTCTTCATCGAGCATCATTTCGCGTTTTATCTTGTCGAAGTTTTTATGGTAGAGCTCGGAGAAATGTGTGCTCACAATTTTTTCGGCTGTGAGATGATCGTGGTCTTTGTTTTTATTGCGGTGAAGCTGCAACAGCAAACACTCCTGCAACGTGCGCGCACCTATGCCGGGAGGATCGAGCCGCTGAACGATCTTCAGCGCTTCCATCATTGCTTCATCACTTACTACGCGCCCTTGTGCGAAGCCCATGTCGTCCACAAGATCGCTAATGGGCATGCGGAGGTAACCGTCCTCGGCAAGTGAGTCAATGAGATATTCTGAAAGATGTTTTGCCTGTGGCTCGAGCACCAGATCTTTCAACTGGTCTTTAAGCTGCTCCTGGGATGATTGATAGTAAACTGCGGTGGATGCAAAGACGGGTTCGTCCTTGCTGGTGTTGTTAACGTAGGTTTTATAGTCGAACATTTCATCATCCTGAAAATATTCGGCAACTTCGTTAAGCTTGTTTTGTTCCTGTGTTGTTTCTTTTTCCTCGTTAGAGAAAACTTCTTCCGCTGCTTTCTTTTCTTCTTCAGTTTGTTCAAGCACAGGATTTTCTTCCAACTGATTTTTCAGGTATTCTTCCAGTGCGAGTGCTGGAAGATGCATAAGGTGCAGCACCTGAAGCTTTTGCTGCAGAAGAAATGTATTTAGTCCCTGCTTCTGGGTTTGTACTTGGGATTGGGAGTTGCTCATAATTGGTTCGGATTTTAGCCACGAATTAATCTAGTTGACACTAATTGATAATTACGTTAAGATAATTCATGTTGATTGGTGAAATTAGTTGCGCAAAATATCTTTCAACTATCCTTCCAAACTCTTTTCCCTCTGAAGTTGCTGTGTTTCTCTCTCAAACTGCTGAATTAGTTGCAGTATTTGTAGAAATCTTTTCACGCGGGTGAGGATAGAAGGTACACAAAGAATCATTTACCTTTCTTCTTCTCTTTCTTATTGCCCTTCTCTTTTCTGCTGAAAATTTTCTTGAAGAAGCCCTTCTTCTCTTCCGGTTGAGTCGGTTTGACTGACTTTAAACTGATCTCATTGTCAATGGAAGGAACCAATGCCTGTATAAATGCGTTGACCACAACTTCCTCCACTGCATCTAAAACATCCATCTTCAGGTTTTTAAAATTTCCTTCGATGGGAACCTTCGTTGCTATCTGGCCTTTACTCTGGTTGCGGAAAATTACTCCAACGGTACCTACAAAACCTTCCCAAAGTTTGTGAAGGAAACTATCCTTTCTGTCTTCAGGTCCCAACACATCAAGGTCTTTAATGATGGGCTTTACGTAACCTTTAAACTGTCCTTCCTTGGCAGCCATCTCGGTGTACAATCCGAAAGTGCCCCGGTTGACGTCAAACTTCCCATACGCTTTAAAAAATTCATTCAGCTCAGGTAGGTTAGTATTTGATAGTTCGCTGTTGAGATCGAATGTTGGTTGCTCTGCAAGCGGATTCATCTTCATATCCAGCTTGAGATTTCCTTTGTACAAATAAGCATGTGCTTTTATAGTTGCCGGCAAGAGATCATTAGCTGCATAAACGCTTTTAAGATTTTCTGCAAGAACATACGTGTCGGTCATTTCCAAACTTAGAACAGGAGTAGAGGAAGAATCATTGTATGCAATGACTCCGTGATTGATTTCAAAACGGTTTATCTTAAGCGGCATAAATTTCTTCAGCAGAATTCTGAAATCGCTAGAGTCTTTTTTCACTTCGTTAAGTTCTGCTTTATCTTTTGTGAAACGAAGCATCGGTCGCTCAAATACAAGCTCCCCAACAATAGAACCATGCAACAATGCTTTCCACTCTATAGAGAGATCAATCATTTCTGAACGGAAGAAAGCCGTTTGCTGGTGAGAAGCTGAATCTACTTTGTTGATATAAATGTTGTCCAACTTATATGCTCCACGAATAAGGGCTAGGTCAATGTCTTCCACGTGTCCGTAATAGCCTTGCATAGTTGCAAGTGTTTTGTTTGCATAATGCAAAACTACATAGGGGAGAATAAGCCGGGCAATAATGAGCACGACTAAAATGATGAGCAGCACAATTCTTACTCTTCTTTTTTTCTTCGGTGGCTTTACTTTTTTTTCTGCCTGATTACTTTTTTTTGATTCAGTCATAATTTCTGAATTACGGTTAGGGATAAAAAAAATAAAGAGAAACGGGAATTTAAATTCGCACGTTTCTCTTTATAAACCTGAACACTTTTATTTTTTATTATTCAAGATCGGCATCAACAGTGGTAGAATCATAATGATGTCCCTTTTCATGATGCTTGGTTTTTAATTTCTGCAGACCAATCTGCACCCAATCCAGAATAATATCTGAATTTTTTGTGACCAGGTTGTTTGCATAATTCTTGGCCACAAAACCGACCAGCGCTTTCGTAATGAAATTTGATTTACGGAACAACAGGTTTTTTACAAGCACATTTACGGTTCCGCCAATGGAAGCGCTGACTATTCCATTCTTCTCTGATGTAAGCATACTTTTTACAGTTTTGCTAATAAAGTTGATCGGCTTGAAATCATTTTTGATTTCTTCGTAATCATTTTTGATCTGATCCTCTAGCTCAAGCAATCTCAACTTACTGCGAAGCTTTGCATCTTTCAATTGTTGATAGGATTCAATCTTCGTCATCGGCAATGTGTTTTAAGAATGCATTCATAATGGGAAAACCAATCCATTTTTCTCTATTCACCCAAAGCAGGATAGCGATTAACAAATACACACCACCTACTATCAGGAAACCGAGAAACGCCTGCTCTAGCTGCTGACCGATGAACCATGCGAGTGCTGTGCTCATAAAGCCGAGTGCAAATATTCCAAGCACGATGAGAATTAAAACAGATGCTGTACCTGCAATTGCTTTGGAAGTTTTCTCCTGCGCATTAAGCATGATCAGGTTCATCCTTTCCTCTGCGTATTCTTTAACGTGAGATACGAGATATTCTATTTTTACTTTCTCTTCCATAATGTTTGGTTCAGAAATACAGTTTAGTTATGAGCATGGGCGTTTGCAGTGCTTTGCGCTTTCTTCACCTGCGATTTCACTTCTTCTTCCGCACCACTCACTTTACTTTTGATGTCGTCCACAGTATCCATCGCTTTGTCTTGTAAATCAGAGATAGCTTCTTTTGCTTCATTAATTTTTTCAGATAACTGATCAATAAGATTGTCCGTCTTCTTTGAAATTTTCTTGCGGGTAGTACTTCCTTTGTCAGGAGCGAATAATACACCGAGAGTTGCACCTGCTGCTGCTCCAATAAGGAGAGCGCCTAATAGTTTTGCTGCGTTTGCCATAATTTTATTTTTTTTGAGTTAAATTTTATTTCCCTCACTTTTGAAATTACTATGCCATAAATTTTTAGAGTAGTATTAACAGTCGCAGGTTTTAATTAGAGAAATTATGTACGCACTGTGAGGCATTATATTCCCGAACAGAGATTTTTTTCATTCTCTGTCTTCTTATTGGTCTGTTTCAAAGAGAGCAAATAAAATAATAAGTGAGAGAAAAAATATGGCATGTATTTGTAATACTCCTGAAAAAAAGAAAATGAAAAAAAACATTGCAGGTCGGAATTCAGATCCTGAAAAAAATGATCCGACACGTATTAAGCCCGGTATAAACGATCCGCGCAAAAACGACCCGACACGAATTGATCCCGATATAAATGATCCGAGGAAAAATGATCCAACAAGAATCAACCCTGGAACGAACGATCCTAATAAAGTTGATCCGACACACGTTCCGAGTCCTCCGGTGCCGGGAACACAACCGGCAGTCACATAACTTCAAAAATAAATTTTCTTAATTTTAATTCTAACTGATATGGGAAACATTCTCTATTTAATTGCAGTTGTATTTATCATCATCTGGGCAATCGGATTTCTTGGTTATGCGGCAGGCGGTATCATTCACATTCTTTTAGTGATTGCAATAATTGCAATACTGTTGAGACTTATACAAGGTAGAAAACCGCTATAGTTTTTTTCGAAAAAATAATTTCAGGGGAAGAAGAAATCTTTCCCTGAACATTTTTATTCTGATATTGATAAAAAAAGAGGAAGGCACTTAGCAAGTGTCTTCCTCTATCAAGAGTTAACTTAAAACTTAACAACCATTAAGCATGTACGCTGTCGCGAAGTGTTTTTACTCTGTCATGATCTTCGCGCAACTGAGATTTCTGATCGCTGATAAGAGAACTGATATCGGAAGGAAGCTCGTTGCCCGAATCCAATGCATCGGCATAAGTATTCTGGGCTGCATCCTCACCAAACTCGCAAGAGCTTAGAATTGCGTGACGATCCTTGCCGGTCAGCGCTGCTTTGAAATCCATCCACACGCGGAATGCTTTGCCCGATGTAGTGGTGCCTTCAGTGGGCTTGCCGCCACGCTTCAACACTTCAGAACTCAACTGACTTTTCATCATGTGACTTTTTGATGCCATCTTGCTAAACAGATCTTTCAAATCTGAATCATCAGTTTCTTTTGAAGCTCTCTCGTATCCTTCAATACGATCATTGTTTATCTGTACGATTGTGTTTAATACATCGACAATTTTTTCATTTGTTTCCATAATAATTTATTTTAAAATTTATTTTACATGGAGTTATTAAAAACCCATGCCATGAGTTTTTCTGCTTTCAGAATTTAATATGGCGTTCGGTTTTTTTATTTATCTCTTCCACTTCATTCATGAATCTGGTCACGTTGCTGTCTGAGTAAGGTCCGTAGGCATCTACAAGGGTTCCGCGTTTT
This sequence comes from Bacteroidia bacterium, assembly GCA_038230515.1. Classification (GTDB taxonomy): domain Bacteria; phylum Bacteroidota; class Bacteroidia; order AKYH767-A; family 2013-40CM-41-45; genus JAPLDB01. The sequence continues at coordinate 82,769 of JBBRND010000002.1, read as the reverse complement.
CCATCATCAGCTTCTACAGCATAAAGAATACTGTTGTCAGCAGGATCGGAGTTTCCTTCGAAGCGATAAAAGTTGAGAATTTTTACTTCTCCGGGTTTGTACACTTTTTTCGTAGAGAGAGATTGCAAGCCGTTTTCCTTTGCCTTGAAATCTTCTGTAAATCCTTTTAACACGAGAGAGTTTACACAATCTACCATCGTGTTGAGATGTTTTTGTTCGACTAAATTTTCCTGTTTCATAATTATTCTTTTTATTTATTAAGCATAATTAAAAACCCTGCCAATCGATTAAGTAGGGAAGAATATCTGCATAGCCGTAGAATTGGGAATATGATACCCCAGAAAAATCTTTTATTTGCCCAACAAACAAACGCTTTTATAAAATGTGCGCTGGTATGTTTCTTTTAACTCTGTAATAAAAATCAAAATGAAAGCATTCGCAATCGTTTTACTCTGTTTAGGAATTCTGATGACACTCATCACAGGATTTAAAGTTGTCACTCATAAAAAAGTGGTTGACCTCGGACCGATTGATATCACAAAAGAAGAGACCACTCCATTCTATTGGTCGCCTTGGGCGGGGATTTTATTGATTGGAGTAGGAGGATCAGTGTTGATTTACACAAGAAAGAAAAGTGTTTTGTGAAAGCGGAAGAATGACGCATCCAACTACAGTTATTATCACACAAATTTGATAGAATTTGGTAGAGAATTCCAAAAAGAGCTTTTACCTTTTTCATATCTAAAGCCATATTTCTCCGTTCCTTTGCTGCGTGCTTATTAAAGAACGTTTCAAGATCGTGTATTAAAATATTTTTTTTCATTCTACCTGAATTATTTGGACATCCTTCATACTAAATATTATATTCAATTGTGAAATTTTAAAATAGCAGCAGACATCATCCCCACAAAAACTACCTTACCTGAAGAAGACACTAAACCCAATCGTGAGACCGAAAAAAAAGTAAATGAAGGACTTGCTAAAATTTATGAGAGGTATCTCGAAGAAGCGGTGAAAAAAAATAAGGAGAACCAGTGTGAAACTGAAAGTTGTTAGTGTGAGACAATTTTTCTGCTTTTAGCGTGGCACAATAATTTAATAAGCAGATAAAAAAGCAGATGTCTGATCGAACAATAAAGACCCGCCAAAAGAAGGAGAGAGTGAGCAAAAGAATAAATAAGCTCGACCCGAATAACAACAAGAACATTCCTGATAACCCGATAATAGAAAGGAACGGTCGTAAAGAACACGATGACGGTTTTGAACATCGCACAAGTCAGGAAACTGCGAAGTGACAGTGCTTGGTGCTGATCTTCTTTTTTATTAAACGATCGGAATCTAGTCACGTAATTCGAAGTCATCATATTCCGCTTCAGAAATTTTTTTAAAAGGAGTAGGATCGAAAATAATATTTTCACTGGAAAGATACTTCGGGTTTTTACTGAAAAGAATATGCTCTTTTCTCTACATCGTTAGAAGAATAATATGCTCTTTCTTCTATGATATCCGAATGGTAGGCGGATTAAAAACTCCACTTACATTTTCAAATGATTTCGTGCTTTGCAAATCTTTTTGGTTTTCCATTGGACGAAAGTTCTTTTCTCATAAAATAATATGCCATCGGTTTCTGAAAGCCGAGAGGCAAGGTAGTAGATGCAATGCCGAAAAATTATTATGCGTGATGGACTTTGTTCAACTGATTCAGTTTCGTTTTTCTTCTACGCTGATTGCGGGTTTGCCATTTTTTGTCGGCATGTGTAAGCAGAAAGAAAGAGAACACCACCATAATTCCAAAAGTTAAGAGATCATCCATAATTTTTAAAGTTTTTGCCGGGTAAAAAAGGCGGACCAGAGTTTACGGACTTTTGTTGCCTTACTGAAAATCTTACGGGACTCAGGGGTCTTTCTACTCGGCTTTCAAATAACATTTTTACTTTACATCTTCTCTTATACCAATAACCTGCCACTGTGTGAATGACGAAATCAGAACAAAAAAGGCATTAATGAGAGAAGAGTTGAAACCCGTTGGGGATTTTTATCTCGAAGGTGAAGAAATTTTTTCCTCACAAGAGTCGGTAGTTAACTGAATGAACTAAAATTAAAATGTAACTGTAAACTTAGTGCCTTTGCCAACGGTGCTTTCTACATCAATAGTTCCTTTGTGAGTGATGATGATGTTTTGCGCAGCAGTAAGACCAAGTCCCATGCCTTTTGATTTTTTGCTGAAGAAGGGAACAAAAAGATTATCGAGATTTTCTTTGCTGATGCCGCTGCCGTTGTCTTCTATTTCAATAATGCAGCGGTGCGCAGCATTTCGGGTGCGGATGGTTAGCACTCCTTTTTCTTCTTCCATTGCTTCCACCGCATTGATGATAAGGTTGAGCAGTGCAAGTTTTATTTTTTCTGCATCGAGCATTACGGGTAGGAGTTCCTTCGCGTATTTCTTCACCAAATTTATTTTCTTGAGATGAATACGATCAATCGCAAGATGCAATGTATCGTCAAGCAGTGTGTTGATGTTACATTCTGTCACTTCAATCTCCGTGGGCTTGGAAGAATTCAGAAGTTCAGTAATGAGTTGATTGATGCGCTGTGAGTTTCTTGCGATAATGTCAAAGTAAGGACCTGCTGCCTCAGCATTTTCTTTCATTTCATCTTTGAGTTGCTGCAGGGAGAGATCAATATTCGTTAGTGGGTTGCGTACCTCATGTGCAATGGTGCGCGATACACGCCCGGTGACTGCAAGCTTTTCTGCATCCACTAATTCTTTGAGCGCATTTTTTCGTTTTGAAATGTCGCTGATGGTAACGGCAATGCCATCATCCAGTTTTGTGCCCACAAGTTGCAGCCATTTATTAAAGTGCGGAGAAAAATATTCGTGGCTGAGCGGCTGCCCGCTGTCAATTACTTTGATGAAGAGATCGAGCCATCCTTCGGCAAATGCCACGGGCATGAGCTTACTCATCTGCTTGCCGAAAGAGTTTTCTGAATCCAATCCGAAAATGCGGTCAGAAACTTTATTGATGAGTATCCATTCAAAATCTATGATGTGACCTGCTGCATTGCGGATGGCTTTCAATCCCATGATGGAACTTACTGAACTGTTCAACACGCCAGAAAGAATTTCCTCTGTGCCTCTTCGTCTTGCTGCTTCTCTGCTCAATTCGTTAATGACGCGCTGCTCGCTCTTGTGGGTTTGTAAATAATTTAAACTGATGCCCACAAACGGAATGAAGTAGGTGAAGGCAGTCATAAAGTGGGCAATGTTGAAACTGTTATCGTACAATTCTTCTGAACCGAACGCCATGTAGAGTTGGGTTGCGATGGCAGGAAATGCGCTGAGCAAAAGTGTTTGAGAAAATACTGACGGGTGGAGTTTGTAGAACTTCGGAAAGAGATAGACGGCAGAAATAATATAAAGCACCAGCGGAATAAGATCATAAGAGCGCGCAAGGTTTTTATTGGGATAACCCAAAAGCGGAATCTCGGACCTGTTCAGCAATATTTTCATGGTGATGAGCGTGAGCAGCACGAACACGATGCCACTGTAAATCACAAATTTCTTTGCATTCTTTCTGTTCTCCTCTCGGAAGAGATCGAGTCGCACTAAGAAAATGCTGACACCAAGAATTAAAATAGATGCATGAAACATGCGGCAGAAAAACCACGTGAATGCCGTAAGGTAAATCTGCTGATCTGGAACGTGAATGACCTGCGTGGATACCAGGATATGAAACGTATCCAGCAGCCCCGCGCAGAACAACGCAATGCCAACAATGGGTGTGCTTACATCGCCTTTGATGCGGAAGTCAATGAAGGAAAGCAGTACGGTAAGGAAAGCAATGGCAATGGTGAACGAAACAAAAATGGTGTGCAGGTTTCTGCCGAGAAGAAAATCTTTGAGCTCGCTTTGATGTTCGTACTCAGAAATTTTTGTCATCTGGTACGGGCTTATCTGGCTCGTAACGGTTCCGAAATCAATGCCTGCAAAGTTGAGCGCCAACGGCAACACGCAGATGATGCCAACGAGCCAGGGAACGGGTTTGGAAATATTGTACCTGTAAATTGAAAACATTAGTGCGCAAAGCTATTTGCAAAACAGGAAAAGAATAAAAATATTTTTGAGCTGTAGCGGGCGGCTCTATCCGCCTTCCTTCCTACTGACCACTTCAATTCCAGCTCACGCCATTTCCAACGGATGCGCGATTTCCGTTTCTGGGAGCGCTATTTACTTTGGGCTTCATCTAAAAACATCAAAAATTAAAAAATTTCGCACAAATGGTCCATTCCCATTAAAACGAGATTGAATCCCATTCGAGCAGGATTGCATCTCATTCGTAAACCTACAATCACGTTCGAACAAGATTCATTCTCATTGAAACGCAACCAAATTTTTACTGGTACCACTCATAGCTCGTTGAAACGAAATTGAATCTTGTTCGAACGGGAACACTCTCCGCTAGAACGATATTACATTTCGATCCCATACAATTTGGGATAAAAACAGCAATATAAAGAAAGGCAAAATCAAAACTGAACTCCATTTAACCAGGCAAGTAACTGCAAGAAAAAAGTATCGTTTTAAATCCGCTCAAAAAAGACTCACATGGAACAGGCTTGATGGTGAAATGAACGAGACATATTGTGCCACAATCACATATTATACATCTTCATTTTATTGTAAAGCGTTTTGCGGTCAATGTTCAGCAGTTGGGCGGCTTTGCTTTTGTTGTAGTTAACCTGCCTTAGCACTTTAGCGATGGTTTCGTGCTCGGCTTCTTGCGCAGCACTTTTTAGGTCGGTGCCCGAGGTAGGGTGCTGGGTATCGTCCTGCTGCATAAATTTATCGGGGTTTGAAATTTCTACAGGAAGAAATTTTGCGCGGATGATGTCTTCATCGCAAAGGAGAGCTGCGCGCTTAATTACATTTTTCATTTCGCGGATGTTTCCGGGCCAGTTGTATTTCATGAAGCACTGCACCACATCTTCGTCAAAACTTTTTATCTTTTTGTCCAGGTCGTGATTTGCTGCGGAGAGAAAATGGTATGCAAAAACCATCATGTCCTGCTCGCGCTGGCGCAAGGCGGGCACATTTATGCTGAATTCATTAAAGCGATGATAAAGGTCTTCCCTGAATTTTCCCTTGCGGTTTGCTTCCTGCAGGTTTTCGTTTGATGCAACAAGGATGCGCACATCAAGCTGAATTTCCTGCACGCCACCGATGCGTTTCATTCGCTGCTCCTGCACAACGCGGAGCAACGATGTCTGCACATCGAAAGGGAGGTTGGCAACTTCATCGAGAAAAAGAGTTCCGCCATTTGCCATTTCGAAGTGCCCGATCTTTTGCCCGAGCGCCCCGGTGAACGATCCTTTTTCATGCCCGAACAGTTCGCTGCCTGCAAGTTCGCGAGAGATGGCTCCGCAGTCGAGCGCGACAAACGGTTTGTCTTTTCGCTTGCTGCGCAGGTGGATGGATTTTGCCACGGCTTCTTTTCCTGATCCGCTCTCTCCATAAATAATGACGCTATAATTAGTGGGGGCTACGAGATCAATCTGTTGAAAAAGTTCTTTTGCTTCCTTGCTTTCCCCAATGATATAATCTCCGATAAGCACATCGCCTTTCGATTTTTCTTTTTTCTCAGCAATGGATTGTGTTGTTGCTTCTCCGTTTGCTGAATCGAGCGCGCGATGAATGGTGTGGAGAATTTCATCGGGGATGAGCGGCTTTGCCACATAATCGAACGCGCCAGATTTAATTACCGTGACTGCAGTTTTAATATCAGAATATCCGGTGATGATGATTACAGGCACTGAAGAATCTATCTTGTGTATTTCTTCGATGGCTTCAAGCCCGTCAGTATCTCCAAGCCGGAAATCGCAAAGCACTACGTCAAACTTTTTTTCGTTGAGCAACGCCAACATGCCTTTTGAGCTATGGGCTTTGCTTACTTCAAATCCTTTCTTGCCGAGAAATGCGGAGAGCAACGTGCATATGTCCACATCATCATCAACCACCAAAACCTTTTTCATAGTTATTTCTTCTGCTTAAATTTTATCTGTCATCACCTGCTGGATGGATTGATTGATCATTTCAAAATTGAGCGGCTTACTGATGAAAATATCTGCACCTTCTTCCAATGCTTTGTTCCGCTCCTTTGCACCGTCATATGCGCTCATCATAATAATTTTCATTTTTGGAAAATCCCGCTTCAGATTTTTCAGGGCATCCAGTCCTGAACCGTCAGGCAGATGAATGTCGAGAAATAAAAGCGAGGGCGAGAATTGCTTGAGTTTACTTAATCCGTCCGTAAGAGTGTTAGCAACGGAGAGTGTAAACTTTTTTTGTTTCAGAAAATTGCCGAGCAGGAAACAGATGTCCGGTTCATCGTCAACAATTAAAACAGAATTATTTTCATTCATATCAAAAATTAATGCTGACAAAGTACGCAAGAAAATAATTTGAAGTTTGGAGTTGCATTGGAATTTATTAAACTAAAAAAGTTCCCTTCGCAAACTTGCGAATGGAACTGCGCTCTGAAACACATCCTCACCGATGTTGGTTTTACAAGGGGTTCAATGAACAGGGCAGGAGTTTCTATTTTGGACTTTATTTGTCAACAACAACAACCAATACCTTGGACGACTTCCAGAATTTTTCAGGATCGGTAATCAGTAATGATGAAACATCTTTACCGGAATGTTGAATAGTATATGAATCTGTAGGATGATTTGTGATAACCTGTGCATCCTTTGCATCAATCGGAATGGTTGATGTTTTGGTGATGTCAATCTCGTTCATCGCACTGCTGTTGTAATTACTCTTCAGCACTTTTGATTTACCAAGACCGAGGAAACCACCTTGTTTAACAAGCACCTGCTTATCGAGCAATTCTTTTGCAGTACCGGTTGCATAGTAAGCAGTATTCAGCTTAGTGATTTGACCTTCGATAGTTTTTTCCTTGGTAGAATTATCCGAAGTCAGATTAGTTACAGTATCCGTAAGTTGTGCTACTGTTGCGTTAAGAGAAACCACGCGCTCATTAAGTTCAGCAAGCTGCTTGTCCTTGTCAGCAATCTGCTCATTTAAACTTGCAACCATTTTATCGAGGTTAGCCACTTTAAGCCCGGATGCTTGTAACTTCTTATTCAAAGCAAGCAACCTGTCCTTATTTTCCTTCATAAGTTCATTGATGGCAGTGATGTTTTCCCGGATGCGGTTAATCTGACTACCATTTAATTCTCCGTTTGCGGTAGCAACAGCAACTTTGTTTTGCTTAGTTTCGATAGTTGCAAGATTTGATTCAATTTCGTTTACTTCATTAATGAAGGAAGCAATTGTTGAATCCTTGTAATTAGCAGAACTAATAAGTTCATGCTTCTGATTTTCGAGCTTGTCAATATCAGCTTGATAGTTGTGGCACGCTGTAAACAGCATTACCGATGAGATGAATAACAGGATCTTTTTCATTTTGATTTATTTTATAGATATAAAACTTCTTTGCAATTCCATTTAGAATTATTGTGCCAGCAATTTTATTCAAGCACATGAACCCCTGAAACCCTTGACAGAACAGCAGTTAAAAGGGATGGAGAATTTTCTCGATTGATTTTCTCCTGCAGCATTGCTGTAGAAAGGCTTCTCAGCTTGGGGAAGAACTACACAATGGTGGATAAAATAAGAATGTTAAAAAACACATTCTTTCTCTAAATTATGAAGAAGCAAAAAAGTGTTTCAAAATGATGGCATGAATTTGTTATTGCTTTAAAATATAAAATCAAAAAAACTACAATGAAAAAATTAACAGCCCTCCTTACTATTCTTTCCTTTGCATCAGCCACGATGGCTCAGGATTTATTGGCCGAAGAATTAAAATCAGAAGTTCCAACTGTAAAAGGTTCGAAATTTTGCGTATCAGTAAATAACGGATCAACCGTTGTGATGAGTGACGGGAAGCCAATGAGCACCGCTACTACTCTGGAAGACGGAGCGCAGCTAACTTCTGACGGTAAAGTGCTATGGAAAGATAACAGCACTACTCAACTGAAAGAAGGATATTGCATTGATCAGGGGGGGACATTGTATGTAAACAATAAGTCCGCACGAAACGACAATCAGTGAGTAACTACAACAAAATAAATTATCCCAAAATAATTTTTGCGCTGCAAAAAAACGAACACTCCGAAGGAAGTTAATTTACTCCTTCGGAATTTCTTTTTTTTATGAAATTATATTCAGAAGATGCCCTTGGCACGATTCTGTTAACTTGAAAGTAAATGCAAGGTACTAGGAAGACTCACTTTTTTGCCAACGTGTGGCAGCTCCTTAAGAAGTCAACGATGGAGTTTGTTGATGGCAGCGACCTTAAATTCGGAGCTTCGCTCTCTTATTATACCATCTTCGCGCTACCGCCTTTGCTCATTATCATTATTTCTCTGTGCGGAATTTTCTTCGGAGCCGAAGCTGTAAGAGGGGAAATTTATGGACAGATTGCCCATTTTGTGGGTAAGGACTCTGCGCTGCAAATTCAGGAAATGATTAAGAATGTTGCCCTCTCACGTGATACTGTATTTGCGACTACGATTGGAGTTATCACACTTCTTGTCGGTGCGTCAGGCGTGTTCGGGGAAATACAGGATTCTATCAACCGAATCTGGGGAATCAAAGCAAAACCGAATCGCGGCTTCGCGAAGTTTGTGCGCAATCGTCTCGTTTCATTTTCAATGATTGTGGTAATTGGTTTCCTCATGCTAGTCTCGCTCATGCTCAATGCAACGGTCGAACTTTTCAATAATAAGCTGCAGGATATTTTCCCTCAGATGTCGGTGTACTTATTTTATACCATCAACCTCGCCTTGCTTTTTGTAATCATTACTTTCCTTTTTGCGGTCATCTTTAAAACATTACCTGACGGAAAAGTAAGCTGGAAGGATGCGTTGATCGGATCAACATTCACTGCATTACTGTTTATGATAGGCAAGTCAGCGATTGGTTTTTATCTCGGCAGTTCCAAGATTGCAACAACGTATGGTGCAGCGGGGTCCCTTATCATTATTCTGCTGTGGGTGTATTACTCAGCTTTGATTCTCTACTTTGGTGCAGAATTTACAAAAGTATATGCCTTCACATTCGGAAGTAAAATTATTCCGAACGATTACGCTGTGTATGTTGAAAAGAAGGAAGTGGAAAAAGAGGAACTTAAGAAAAAGGATGAACCGAAAGCCATTGTGGTTTAGCGTCTGTTACAAATTTTCAGTGGCACGCTTCTTTACAGATGAATAAAAATAAGCAATTTAATAAAAGATCAAATGAAAGAAAATCAAAAAGACCAGAAGCAAGCAATTCCATCGAGTCAACAAGAGAACCGGACATTTCCCTTGGACCGAAGCACTCCGAAAAAAGAGGGTGATCCTTCTGAAAAAAACATCACTGCTGACAAAAACACTGAAGAAACTATTCAAGAGCAGAATGCAAAAAATTCAATGGATGAAAAAAAGCACCTTGACAGGAATCAGGCCACTAATCAGGATTTGCGACCTATTGAAGAAAGAACTGTAGATTTGAAGAAGGACGGCAACTAAGATTTCAATCTAAAAAAATGAAGGCCCTGCTCCGAAGCTTCGGGACAGGGCTTACATTTTTTCTTCTTACTTTTCTCAACCACTGGCACTTTTTTAGATATACTTTCACACACTCCAACTGCAGTTGTCTGCCCTGAATGAATAGAACGATCAAAACAATTCTGAAAATACTTTTATGGATAGTAAGTGGAATACTATTTCTTTTTATTCTCTCTGTTCTCCTAATAAATATTCCATCCATTCAGAATTACGTGATTCACAAGATCACTACTTCTGTTTCTTCAAAGACACATTCAACAGTAAGCATCGGAAGAGTTGGGATTTCGTTTCCCAAAAATATTTTCCTGAAAGAAGTTTTTCTTGACGATCAGCAAAAGGATACGTTACTGTATGCTGGTGAAATTTCTGTGGATATAGACATGATCGCGCTGATAAGAGGAAACATCGCAGTCAATAAAATTTCAATTGATGATCTTACAGCGAATGTTCACAGAGCGGATAACGACAGTTTATTTAATTTCAGCTTTATTATTAATGCCTTTGCAGGCAAGGAGAAAGACACTGTTGTTGCCGCGGGAGGAGGTTCTTCATCAGCTGCCTTTTCCGTTTCAAAAATTGAATTGAATAATATTCATCTTTTGTTTGATGATAAATACAAAGGACTCCTCGCAAAAGCAGATTTCGCAAAGCTTGAAATCAAAACTGATGATCTGGATTTTAAAAAACTCCGCTTCAGTATTGACGATTTTCTTTTTTCAAAAGCGAAGGTTGCATTAACGATTTCTAAAAGTGATACAAATACAACCGCTAACGATTCAACTTCGGTGCTTCCATTCTTTGCAGTTAAGAACCTTGAACTTGAAAAGATTGACTTTAAATTTCTCAATACGGTGGATAGTCAGTTTATTTCTGTCACTACTGATGATCTCATTTTGAAGAAAAGCAATGTCGAGCTGTCAACCAATCATTATTCGGTTGATAAAATTGAAAGCGACAATACTTCATTCATTATGTGGATGGCGGGGAAATCGGATTCAAAAAAAGATTCTCTGAAAGTCGAATCATTAAACACAATTCTTGCCACAGTTAAAGAAATCAATCTGAAGAAAACAATTTTTCAGCTTGATAATCTTGCTGTAGCTAAAACGAAAAGTGGTTTTGATCCAAACCATATGCATTTTTCAAACCTGAATCTGAATGCAAGTGATTCAAAATATTCAGAAGCACAAACTCATTCCTTAATAAATTCTCTTTCTTTCAATGTAGCAAATGGCTTTACCTTAAAGAATCTTTCTTCCGAAGCTTTCTTTTCTCCGAAGGAAGCGCAGCTTAAAAATTTAGTTGTTGAAACATCACACACAAAAATTAAAAGTGATTTACGCTGCAAATATTCTTCTCTCAATGCTTTCAAAGATTCTTTACCTGATGTTTTTGTAAGTGCTGATTTCTCAAAATCAGTTATTGACCCGAACGATGTAATTTATTTTGCTCCGCAGCTTTTAGGAAAACCATTCTTCATGGAACATTCTTCTGCCATCGCAATTGAAGGCGATGTGAGTGGTGAAATAAAAAACCTGAAAAGTAAAAAGCTGATAGTTGAAGCAGGTAAGAATACCCGCATTGTTACTTCATTACAGATAACGGGCTTGCCAAATGCAGACGTTGCATTCTTTTCCGTTCCTGATTTTCAACTAAACACAACTCAAGCCGATCTCGCTGATAATATTCCTGCTTCTATGATTCCTGCAAGTATTCAGATCGCTGAAGAAGTTTCTGTGAAAGGGAATTTTACAGGAACGCTGAAGCAATTCAATTCTGACCTGGCGCTTAGTTCTTCGTTTGGAAATGTAAATGCGAATGTGAAAATGGAAGCGCAGGAAAAATACGAAGCAACAGTAACCATTGACAACTTCAACGCAGGCAAGCTGCTGAAGAATGAAAAAACATTCGGAGCGATAACACTCACCACGCACGTGAAAGGAAGCGGAATGACAAAGGAAACTGCCAATGCAGTTATTCAGTTGCAGGTTGCTTCTGTTGAGCTGAATAAATACCGCTATCAGCATCTTGATCTCGATGGAAAAATTTCTGATCAACAGTTTGCGGGTAAAATAAACCTAAATGATTCAAACATTGCTCTTGTATTTGATGGAGTGGTTGGTTTCAAGAAAGGAGACGAACAATATAAGTTCGCTCTTAATCTAAAAGGCGCCAATCTGCAAAAGCTGAATCTCATTAAAGATGATATGAGGATCGCTGCGAATGTGGAAGCTAATCTGAAGGGAACCGACATGGATAACCTGAACGGTAGCGCAGGCATCAGTAAAATTATTCTGGTGAAAGGTTCTAAAACGTACACGCTCGATTCATTACTCTTCGCATCGGTAAATGAGAAAGGAAGAAGCGAAATGAATTTAAGCAGCGCTCTTATCGGAATTAAATTTAACGGCAGCATTGCTCCGGGTAAACTGGTAAGCGAAGTAATGAATCACATCAACCAATATTTTCCGGTGAGTGATTCCGTTCCTCCATCTCAGGAGAAAAATAATTTCATCTTTGAGATCAAGCTCAGCAATCATCCTGTCATCTCTGAAGTGTTTCTTCCTTCGCTCACGGAGTTTGAACCCGGCCTTATTGAAGGCAGCTTTGACGGAGCAAAAAATATTCTTGATCTGCGCGCTTCCATGTTCAAGATAAATTATGGCGGAACACTTTTGCAGGACGCTGCACTTACCATCAAATCGGATTCATCAAAACTTTCTTACTCACTATATGCTTCTGAAATTTCGAGTAGTCAACTCATGCTTGAAAAGCTTGACTTAAGTGGAGAAATAAAAAACAAAACAATTTCTCTTGCTCTTGCTGTAGGTAAAGATGAAAAAGAAAGGAAGCTTGCGTTGAATGCGCAGATCACTTCTCCCGAAAAAGGAAGTTATAAAATTCAGCTCGGGAAAGATTTCACAATGGGCGGCAGTGTGTGGAGCGTTCCTGCTGACAATGAAATTCTCATTGCAAAAAACAAACCTCTTCTCATCAATCTAAAACTTGATAAAGGCGAAGAGATGATTGCCGTTAATACCAAAGACAGTGCGAACATGGAAATCAGCTTCAAAGATTTTCAGCTTATTAATATTTCCAACATTATAAAGAAAGATACCGCCATTGCAGAAGGCAAGCTGAACGGCACATTCACACTGCTACAACAAGGCGCATTCACATCGCAGGCAACGCTGAGCGAACTTAAAATACGATCGCATCCCGTTGGTGATCTCACGCTGTCTGCAAAAAATTCTTCAGCATCAGAAATTTCTCTCGATGCAAAACTCACCGGGAATGATAACAACCTCACCGTTGCAGGCACCATCTCTCCGCAACAAAAAGAAAGTGCACTTGATCTCAAGCTGAACATTCAGCAAATAAATATGACAAGCATTGAAGGACTAACCTTCGGGCAACTTCAAAGTTCAACAGGAAAAATTACGGGCGATCTCACCTGCCGCGGCTCCTTTTCACAACCAAAGCTGCAGGGACAACTTCACTTTGTTGATGTGTACACCACACCAACAGCCATCAGCAACAAGCTCTCGCTGAAAAATGAAACCATCTCCTTTACAAATTCCGAAGTACAGTTCTCTTCATTCACCATCCGCGATAAAGATGAACACACTGCACAAATCAACGGAAACATTTCCATCAGCGATCTTTCAAACCCTTCATTCAATCTCAACCTGGTCACCGATAATTTTCTTGCCATGAATTCCACTGCAGCAAGCAAGGAGAGTTATTACGGCACGCTCATCCTCGACAGCAAAATAAAAATCACAGGCACACCCGGCTTTCCCAAAGTTACTGCAACGCTCAAGCTTGATAAAGGAAGCTACGTTGCCTTTGCAGTGCCTGAATCAAAACTAAGTGCCGACCGTGGCGAAGGCGTTGTTGAATTCACCAATTCCAAACTCAACCCGATCCTTACTGAGCAAACTAAAGGCACCAATCAAAAATCCGATTTCAAAAACCTCGACATAAGTGCGGACATACAGGTGGATAAAAACGCAACGCTCAAGCTGCTCATTGATCCCGCCACAGGAGATTCACTGGTAGTGAAAGGCGATGCCGCTCTCAGCTTCGCACTCGATCCCAGCGGAAAGATCAGCTTAACAGGGCGCTACGAATTAAATGAAGGCAGCTATCTCGTGTCGTTGCAGGATCTCATCAAGAAACAATTCGAAATTCAAAAAGGCAGCACCATCATCTGGAATGGCGATCCATTAGATGCCGATATAGACATGCGCGCCATCTATACCGTTCGCACTTCGCCCATTGATCTTGTGGCAAATCAAATCTCAGGATTAAATGATGCCGAAAAAAACCGTTACAAAGAGCGGCTACCGTTCCAGGTAATCCTCAAACTCAAAGGTGCACTCCTCAAGCCAGACATCAGTTTTGAAATTCAGCTTCCGCCTGAAAGCCGCGGTGCGCTGGGCGGAGCCGTTAACGCAAAACTTACGCTCCTCAATGAAGATGCATCCGAGCTCAACAAGCAGGTGTTCGCACTCCTCGTTCTCAACCGCTTTATACAGGAAGATCCGCTCGCAAGCTCAGGCGATAACACAGCACAGGCAGTGGCGCGGCAAAGCGTAAGCCGATTTCTTTCTCAGCAGCTGAACCAGTGGAGCTCGCAATACATCCGTGGAGTGGAATTAAATTTTGATGTGCAGAGCTACGATGATTTCTCGCAAGGGCAGCAGGAGGGACGCACGCAGGTTGACATCGGACTTAAGAAACAATTCAACCCGCGCTTCAGTGTGCAGGTGGGCGGCAGCTTGGATGTGGAAGGCGAGCGCACCAAACAAAATAACCTCTCCGATCTCACAGGCGACATCCTCATCGAGTACAAACTTACCGATGACGGGCGCTACCGCCTCAAGGGCTTCCGACAAAACGAGTACGAAGGAATCATTGAAGGGCAGCTTACTGAAACAGGTGCCGGCATTATGTACACCCGCGACTTCGACAAGTGGAAAGATCTTTTTAAGAAACCTGAAGAGGAGAAAAAATAAAGGAAGAATTAGAAGCGGTATTGCGTAACTCTTAATCACCACCCGTCCCTCTGTATGGTCGCGGAGCTCCCGCCCATCGGAGCTAGTTTACTTCTGTCTTGTTTCATCGCGATATTTCAAAAAGCTGAAATATTTCACTGTTTTATTTTTCTACTGCATTTAGGACACCAAGAATTTTTGTGCCTCACATCATTTGGTTTTGCCAACCATTCATGACCTAAGGAGCATCTCCAAAGTAGTTTTGTCATGCAATTAATATATTTTTCGGACAAGCACTCACCGCCTCTTCCTTTTGCCAACCCTATCATATCAACAATATTAAATTTCACCTTTGGAGTTCGACATTTCAGACACCAATGATTTGCCTTTAATGAAGGAGAAGTTGTCGCCCATTTATGTCCATTTCTACAGACAACTTTCAACTTGGTTTGATTGTTAAAATATTCATTGCTTAAAAGGGTTCCGCCTCTTGCCTCAAAAATTTTTCTCAACCCATCTATAGTAGAATTTGATTTATAAAAATCATCCATAAAATCATTTTCAATTTTATGAGAAATATGAAACCCAAATTGATTTAGTGATTCACATATAAATGAAACCAGTTCCTCATTACTTTTTGCTTTATCAAATGGAATTATAAGTAAACTTATTCCTTTGCTTTTACATTCACGAATTTTCTTTTCGTTATTTAGTTTTTGCTTTTGAAACTTCGTTGTATCTCGTGAAAAAAAATGGATGTCATTAAAATGTTGCTCACCATGATATTCGAATGCGAGACTATGTTCCGCAGTATAACCATCCAACTCTAACCCTTTGATTATTCTTCTTGTCTTTACAAATTCTGTTTTTAGTAATTTATTTAAAATGTACCTGCACCTTTCTTCATTCTTATACCAAGTGCAATAGGGACACCAGGAGTCGCTATGTTTAACATCCCTCGGAGTCGCATTCCAATGATGACCGTCTTTGCATTGCCAAGTTAATCTTGTTGCGCTATTCAAATACTCTTTGGACAAACACTTTCCTCCTCTTTTTTCTGCCAGTAATTTCATTTCTTCAATAGTACCTCTCTCTAATCCGGCACACTTCTTACACCAGTTATTGCCGTATTTTACATCGTCTGCATTTGCTTCAAAAATGTGATTGTTCGAACATCTGAATTTAAGTTTCACATCATTAATATATTTTTCAGATAAGCATTCTCCTCCTCTTTTCGCAGCTATTTCTTTGAATACCTCAATGCTTAATAAACCCTTTCCAATGCAAATTCTACAATTGCTTCCTTTGATTACGTTATGAGGAAAAGCTTCAAACGTGTGGCCTTTGTCACATCTCCATTTATGCCTTTTCATAACACCAGTGAATTCAGAAGTTAAAAATTCCCAACCTTTTTCTTTTGCAATCTTGTGCATTGAATCAACAGTGTGTAGAGTTCTTCTGCCGGTACACTCAGCGCACCAATAATTTCTTACTAAAATTTTTTGAGGAGGCAGCGAAAAAATGTGCCCCTTTACACATTGCCATTCAAGTTTTAATTGCAAAGACCGATAGGATGTTGATAAACATTTTCCACCGTGATGGGTTGCTAGCTGATGCATGTCTGCTATTGTATACTCAAGATATTTTTTCCCTTGTTTCAAAATTTTTATTGTACTTAGACAGGAGCAAGCACTGATCAAGGAACAAAAATAATTTTCCGACAAGGAGCAGTTTTTCCCTTCGCTATTCTTGTCTTCCGCTAATAAACGTCCGAAAAGAAAATTTACATTTGACCATTGCATAAGTTCCGTGAGGACGGGATATCAACTATGGGAAACGCCTACACCCAGATACATCTTCAGTTAGTTTTTGTAGTAAGGTATCGTGCAGCAATGATTGACAAAGCATGGAAGGATGAACTTTACAAATACATAACCGGAATTTGTCAGACTAACAAACATAAATTGGTAATTATTAATACGTTCAAAATCACATACACATTCTGCTCGGCTACAGACCACATCAATCATTATCAGATTTAATGCAGGACATAAAAGGACAGTCTTCCAAATGGATCAATGAAAAAAAATTTTACGAAATCGAAATTTCAATGGCAGGAAGGTTATGGTGCATTCTCTTACAGTCATTCGCATTTGCCAAAGGTGATAACCTACATCAAGAACCAGGAAGAGCATCACAAAAAAATAATTTTTATGGATTAGTATAAATCATTCCTTAAGGCGTTTGATATTGAATTTGATGAACGGTTTATTTTGAAAGAACCGGAGTAGAAAAATATCTCATCCCTAACGGGACTGATACTATAGTGTTACCAATATTTAGTCCCTGACGAGACTACTAGCTTTCCTGTCCAATAAGGCGACAGAAAAAACCCAAACACGGTTCAGTTTCATTTTTATGGCTACTTATTAAGAAATTGATTCAAAAACTCTGTTACACTATATTCCTTCCATGGAAACGACCTCGCACAGTTGTATACAATCACTTCTATAGAAGGAAACTACCTTACACAATTATTTATACTCATTTCTATGCATGTGAACAAGTGTAAACACTTATGTGCATTAGTGCAGGGAAAAAAAATAAGTAAAAAGGCATAGATCATTATAGAAAAGGGCATTTTTACAGTAGAAAGCTTTATCGTTTTACTTTCTATCAGAAAATATTTTCCAATCCTTAAAATAAACCTCCATAACATGCGTTAGTGTAATTAAATAAGCACAATCAATGGACAGGATTCTACGTCACTTTTTAAAACAACAGTACTATGAATCGCAACTTGTTTATCGCAGCCATGCTGCTGCTCATCTACACCGCAGCCCTCGCCGGAGATTCGAAAAAAGGCAAGGATCCATCTACCTGTAATTTCTCTATAGGAACCCGAAACACCATCAGCATGTTTAATGATGATGCTGCAATAGGCATAGGCATTGGCGGACAAGCCCGCTTTCAGTTCTTTGACAGATTGAATTCGGAATGGTATGCTGATTACATTCCTTCCCAAACCAAAATCAGTCACCGCGATGATTACCACATCGGATGGAGCTTGATGTACTACTTCGGTCGCAATGTTCATTTTGATCATTTGCTCCAACCGTATCTTATTGCGGGACATTGTTTCGACTACAGTTATGTGTCGCAGATCGGCAACCGTTCCAATCATGCCGACCGCATGAGCAGCGCCACGCAGGCGGGACTGGGTACGCACATCAACATCAGCAAACGTTTCGACTGTTCGCTTTCCGCAGAATACATGCTTCACTTCGGAAAAGAAATTATTGTAGATCCCAGCACAGGTGAGGGTGTGGCGGATATTCACCGAAGCGAATTCGTTAAACCGGACGGGCACTTGCTTTTCACTATCAGCTTTAATTACAAGTTCGTGAATTTCTTTCGCGGATGGAAAGACGTTTGAATATAGGATGAAAGAATAAGAATTGTTTCTCGTGGTTGGTGGAACTCCGGTGGCGCAGGTTAGGTGCTGCCGGGGTTTGTTTTTTGTTTAACTTTTTATTCGGAATTGTTCCTCGTTTTTCTTTTTACTTTGCCGCCTCATAAAATCTATTTCATGAAAAAAAATATTCTTTACACCGCGGCATGTATTTTACTTCTGATGAATGCATGTACAAATCCTTCTCAAAAAAAATCTGAAACTGCTACAACGATGAAACCCATCAGCGATTTATTTGAACAATATTACAACGAACACGACCGCCTCTTTCCCATGCAGGCAACCGTGAATGGCAACAATGCTTACAACGATCAGTTGCCGAATGACATCAGCACATCATACCGCGATACGCTGAAACATTTCTATCATCGCTTTCTTGATTCATTGAATACTTATGATCGGAATACATTTGCGGAGAATGATCAGATGAGCTATGATATTCTGAAATGGGATTTGCAAACAGCGCTTGAAGGATTTAGGTTCAATGATCATTTGCTTCCCATCAACCAGTTCTGGAGTTTAACTATTACAATGCCGCAATCTGGTTCGGGGCAAAGCAATCAGCCATTCAAGACCGTGAAGGATTACGATAATTTTTTGTCGCGCATCAACGGTTTTACTGCGTGGTGCGATACTGCTGTTGAAAATATGAAGAGAGGTGCAGCTTCAGGATATACTTATCCGAAAGTTTTAATGGAGCGTGTGCTTCCTCAACTGCAGTCAATGATTATGAAAGATGCAACGCAAAGTATCTTTTATATGCCTGTAAAAAACTTTCCGAAGGATTTTACTGATAGTGATCGCAAGCGGTTAGATGAACAATACAGGAAAGCAATCAATGAGCAGATCGTTCCTACTTACCAGAAGCTTTATGCTTTTGTAAAAGATGAATACATACCGAAGTGCCGCACCACTTCTGGTATCAGCGATTTCCCTGACGGGAAGGAATGGTACAACTATTTGATTAAACAATGGACAACTACATCGATGACCGCTGATGAGATTTTTGATCTCGGACAAAGCGAAGTGAAGCGCCTGCGCGAAGAAATGGAAAAGATAAAAGATGATGCAGGGTTTAAAGGGGATTTGAAATCGTTCTTTACTTATCTCAACAAGGATAAAAAGTTTTTTCCGTTTCATACTCCAAAAGAAGTCCTGCATTCATTTGAGAACATTCATGCAACCATGCAGCCCCAACTTGATAAATTATTTGACAAGATTCCCAAAACAAAATTTGAAATCCGTCAAACAGAAAAATTCCGTGAAGCAAGTGCAAGTGCAGAGTACAATCAAGGTACAGCAGACGGCACACGACCCGGAGTATTTTATGTTCCTGTTCCCGATGCGAAAACGTTTAACACATTCGGTATGGAAGATTTGTTTTTACACGAAGCAATTCCGGGGCATCATTATCAAATTTCGCTTCAGCAGGAAAATGACTTATTGCCGAAGTTCAGAAGATTTATCTGGTACGGTGCGTATGGTGAGGGCTGGGCGCTTTACACAGAATCGCTCGGAAAAGAATTGGGTTTATACAACGATGCATATCAATACTTCGGAGCATTGAGCGAAGAAATGCATCGAGCTATTCGTCTTGTTGTCGATGTTGGTATGCATGTAAAGGGTTGGACACGCGAACAGGCAATTCAATTTTCTCTGGACAACGAAGGTGAAAGCAAGGAATCAATTACTTCCGAGATTGAACGCTACATGGCAATTCCCGGTCAGGCACTTTCTTACAAGATCGGTCAGTTGAAGATTCGTGAACTACGCGCAAGGGCAGAAAAAGAATTAGGCGCGAAATTCAACATCGGAAAATTTCATGATGCTGTACTTGATAGTGGATGTCTTCCGCTAGCAGTGCTAGAAGCGAAAATCAATAGGTGGATTGAAAGGCAGAAGAGGAGTTAAGTTTTTTTATCGGACAACAAACTTTGCCTCTTTTGTGCCGTGCGCAGTTCTGATTACGCAAGTATAAAGTCCTGCCGCGAATGTTGAAGTGGAAAGAGGAATGTTAATCAGTTTTGATTTTGATTCTGCGATGTCAAACTTTTTTAGTACAATTCCTTTCTCATCAAAAATTTCTACAATCGCATTCCCGCTTTCATTCATTGTGAAATCAATGTTAGAAATGTGTTCGGTTGGATTCGGATAAACATTCAAACCAAGAATGTTGTTGGAGAGCGGAAGGTCGTGAATGGCATCAGGAGTTACATCAATCCAAACTTCATACACCGTAGTATTCGGTCGGCTCATGCTCATTGGATCAAGGTCGGCAATGTTTGCGAAATCGCTTTGAATGCCGCTTATGATCCAGCCAACCCTTGTGTTTCCTGAGAGAGAATTGAGATCAATAATGGAATTGTGTTTTATGTTGATCGAGTGATCTGGAATAAAACATGCATCGGTTCCAATCAGCGAAGGCATCTCAACTGGTAATTTATATTCGGAAAGATTTCCTGCGCCATCACGGCTTATCTTGCTGATGGTGTTTACAAACGGAATAAGTGTGTCCTGAACAAGAATATGATTTACCGTATCAAGAGTGTACAAACTCATGCCCCCGAAAAAAACAGTGTGCATAAAATTGTTTATTGAATCATACACCGGAATGGATGCAGTTTCATATTGATTCAGATTCTGATTGAAAGAAGAGTTGAGTTGAGTTCCGTTTGCAGTAATATCAATTGGTGTGAGATAAGGAAGCGTTGCAGTTTTTTGAAACACTCCACCAAAAGCAGTGAAGCCATATTCTCCGTTCTGGAAAATTTGTTCTACTGTATTCAAATCCCTTCGGTGAAAATTATCAGTGTCAGTTGTTGAAGAGAAATTATTTACTGAAAGTGTTGAACCGTTATCATTGATATTGAATTTTCGAACTGAGTTTGTGTAGTGTTGCACAAACAAAATTGATCCGGGTGTTTTATCATACTGCCCGCTGAAGTTGTGGCCGAAGATAAGGTAGTAAGTCGAATCAATTTTTTCCAGATGTCCACCTGCAACTGCAATATTTGTATCAGCAATTTGCGTGAAAGAGGTCGCAACAGAATCGCCTGTCATTACTGCATTCACGAGCGAATTCAAACTTACTGCTGTGAGGAGTGGAAAAGTTTCAAAGCCGTTAAGCGTTGTGCTCTTTCCGTATCCACCCATCATGTAGAGTGTAGAATCAACCTGGTAAAATTCCATGTTGGTTGAACACAATGACTCGAACTCATCTACCGGAAGCACAGAAAGGTCGGAAGACCAACGCTGGTTCGCAACGGGATCAACTACAAATATAGAATCATTTCTGCCTGTTGTGGAAAAACCAATTCCGAATTGAAAGTTGTGGAGTCCTTCTCTTCGTCCGCCAATAAAAATCCATTTGCCGTTCCATTCCGCAAATGCACCGGATTGAACAGAAGGCATAGCTGATATTGGAGATTGAACCAAGGAAACTGAAAATGGTTGTTGCGCAAATGAGAATTGCACAAAGAGTGCAAAAATAATTATAATTTTTTTTTTCATGAAATAACTCAGACGTTAATTCAAAAACAAAGGTGTCTCGAAATCTCGGGAGTCCTTTGCGCGAATTGTTTTTTATTCAATCACAAAATGTTTGGTAGCCACTCCGCTATCACCACTTACTTTCAAATTGTAAATTCCTTTGGCAAGATGAGAGAGATTCATGGAGACAGATTGTACTCCTTGCTCTGTATGAAGTTGTTCCTTGTAAACAATACGACCTGTTGCATCCATTACTTCTGCATTTAATGCCATGCTAGAACTCAAATAAAAATCAAGAGTGAAAGTTCCGTTGTTCGGGTTCGGATAAAGATTGAAACGGGGAAGAAAACTTTCAGTTGAAATTCCTGAGCATAGATCTACATGCACCTGTGATGAAACAGAATTTGAACATCCCGTTATAGTACTTGTATAATTATAGGTGATAGTAAAGTCACCTTCGCCCGCAAGCGCAGGGTCAAAATAAAGATTTCCAACTCCTGTTATTCCCGGTCCGCTGAATGCACCGCCTATCGGATTTCCGATCAAATGTGCCTGACCATAATACACACAATAAAAGGTATCAAGCCCGCTGAAACTTAATGCCGGAGGTCCTGCATAAATAACCCGAACAGCGTCTGAAGTGGTGGAGCATCCTCCTGAATTTGTTGCGATAACATAATAACTTCCGCCCTGATTGATGGTTAACGAATCGTTGTCGTTGCCCGCTATTGCATTTCCATCCTGATACCATTGGTAATGAAAATTTTTTCCATCAGGAGTGCGAAGTTCTTGTGGAGAAAGAGTATCACAAACATAGACGGTATCTGCATTATTGATAAATGCAACGGGGCTGCAAGAGGCACCTGTAAATCTGTAAATGTTCCCGTTGGCATATTCTGAGACATAGAGTTCTCCCCAACGGTCTTCGCCAAAACAAACCAGTGTTGACCTGCCTAAGTTTCCAAGAGAAGTATCTGCCCAGCCACCCACGCCATCAGGAAGTAAATAATGTATTCCGTAACCAGATGTACTCTCGTCAGAATAAAAATACTTTCCGAACAGGTTGGAAAAGTTTGCACCACGGTATCTGAATCCGCCAATAGTAGCAACCCCACCCGATGAATGAGAATATTCGCGAACAGGAAAAACTGCATCTGGAATTGTACATGCTCCGACAGGATATGTGTGATTTCCCTCATAACAATGCCAACCATAATTTAAGCCTCCAGGACTTGACTCGGGTTGGTAGTCAATTTCTTCGTATAAGTTTTGCCCCACATCGCCAATCCACAGATCACCATTCCAACGATCGAAACTCCAGCGCCATGGATTTCTCATTCCCCAGTTATAAATTTCATCGCGCCCCGGTAAACCGATAAGTGGGTTGGTTGGAGGAATTGTGTATCCGGGTCCACCTGCACTTACATCAAGACGAATAAATTTTCCGAGCAAAGTATCTAAGTTTTGTGAACGATTTCCGGGATCGCCACCACTGCCCCCATCACCAGTAGCAAAATATAAATACCCGTCAGTTTTCCGGAAAAAGAGATCGCCACCATCATGATTTAATGCATAGTTATGATTGACTCCAATGATTTCCTGCTCAGAAGATGCATCCGCTGAATCGGGATTGGTTGAACTTACCATGAACCTTACGATGCGAATTGAATCAGTATTCTTTTGAGTGTAGTAGCAATAAAAATTTCCGCTGATTGTATAGTCGGGTGCAAATGCTAAACCAAGTAATCCTTGTTCGTTATATCCGCTTTCTACTTCGTTATGGATGTCGAGAAAATATCCTGGCTTCACAACTCCGGCTGTGTCAACTATGCGGATACGCCCTGCACGTTCAACTATAAAAAGCCGGTCATCGCCAGCGTTTACAATGTCAACTGCTTCTGTGAAGCCGGCTGCAAATTGCGTAAGAGTAACCTGAGCGAAGGAATACTTTACAGAAAATGATAAAATCAAAAGAGATAATAAAGTAATTTTTTTCATAGATATGTTTTTTTGAACTAGCAAAAGTAATATTCCTGTTGAATAATCGTTCAGGAAGGGAGATGAAGAATCATAAACTCTGAAATTCCATCCTTTTGTCAAATTCTCAGAAGAAAAGCAGGAATGATCGCAAACACGAAAGCCCTCCTCGAAAGTTCGGGGAGGGCTTCTATTTTAAACAGAACTATGTTTCCTCAAAAGATAATCTGGTATGCAAGGAATCCAATGGCCCCCATAAGCAGAATGTCAATAGCAAAGATCATATACAAACTGATCGGATGCCGGTTGTTTTCAGTTTCTGCAACGAAATAATGATTCACAGATGTTCCGTCATCTTGCATGTGATTGTAAGTTACTACAGGTTCGTTTTTCATTTTGAACAGGTTTTGTTTTGACTGTAATAACGTGCAGATCGTTCGGGCGGATTGCTGAAATATCTTCTTTGTAATACATCTGTAAGAAAAACGGCATTATTGATTAACCCTGTTCATGAAGCGCATGATATTCGGGATTTATTATCTCTAAAAATTATGTAGTTTTGAATTCCTAAAATTCTTTTATCAATATGAAAAAAATATACTTGATGATTCTTATGCTGTCTCTGATCGTGATAGCAAATGCTCAAACAATTTTCTGGATTGAAAATTTCAATAACGCTTGTTCATCGCTTTGCACAAGTTATACCGGTCCAAATGGAGCGTGGACATTTGCCAGCAACGGACCAACGACAGATTGTGGAGGCGCTACCACTCCTAACCTCTGGTACATCAGTTGTGCTGAGAATGGGAATGCTGCCGGCTCATGCGGATCGGGTTGCGGCAACAATGGTACGCTCCATGTAGGGAATGACCCTCTTTCTCCAAGTGCAGGAGCTTTTTGTCCGACAGGTGATTGCGGTGCTGCGTATGATGCCGGTGGATACTGTGTAATCCTCGGCACACCACCATCAACTGTTACCGATATTTTAGCTACATCTCCAACGATTGATTGCAGCGGAAGATCTACAATTACTCTTTCATTTAATTATATTGAGCGCGGGCAAGGTGTGAATGACAATGCAACTGTAGAGTATTTTGATGGCACTACCTGGAGTTTGCTTGCTGATATGGCAAAGACACCAACAAACTGCGGAGCAGGTCAGGGAAGATGGACTATATTCAGCATGGCATTGCCTGCATCGGCTAATAACAATCCGAATGTCGGGCTTGCCTTTCATTGGGTGAATGATGATGATGGAAATGGTAACGATCCTTCTTTTGCCGTTGATTCTGTTCGCTTAACTGTAACAAGTGCTGGCGTACCACCTCTTGCGAATTTTACACAGGGACCTACAGCAGGTTGCGATTCTTTGTGCGTGACTTTTACAGACAGCTCAACAGGGGCTACTTCATGGGCATGGTCGTTTCCGGGAGGAAATCCATCAACATCAACATCTGCAAGCCCTGTTGTTTGTTACCACACTTCCGGTAGTTTTGATGTAACTCAGATTGTAACAAATGCTTTCGGTACCGATACTCTTCTAAAGTCAGGACTTGTTACAATTACTCCGACTCCGATTCCTGATTTCACTTCTACGAATCAAAATTTATGCGTGGGCGATTGCATTGATTACACTGATCTTTCAACAGGAACGGTAACATCTTATATCTGGACTTTCCAGGGCGGCACTCCGGTGAATTCTTCTCTTCAAAATCCGACAAATATTTGTTACAACGTTGGAGGTTCATTCAACTCTACTTTTACTGTTGAAAATGGTTCTTGTATAAATTCAAACACACACGTGGGATACATCAATGTGAATCAACCTACGCCACCAAGCATTCAGGTTGCGGGAGATACTTTGATTTGCAGCCCATCACTTACTTATCAATGGTATGAAGTTTCAACAGGCGCAATTCCTGCCGGCATCTTTCAGGATTATGTGGCTGTGCAGGGAGGAAATTATTATGTATGCATCACAGATGTGTTCGGATGTACTTCATGTTCGGATACGGTGCATGTTGATCAGGAAGGAATCAATGATGTTGATCTGAGTCATGCCTTCAGTGTATTTCCGAATCCTGCGCATGATAAACTTACTATAAGCACTTCTATCGCTCTTAAAAATCTTTCAATTAGTATAAAAGATGTTGCAGGAAGGGTAGTGAAAACGGAAACACTTTCATTGATCAATAATAAAACAGAAATTTCTCTTGACGGACTTACGAAAGGAAGCTACCTTATTCAGATTACTGATGAAAGGAAGAAAATTATTTTCTCTGCGCCCGTGGTGAAACAATAAATGGCTGCCTCGAAAGTATTGATGATCGGACCTAAAAATTTTACCTCCAACCCTCAAACGGTTGGAGATAATTTTTTTCAGCAGACGGGAATCTTTTTTTCGGAAGAAGAACTTGCGCATAAAACAAAAAGTGAGTTTGATGCGCTGGTAAATAAACTTCAGAATTCAGGTATCGAGGTAAATCTTTTTGCGCAGGATGATTTGCTCAACACTCCGGATGCGATTTTTCCGAACAACTGGTTCAGCACGATGCCGGACGGTACTTTGATATTATACCCGATGATGGCAGAGAACAGACGACTTGAGCGCAGGGCAGACATCATCAGAACTCTAAGTAAAACGTATCACAATAAAATTGATCTCTCGCATAATGAGGAGCGCGGAATTTTTCTGGAAGGAACAGGCAGCTTAGTCATTGATCACAAAAATAAAATTGCGTATGCATCGCTTTCGCAGCGTACGAACAACGATCTTGTGTTTGAATGGAGCAAGCAAACAGGATTCGCAGTAGAAATATTTTCTGCGTATGATAAGAATGGCGAAGTAATTTATCACACGAACGTGCTGATGTGTGTGGCGGAAAATTTTGCCATCGTTTGTCTTCATGCAATTAATAAGGAGAGTGACGGAAGAGAACGCGTGAAATCATCTCTTACAAAAACAAATCACGAAGTCATTTCCATTTCTTTTGAGCAGATGCATCACTTCTGCGGCAACTGCCTCGAGCTTCAAAATAAAAAAGAAGAAAAATTTTTGCTTATGTCAGCGCGTGCGCGCAATCATTTTTCTGCATCCGGAAAAAAAAGCATTGAAAAATATTGCACTATTCTTTATGCTGATTTAGACATTATTGAAACGTATGGTGGCGGGGGTGCAAGGTGCATGGTGGCTGAATTGTTTTAGTTTTGAGTTCATGAATACCTATCGAAATATTTAGCTGCTTTAAAAAGTTTCGCTTTTCTAAAATTATTTTCAAATACTTTTTTATTCGATCTGTTTCCTTCTCGCATCTCCGCTGAATCTTTTACTCTTTTATTCTGTATAAATTCTCACGATGCAAACCCGCTTATGTAAACAGATGATTCACCTACGGAAATCTTCAGTTAACCAAAACCCTGAATTTCGGATTGATTAAAAATTTACTTTTACAGATGTCAAATAAAAGCACAGGTTATTCGTTAGTTATTGATCATAAATCCAATAGCTAACTTCTAATTCAATCTCACCAATGAAATTAAAAATCTTTTCTTTCGCGGCACTCGCTCTTCTCACCAACTTTGCATCAGCACAGGCGCCTAAGTACAGCAACGAATTTTTATCCATCGGTGTAGGCGGCCGCGGATTGGGAATGAGCAATGCTCAGGCCGCAAGCGTGAATGATGTAACCGCTTCTTTCTGGAATCCTGCCGGACTTTCGCTCGTGAACGGAAGCGCACAGATTGCCGGCATGCACAGCGAATATTTTGCAGGTATTGCCAAGTATGAATATGTAGGCCTTGTTGCCAAAGTGGATGCCACGCGCGCACTGGCATTTTCATTCATCCGTTTTGCAGTGGACGATATTCCGGATACTACGGAGTTGATTGATGCTTCCGGAAATATTAACTACGACAAGATTAAATCTTTTTCTGCCGCTGATTATGCATTCCTGGTTTCGTATGCTATGCAGAGTAAGATTGCAGGACTGCGCTATGGTGGTTCCATCAAAGTGGTTCATCGCACTGTTGGCGACTTTGGCCATTCATGGGGTTTCGGTCTCGACCTGGGTGTGCAGTACGACAAAGGCAAATGGCAATTCGGGTTGATGGGAAAAGATATTACTACCACTTTCAACTCATGGACCTTCAACACAGATAAAATTAAGGATGTATTCAGCGTTACCGGAAATGAAATTCCCAAAAACTCGACTGAACTTACACTTCCCAAACTTATTCTCGGTGTTGGTTACAAAGCAACCATCGGAAAGAAATTTTCAGTGATGCCTGAACTTGACCTCGACATGACATTTGACGGACAGCGGAACGTTGTAATCAGCAGCAACCCTGTAAGTGTTGATCCGCACCTCGGTCTTGAAATCGGGTATGATAATTTTATTTTTCTGCGTGGTGGTGTATGCAACATTCAGAAAGTGAAAGACCAGGAAGGTGCCTACTCTACCATCTTTCAACCGAACATGGGCATCGGTATCAAGCTGAAAAACCTTTCGATTGATTATGCCCTCACCAACATCGGCAGCCAGGAAACATTGTACTCAAATGTATTCTCTCTTAAGCTTGATATTTACAAACACAAATCAACAACCGAAACGAAATAATAACAATAACCAATTGTCATCCCGAACTTGTTTCGGGATCCATCAATTCATAGATGGATGCTGAAACAAGTTCAGCATGACAGCCAAACCAAAACCAGATGAAAAAACTTTACACACTCTGTGTGCTTCTTCTCACGACCTTCATTGTCCGATCGCAGACGTATGAAAATTCCTGGATCAACACTGGGCAGGAATATTACAAAGTAAAAGTTTGGCAGGATGGAATCTACCGCCTTACTGCGCAAAATCTTGCATGGGCAGGCGTGGCAAGTACCAATTGGGATGTAAATAATATTCAGTTTTGGGTAAGAGGACAAGAGCAATTCATATATGTGTTTGATGAAAACAATGATCAGCACATCACTCCCGGATCAAATGACTACATCGAATTCTATGGAGAGAAAAACACCGGATGGTTCGATAAACAATTGTATGCGGACAGCACCTGGCAGCCGAATCCGAATTACAGTTTGCTAACTGATACAGCAGTTTATTTTCTCACCTTGGGCGCATCGCCCGGCAAACGCTTTAGTCCTTTCAGTGATGTGGTTTACAACAATGCAGCATCATACTTTTTTAAAGAATCTTACCTCGAAGAAAGCGATCAATATAACGTTGGATACCCTGATCAGGACATTGACTATGTAAATGCAGAAGGTCATGTAGGCACCGTTCTCTCGTCAAGTTATCTTTCTACGCAGAAGATTGTGAACACACAAAATGTTTATACAGGACCCGGCAGCCCTAATTTTGAAATAAATACAACTATTGTCGGAGCGAATAATAACTACCAGGATTATTCAGTCGCTGCACCCGGCATCAACTTCAGAGAGCAATTCAACGGCTATCAGGTAAAGAAAAATTCGTTCTCTGTTTCTCCCTCTTTATTTACAAGCACAAGCACCACATTTACTTACACTGTTTATCCGCAGGGCGGAGCCAATCCTACTAACCGAATTTCATTTGTAAATCTCTCCGTAAAATATCCGCACAACATGGATATTGAAAATGCTTCGTCATTTAAAATGTTTGTACCTGACGATTTAGGAAACGGAAAAACCTATCTTAACCTGACAAACTTCAACAATGGTACAGGCAGCACGGTGCTGTATGATATCACAAATCACAAACGCATCACGATCACCCAAAACGGTTCCGGGGTGCAGGCAATTATTCCGAATGATGGAAATACTTCTCCGAAAATTTGCTGGCTAGTAAGCAGTGGAGCGATTACAAACATTGTTCCTGCAAGTATTTTAAGATTGAATTATTCTACAGCGGGAAGTAGATTCAACAACTTCATCACAGGAGTTGATTCTGCTTACATCATTATAACTCATGCTGGATTAAAAAATGCAATCAATATTGGAAACGGCTACAAGGACTACCGCAACTCAACAACCGGAAATCACAATCGTGTAGTAGTGATTGATGCTGCTGAACTGTATGATCAGTTTGCGTATGGCATCGTCAATCACGGTCTGGCAATCCGCAACTTCACTCACTTTATCCTTGATAAGTGGAATGTACCGAAGCCACAGGCAATTTTCCTGGTCGGAAAATCCATTGAGCCATACTCTATGCGCCACGATCCGACATTGTGGAGCATGTGCTTGGTTACTTCATTCGGGTATCCGACATCCGATATCGGTCTTGTGTCTGGCGTGAATGGTTCTTTGTATGAACCCGCAATTCCAATCGGCCGCCTCAGTGCGCGCGTCCAGTCGGATGTAACTGATTATCTCGACAAAGTAAAAGAGTATGAAGTAAAACAAAACTTAAATCCTCCTGAATCGTGGATGAAAGAAATACTACACTTCGGTGGTGGCGAAAACATTGGCGAGCAAACCAGTTTCCACAGCAACCTTGATTTCCTGAAAGGAATTATTGAAGATACTTTGTATGGCGGTCGCGTAACATCGTTCTTTAAAAACAGTCCCGATCCGGTTCAATTAAATTTAACAGCACAAATAAAGAACAAGATTGACAGCGGTGTTTCCATGATGCTTTTCTTTGGACATGCATCCGGCTCCAGTTTTGACATTGCAACCGATCTCCCTTCCAATTATACTAATTATGGAAAGTATCCCATCATTATGGCGAGTTCGTGTTTTGCCGGAAATTTCCATACGCGCGATCAAAGCAACAGCGAACAATTTGTAATGGCTGATCACAAGGCAGCCATAGCTTTTTTCGCAAGTGTAGGTCTTGGCAATGCGTACTATCTGAATTTATACGATACGACACTCTACCGCAATATTGCTTTCCGCTATTATGGCGAACCCATTGGAAAAATAATTCAGAACTCTGTCAGGATTTTAGAAACCAATCCAAGTTATACAGGCGACTCTGAAATGAAGAGAGTGTGTCTGGAAATGTCGCTTCAAGGCGATCCGATGCTTCGCTTTAACTCATGGCCCAAACCTGATCTTGTTGCTGATGAAAGTAATATTTATTTCACACCTGATGTGATTACTGCCAATATGGATACGTTTTCCATTCACTTTAGAACGCGCAACTATGCACGTGCAGTTAATGATACATTCCATGTAGTGATTACACGCACACTTCCCAATGGTGTAGATTCTGTTTATACAGTTGCCCGTCCGCGTTGCTACTACGCTGATGACATGTCAGTAAACATGCATGTAGCAGGATTGAATGGTGCAGGCGTGAATACATTTAAAGTTCAGGTTGATCTCGATACAAACCGCATTCCTGAACTTCAGGATATTTCAAACAACGGAGCAACCACATCGCTCTTTATTTATTCAAATGATATTGTCCCGATTTATCCGCCTAAGTATGCTATTCATCCATACGCAACAGCCACCCTAAAGGCATCCACATCCAACCCGCTGGGATCTTCACGCAACTATAAATTTGAAATTGATACTTCTTACTTCAATGACGATCCTGCAACGCACAGTCCAAAATATCGTTTTGGTTTTGTGCAGGCAAGCGGAGGAGTTGTTTCGTGGTCCCCATCAAACTACACACTTCTTCCAAACACTGTTTATTACTGGCGTGTGTATGATGACACCACTACCGTTAATAAAAACGAAAGTTCCTTTATCTACATCCCTAATAAAACCGGCTGGTCTCAGGCGCACTTTTTTCAGTTCAACAGAGATGGTTATGAAAATGTGGCGCAGGATAGTATAGATCGAAAATATATTTTCGGACAGAATATTAAATCTCTTGATGTTGTTGATTATGGTTATCCTGCAAACGGAAATGAAACTCACGCAACAGGTTACAGCTTAAATGAAGAAGTGCAGGAATATGATGGATGGACTGGAAGCCCCACAATTCACTTTGCTATTATTGATTCTCTCACACTGGCTCCTTGGAGTAACTGTAATGCTTTTCACGGACAAGCAAATATTTTCAGTGATCCTGATGGAGATTGTTTGAATGGTCCTGGTACTGTATATAGCAATCCGAATCGACCACGCCCTGAAAATTATTTCCAATACAGATTATTGGATCCTGTTCAGATGCAACGACTTCACGAATTTGGAGATTCAATACAAAACGGAAATTATCTTCTCTTTTATTCATGGTTTCCCTGCGTCTATTCCTTAGATACTTCAATGCGAAATTTATTTACTGATTTAGGTATTCCAACAGTATATCAACTTCTGCAAGATAACTTACCTTTTATAGTTTTTCTGAAGAAGGGTCAACCTGACTCTGTGAAATATGTAATGGGCACACTAACCAACTCAATGATTAATTTGCAAACGACTCTGAAAACAGTTTGGTATAATGGAAACATAACTTCAGAAGTGGTTGGTCCTGCAACGCATTGGACAAATCTTCATTGGGGTGAACATTCGCTTGAAGGTGGTGCGACTCATGACACAATAAGTTTGAGCATCTACGGCTTCAATCAGGTTTTAGCCAAGTGGGATACACTTGCGACAGGCATTCAAACAAACACTCCCGATTATTCTCTCAGCAGTATCAGTGCAAGCCAATATCCGTATTTGAAGCTCAAAGCGTATGAGCAGGATCTACCTCTTCGCACACCTCCTCAAATGGATCGCTGGCAAATCTATTATGATGAAGTTCCAGAGTGCGCGCTCAATGCAAACCGTCACTATTCATTTTACAACAATCCGATATCAGAAGGTGATACTATTCGCATGAGCATTGCAATTGATAACATCGGCAATCTTCCAATGGACAGTTTAGGAATGAGTTTCTACATGTACGACCGAAACCGTGCGCGGCATGATATTAAAACATACAAGCTCGATTCGCTTCGAACAGGGCAGTCACTCATTGCGAGTGTAGCCATTGATACCACTTATGGGTTATATGGGGAAAACAGTTTGTGGGTGGAAGCAAATCCGTACGGTAATATTCATCAATTGGAGCAGTTTCATTTCAACAACATTGCGGAAGTGAAGTTCAACATCAGCCGTGATGTAATTAACCCAATACTTGATGTAACGTTTGACGGCATTCACATTCTTGATCAGGACATCGTGTCCGGCAAGCCGCACATAACAATTCAGTTGCATGATGAAAATAAATTCCTTGCGCTGAATGACACATCGAACTTCCGTGTATATCTCAAAACACCTTCGCAAAATGCAAAGCAGCAACTTAACTTCAACGATCAGTTTTATTCTGCCTTGATGCGATTTACACCGGCAGTGCTTCCAAAGAACAGTTGCAAGATTGAATTTGACCCGACACTGCTTGAAGATGGCATTTACACAATTGAAGTGGAAGCAACAGACCGTTCAAAGAATGAAAGCGGAAAATACAACTACCGTATTTCTTTTGAAGTGATCAACAAATCAACCATCACCGAGATACTTAACTATCCCAATCCGTTTTCAACTTCAACCCGATTTGTATTCGTGCTCACGGGAAATGAAGTTCCCGATCACATGAAGATCCGCATCATGACTGTCACAGGAAAAGTAATTCGTGAAATTATGAAAAGCGAACTCGGCAACATTCATATCGGCCGCAACATCACTGACTACGCATGGGACGGCAAAGATGAATTCGGAGATCAACTTGCTAACGGAGTGTATCTCTACAAAGTGTACACTGATTTTTCTAATGGTGACGACCTAGAACACCGCGACTCTGAAGCGGATAAATATTTTAAGAAGGGCTGGGGGAAGATGTATCTTATGAGATAAGAATTACTGACTACAAAGTATTGAGAAATGCCGGAGAATTTTTTCCGGCATTTTTTCTTTAGCTCTAAAAGAAGATCTTTGCGCTCTTAATACTTAATACTACGTTCTTAGTACTCTCCCAAAATGCTCTTAGAAAAATTTGAATTGATAAAATCCCGTTTCGCTGATGTTGAAAATGAACTCAGCGGCAGCAATGCCATGAGCGACATGAAACGCTTTGCGCAGCTTAACCGCGAGTACAAAGAGTTGCAAAAGATTGTTGGGAAATACGATGAGCTACAAAACGTGCTGAGTAATCTTGACCATTCAAAAGATCTGCTTCGCAATGAAAAGGATGAAGAGTTCAAGGAAATGGCGCGCGTTGAGTTAGAAGAATTAGAAAAAAGAAAAACTATTCTTGAAGAAGAAATAAAAGTGTTGCTCATTCCTTCTGATCCTGAAGATGAAAAAAATGCTGTAATGGAAATACGCGCTGGTACCGGTGGTGATGAAGCAAGTATTTTTGCAGGTGATCTCTATCGCATGTACATGCGCTATTGCGAAAAGCGGAAATGGAAAACCGAGCTCATGGATGCAAGCGAAGGAACCATGGGGGGGTATAAAGAAGTGGTTATCAAAATTACCGGAGAGGGCGTGTACGGCATTCTTAAGTACGAAAGCGGTGTGCATCGCGTGCAACGTGTGCCAGATACGGAAACCATGGGGCGTGTTCACACTTCTGCTGCAAGTGTTGTAGTTCTGCCCGAGGCTGATGAAGTGGATGTGCAGATCAATCCTGCCGATCTTGATTTTCAGACATCGCGAAGCGGTGGAGCAGGAGGGCAGAACGTAAATAAAGTGGAAACAAAAGTTCAGATCACTCAC
Source organism: Bacteroidia bacterium (assembly GCA_038230515.1). Taxonomy (GTDB): domain Bacteria; phylum Bacteroidota; class Bacteroidia; order AKYH767-A; family 2013-40CM-41-45; genus JAPLDB01. The sequence goes on along the minus strand of JBBRND010000002.1, from coordinate 48,565 downwards.
AGGCCTTCAGGTATTGTAGTAGTGTGTCAGGTGGAGCGCAGCCAGCTTGCAAACCGCCATCTTGCCATGCAGATGCTTCGCACAAAACTTTATGAGCGGGAACTTACGAAGCACAATGCTGACATTGCACTGAAAAGAAAAACGATGGTTAGTACGGGTGATCGCTCAGCAAAAATTCGTACGTACAATTATCCGCAAAGCCGGATTACGGATCATCGTATAGGTTTAACCATGCACAATCTTCCGACATTTATCGGAGGAGATATTCAGGATATGCTTGATGCACTTCAGGTAGCCGAGAATGCAGAAAGGTTGAATGAGGGAATAGCATAAAAAGAAAAAGTCCGCTGATATAGCGGACTTTTTTAGCGTTGCTCCCTCTCCTTTGGAGTGGGTTGGGTGAGGTCTATATTTCCACTTTATCCAATTCCTTATCAAGCTGCAACAACGAAGCACGCAACTTTCCGAGAGAGTTTTTCAAAGCAATTTTATCCACCAGATCATTTTGAACAGGAGCAACATCTGTTTCCGGCTGCATAATTTGTTCTACAACAGAATCAGATGATTCGATCACATCAATTTTCGGTTGTGAGGCAAGTTTCATTTTCTTTCTCATTGCCTGCATCTCTACTTTCGCACCCTTCAGCGTAAATCCTTTTTCTTTTACAAGATGGTAGATGACTTTGAAATTATCAATGTCACTCATCGTGTACATGCGGTTTCCTTTTTTGTTGGTCGCGGGTTTGATCACATCAAACTGCTTCGACCAGAAACGGATGTGAGAAGTATTCACATCAAACATTTTCGCCACCTCACCGATGGTGTAAAAAACTTTTTCGATTTCTCTTTCTTTGTAAGGCATGGGGTTCTGAATTAGAAATTAGTAATTATGAAATAGAGAGATTTATTTTTGTTTTCATCATTCGTATATTCGAAATAGATTCGTATTCGTTGATGCTTTAGTCGAATGACTGTCCCGGTCTTGACGCAAGCTCCATCATCTTCTGATATTCTTCCGGAGTGAGATCATTGTAATAGAAGTTAGCGGGGTTCACGGGATTGCCACCTTTACGCACTTCATAATGCAAATGAGGACCTGTACTCGCGCCCGTGCTTCCAACATACCCGATCAGGTCACCACGATTTATTTTTTGTCCTGGACGAACAGCAATCTTACTCATGTGTCCATACAGCGATTCAAAACCCCACCCGTGATTAATGATTACATTGTTTCCATATCCCCGACCGTCATATTCTATTTTCTCAACAGTTCCGTTTCCGGTAGCGTGAATCGGAGTTCCCACCGGTGCAGTAAAATCCATTCCGGTGTGCATCTTTTCGGTTTTATAAATCGGGTGAATGCGCCAACCATAACCGCTTGCGATGTATTTTAAATCTTTATTCGCGATCGGTTGAATGGCGGGAATCGAAGCAAGCATCTGCGATTTATTTTTCACGAGATTAAAAACTTCGTCAAAAGATTTACTCTGAATATAAAGTTGCTTGCTGAGCTTGTCAACCTGCTGTGTTACTTCTGTAATCAGATCAGCATTGTAATAATCTTTCAGATCATTGTAACGATCCACTCCTCCGTAACCCGCTTCCCGCACTGTTTGCGGAATGGGATCTGCTTCAAAGATCACACGGTAAATTGTATTGTCCCGATCCTGAATGTCGCTCAATACTGCTTCTGCCTGATCAGTACGCTGCTTCAGCATTTCATATTGAAGCGAAGTTTCGTCAAGCTGACGTTTCAATTGTTTCTCTTTCGGAGAATCCACCACATTCCATAAAACCACTACGATGACTGCTGCAAAAACAATGGCTGTTGTCAAAAAACCGAACACACGAAGAAGGCGCTTCTTAAAAGAAGTGCGCACCTGCTCATACTTCAGGTTACTCGTGTTGAAATAGTATTTTACTTTCGGCATTTTGATTTACTTTCGCGCGATCGGGACAAAAATAACAGGAAATTCTGAATTACAGGTGTGTGGCCGTAATGACAGTGAACCACCCGGAGTTAATAGTTATTGAAAGTCCTGAATCAAGAATACGAAACACTAAGATGACTTCTTCAGAAATAAGGAAAACCTTCCTCGATTTTTTCGAAAGTAAAGGACACGTAATAGTTCCTTCTTCGCCAATGGTGGTGAAGAATGATCCCACGCTCATGTTCATCAACAGCGGCATGGCTCCGTTCAAAGATATTTTTCTTGGTAACCAGCCCATCAAATATCCACGCGTTGCCGATACGCAGAAATGTCTTCGCGTTAGCGGCAAGCACAACGATTTGGAAGAAGTTGGTATTGACACCTATCACCACACCATGTTCGAGATGCTTGGCAACTGGAGCTTTGGAGACTACTTTAAAAAGGAAGCAATTGCGTGGAGCTGGGAATTGCTTACCGAAGTTTACAAACTTCCGAAGGACAGGTTGTACGTAACCGTTTTTGAAGGAGATGAAAAGGAAAAATTGAGTTTCGATCAGGACAGTTTTAATTTTTGGAAACAATACATTGCTGAAGACAGAATTCTTCGCGGAAATAAAAAAGATAATTTCTGGGAGATGGGCGAGCAGGGACCGTGCGGACCATGTTCTGAAATTCACGTTGACTTGCGCACGGATGATGAGCGGAAGAAAACGGATGGGAAAAATATTGTCAACTCAGGTCATCCGCAGGTAATCGAAGTGTGGAACAATGTGTTTATGGAATTTAACCGCAAGGCGGATGGTTCACTCGAACCGCTTCCTGCAAAGCATGTAGATACAGGCATGGGCTTCGAGCGTTTGTGCATGGCACTTCAGGGAAAAACTTCCAACTATGACACGGATGTTTTTCAGCCGATGATTCAATTCATCTCTTCCCGCTGCGGAATAAAATATGGAGCAGATGAAAAAAGTTCCATCGCTATGCGCGTAATGAGTGATCACATTCGCGCCATCACTTGCGCAATTGCTGACGGACAACTTCCTTCAAACAACAAAGCAGGATATGTGATCAGGAGAATTCTTCGGAGAGCTGTTCGATACGGTTTTACTTTTCTGAATCTGAAAGAACCATTCCTCAATAAACTTGTACCGATTCTTGCTGAACAATTCAAAGATGTTTTTCCCGAAATAAAATCGCAGCAGGATTTTATCATGCGCGTAATTACAGAGGAAGAAAATGCATTCCTCAGAACGCTTGATGCTGGAATTAAAAGGTACAAAGATTATCATTTGGGTGTTTTAAGTTTAGAGAAGTCATATGGCGATCCGGGTAAGTCAGGAAAAATTACCGGAGAATTTGCATTCGAACTTTACGATACTTATGGGTTTCCAATTGATTTAGTTCAATTGATGGCTCGTGAAGACGAAGTTGAAATAGATATTGATGAGTATAACAAATGCCTTTCTGAACAAAAGAACCGTTCACGTGCTGCCGCCGTAGTTGATACGGAGGATTGGATTTCTGTCTCCCTCTCCTTTGCTGAGGGTCGGGGTGAGGCGGCTGTTGAGTTCGTTGGTTACGATCAACTTGAATGTGATTGTGAAATTCTCAAATACAGAAAAGTAAAAGCAAAAGGAAAGGAGCAATTTCAGATTGTGCTTTCGCGAACTCCGTTTTATGCGGAGAGCGGAGGACAGGTCGGAGATACCGGTTACATCGAAGCCAACGGAGAAAAATTTTCCATTACTAATACTCAGAAAGAAAATAATCTGATCATTCATTTTGCAGATAAGCTTCCGAAAGATTTATCTGCATCGTTTCATGCAGTGGTAAAGAGCGACCGGAGAAAATTAATTACAAGCAATCACTCTGCTACTCACCTCATGCACTCTGCGTTGAAGCGGGTGCTTGGTGCACACGTAAATCAAAAAGGTTCATTGGTGAATGATGAACATACGCGGTTTGACTTTTCTCATTTCACGAAAGTGAGCGATGAGGAATTGCAGAAGATCGAAACGTTGGTGAATGAAAAAATCGGAGAAAATATTTTGCTCGATGAGAAAAGAAATGTGCCGATCAAGCAGGCACAGGAAATGGGAGCTACTGCTTTGTTCGGTGAAAAATATGGCGAGTTCGTTCGTGTCATCATCTTCGATCCGAAATATTCAATGGAACTTTGCGGAGGCACGCATGTAAAATCCACAGGAGAAATCACAAAGTTCAAGATCGTTTCTGAAAGTTCTGTCGCTGCCGGTGTTCGAAGAATTGAAGCAATCACAGGTGGTTTGGTGGATAAGTACAACGAAGAGCAAAACAAAAAACTTGCTGTCGCTGAAAATACTTTGCTGGAAAAGATTGAAGCATTAAAAACTAAAGCGCTGAATCTTTATGCGGGAGTTGAAGGAAAATCCGGTATGGATTTGGAGAAGGAGATTGACTTAACTGCCCCATTGCTTCAACAGGAAGAAAGTTTGTTGAAGCTGATTGATAAGCGCACAAATGAAATAGCGCAAGAGATAAAAGCTGACTTACTTGAAAAAGTAAATGCCGTGAACGGAGTAAACCTGATTGCTGAAAAAATTGAACTTGGCAATGCAGATGCGATCAAGAATATTTCTTTTGAGTTGAAGAATCAGTTGGAGAATCTTGTTTGCGTTCTTGGTGCAACTATTGATGGCAAGGCGCACCTCTCAGTTATCATCAGCGAGAATTTAGTAAAGGAAAAAAATCTGAACGCATCGAACCTCATTCGCGAAGCTGCAAAAGAAATTCAGGGTGGAGGAGGAGGTCAGGCGTTTTATGCTACCGCAGGCGGAAAAAATCCAGCGGGCATTCAGGCAGCGCTTGAGAAAGTAAAAAATTCGTTGAACTAAAATTTAGAAAGCTTAGTTCACGAGAGTTCCTGTCTCATCAAAGAGATAATCTTTCCCTTCAATATTTGCTTCGTACTTCACAGCGCCTTTGTCGTCAACAATTTTTGCAACTTCTTTTATTTTCTTTCCGACAAAGTTTTTTGCGCAGGCATCGCGAACAGCTTGTGGCAATGCACTCGCAGGCATTTCAGTTTCTGTTTCAAGAAGTTTTCCTGTGGCATCAATAAGTACGCTCATCTCCGAACCGGCAACCATAAATTCCGCTTCGTAATTATTTTTTTCTTTGATCCACTTTCCTGCTTTCGCTCCTTTGTAAAGAGTGCTGAATTCATTCTTCACCGCTTGAGGAACGTCACTCTCGTTCACCTTTTGTGCATTTACAAATTGAACGAGAAATAAAAAAACAATGATTGCCGATAGTTGTTTCATAGAATTGATTTTGAATCAAAGGTAGAAATCTTTTTTGCATTGTCTCAAATGTCTAATCTAATGTCTCACATCTGTTTTCTCTCTTACTTTTGTCCCCGTTTATGAAAGTTTACCAGGGTATTGAAGAATTTAAGCCGTTGACTCACGCAGTCGCCACCATCGGTACGTTTGATGGCGTGCATGCTGGGCATCAGAAAATTATTTCCCGTTTGTGTGAGTGCGCAAAGAATGAGAATGGTGAATCCGTTGTGCTCACATTTTTTCCTCACCCGCGAATGGTTTTGCAACCGGACGACAACAATTTAAAATTGCTCACTACTATGAGCGAGCGCATTGAGTTGCTGAAAAAAATTGGTGTTGATCATCTCATCATTCAACCATTCGATAAGGAATTCAGCAGACAGAGTGCGGTGGAATTTGTAAGAGATATTCTCGTAAATAAAATCGGAACGAAAACGCTGGTGATCGGGTACGATCATCACTTCGGAAGAAACCGCGAAGGATCATTTAAAGATTTGGAAGAGATGTCACCGATCTACGGATTTCATCTTGAAGAAATCCCAAAGCAGGTAATTAATGAACTTGCCGTAAGTTCAACCAAAATCAGAAATTCTTTGCTGACCGGAGATGTGAAAACCGCAAGCGAATTGCTGGGTCATGATTTCACATTGAGCGGAAAAGTTGTTGATGGCGATAAGATTGGGCGAACCCTTGGTTTCCCAACTGCGAACATTAGTATTGCTGAGCCATACAAGTTGATTCCGGCAACCGGGATTTATGCAGTTCTTGTAAAAATTGGAGAAGAAACCTTTAAAGGAATGTTGTACATCGGCTATCGTCCGGTGGTGCAGGGCAAGCGGTTGAGTGTGGAGGTGAATATCTTTGATTTTGACCGCAGCATTTACAATCACAACATCATTGTAATACTTAAAGCGCGTGTTCGTGATGACATTCACCTTCGCAGTTTGGAAGAGTTGAAGAATAAAATGACGGAGGATAAAATTGTTGCAACAAAATTGCTTCTTTAGCGTTTGTTACTTCAACATTCGTTCGTCCCATTGAAATACACGCTTGTTATATTCTTATTTATCTCGCAATTTGTTTTTGCACAGGATGAGCCATCAGTGCAACTGATTGACGACACGAATTATATTTACCGGAGCATAAGTGTTGCAATTCAAAATCCGGATAAAGTCTTTCGCCTCAATCTCAGCAAAACAAAACTCAAGGCAATTCCTGCTGATGTTTTCAAATTCAAAAATCTGCGCGAACTGGATCTCAGCAAAAACAGAATTGATTCCATCCCGTCCGCAATTGGAGAGTTAATTAATCTAACTTCGCTCAATCTTTCTAATAATAACCTGGTGTTGCTGCCCGATGAAATAGGAAGACTTTCCCAACTCACTTACCTTGGACTGAACAGAAATAAAATTGCAGCACTGCCACACACCATTGGCGGTCTTACTAATGTTGAGATCATTGAACTGTGGGACAACGAACTTTACGACATACCTGTGGAGATCGGGAATCTGAAAAAACTAAAGGCATTTGAACTACGCGGAATTCTTTTTAGCGAAGATGAAGCAGCACGGATTGATTCGCTCTTGCCGAATACGAAGGTATTGATGTCACCAACGTGCAATTGTAAGTTCTGATTTATCAGAATGAAAAAGGATGCTTGTCTTTTTTTGTTTCTGCTTCCCTTCTTGTGTTTGTCGCAACCGAAAAAGCTCACCGTTTATTTTGGATTTAATAAGTATAATCTTGATTTAGTATTCGAAAGCAAGATTGAAAATATAATTCAGGATAAAGTTGTAGAGCATATTTATATTGAAGCGCACTGTGATTCGATCGGAAGTGATTTTTATAATGATGGGTTGTCACTAAGAAGGGCAGAGGAAGTGAAAAAGTATTTTGTTTCAAAGAATGTTGATGCTTCGTTGATTGAGATAAGAGCCTCCGGTAAAAAAAGTCCTTTGAATAATAATGAAAATGAAAGCGATCGCGCCTTAAACAGGCGAGCCGAAATCTCTGTTTCTTTTCGTAGCACTATTCTGGCAGTAGTTTCTGATTCTGTTTTGAAGGATTCAACAGAAGTCAAAAATACTTCTCTCGAAAATATAGAGAATGCAGAAGTTGGCTCAACAATCAAACTTGAAAATATAAATTTTTTTTCAGGCATGCACATTTGGTTACCGAGGTCAGAAAAAACGCTCAAACAATTATTGAACACATTGATTGATAACCCCGCTCTTGAAATAGAAATTCAGGGACATGTTTGTTGCATACCTTATGGAGACGGACCGGACTTTGAACCCGGGAACAGGGCGGTCTTTCAGTCAATCGGGCAAAAGCAATTTATGATTACCTCATAAAGAATGGCATTGACAAATCGCGGCTTTCTTATGTTGGGTTTGGCGCTGACAGAAAACTTATCAAAGATGAAATAACCGAAGAAGACAGGGAGGCAAACCGCAGAGTAGAAATTAAGATTATCAAAAAATAATTCTATCGGATCACTAGCTTCCGCATTTCTTTCATCGAACTGTTTTCAATGGAAAGAAAATAAATTCCAGATTGTAGATTTGTAAGATCGAGTTGCTGAAGATTGTTTTCATTCAACTTACCCTTGAAAACAATTTCCCCGAGAGAGTTTGTTACAGTAACTGCCGCACTTTTGTACTCATCGGCAAACAAAATATTGAACACGCCATCTTCACTTGGATTAGGAAATAAGATTAAGTCCCTTCTTTCCGCAGCGCGTAAATTTCCTTCGTTGTTTTTATTTACTAATGGGACAGGAGTTGTGCCGGTAGTAAAAGTCCAGATAGGACCTGTGACCATACTCTCGCCATCATTCACTGTTACGTACCATTGATAGCAAGTGTTCGCAGCAAGTCCGCTGTAAGGGAAAGTAGTAGTTGCTCCTGAAGCTACGCTTGTATTTGTTCCGATCAAAGTAAAAGGTGAAGCAGTTGATGACATATCATAGTAAACGCTGAACTGGCTGTTCGCATCCGTTTCATATTGTCCGAGGTATGGCGAATATGTTTTTACAGAAATGGAATTGGTAGAAGGTGAAAACTTCATCAGGCGCATCCAACCGTCACCGCCATGAGAGCGGCTTTGGTAGTCAGCCATCCAACTGTAAACGGTATCACCATAAAAAGAATTTACACGTTTCGATTCTCCAGGTACGTGTGCGCCCAACAGCAGGAAAAAATTCGGACATACTTTCATTGTGTTGTACAAAAACAATCCCTGCGGACCGAAGTTGCCGTTCACATCAAGCAGCGCATGAGTACCTATGATGGCTCTCTTGGTTGGATTCGCCTGTATCAAGCTTCTTCCCCAATTGAGTAATGCAACAGGGGGATTCGGATTGTATTCAAAGTTAAGCACCATAAAATCCAATCCGCTTGCTGAGAAGAAACTATAGTTGTTGTTATTATTAGAGCCATAGTGTCCGCCATAGTAAGGACGACCGCTAAAGCGTGATGAACCGAAATACTGATTGAACAAAGTGGTTGTTCCATTCGGATTATTCACTGGTGTCTGGTCATGATTACCCACGTTCATGCCGTAAGGTATTCCGTTAGTGAGCCCGGTGGTTGAAGGATTTTCAATAATTTTTTGTGCAGTGTCCACACGCTTCCACTCGTTTTGATCGTTGTCCCCGTCTTCTACGCAATCTCCCATTCCTTCTACGAAAACAATATTCTGGCTAACCATATTATTTACAATCCATGTCATTTGCGATTTGTAAATATCATTTGTACCGCCATTAAGAAGTGAAGTATAATATTGTGTGTCCGGAATTCCGACCACCGTAAAATCAGCACCTCCGGAAGGCGGGCAGGGGCGGGCATAGTAAGCAACCGTCATTGTTCCTGATTCAGGATCTGTTACGTTCACAGAAAGATTTGTTGTGAGATTTGTATTTGTTGCGTTGTTAGAAGGAGCAACCAACGTTGGCTGGTTCGGTGGAAGGTTTACCGTAATTGCATTGAAGGTAGCCCCTGTTGTCCAGTACCAGTTGCTTCCTGTCACCGTTCCATTTGCAACACTTGCAGAGCTGTCTTTCACAGAAGTACCGCATGCTTCATTCAATCCCCAGCGCGCCACCATTCCTGATTGTGGTGTGCTTAGTTGAGTATTAATAGTTGCCTGTATGGCGGCCTGTGTACGCGCCACGTTCCAGATACGTGCTTCGTCAATCCTTCCCTGGAAAAATCCGGAAGCGACACTTGTAGAGTTCAATGCGCTTCCGATGGAAGCAGGTTGAATGCTTGCTGATTGTGCACCACGGTTAATAGTGAGTGTGGTCTCTACGCTTCCGTCAAGATACAGTTTGAAAATACTTGCGTTGTAACTAACCGCCACATGATGCCATGCATTGTTTGCAATCGTAGTAGTTCCTGTAATCGGGTGATTGGTGCCGGGACTTGCGCTTCCTGATCCTTCTTCAAAGTCAGCAACGAGTTTTCCGCTTGAATTTATTCCAAGGAAATAATTCAGGTCGCGCGTGTTGCCTTCTGATTCATCTCTTCCTTTTGTAATTATCGGCTGCGCTGTAACACCTCCTGCACCTGTACTAACGGTTGCTCCGTTTCCTGTTTTGTAAATCCATGCTTCAAGAGTAAATTGTGCAAGACCAAGTGCTGAAGGATTTCCGAACGATACATAAGAATTCGTTCCTCCGAAGTTGATTGAGCAATTTGAAGTGACAAGAACGGGGTCGAAAGAAGTTCCTGTTGTCCATGTTGGGCTGTTTATCAAAACGCCATTTACCGCAGTTGCCGAGCCGGTATTCACTGCCGATGTTCCGCTTCCTTCATTCAGTCCCCAACGTCCTGTCAAACCTGTTGCAGAAGTAATCTGTTGTGTCATGTTTGCCTGTATCGTGGCAATGGGGAGTGCCGTGTTCCATATTCTTACCTCATCTATGCTGCCAAGAAAAAATCCATCAGGCACTCCCAGCGAATTAACTGCCGAGCCAATACTTGCCTGCTCTATGCTTGCTGCCTGTGGCAAATGATTCACCACTAAAAATTTTTCAAGCACACCGTTCAGGTAAAGCCGCCACGTTGTTCCGTTGTAAGTAACACATGCATGATACCAAACATTGTTGCAGATAGGTGTAATGCCTTTTATCGGATGATTCGTTCCGGGATTTGGATCCGTAACGCCTTCTTCAAAATCTGCAGCCAGCACATTATTGGTAGCATCAATGCCAAGAAAATAATTAAAGTCCTTATTGCTTCCATCAGCTTCGGCTCTTCCTTTCGCAACAAGCGGAATTGCAAACAATCCACCAGTGCCAGTGCTCGTAACTGTGCCGCTGCCTTCTTTCTTAAACCACGCTTCTACCGTAAAAGAGGTAGAGTTCAATCCCGGAGCCGCACCCATCACTACATAGTTGCTCACTCCGTTGAAGGTAAGCCCTGTTTGCGCATGGCTTTTTTCAGCAAGCACCGAAAAACAAAAAATAGAAATTGCGGAGAAGTAAAATCTTTTCTGCATCAATAGATGGTTCTGGAATTGAGTAAAATTAACGAGAGGTAAAGGTATTTTATTAAACTGAAGATGCCAATGGAGCAAGAGTCCCGCATCATTTTAAATCTATTTTTTTTATTGAACACATCTTGTCCTTGCAAAGTTACGCATGAAGGAGAAATGTTTTGAGGGTTATTGGATTCATAAAACCGGCAACGCACGCCACAAAAATGCAAGGGCAGATCTTTCCATATCCAGCCATAGAGACTGATGGAAAAAAGTATTTGACACGGGGCTTCGAAGAAGAATCCGTTCGCCAGTTACAAGAAGGCAAACTATTGGAAGGTTAAAGACGGAGTGCTTGCTTCACTCATCAAACGAAGTGTAGAAGAAAGGGCGTCCATTAAACTGTGTCAAAAAGAAAAAAGCAATTCCACAGTTCTGTGGAATGGCTTTTTTATGATAAAGCAGTTTATTATGGAACGGATAAATTAATTCCAGTGAGTTACTTCTTGCTTATTTTGCTATTCAGAATTTCAGTTCCGGTTATTACTTTCAGAAAATAAATTCCTGCTGGCAATGATTTAATGGACACACTTAGCTTGCCAGCATTGTCTCCGAAGCTTTTCTGATCCATTACTTTTTCACCTAGGGTGTTTAACAGAATCAACTCTGATATTTTATTCTCATTATCTGAAAGCTGAACATTCACTTTGTCTGATGCAGGATTAGGATAAACGAGCAAGTTTCCATTATCAATGGTTGTCTGCTGCATTTGTTCTTCACGGCAGGTTACAGAAACAACAAGCGTCCTGACTGCTGAACTGCTGCAACTGTTTGTAGAGTACACTCCGACATTACCACTTGTTGCACCCCACAGAACACTGACGGCAGTTGTTCCCTGTCCTGATTGAACAGACGCATCTGCCGGAACAGACCATGTATAAGAAGTTGCATTTGACACTGCGGTAATTGAATAAGATGTAGTACTGCCATTACACACAGAAGTTGAACCGGCAATTGCGGCAGGGATAGCAGGAAGATTCCTGATGATTCCGCGCACCGCAAAGGCGCTTGTTCCGCAGGCATTGGAAGCAGAAACCTTGATAATACTGTTTGCAGTGAAGCTGCTGTTGAAATACATGCTGATGCTGTGAGTTCCCTGACCGGAAACAATTACACCACCCGTTGGAGGTATCCAGTTGTAGGTTACTCCTGTAACTGCAACCACACTGATTGTGCGAACATCGCCCGGGCATACATTGGAACTGCCACCGCTTACCGTAATACTACCAGGAGTGGCAGGAGTGGTTACTACAGATGCAGATAATGTGCGTGCTGTGCTGCTTCCACAACTGTTAATTGCAATAACAGAAATTGTTCCGCCCGTACCTCCCACAGTAGCAGTTATTGAAGTTGAGTTCGAAGTTCCCGACCAGCCCGATGGTAATGTCCATGTATATGCTGTTGCTCCTGTCACAGTTCCGATGGAATAGGTTTGCGAAGAAGAAGCACAAACAGTAGAACTCCCTGTTATTGCTCCGGGTTGTGCAGGTGGGTTGCAACCTCCGCAATGTCCTGCATTTCCTGCTGCATTGCGCGCGTAATAAATATGCCCCGCATTCGCCCACACAAGATGCACTACGCATCCGGTGTAAGCAACAAACGGTGTAATGCCTGCATTGCCCATTGAGAAAGGAGCGCTCCATGTTGCACCGCCATCAGCAGAGTGTATGTACTGTCCTCCAACACCGCTTTTCACGTAGGTCATGTGAAGGTCAGCACCGTCACGAACCATGTATGGATAATAATATGTGTTGGCAGTATCATTCGACAGATTCAAATCCGTCCCCCACGTTGTTCCTCCGTCAGCCGACTGATCCAAATGTAATTGATAGTGACCGGAAGGGGCACCAGATGATGGTACATCTACATGTGTGCCGTTCACGCAAACCATCGTGCCGTAAGAGGGCTCACTATTTATTAAAACGTCAGCACCCCATGTTACTCCATTGTCCGGTGAATGCTTATAGAAGATTTGCATAACACCATTCCTTTTATCATTCCAAGCCATGTAAATGTCAGATCCCAGTGCAGTGATGGCTTCGTCTTCCGATCGGTTAGTTGCAAAAGTGATTTGCTGATGTGTGCTCCAGGTGTTGCCGTTGTCAGAAGATTTCAGAAAAAATATTTCAGTGTTGTATGGATTCGTGGAAGTTACAATATCATTCACCACGTATACCATGTTGCCTGAAACAGTTACTGCAGGCCAGTCAGCAACAGCGGCATCAATTAAAAGAGGAGTGCCCCACGTGTTGCCACCATCCAGGGAATGGACATACCACGAAGATCGAACATTGCTCACAATATTTCTCCATACCACGTGCACGCTCGAACCATTCACTGCAATAGCAGGATTCCATGCATTGCCGTTGGTGTCTGAAATGGTAACAGGATTACTCCATGTTAAACCGGCATCGAGCGAACGCGTATAATAAATAACAGCTTTGGTAGAGCTGCGCTTGTCGCTCCATACTACATGCACTGTGTTGCCGCTTACACCGATGCATGAACCCATACTTTCATTTTGTCCCGCAGAAAGTGAATTTGGGGAAAGGTTTACTGATGCGCCCCACTGAGCGAACAGTAGAGTGGGAAGAACGATTGCAATAATAATTGCGGAGAGAGATTTTTTTTTCATACTGATTTTTTTTAAAATGTTTCTTATGAATTGCCTTATACAAACCATCACGGAGAAAGACAGGCAATGGTTGGGTGTGGAAAGAAAAAAAAATGCGAAAGCCGCAGAAGTACTTTAAATGTTGCGTTTCAGAGATGGGCTACTGAAAACGCTACATCGCCTGTAAGAACAATGCGTGTAGTACCATTAAAAAGAGCGCAGGAAATTTTTGCTTTTATTTTCTTTGTCGGCTGCCCGATTGAATTAGCCAGAAAATTTTCAACTGAAATTATTTTAAACATGCTTGTTGACGGCTGACTGTCATTTACAGATGTAAAAAGATTGCCATTCGCATCCTTCCATTCTATTGTAACATCAGAGAAATTTCCGGGATTCACAGCAATAATAGTATCAGTTAAATTAAAATCATTTCGGCAAAGCACTTCGTTTTGCGTTTCGGCATTTATATGCTTCACTGCGGTATATCCTGTTGCATCCGTGACGGACAGAGATGCATTATAAAATCCTTCATTGGCATACGTATGCGACCAGCCGGTGCCTGTGGTGCTCGAGCCATCGCCAAAATCAACAATCCATATTACAGGGTGAACTCCACTGATGCTTCCTCCATAATGTATCGTGGTTCCCGTAGCAAAACTTTGATAGAACGGAACCGAAAAAGCATTTCCTGATTGACCGAGAACAATATCATTACTTAAATACGCGAGGCAAACTCCTGTATTTATTGTCAGCTTAACATTGTAAACTCCGGGATGTAAATACAAATGAGCCGGATTGTGCTGATTGGATGTAGTTCCATCGCCAAATTCCCATTGATAAGTTTGTGCAGTTGCATGATATAAAGTATCAGAAAAAGTTACGTAATATTTTGTTGGCGTGCCTGATGGCGTTGCAAAAGAATAATAACCGCGAACTATTGAAGTATCAATTGACGTTGGATTACCAGCGTAAGGGCGATAATCTTTGATAGAAATTTTCAGTGAGTTCGCACAGTTGGAAGAACAGTTTTTATCCTTCAGTTCTCCAGCGAAATCGTATGCACCGTTTCCATCCAGCGAATAAAAAGTGAACATATAGTAACTGTTCACTCCTGACTGAAGGTTCACCGCATTTCCGTCAACAGTTCCCTTAAAAGTAAATTCAGGTTCGGATGATGAAGGGGCAGGGTAATCCTTTTTACAGGAAACAACTGCGCAACCTACAATTGCAAAAAGAAAAAAGAGGAACCTGTTTTTCATGAAAATCAATAATTAAAAATATAATACGAGATCAAAAGTTTTATACCTGTGCTTCGCTCAAATGTTCGACTTGAAAAAAATGAATCGTCTTTGATGTCAAGTAAACCATAATGTCCCTCCGCTGAAATGTTAAACCTGTTTGTAATCCTTCTTGTGTATCCGATAGCAAGCGAAGCATTCCATGGATTGAATCCTTGCACATATCCATAGGTTGTTATCTTCGAATGCTCAGCATTTCTGAAATCAGAATGTTTGTTGGTGGTCAGATCATTGGTTGTAGTGAGAAGATACGATACCGATCCACCAATCTCTATTGAGTTTTTACTGTTGAAGTGATATTGTACAAAAACAGGAACAAGTGCATAGTGAATCCATCTGGTAGAGATTGTAGTATCCACAGTGCTTTCACCAAAGTCTGGCAATAACGTTGTAAATGTTTTTTTGCTGCTGCTTAGATTTATTACGCTGGCATACTGAACGCCTGTATAAAGCGCCCACTTTGCATTTAGGAAACGGGTAGCCCCTATTCCGAGAACAGGATTAAATCCCCTTCCTTCTATTGAACTGCCATTATTCCAACCGAAAATATAATTTGTTCCTGCATCAACAGAGAAAAGAATTTTAGTTGCTGAAGGTTTTGTGCCCTGCTGCGTTTCAGTAGAACTACTCTTCGCATCGGTTACAGAAGAATCCTTCACCACGCTCGCAACTTCAGTGATAGTGGGCTGGGAAGTTTCTGTTTTGCCTCCATCAACAGCATCAGTTTTACTTCCCCCATTTTCATGAATGACACTTGTATCCTTTATCATATTATTCTCAATTACAAGTTCAGCTTTAATGTTGCCCATTGTGTTGCTACTTGAATTACCGGATAAGTTAGTCGTATCAGATGCAACAGCAGATTCATTTTTATTCCCGCCCGTTTTCTGTTCAGTAGTTTTTGAAATTGAAGGACGATGAGCAGGAGCGAAAATCTTTTCTTCGGTAGTTGAAGTTGGAGCTAACTTAAATTGGGTTTCAACGGAAGCCCGTTTCACGCTGCCTGAAATATTTTTTTCTTGAATGATGCTTTTACTTTCAACAAGATTGTATTTGTTAACCGATGACGGCTTTGCAATTTCATTGGTTTGGGCGATTTCAGAAATGTTATTGTTTTTAACTTCATACTTCACAAAAGGAAGCATGATGGCTATACCTGCACACATACCCAAAACAAAAATCAGCGCTACCCTGCGTTGCTTTTCCTTTTTCCTTTTAAGATCTATCGCCTGCTCCGCCTGTTCCCAGTTCTCCTCATCAAATGGAAAATCTTTCGAAGAAAACCGTTCCCTTACAATCTCATCAAATTTATTTGACTCTTTATTCATACTGCTTTTCTTAGAGGTGAAATAAATTTTCTAATCATTTCCTTCAACTTGGTTCGTGAAAAATTCAAATGCCATTTCGAAGTTCCTTCAGACATATTCAGCATCTCTGAAATCTCTTTATGGCCGTATCCATCAATCGCATACAGGTTAAAAACCTTCTGGCTCACGTTCGGAAGCTTTTTAATCATCGCATGTATTTCGTCAACGTTCATTTTTACCAATGCCTCATTCAATTCTGAGTAATCATTTGTTTCATAATATTCTTCTACGTACTCAATCACTTCATGATGCCTTTTTTCTTTCCTGTATTCATCAATCAGCACATTAATCATCACTTTTCTTGCCCAGGTCTTAAAAGGAATTTCCGGCTTGTATTTATCGAGATTGTAAAGTATTTTCATAAACCCAATATTGAGCAGTTGCTTTGCCTCGTCCCGCGAATTCACATAACGGAAGCAGATACCCATAAGGTAAGCATACGTTAGCCGATAAAGATCATATTCGGCCTTTCGCTCGCGCCTTATGCACGCAGTTATGAGGTCAAGCTCAATATTCATAAAGGGGAAAGGTACAAATAAAACACTACTCAATTATACCTGCACGCATGAAAACGAAGAAAGGTTGGGTAGGGAAGCAACTATTTTATTACCCCGAACATTCCGGAAAGTCATGTGCCGGCTTGTGTTGTCCGCCTGCCCGTGTACCTTTCACCTGGCATTTCGTTTCTTACTCTAATTATTGTTCTAGCCCCCGCACAAACCGACTCCCGAAGACTTGCCAGCACCTAAATAAAATGTATGCCAAAGTTTGAGTATGATGAGCAAAAAATCAGGTGGAATAATTAAAAATTTGGGTAGAGTAAGCGAAAATTTAGGTAGGATAAATTAGAATTTGGGTAGGATGAGCAAAAAACTGAGTAAGATAAGCAAAAAATCAGGTAGGATATGAAAAAAACTGAGTAGGATAAACAAAAAACTGGGTAGGATGAGCTAAAAACTGAGTAGGATGGACAAAAAACTGGGTAGGATGAGCTAAAAACTGAGTAGGATGGACAAAAAACTGAGTAGGATAAGCAAAAAACTGGATAGAGTGTCTTAAAAAATGTAATATATATTATGGTTCATCCTATATTTTTATTTAGTAACATTGATTTTTGTCTTATCAGCGGTAAATTATGATTTATTCTACTATCATTTTGTCTTATCGTATCAAAATATCTATCAATACACTTTTAATTTTAAGTAATAAGCATATATTTTTTGTTTATCATACTCAAATTTTAATTTATTCTACCTGATTTTTATCAACTACTAAATAAAAAATAGCTAGTCTGGCGATGAATTAACCATCCTGCACAGGTTTTTTTCAATCTTCCTCTCATTTCTTAAACCCTCACAAGCTGCACAAAGAAGATACCCTCCCTCTTTACCTCAATTACCCTAATCCCCCAATTACCCAAACCCCCAACCTCAAAACTTAAACTGAAAAGAAGGTTTCACAAGAAAGTAATACACATCCGGCTTGCCCGTGTAGTTCAGCCGCCACGAAAAATCAATCCTCGAAATCTTAAAAATATTTTCAATCCCGAAGCCAACTTCTGTATACGGCTCTTTCAGCGCACCCACCCCTGCCGGAAATAAATAACTGCGCTGGTTATTGGCAGCGCTAAGTGTTCCCGCATAACCCTTTGCAAAAATAAACTCACGCCACTTCAGTTTTTTAATCCCCGGAATGCGGTTAAAGAGCAACCCCTCAAAATGTTGTTCAATCATAGCACTTGCATATTGATCGCTCACAAACTCCAGGTAATTCATCAGGTTAAAAGCCGTTTCATCATTAATCACAATCTGGTTCGCAGCAGGAGTTTCAAGAAACATCCACGGAAGCGTGCCCCATGTTTTTCCACCTTCAAGCCGTAGCAACGTATAACCGAGTTTTTTTGTGCGCAGTTTTTCTTCGATCCTCAATTTTATTTTATCAGCATCAAATTCTCCATTCATCAAATTTTTTATTCCCCGCATATAATTAAAACTGATAACAGGATACTTCGGAAAAAACAATCCCTCCAAATCCTCACCAAACTTAGCAGACAGATTTCTTTCACCAAATGCAAAGCGCGCAGAAAACTCCACTCCCGCCATCGTGTAAGACGGAACAGTATCAATGACTGAACGGTCATTAATCGCGGTGTAACTATAATCACCAAACGGCTGCCACCTCGATTGCCTCATACCAATGCGCGTAGAGAAACCAGTGAACCATTGCCGTTCAAACCAACCCTCCGATTCATTCACCAAACTTCTGTAAACCACCGGAGCAGTGCTGATAAACGAAGTAAAAATATTGTCGAGAGAAAGCGTGTTCGAACTTCTTCCCGGCTGCACCGCATCAAAGCGCGTACTTGCTCCAATAATGTTGCGCTCGCTCTGATGGCGACTAAGGATAAACGATGCCTCAGCAAGATATTTTGTCCGCTTGTCACCAAACCCATAAGCAAGATACGTTTTGAAATTCATTCTTTCATTGATAAGATTCCGTCCGCGCAATCCGAATTTGAGGCGATCATGCTCAACCCTGTTATAGCTATAGAAAGAATAAAAATCTCCGATGTCCAGTTGCCCGAAAGGAATCCAACCTGTAGTAATTGCATTCACAGAGTTTTTCAGCAAAACAAACTTGGGAGTTTTGTCAAGTGTATCAATCATCGCGAACACTCCGCGCTCCTGCCTCGTCAAACTGTCGCCACGAACATCGTTCCAGTATCTTTCCGAACGGGTTGCAGAACTGTCGTCAAACGTCACCATGTCCAATCCGCTGTAGAATTTAGTATCGTGAAGTATGTTCACTTTGTAATTCCTATACGTGGAAGTTTTCCGTCCAAAAAAACCCGTTAACTCTTTTGAATTTTCCACCACCGTGAAATCAGCAATCACTTCGCTTTTAGAAATCATGTTGTGCCCGCCATCAACGCGCCCATACTCCTGCCTTATCCAATAGTTGCGCACAAAGTTTACGTTCGCAGCAATGCTGAACGAGAGATCAATTTGCTTTACAGAATACGTAGAGTCCTCAATGTACATCTCTCCGTTAAATGCCACATCCGCTTTTACCTTCGGATGAAAACTTATGTGATAACAGCGGCTGCCGTTAAACAAACCACTGTCAAGAAGCATGAATTTGTAATTCGATTTGTAACTATCATTCAGCGGACTCGGAAAATTTTTATCAAGAATGACAACATAGTTATTGTAAATGTTCGGAGAGAGATACATATCCTGCGCAAACTGAACAATCTTCGGTCCCTTCAAACCCACGGCACGCCTGCCTTTCACTACCTCCTTCAGCACCGGAGGATTTTTCCGGTAATAAAAATCAGAAAGCGATTCATTGAAAAGCACAGGAAGATACGGAATGCTGTCAGCGGTAGTATCTGTGTTGTCGAAAATAAAACCGAAGGAGCGCAGAAAGATATTGCGCTTTATTTTATCCGTAAAATTGTTGAGATCGAATTCCACTTTATGATACACTTCGTATTCATACGCATCTTTCTCATCCGGATTGTTGAATGATTTATTTGCAATCACCCTCCGCAGAATTTCAAACGCAGGATTCTCACCCATGCGAACGGTAACTTCATTCAGATGAAAAGCATTTGGCAAAAGAGGAACCGTGAGCAACTGATCTGCAAGCGGAGAAACAGAAATGGTATCAGCAATGTATCCAAGTGCTGAAACTAAAAGAGTATCGCGCCTTCCGATAATGGTGAGGCGAAAATTCCCTACGCTGTCAGCACTTGTTCCGGTGTGTGTGGATTTTAGTACGATAACTGCATACGGAATCACTTCACCCGTACTTTCATCAACCACCTTTCCCGCAATCTTCAGCGATTGCGCATGAAGGTTCGCGCAGACGATGAGCAACGAAATAAAAAAGAGTATGTGAGTTTTTTTCACGCAGGGGATAAAAGTAAAAAAACATAAGAGAGACAAGAAGCAAGAACTGCGGTTCAAAACAAAAATAAACGCAAAGAACTTGTCGGGATATTAATCCGAAATCCTCAATCCGAAATTCTTTTAATTCTCTCTTCCGTGATGTTTCGAAAATTCCAGCGGCTTGGCGTTAATCTCATCATAATCTTCACGCTTCCTCAGAATATCAACGGCAGTATAAATTGCTTCGCGAAGCGATTCTTCTGATGCCTGACCTTTTCCTGCAATATCATAAGCAGTGCCATGATCGGGAGAAGTGCGGATAACAGAAAGCCCGGCAGTGAAGTTTACACCTGAAGAGAAGCTGATGGACTTAAAAGGAATCAAACCCTGATCGTGATACATGGCAAGCACGGCATCAAATTTTTTGTAAGAACCTGCACCAAAAAATCCATCGCCCGAATACGGACCGAAACAAAAAACATTTTCATCATTCGCTTTCTTAATTGCGGGAATAATTAGTTCCTGTTCTTCCTTTCCAATTAAACCATTATCTCCTGCATGAGGATTTAAACCAAGCACAGCAATGCGCGGCTTGCGCACTCCGAAGTCGCGCTTCAATGTTTGGTTCATCATTTTCAATCTCGCTAAAATAGTTTCAATATTGATATGTTTTGAAACCTCCTGCACAGGTACATGACCTGTTGCCACTGCCACACGCAGCGAGTCGCTTACCAACATCATTAAATATTTTTGCTCGTTGAATTTTGCAGCCAGATATTCCGTGTGACCTTTAAATTGAAACTCGCTACTTTGAATATTGTGTTTGTTGATGGGCGCGGTAACAAGCACATCAATCTTTTTGTCTGCCAAATCTTTCGTAGCCGCTTCAAGCGATCTCAATGCATATCTGCCCGAGAGTTCAGTCGCCATTCCCCATTCAACGGGTATTTCATCTTCCCAGCAACTCGCTACATTATTCTTCCGTAAAATAATTTCGTTGCTGTTGCGGATGGTTTGGTAATTAAATTCATTTAGATTGAGAAGTTTCCGTTGAAGAGAAACTAATTTTTGTCCAGCATAGATAACAGGAGTACATATCTGATGCATGCGGTTATCGAGAAATGTTTTCATGATGATTTCAAGACCGATGCCGTTCACATCTCCGCAAGTTATGCCTACTTTTATTCCTCCTTCTTGTTCGTTGCTCATTCTATGCAGTTATCTGTTATTTGAAAATCCATTAAATATTTTGAAAGAAGTTAAAGAGGAATCGCACACCATATCCTGTTCCGCCTTTTCCTCTGTAAGAAGAAGCAGTATGTATAAATGCAGGACCAGCAATATCGAAGTGCATCCACGGATAATCAATATAGCGTTGCAAAAACTTTCCTGCAGTGATTGCACCTGCCGTTGGTCCGCCAATATTTTTCATTTCGGCAATGTCGCTTTTAATGAGTTCATCGTATTCATCCCAGAAAGGAAATTCGGCAAGGCGTTCGTAAACAATATTGCCTGCTTCTTTCATTTTAGTCTTTGTTTGATCATCAACCGTTCCCATGCACACCATTCCAAATGAGCCCACAGCCGCTGACGCAGCACCGGTGAGCGTTGCAAAGTCCATCACCAGTTCCGGCTTGTATCTTTTTGCATAATGAAGCGCATCTGCAAGAATCATTCTTCCTTCCGCATCTGTGTTCAGCACTTCAACTGTTTGCCCGCTCATCATGGTGATGACATCACCGGGAGCATACGCATTTCCTGAAGGACGATTATCAGTGGAAGGCACGAGTGCAATAACATGCACAGGAAGTTTTGCTTTTGCGATTGCATACATAGCGCAACCAACGGCTGCTGCACCGCCCATGTCGCACTTCATGTAGTCCATACTGTTGGGTGTTGGTTTCAAACTTAAACCACCGGTATCATAAACCACTCCCTTGCCAACGAGCACAAACGGTTTTTTATTTTTCGGATTGCGTGGCTTCCATTCCATCACAGTGAATGTTGGCGGTTCCACACTTCCGAGATTCACAGCGAGAAGTCCGCCCATCTTGAGTGACTTGATGCGCGCCTTGTTGAACACTTCCGTTTTGAAACCTGCCTCGCGTCCCATTTTTACAAATGAAGTGGCAAGCTGTGTGGCTGTTTGTTCGTTCTGTGGTTCGTTCACCAAATCGCGCGCATGATACACTGCATCACAAATAGCGGAAAGATTTTTCAGAGACGAATCGTCTGCATACCTGCTCTTCACAGAGATTTCTTGAAGCGAATTTTTTTCTTTCTTCTGATCTTTTCTGTATTTGATGAATTGATAATTACCCAGCATCATTCCTTCAGCAAAAGCAAGAGCAACTTCTTTCGCGTTACTTTCATCAGCAATGGTTACAGAAGTTTTCTTTTGTTTGTTGAGAACCGAAGCAACTGCATCTCCGTTTTTACGACATGCTTCAAGGAGCAGATGGTTTTGTTTTTTGTCTTCAAGTTTGTAAACAAAAGCAATGCTTTTGTATTGATTAACGGTAACAAGATTTTTCTTGTCCTTCAGTTGCGTTTCGATGTATTTTTTTTCATCATCAGAAAAATGTTCGGAAGGAATTTGTTTTTCATCACGGATAATAAAAACAACAGAATCATTTTTGCCGGCTGCATTGGTTGAACTAAGTTTCGGAAGCATTGTTATGATGACTATTTAAAATGTGACCCCCCATTCCCCCAAATAATCCGCCAAAGCGGACAAGCCAATAACTTTTTCTACTTTTGTTTTCCTTTGGAAATAAAACGAAGGGCTGAAATTAGCCAAAATATTTGTGACTGTTGATAATGACCTTTCCTTTTTGTTACGTGCTCAAACTCCGTAACTGATTTATGAATTCCGACAACCTTTTTCAACGCGCGCTGCATTTCGAATTTCTTTCTTTGGAGGAAGGGCAATATCTTTTTACCAATGCGCCAACAGCAGAACTCATGGATGTGGCAAACGGGATGCGCAAGCAACTGCATCCTGATAATAAGGTAACGTGGATCATTGACCGCAATGTGAACACAACAAATGTGTGCATTGCAAACTGCAAGTTCTGTAACTTCTACCGCATACCCGGGCATCAGGAATCATACATTACAACCATTGAACAGTATAAGGAAAAGATTGAAGAAACATTTCGTTATGGCGGAGAGCAGTTGTTATTGCAAGGCGGACATCATCCCGATCTTGGTTTGAGTTTCTACACAAATCTTTTTCGGGAATTGAAAAGATTGTATCCGAAACTGAAATTACATTCACTAGGTCCACCTGAAGTAGCTCATATTACAAAGCTGGAAGGATCTACTCATACAGAAGTATTAAAAGCATTGATGGATGCAGGGCTCGATTCACTGCCGGGCGCGGGTGCAGAAATATTAAGCGACCGTGTGCGAAGATTAATCTCCAAAGGAAAATGTAGTGGTCGTGAGTGGCTTGAGGTGATGCGCGCAGCACACAAACTAAAACTGACTACATCTGCAACAATGATGTTCGGTCATGTAGAAACTCTGGAAGAACGCTTTCAGCATTTGGTGTGGCTGCGTGAGGTGCAGAATGAAAAACCAAAAGATGCAAAAGGGTTTATTGCATTTATTCCCTGGACGTTTCAGGATGTGGATACTATGCTGGCTCTCATAAAAGGAGTTCATAATAAAGTGACGGGAGAAGAGTACATTCGCATGATTTCAATCAGCCGGATTATGTTGCCCAACATTCAAAACATACAGGCATCATGGTTGACTGTTGGCAAGGAAGTTGCGCAACTTTGTCTTCATGCCGGAGCAAATGATTTCGGAAGCATCATGATTGAAGAAAATGTAGTAAGCGCTGCGGGAGCTCCTCATCGGTTTACGTCAGAAGGAATTCAAAATGCAATTCGTGAAGCGGGATTTACTCCGCAGTTGAGAACTCAGCAATACGAGTACAGAGAATTGCCGGAGATGATGGAACAGCAGGTAATTGAATATTAGATGTGAAATTGAACAACCGGGTAACTAATAACAGATAACAAATAACTTTTTGCACCTGTGAGAAAACTTATTTTCCTCTCTATCATTTTTCTTTTTGCATCTGCTAAGTTTGCAAATGCTTCACATAATCGTGCGGGTGAAATTACGTTCAGACATCTGCAATTGTTGAAATACGAGATTAAAATTACCACATATACAAAAACATCGAGTGCAAATCCTCCGGGAAATGTGGACAGACCTGTGCTTGACTCTGTGCATCTCGGTGATGGAACAATGATGGCTTTTCAGCGAAGTAGTTATTTGGATATTCCTGGTGACATAAGAATAAATGTTTATATTGGAGAACATACTTATCCGGGAAGTGGTACTGACACTATCTGGTTTGTTGATCCTAACCGCAATGGCAATGTGATCAATGTTCCGAACTCTTTTTTTACTCCGTTTGCGATCTATACTATTCTCAATATCGGTGGCAATCTTTTACCCGATAATTCTCCTGTTCTTCTTAACCCGCCTATTGACAGTGGTTGTGTAGGTATTCCTTTTCTCCATAATCCGGCCGCTTATGATCCTGATGGAGATAGCTTATCGTATCAGCTAATCGTATGTCATGGCGAAGGCAACCTTCCGATTCCCGGTTATAGTTTTCCGTATGCGACAGATTCTTTTACCCTCAATCCGGTTACGGGTGATCTTGTGTGGGCTTCGCCTGATTCGGCAGGAGAATATAACGTGGCATTTTTAATTATTGAATGGAGAAACATTGGTGGTACCTGGTACAGGATTGGTGAAGTGGAGCGCGACATGCAGATACGCATCATTCACTGTCCGATAAATTTTGCGCCACCTCAAATTCTTCCGGTGGCTGATACCTGTGTGCTTGCTGGAGATACACTCGCTTTCAATGTTACTGCGTTCGATCCGAATCATGAGTTTGTTACGCTTTCTTCTGTTGGCAGTCCGTATATTATTCCAACGCCTGCCGTGTTCACGCCACCGATAAACAATTCGCTGAATGATACGGTGACGGGATTATTTACCTGGCATACGAACTGTTCGCATGTTGCGAGGCAGCCATACCAGGTTACGTTTCGTGCGAATGATATTAACTCAACGATTAGTTTGGTTACTTATGAATCGGTGATGATTACAGTGATTGCTCCGCCAATTACCGGACTGACGGTTGATCCGAACGGCAACACGATGATGCTGCACTGGAATCCGAATGCATGTGCGAATGTTGCTCACTATAACATTTATCATCGTGTGGGTTCGTATCCGGGTGTGATTGAGTGTCCGTGTCAGACGGGTGTGCCTGCTTATACAGGTTATACCTTGATCGGAACAACAGATGGGTTAAACGACACTACGTTTATTGATTCCAACAATGGCGCAGGGTTGGCCATCGGCATTTCGCATTGCTACATGGTGACTGCGGTGTTTGCTGATGGTTCAGAAAGCTGTTCATCCATCCAGGTTTGTAATCAACTGAAAAAGGATTTGCCTGTTATCACAAACGTTACTGTAGTTACAACCGGAGCTGCGGGAACGGGAAGTGATACCATTGCATGGAGTAAGGCAACGGAGATTGACACTACGGTTTTCCATCGCCCTTATCAATATAAAGTGTTGCGCTCTGACGGTGATTTTATCGGCAGTAATTTTCAGTTGATAGCAACGTTGCCTGTGGGAGAAGATGACACTATTTATTTTGACAACACAAACCTGAATACACAAACTCAACCGAACAGCTATAAAATAGAGTTGTACTACGACAGTGATAATGATGGTGTGCCTGATCATCTGAAAGGAAATACTCAAACAGCTTCTTCTGTTTTTCTAACTCTTGCTCCGACTGATAAGAGAATAATTCTTTCCTGGCAGGAGCATGTGCCATGGACAAATTACCGCTACGATATTTTTAAACAGAATGCAGGCGGAGGATGGGATTCCATTGCAACCACAACTCAGCATACTTACAGTGATGATTCTCTTATCAACGGTGTGCAGTATTGTTATTATGTGCGAAGTATAGGCAGCTACGGAACTGCGGGAATTGTTGATCCGATTATAAATCTTTCTGAACGTACTTGTGCCACTGCCATTGATAACGTGCCGCCATGTCCGCCTGATCTTACGGTTGGTTCTGACTGCATCGAGAATGTAAACTTTTTGCAGTGGACGAATCCAAATCATTCCTGCACGGATGATGTGCTGCACTACAACATTTATTTTTCCTCTGACGGAACTAATTACGAATTGATAAATATCACTCACATTCCAACAGACACAACTCTTGTTGATCGCAATCTTCCATCGCTTGCAGGTTGCTACAAAGTAACTGCTGTTGATTCTGTAGGGAATGAAAGTGCAGCCACCGCAGTGTGTGTGGATACATGCAGGCAATATGTGCTCCCTTCTGTGTTTACTCCGAACGGTGATCACAATAACGACTTTTATCATCCGTGCGATTCTACAACTGCGCTCGAGCTTCAGCATAAAAATTGTCCGCCTTACAAAAATGTAAAAGACATTGATCTGAAAATTTACAACCGCTGGGGCAATCTTGTTTATGAAACAACTGACAAGGACATTAATTGGGATGGGAAAAATAAATTCAGCAAAGGCGATTGTCCGGACGGGGTGTATTACTACACCTGCATTGTAAACTTTTTCCGGCTGCATGGCACACAAAGCGTGCAGTTGCATGGCTACCTCCATCTCATCCGCGGAAAATAATTGGGATGCGAATAACCAATGGTTTCGAATTTACGAATCAATGGAATTAGCATTTATATTTCACATTCGTAAATTCGCAACTATTCACCATTCGTACAACCCATTCGTAACTATTGGTTAGTTGCACACAAATGTTCACGGGCATCATAGAAGGTTTAGGCAAAATTATTTCTGCGGAAAAAGAATCTGCAAACGTGCGGCTGCGAATTGCCTGTCCTTTTGCTAATGAGTTGAAAGTTGATCAAAGCGTTTCTCACAACGGTGTTTGCTTAACCGTAGAAAAAATTTTTGCTGATAGTTATGAAGTGGTTGCCATTGAAGAAACTCTGAACCGCAGCAATCTCGGTAAACTTTTACCGGGCGATTTTGTAAACATGGAACGCTGCATGAAACTTGGTGACCGTTTAGACGGGCACATCGTGCAGGGACATGTGGATGAAACTGCCGCTTGCAAATCAATAGAAGATAAAAACGGAAGCTGGCTGTTTACTTTTCAAACCAGTTCAAACTCAGAAAACCTTTTAGTTGAGAGGGGTTCCGTTTGTATAAACGGTGTAAGTTTAACTGTGGTAGATTTATCTTCCCCCTTCGGAGAAATGAAAGCGGGCATCTCTTTCTCCGTAGCGATTATCCCCTATACTTTTCAAAATACCAACTTTGGCAGCATTAAGGCAGGCAATTCTGTTAATCTGGAGTTCGATATTATCGGCAAATACGTTCAGCGGCTTGTGCAAAGTCGTTCCTGACCTACGTTTTTAAACAAAAAACGCTATTTGCCTGTCTGCACAGCAAAGAAGGTAGTAAAATTTAGTCATTTGCCTGCCTGCTCTGCAAAGAATGTAGTAGAATGGAGTCATTTGCCTACCTTCTCAGCAAAGAAAGCAATAGAATTTAGTCATTTGTCTGCCTGCTCTGTAAAGAAGGCAGTAGGATGGAGTCATTTACCTGCCTGCTTTGTAAAGAAAGCAATAAAATGGAACCATTTGCCTGCCTGCAAGAAGTTGCAGGACATGAAAGCAACTTTTTTTAAGGTATTCTGATTTAAAAAACCTCCTTCGCAACGCGGCAGGTAATCTCAGAATTACCCATCGTGTAAATATGCAGGCAGGGAACACCGAATTTTATCAGCTCTTTGCACTGTTGTATGCACCAAAGAATGCCCACTTCTTTTACATCCTTATCGGTTTTGCAATTTTCAACTTCATCCAAAAGCGCATCGGGCAAATCAATATGAAAAGTTTTGGGAAGAACGGTTGATTGCTTTTTAGTAGTGATGGCTTTCAGTCCGGGAAGAACGGGAACAGTAATTCCGATCTCGCGGCATTGTTTTACAAAATCGAAATAATGCTGATTGTCGAAAAACATTTGCGTAACGATGTACTCAGCCCCGGCATCCACTTTTTCTTTCAGATGTTTCAAATCGTTTTTCAGGTTAGGTGCCTCAAAATGCTTTTCAGGATAGCCCGCCACACCGATGCAGAAGTTGGAAGGGGAAACTTCCTTTTGTTCGTCATCAAAATAAATTCCATGGTTCATATTCACCGCCTGTGTCACAAGATCGAGCGCATAGTTATGTCCGTTAGGATCAGGAATAAAATTCGATTCTGTTTTAATTGCATCTCCGCGCAGCAGCAGCAAATTATCAATGCCCAGAAAGCTGAGATCAATCAGTGCATTTTCCGTTTCTTCTTTCGAAAATCCTCCGCAGATAATGTGCGGCACCGTATCCACTTTGTATTTGTTCATGATAGCCGAACAAATGCCCACCGTGCCCGGGCGCTTTCGAATAGAAAATTTTTCAAGCAATCCATTCTCGCGCTTTTTGTAAACGTATTCCTCGCGATGATAAGTAACATCAATAAACGAGGGTTTGAATTCCATAATAGGATCCAGAATATCCCAGATGCTGTGAATACTTTTTCCTTTCAGCGGAGGAAGAATTTCAACGGAGAGAAGGGTGCCATTCGCATTCTTTAAATGTTCGGTTATTTTCATAAGATGACGGCAAAGATAACATCCCTCCACAATCTTCAATTTGGAAGAAGAAAGAAGAAGAGGTAATGTTGAAACAAAAATTTTAAAGATGAAACAACAAAGAAGCCCCTCACCCCGTTACATATAACTTCCTAATTTTGCCGTCCAACAAAAATCAATCATGCAGAAAATTATTCGCAACTATCTTCTTCTCTCCTTGCTCATCATTTATTCTTTTGCTGCAAATGCAAAATCATCCTTCTATCTTTCCGGCACCATAACCAATGCCACAACAAAAGAAGTGAAGCTTTGGGTTTATAAAAACTATCTTGTCTCCAATCCCGATCTTATTGTTTCAGGCCTTGTAAACGATAAGTACAAATTCAGATCAACCATTGATAAACCCGTTTTTGCTGAACTTGATTTCAACAATTCAAAACTGAAATTCTTCTTCGAGCCGGGAGACAGCATCAACGTAAGTTTTACCGATGATGCCATGCACTCCAACACTTCTATTACAGGCAATGGATCCGAGAATAATTTTTTCCTGAATAATTTTGAAGCACAGTTCCGCAACGATTTTACTGACAGCATTTGGACCGGACGAATGATGAACGGCACTGTCGATGCTTTCGAGAATGAACTTTTTAAAAGCAAAAAAAACATGCAGGACTTTGTTGAGAAGAACACAGCCGAACATCCCATTACTCCTGGCTTCAAAAGCTACCTCAACAATCTTATCACCTATCGTTACTGGAGTTTATTGCTCGCCTATCCCATCACCCGCGCAAATTCGGACAAGCAACAACTGGTTGTTGAACCACTGCCCGAAGTTATGTTGCAAGGACTTGATAAAGTGATGCTCAATAATCCTGATGCGCTGATCTGCGAATCCTACAAAAGCTTTTTATACTTCAACGTGGTTTACTTTACATCAGCAGCCAACAGTTTCAAGAAATTTAACGACTACTCAACTTCTGCCGATCGAAAACTTGCCTATGCAAAAGCGCATCTGCAAGGACAAGTGTTTGACATTTGGCTTGCGCAACTTTGTGTAGAAGAAAAAGATCATATCTCGCCATTCATGATGAAGAATATGGTCAACACATTGAAAGCATCAGACAAGACGAACAATTATTATCCCTACGTAAGTGGAGTATGCGCTGCGCGAATGGGAATGAAGGATGAAAAGAAAATAGAGGAGCCCGTTGTTCAGCAGCAAACACAAACATCAAACGATGAACTCGGATTGAAAGACATCAACGGAAAATCTTTTTCACTCAGTGAACTCAAAGGCAAAGTAGTGTACATTGATTTTTGGGCAAGCTGGTGCGGACCCTGCCGCCAGATGATGCCCTTCTCAAAACAGTTGCATGAAAATCTTTCGGACAAACAGAAAAAGCAAATCACATTTCTTTACATCAGCATTGATGCAGATGAGAACGCATGGAAAAAAGCAATCACGGACTTAGGGCTTGAAGGCAAGATGGTAGTCTCTCCGGGTAACTGGACTTCGAAAGTCTGCTCTTATTTTCAAATCAACAGTATTCCGCGTTATATGATCATGGACAAAAAAGGAAATATTGTTGATTTCAATGCCAAACGCCCTGCTGACCCTGCCGTGCTTGACGATCTTTTGAAATTAGTTGATCAGTAATTTTTTGCTGACGATTTTTTAGAACGACACTTAACCAGAGAAGTGGTTGTCCAACCACTTCTCCAAAATATCATTGAACTGCTGCTGCTGTTCCATCATCGGTGCATGTCCGCATTTGTCAATCCAATGTAGTTCGCATTTAGGTAAAAGGCGATTGAATTCTTCGGCCACATCAGGCGGAGTAATCGTGTCCTGCTTTCCCCAAATCAGGCAGGTAGGTATCAAAATATCTTTCAACTCCTCGCTCATGTTGTGACGTATTGCGCTCTTTGCAAGAGAAAGAATCCGAATCAGTTTTCCTTTGTCATTCACGATAGTAAAACATTCATCAACCAATTCCTCGGTCGCTGATTTAGGATTGTAAAAAGTTACTTCTACTTTTTGCCGGATGTAGTTGCGATCCTCACGTTTAGGAAAAGTGCCGCCCATCGCATTTTCATAAAGACCGGAACTTCCTGTAAGCACCATTCCCGTGACACGTTCCGGATGCTTGCGCACATACACTAAGGTAACGTGCCCACCAAGCGAGTTTCCGATTAGCACAACTTTTTCAAAACCCATGTGCTGAATAAAGTCATTGACAAACTCGGCAAGCGCTTTCACATTTGTGTTGAGAATCGGCAGCGAGTAAATCGGCATGAGCGGAATTACCACACGGTAATTTTTCTTGAAACGCTCTACTACATCTACCCAATTGCTTAACGCGCCAAACAAGCCATGCAAAAGAACAAGCACGGGACCACTGCCTTCATCAATGTATTGAAAATCTTTTTCGTTCCGTATGGTGTAACTCATAAGTGTGGTTTCAAAAGTAAAGAAAATCCGTTACCTCATTCATCGCAAAAATATTTTTGAATTAATACTCATTTGTTAGTTGAGTTTCCCGAAAAGAAAAATTGAATTCTCCTTTTTCAAGAAGAATAAACGGGCAGAAAAATAGTTTTCAACAAAGTGTCAAAAAGTGTTTAAATGTGGGATTTTTTGTTTTACATTAGCGCACCTAATTTTTTTATGTTGGGATACATCGGAGAATTTCCAAGTACAGTTGATGCGAAAGGACGATTCCTTCTGCCTGCAGGATTGAAAAAACAAATCGTTGCACGGGAGCAAAAATTCTTTGTCGTGAATCGCGGAATGGAAAAACATCTGATGCTGTATACAAGAAAGTTTTGGGATGAGGTGAGCACAAAAGTGGATGACATTGATGAATGGGTTGAAGAGAACAGAGTATTTACTCACCAGTTTTACAAAGGCGCAACAGAGATCTTACTCGACAGTGCCGATCGTTTACTATTACCCGCACAACTAATGGACTACGCAGGAATCGGAAAAGACATCGTGCTGTTTGCGCACGGAAAAAAAATTGAACTGTGGTCGGAGAAAGAATATAACAAGCGTATGAATGACAACGGCATCAACTATTCAAAACTTGCACAACGCGTGATGAGCAGAAAAAGCGGAAACGAAAATGGCAGGTTATCATGAGCCGGTACTGTTGATTGAAAGTGTAGATGCGCTGGTAACGAATGCTGACGGAATTTATGTGGACACCACGTTTGGAGGAGGAGGGCATTCAAGAGAAATTTTGAAACGGTTGAGTAAAAAAGGACAACTTATTGCATTTGATCAGGACGAGGATGCAATTAAAAATACAATAGACGACAAGCGCTTTATGCTGATCAGAAGCAACTTCAGGTACTTCAAAAATTTTCTGCGCTATCTTGATGCAATGCCTGTGAGCGGAGTGCTTGCTGACCTCGGCATTTCTTCTCACCAGATTGACACGCCTGAACGTGGCTTCAGCACACGCTTTGATGCATCGCTGGATATGCGAATGAACAGTCAATCCGATCTGACAGCGGAAAAAATTGTTAATGAATATCCTGAAGAAAAGCTCCATGAAATTTTCTGGCAGTACAGCGACATGCGCGAAGCAAGATCGTTATCACGGAAAATTGTGAAGCAGCGCGAAGCGAAAAAGATTTCTTCCACAAACGAGTTGATGGAAGTTCTGAAAACAGAAACCAATCGCGGACAGGAGTTTCAATTCTTTGCAAAAGTATTTCAGGCGCTGCGCATCGAAGTGAATCGCGAGTTGGATGCATTGAAAGAAATGTTGTTGCAATGCAAAGATGTGATTGCAGAAAAAGGAAGATTGGTAGTGATCTCCTATCACTCGCTCGAAGATCGCCTGGTGAAAAACTTTATTGCTGCCGGAAATTTTTCAGGCGAAGTGGCGCGCGATGAAATTTTCGGTCGGCATTTAAAGGGAAATTTTGTTTCTAGAAATAAAAAACTGATTGAAGCTAGTGAAGAAGAGGTCACAAAAAACACGAGAGCAAGAAGTGCCAGAATGAGGACAGCAGAAAAAATTTAATCATGGCAAAAAACAGCATAAAGGAAAAACCCGAAGAGGTAGTAGAAGAAGCATCGAAGAAAAAACGCTCTACAAAATCTGCGCGCAAGTTTCTTCGCTTCATGCATGTGTTCGGCATTTTCAACCGCAACCAGGTAGTTAAGATGATGCCTTTCATTTTATTCCTCACCGTTCTCATTCTCTTTTACATTGGCAACAGCTATTACGCGGAACGCACTGTTCGCGAAATCAACGATGTAAAAAATGATCTGAAAGAAAAGCGTGCGGAATTTATTTCGACAAGTTCGGAGTTGATGTTCCGGACGAAGCAATCAGAAGTGGCAAAGGCAATTCTTCCGATGGAGATAAAAGAATCCGTAGAGCCGCAGAAAAAAATTACGATAGCTACAAAAGAGAAAAAGGAATGATCTGAAAATTCTGAAACACGTGACTCAAATTTAACCAACCTCAAACCATAAACCTCAAACC
This sequence comes from Bacteroidia bacterium, assembly GCA_038230515.1. Lineage (GTDB taxonomy): Bacteria > Bacteroidota > Bacteroidia > AKYH767-A > 2013-40CM-41-45 > JAPLDB01. The sequence goes on along the minus strand of JBBRND010000002.1, from coordinate 15,393 downwards.
ACCCATGGATACTAAGAAAGACATCATGTGGAGAATCTATTTAGTATTCTTCTGCTTTCTTCTTTTTGGTGTCGCCATCGTATTTCAAATTTTCAGAATACAATTTGTGCAGGGAGATTACTGGAAATCAAAAGCTGATTCGCTCACCACGCAAATACGTTCCATTGAAGCATCGCGCGGAAATATTTTTTCCGGTGACGGTAGTTTGTTTGCAACATCAGTTCCCATCTACGATGTGAGGATGGATTTAAAAGCAGATGGATTAACGAAAGAAGCATTTGATAAAGGAGTTGATTCACTCTCGCTTTGTCTTGCAAATCTTTTTAAAGATAAATCGCAGGGAGAATATCGTAGCGAACTGAGGCAGGCGCGCAATGCAGGAGAACGCTATCATCTCATTCAAAGAAATGTTCACTATACCGATTTGCAAAAGTTGAAACAGTTTCCGGTTTTCTGTCTCGGAAAATACAAAGGCGGAATGATGGTTGATCAGCGCAACGAACGTGAACTTCCTTTCAAAGGACTCGCATCGCGCACCATTGGCACAATGCGCGATATAAAACCAGTCGGAATTGAAGCATCGTTTGATGGAGATCTTCAGGGCGCTAGCGGCTCCCGGTTGATGCAACGAATTGCAGGCGGAGTATGGATGCCGTTGAACGATAAAGAAGAAGTAGAAGCGAAAGATGGGAATGATGTTGTTACAACGATTGATGTAAACATCCAGGATGTAACCGAGAACGCGCTCGAAGAACATCTCCAGAAAAATAATGCTGATCATGGCTGTGCGGCTGTTATGGAAGTTGCCACAGGAAATATTGTTGCCATTGCAAATCTTTCAAAAACTTCTGACGGAAGTTATCAGGAGAATTTCAATTATGTGATTGCAGAAGCGTCAGAGCCGGGCTCTACTATGAAACTTGCCTCGCTGCTTGCTGGTATTGATGACGGGTTGATCTCGCTTGATGAAAAGATTGACGTGGGTAATGGATCAATGACCTATTGCGGGCAACAGATGAAGGATTCACATGCCCCGCATAAAACAAAACTTTCAGTGAAGGAAGCATTCATGAATTCCTCAAATGTTGGTATATCAAGAATTGTTACTCACTATTACGCCAAACATCAGCAGGATTTTCTTGACAAGCTTTATTCATTCGGGTTGAATGACAAACTCGGATTGCAAATTGAAGGCGAGGGAAAGCCGCGAATCAAAAATGTGAAGGATGAGGACTGGAATTCATGCGTGTCTCTTCCGTGGACTTCCATCGGGTATGAGGTAAAAATTACTCCACTTCAAACGCTCACTTTCTACAACGCAATTGCAAACAACGGTCGCATTGTGAAGCCAAAGTTTGTGAAAGAGATTCGGTATCATGGGCAATTGGTGAAAGTATTTCCGACTGAAATAATACGTGATTCAATTGTTTCTCCTTCCACTATTTTAAAAGCACATGAACTGCTTGAAGCCGTTGTGGACAGCGGCACAGGGAGCGCGCTGAAAAATCCTCATTACAAAGTTGCAGGCAAAACAGGAACCGCACAAATCCTTCTACCAAAATTTGGGTATGATAAATCACACATGACTTATCAGGCATCTTTTGTCGGATACTTTCCTGCCGATCACCCTAAATATTCTGCTATCGTAGTTGTTTATGCCCCATCAAGCGGTGTGTTTTTCGGAGGAGCAGTTGCTGCTCCGGTATTCAGAGAAATTGCAGATAAAGTTTATTCCACTCAGATGGATTTACATTACGATCTCGCAGTAACAGATTCACTAAACAGAAATATTCCTGAAGCAAAAGCTGGAAAACAGAAAGAACTTAATAAAGTATTGGCTGTGCTAAAAGTAAATGCGCTCTCCCGAAATGCTGATGCTTCGTGGGTTTCAGCATCACCGGAAAATGAAGGTGTAACCATGAGCGAACGCAAAATGCAAAATGGTTTAGTACCGAATGTAATGGGTATGGGAGTTCGTGACGCACTTTTCTTATTAGAGAATTCAGGATTAAATGTAAAAATTTCAGGCAAAGGATCAGTCACAAAACAATCCATTGATCCGGGAACCAGGATACAAAGAGGACAAAAAATTGTGATCGAACTCGGATAGTGAAAACGCTCAAGGAACTTTTATACAAAGCAGGATTAACGGAAGTGCATGGCGCAGCCGACATGCTCATCAATGTAGTTTGTTTTGATTCACGCAAAGCAACAGATGATTCTGCCTTTGTTGCTACCCGAGGAACTCAGAGCGATGGTCATAAGTTCATCAATGATGTAATTGAAAAAGGTTGCAAGGCAATTGTGTGTGAAGAAATTTCTTCGGAAAGAAAAGCAGGAGTAACGTATGTGATAGTGAAGGACAGTGCCCATGCGCTAAGCGTAATGGCTGCAAACTTTTTCGATAATCCTTCAGAGAAATTAAAATTGGTTGGAGTAACAGGAACAAACGGGAAGACCACCACCACCACACTTCTCTATCAATTGTTTCGCAAATTCGGAAACAGAGTTGGCTTGCTTTCAACGGTAAAAAATAAAATCAACGACCAAACGATTTCTGCAACATACACAACTCCTGATGCTGTCACGATTAATTCTCTTCTGGCGCAAATGGTGAAGGAGAATTGCAGCTTCTGTTTTATGGAGGTCAGTTCTCATGCAGTCGTGCAGAAGAGAGTTGCAGGATTAAAATTTTCGGGAGGAATTTTTACAAACCTCACGCACGACCACCTGGACTATCACAAAACATTTGATGAATATCTGAAAGCAAAGAAGACATTCTTCGATGGACTGAGTGATGATGCATTCGCATTAACCAACATTGATGATAAGAACGGGATGGTGATGCTTCAAAATACAAAAGCAAGAAAATACACCTACAGTTTAAAGAGCATGAGCGATTTCAAATGCAAGCTCATCGAAAATCATTTTGAAGGATTGATGCTGAACATTGATAGCCATGAAGTGCTGTGCAGATTGGTGGGAAGTTTCAATGCATACAATCTCACCGCGGCTTACGCTACAACTGTGCTGCTCGGACAAAATAAAATGGATGCGCTGATGCATCTAAGCAACCTCGATCCCGTGGAAGGTCGTTTCGATCATCTTACCTCAAAGAAAAAAATTGTTGGTGTAATTGATTACGCACACACACCTGATGCTTTGGAAAATGTTTTGAAAACAATTCATGATGTATCAAAGCAAGGACGGGTGATTACAGTTGTTGGTTGTGGCGGAGACCGCGATGCAGCCAAGCGTCCCGTGATGGCAAAGATTGCCTGCGATATGAGTGATAAAGTAATTCTCACTTCTGATAATCCGCGCTCGGAAGAACCGACAGAAATAATTCACCAGATGGAAAAAGGAATTGCGCTTGGCGAAACCCGCAAAGCACTATCCATCGTGGACAGAAAAGAAGCAATCAAAACAGCGGTCAGCATTGCGCAGCCGGGCGATGTAATTCTGATTGCAGGAAAAGGTCATGAAAAATATCAGGAAGTAAAAGGAGTGCGAACGCCTTTTGATGATAAAGAAGTGTTGAGTGAAATGTTTCAATTATTCGAGTAACCGTGCTTTACTATTTTTTCAAATATCTCGATCAGCAATTTAATTTTCCAGGAGCGGGTGTGTTTCAATACATCTCGTTTCGTGCAGCATTGGCAATTATTTTTTCGCTGATGATCTCCATGATTTTCGGAAAGAGCATCATCAACTACCTGCGCAAAAAACAAATCGGTGAAACTGTTCGCGATCTTGGACTGGAAGGACAAAAACAAAAACAGGGAACGCCAACAATGGGCGGATTAATTATCCTTTCTGCTATCCTAATCCCAACTCTTCTTTTCGCTCGCTTGCAAAATGTGTATATAGTAATCATGATCATCACAACAATTTGGCTTGGCTTGATCGGTTACCTAGATGACTACATCAAGGTTTTTAAAAAAGATAAAGAAGGCCTTGCTGCAAGATTTAAAATTCTTGGACAGTTTGGGTTGGGTTTGATTATCGGATGCACACTTTATTTTAATCCGAATGTGGTAGTGAGAGAGAAAATGATATCTAATGAAATTAGAGTTGAGCGTGAAACAAAAAATATCGTAGAAGACTTGCGGAAGTATGACAACTATCTGTACTCGCCCGAGAATATGAAATCAATGAAGACCACAATTCCTTTTTACAAGAACAATGAATTCGATTATGCGAAGTTGATCTCATGGGTCGGTCCGAATTATAAAAAATATGCTTGGATTGTTTTCATTCCGATCGTAATTCTTATTATCACTTTTATATCAAACGGAGCAAACATTACTGACGGGATTGACGGACTTGCAACAGGAACATCTGCGATCATCGGTGCAACTCTAGGAATTCTTGCCTATGTATCCGGCAATACAGTATTCGCAAACTACCTAAACATCATGTACATTCCGAATGCTGGTGAACTGGTAGTATTCATCGCATCTTTTGTAGGAGCGTGCATCGGATTCATGTGGTACAACTCTTATCCCGCGCAGGTTTTCATGGGTGATACAGGAAGTTTGGCTCTTGGTGGAATCATCGCAACGTTTGCAATTGCAATCAGAAAAGAATTGCTGATCCCGATCCTTTGCGGAATTTTTCTTGTTGAAAATATTTCAGTCATCCTTCAGGTATCCTATTTTAAGTACCAGAAGCGGAAACGCGGAATTGAGTACGCGCGGGCACATCGTTTGTTCAAGATGTCACCACTACATCATCATTATCAGAAATCAGGTTATCACGAATCGAAAATAGTTACACGCTTCCTTATCATCGGAATCATGCTTGCCGTAGTCACGTTTGTAACACTGAAGTTGAGATAACATGGGAAACAGAATTGCCATACTTGGAGCTGCGGAAAGCGGTGTTGGTGCAGCAGTGCTGGCGCAGAAAAAGGGCTTTGATGTTTTCGTAAGCGATGCAGGAAAGATTGCAGATAAATACAAAGATGTTTTGAAAAAGTATGAAATCGTTTTTGAAGAAGAAAAACATTCGGAAGAAAAAATTCTCAACGCAACAGAAGTCATCAAGAGTCCCGGTATTCCTGATAAAGTTGAGATGCTGAATAAGATTCGCGAAAAAAAAATTCCTATCATCTCTGAAATTGAATTTGGAGGACGATACACAAATGCCAAAATGATCGGCATCACGGGAACAAATGGTAAGACAACAACAACGCTTCTTACTCATCATATTCTTTCGAAGGCAGGATTGAACGTGGGACTTGCAGGCAACGTGGGAAAAAGTTTGGCGATGCAGGTGGCTGAAGAAAATTACGATCACTATGTGATTGAGCTGAGCAGCTTTCAGCTTGACGGCATGTACGATTTCAAATGCGACATCGCTGTACTTACGAACATCACGCCTGATCATTTGGATCGCTACGAATATAAACTTGAAAATTATGTGATGTCAAAATTCCGCATCACGCAAAATCAAACAGCAGCAGACGCATTTATTTTTTGTGCTGATGATAAACTCACGAATCAATACATCAGCCAAACAACTATCAGCGCTCAACAATATCCTTTCTCGATGAAAAAAAAACTCGACAAGGGAGCATGGCTCGAAGAAAATAAAATTCAAATACTAACTAATACTAACTCCAACAAATTTATGATGCTAATTGAAGACCTCGCCTTACAAGGCAAACACAACATCTACAACAGTATGGCTGCGGGCATTTCCTCCCGTGCGCTTGAAATCCGCAACGATGTTGTCCGCGAAAGTTTATCTGATTTCAAAAATATCGAGCACCGTCTCGAGTATGTAATGACGGTTCACGGTGTTGATTTCGTGAATGACTCAAAAGCAACCAACATCAATTCGACTTGGTATGCACTCGAAAGTTTTCATCACCCAGTAGTTCTTATTCTAGGTGGTGTCGACAAAGGAAACGATTATGCAATGCTTGAAGGTTTAGTAAAAGAAAAAGTAAAAGCAATTGTGTGCATGGGGCTTGATACAAAAAAAATTCACCGCGCCTTTAAGGGAATGGTTTCTGAAATTGTTGATGTTACTTCTGCTGATGATGCGGTGAAGGAAGGACTGCGTCTCGCAAAGGTGGGTGATGTTGTATTGCTCTCCCCCGCCTGTGCAAGTTTCGACCTGTTCGAGAACTACGAAGACAGAGGAAGGAAATTTAAAGCTGCAGTGAAGGCGTTGTAAAAAGTTTGCGGTAACAGTCGAGAAGTTCCTCGGTTGTTTAATCCGAAATCATAAATCCGAATTTCGAAATTAATCAATCTTAACTTTCAGAATAAAATGAATAACACGTGGCTTGACAAATACTTTAAAGGAGACAGAACAATCTGGCTCGTGGTTTTCATTCTCACTATCTTCTCGTTGCTTGCTGTTTACAGTTCAACGGGAACGCTTGCCTATAAATATCAAAGCGGGAATACTGAATTTTATTTATTCCGTCAGGCGCGGTTTCTAATTATCGGATTGGGATTGATGTACCTCGCGCATCTGGTAAGATATAATATTTACTCGCGCATTGCGCAGATCGCATTGATAGTTGCGATTCCTTTGTTAATACTCACGCTCGTAATCGGAACAAATCTTAATTCAGCAAGTCGTTGGTTGTCGCTTCCCGGAATCAACACAACGTTTCAAACATCTGATCTCGCAAAGCTTGCGCTCATCATGTTTGTAGCGAGGATGCTTTCGCGCAAACAGGAGAATATTAAAGATTTCAAAACTGCATTTCTTCCGATTGTAATTCCTGTACTTATCGTGTGCGGACTTATTCTTCCTGCAAATCTTTCGACATCGTTGCTTTTATTTTTCACTTGTGTGGTGCTGATGTTCATCGGTCGCATCAACATGAAATACATTTTGTACATGGGATTGATTGGGGCGCTTTGTCTAGGTTTGTTTGTTATCATCAAATTAAATTCCTCTGACACTGGTCGCGTAGGAACATGGAAAGCACGGCTTGAACATTTCAGGAGCGGTGATTCAGATGATAATTACCAGGCAGAGCAGGCGAAGATTGCCATTGCAGGTGGCGGCTTGGTTGGGAAATTTCCGGGCAACAGCACACAACGGAATTTTCTTCCTCACCCGTATTCTGATTTCATCTTCGCAATCATTGTCGAGGAATACGGTTTAATCTTTGGAGGAATTTTAATGGTTTTTCTCTACTTGTTGTTGTTCTTCCGTGTCATGAGATTTATTAATCACAGTCCGCGCGCGTTTGCAACATTGCTTGCAGTGGGTTGCAGTTTCATGCTCGTGTTTCAGGCGCTGATCAACATGGCGGTGGCAGTAAATTTATTTCCCGTTACAGGTCAACCATTACCATTGGTGAGCATGGGAGGAACTTCAACATTGTTTACGAGCATTGCGCTCGGAATAATTTTGAGTGTGAGTCGAGAAGTAGAAAAAGAAAAGAAAGAAGGAAGCGGTGAACTCGCAGCAGCGTAAAATAAAAGTAATCATCAGTGGTGGAGGAACAGGCGGACATATTTTTCCCGCCATCTCCATTGCGAATGAATTGAAAAGGGTAAATGCAGAGAGCGAAATTTTATTTGTGGGAGCAGAGGGAAGAATGGAAATGGAAAAAGTTCCTGCCGCAGGGTACAAAATAGTCGGGTTGAGAATAACAGGCATTCAGCGGAAATTTGATTTGAGGAATTTATCTCTGCCGTTTAAAGTGATATCCTGCATCGTGAAAGCAAGATCAATCATCAATGAATTTAAACCTGATGCAGCAGTGGGCGTTGGCGGATATGCAAGCGGTCCTTTGTTGTATGCGGCTTCGATGATGAAAGTCCCTTCGCTCATTCAGGAACAAAATTCTTTTGCCGGAATCACGAATAAGATTTTATCAAAACGCGCGAAGAAGATTTGCGTGGCGTACGATGGAATGCAAAATTATTTTCCGAAAAAAAAAATTGCAATGACGGGAAATCCTGTCCGCCAGGATGTGATCAATATACAGGGTAAGAAAGAAGAAGCGCTCACTTATTTCAATCTTGATGGAAATAAAAAAACTATTTTGGTGATTGGCGGAAGTTTGGGAGCGCTGAGCATCAATGAAGCAGTAAGAAACGGATTGCAAAAATTTGCTGCTCATGATATTCAACTGGTATGGCAGTCAGGAAAAAATTCTTTTGCTGGTGCAAAAGAAGCAGCAAAAGAATTTGGGGCAAAAGGAATCCGCATTCACGATTTTATTTCAAGAATGGATCTGGCGTATGCTGTTGCTGATGTAGTTGTTTCGAGAGCAGGTGCAAGTTCGGTTTCGGAATTAGAATTGGTTGCCAAACCGAGTGTCCTTGTTCCTTCTCCGAATGTAGCCGAAGATCATCAAACAAAAAACGCAATGGCATTGGTGAATAAAGAAGCAGTGTTGCTTGTGCGCGATTCCGAAGCGAATGGAAAATTAGTTAATACAGCAATCGGTTTGATCGGTGATTCAGAAAAACAAAAAGTGCTTTCGGAAAATATTTCAAAACTGGCGATGCGAAATTCGGCAGAGAGAATTGTAGAAGAAATTTATTCTATGATTAAATAGAAAAAATATCGCCACAGATTGCGCAAATTTTCACAGAAAGAAAAAATAAAAATATTCTGTGGTAATTTGTGAAATCTGTGGCACGCATTTACAATGAATTTTAAAAATATAAAATCAGTTTATTTTATCGGCATTGGCGGCATTGGTATGTCAGCCATTGCAAGGTATTTTCATGCACATGGAAAAAAAGTTTCCGGTTATGATAAAACACCAACTTCGCTCATTGACGAACTGATCAAAGAAGGCATCAATATTCACTTCGAGGACAGTGTAGAGATTGCGCGACTTCAAACCTCAAACCTTAAACCTCAAACCTTAGTTATTTATACTCCTGCAGTTCCTAAGGATCATAAAGAATTAAATTATTTCAGGCGGGAAGGATTCATCGTGAAAAAGCGCTCAAGGGTTCTTGGTGACATCACTAAAAATCATTTTACGATTGCAGTTGCTGGCACTCACGGCAAGACAACTACTTCTTCGATGATCGCTCACATTCTTAAAGCATCGGGAGTAAACTGCTTTGCTTTTCTCGGAGGCATTTCAAAAAACTACAATTCAAATTTATTGTTGCCCGATGATCCGAAAAAAGATTCTGTAGTTGTTGTTGAGGCAGACGAATATGATCGTTCATTTCTTACCCTGCATCCTGACATTGCTGTGATCACGAGTATGGATGCCGATCATCTTGACATTTACGGAGATAAAAACTACATGCAGGATTCGTATCGCCTGTTTGCAAGGCAGGTAAAGGAAAACGGTGTTTTGATTTCAAGGAGCGGATTGCCGGTTGGAGAAGTGAAATCAAAGCACAAACTTTATTCAATCGCTGATGAGGCGGATTATTCTGCTTCTGAAATCCGCATTCAGAAACATCAATACTTTTTCAACTGGAGCAATCATACTTCTGCAATTGCTGATCTTGCAACGCTGATGCCGGGCAGGCACAATGTAGAAAATGTTGTTGCTGCCATTGCTGTTGCCACGGAGCTTGAAATTTCTACTGAAAAAATTTCTGCTGCCGTTCATTCCTATTCTGGTGTGAAACGCAGATTCGATTACCAAGTGAAAACAGATCAGCAGATTTACATTGACGACTACGCACATCATCCTGAAGAATTGCGTGCCTGTATTTCTTCAGTAAAAGAATTGTATCCGGGAAAAAAAATCACAGGAATATTTCAGCCGCATCTTTTCAGTCGTACAAGAGATTTTGTTGACGGCTTTGCAGAAAGTTTATCGCTGCTTGACGAATTAATCTTACTTGACATTTATCCTGCACGCGAACTTCCGATTGATGGCGTGACATCAAAAATCATTTTTGACAAGGTTTCAATTCTTAACAAAACATTGTGTAGAAAAGCTGGAGTGATGGCAGAATTAAGTGGAAGAAAAATTGAAGTTTTGCTCACCCTTGGTGCGGGAGACATTGACCAATTGGTAGAACCGATCACAAAATTACTAACCACAGAGACACAGAAGCACAAAGAAACCAAATGAAGAAGTTCAGACTCAACATTGACTGGAAGAAATTTTTCCGCATCTCGCTGCACCTGCTGATAGCGGCAGGATTCCTTGCCAGCATGGGCTTCACGGAGCATCGAAGAAATGAACTGCTCTGCAAAGAAATTGTAATCAACGTGGATGATTCTCTTGGAAACAGTTTTGTGCAGAAGAATGATATAGAACAATTGATTCAGGATAAGTTCGGAAAGCTGGATGGAAAACGTTTGCATTCTATTAACATTTCTTTGTTGGAAAAAATAATTGATAGCAACCCATTCGTTTTGAAAGCACAGGTATTTTCAACCGTTGATGGAAAGCTGGAAGTTGACGTAAAACAACGTGTGCCGGTGGTGAGAATAATCAATGCATTAAACGAAAATTTTTACATTGATGAAGGCGGAGTGCTGATGCCGTTGAGTGATAAATTTTCTGCACACGTACCAGTTGCAAACGGAAATATCTTCAACAGAGAAGCGGAACAACGGGTACGGATGATAACAGAAAAAGAAATTGCTGACACAAGTTTTCGTCCGACACTTCTGGAAAAAGTTTTCATGATAAGCGAATATGTTCATCATCATGATTTCTGGAATGCGCAGATTGAACAAGTGTATGTAAACACTCAAGGAGAACTTGAACTGATACCGAGAGTGGGAAATCAAATAATCATTTTCGGTGATGAAAAACAAATGGACGAAAAGTTTAACAAACTCTACATTTTGTACAAAGAAGGATTAAGCAAGACCGGTTGGAATCAATACAGCACCATTAACGTCACTTTTAAAGACCAGGTAGTTTGCAGCAAAAAATAATATGATTAATTCAGAAACATTTTCAGGAAAAGAGCAACAGCCGGATTTAAAACCCGGTCAGGAAATAGTAGTAGGACTTGACATTGGCACTACAAAAATTGCCACCATCGTGGGGCGCAAGAATGAATTCGGCAAGATTGAAATTCTTGGTCATGGCAAAGCAGAATCGTTGGGAGTAACGCGCGGAGTGGTAACTAATATTCTCAACACCGTACAGGCAATCGAACGTTCTGTAAAGGAAGCATCAGATAAATCGAATGCCGATATTAAGTCGGTGTATGTTGGCATTGCAGGGCAGCATATTAAAAGTATGCAGCATCGTGGCATGCGTATTCGGAAAAATCTTGATGATGAAATTTCTCAGGAAGATATTGATGCCATCGTGGAAGATATGTACAAACTCGCCATGCCCGCTGGAGAAGAAATCATTCATGTAATTCCGCAAGAATATATTGTGGATAGTGAGCAGGGAATTAAAAATCCGATTGGCATGTCAGGAAATCGTCTCGAAGCTAATTGCCACATCATAACAGGGCAGGTAACTGCCGCAAAAAATATTTACAAGTGCGTAAGTCGGGCAACTATTGAAACAGTCGGACTTTTTCTTGAACCCATTGCTTCCTCTGAAGCAGTGCTTACCAATGAAGAAAAAGAAGCGGGGGTGGTGTTAGTTGACATCGGTGGCGGTACAACTGACATTGCTATTTTCCAAGACAGCATCATTCGTCATACTGCCGTTATTCCGTTTGGCGGAAATGTAATTACTGAGGACATTCGCGAGGGCTGCACTATCATCCGTAGTCAGGCAGAGCAACTAAAAACAAGATTTGGTTCCGCATTGGCGAGCGAAAATCAGGAGAATGAAATCGTTTCCATTCCTGGTCTTCGCGGTCGCGATCCTAAAGAAATTTCAATAAAAAATCTTGCACATATTATTCAGGCGCGCATGGAAGAAATTATTGAACATGTGTATTATGAAATAAAAAGTTCCGGTCTTGAAAAGAAGCTCGCAGCAGGAATTGTAGTAACCGGAGGGGGGGCGCAACTTAAACACATCGTGCAGTTAATAGAATACATCACTGGTATGGACACCCGCATTGGTTTTCCTAATGAGCATCTCGCAAATGGTGCTGATGAACTCAAAAGCCCCATGTATGCAACCGGGGTAGGTCTTGTGATTAAAGGGTTTGAAGAATTGGAAAAACAAAGAAGGGGAGAGAAAAAAATATTGGACGAAACCGGCAAAGACAGAGCGAAAAAGATAAAAGAACCAACCAAAACAAAAGGCAGTTTTTTTGATACCATCAAAGGTTGGTTTGATGAAGTTGACAAGGAATTTTAATACGATGCGGTTTTGAGAAAAAACTATGCCACCAGAAAAAAAACAGGACTTAACTTAAATTATATCTCGACATGGAATTTGAACTTTTGAAAGACAATGAATCAATCATCAAGGTGATTGGTGTAGGTGGTGGAGGCAGCAATGCTGTGAACCACATGTTTCGCCAGGGAATTAAAGGCGTGGAATTTTTAGTGTGCAACACTGATGCGCAAGCGCTGGAAATAAGCCCCGTGCCCTACAAGATTCAACTCGGCATGAGCTTAACCGAGGGCCGAGGTGCCGGTTCAATGCCCGAAGTAGGTCGAAATGCAGCCATTGAAAATATTGATGAGATCAAAAAAATTCTTGGCGAAAATACCAAGATGGTTTTCATTACTGCTGGTATGGGAGGAGGCACCGGCACAGGTGCTGCTCCCGTCATTGCTCAGGCAGCAAAGGAGATGGGCATACTCACTGTGGGCATCGTAACTGTTCCTTTTCTTTTCGAAGGAAAAAAACGCAAGCTGCAAGCCGATTTCGGTATTGATGAATTGAAAAAAAATGTAGATACCCTCCTTATTATCTGCAACGACAAACTGCGCGAGATGTACGGCAATCTAAAGCTGGGAGAAGCATTCAGCCATGCAGATGACATTCTCACGATTGCTGCAAAAGGAATTGCAGAAATCATTACCGTTACCGGTTACATCAACGTGGATTTTGAAGATGTAAAAACAGTAATGACCAACAGCGGTCGTGCCATCATGGGTTCTGCTGTTGCCAAAGGCGAAGACCGCGCTATTCGTGCAGTTGAAGAAGCACTCGCCTCTCCGTTGCTAAACGACAGCAATATAAAAGGTGCACGTTTTATCCTTATGAACATTGCCTCAGGCAGCAGCGAAGTAACCATGGATGAAATTGGAAGCATCACCGATTACATACAGGATGAAGCCGGTTTAACTGCCGACATCATCTGGGGAAATTGTTATGATGAAACGCTTGAAGATAAATTAAGTGTTACCATTATCGCCACTGGTTTCAAAACAAAAGCAGAGTTGGGAGATGAAGTAGAACGCAACAAGAAAACCGTTTACGATCTCGGAAAAGCAGAGCCGCACAAAACTTCAAAACAACCCGAAACGAAAACAGAGACTAAAGAAATTACTGAACCTGTTCTTTTAAATAAAGAAGAACCATCAATTACTAAAACCGCACTGTCAGACGAGCTCACTTTTGAATTTATGCTTGGAGGAAATTCATCGCAGGATAAAATCAGCACCCCGATGCCTGAAAAGAAAGATGAACTTTCTTCTGCTTCGGGAGAAGAAAAAACTGTTCACACATCGAATGAAAATACCATAGCAGACCCTATGGAAGAACAGCTTCGCAAGTCTCGCGAGCGCATTCAACGGTTAAAATCCCTCAGCTATCGCATTGGCAGCACTACCAACATTTCTGACATGGAAAAAGTTCCCGCTTATGTGCGCAAGGAAGTAAAACTCGACAACATTCCACATAGCAGCGAACCGCACGTATCGCGCTATTCATTAGCCAACGAAACAGAAAAGAAACCTGAACTGCGCCAGAACAATTCCTACCTCCACGATAATGTTGATTGAAAAAAGTTAATAGTTAACCGGGGCATCCATTACTAAATTATTCTCCAGATAACTATCCTAGATACCGTTTCATGTTGAGTTTGCTTTTCTAACATGCTCCCGCCTGGTAAGCGGGAGCTTTTTTATTTAGGAAGCAATTCCACGCTCCTCTTGTACACTCACGCTCCTGTGCGGGTATGTTCAGCTATTAAAAGCACTGAAGATTCTCTACTTCAAAATTTTACGCTGTATAGTAAAGAAGACAACTTTTTACTCAATTACTAGTTTCCCGTTCCCAGTCTTTCCTTCCGCGTTAATCAGCGTGTAGAAATACATTCCGCTGCTCAGGTCTTTTCGTTCTATTACAACTTCACCACCCGTTACGGTTTTCTCCTCAGAAACAATTCTACCCGTAACATCTTTCATGGAGAACAAAAACGTTTCATGATTTGGGTTAGAGAAAATAATCCGCGCCTCTCTGCTCATCGGGTTCGGATAAACAGTTGATGCAATATCATTCTGCAATTCATCAACATTAATCATCACCGAATTTCCGTTGGTATGAACAGGCACATCTATTTCATTATGCGAAATAACTTTCACATGACTGAAAAATAAATTCATCATGCCGCTAGCCGTAGATGAAACCGTGAAGTGAAGCGTTGCAATAATTCCATATCCTGACACATCGCTGTGATCAATGCGCGTGAAAGCAAGATCGGTCTTGCCGCCTCCCGGAAAATCTTTTTCAATGTGAAGATGATTACCCGCATTCTCAACCCACGAGCCGCTGTAATCCACACTCATCGTTCCGGGCTGTATAAATGCAGGATCGTAATTAACACTGAAAGCAATTCCATACACACCGTTTGCAGGAAAGCCCGCAGTACCAAGCGTAACAGGCACGCTGATAGCAGAACCCGGAACAATGGCAGAACCCGGTAATTGAAATTCAAGTTCTGCTCCCGTAGTATTTGTTTCATCCTGATGCGCAAGCCGTGCAGGATGCGAAAGTCCGTAGTTCAATGCAATCGCTGTTGAATCATTTGCATCAACAATACCATTGCCATCGCAATCGGCATGTTTCACATTTGCTGCATTGATAAACTGGTAATACCAATCCTGGCAGGGCTGTGCCACATAACTAAGCGAAGCTCCCGGTCTTACGTAACCTGTGTCGCCATACGATACACCGATGTTCAGCAAATCAAAATTGTCAGTCACTAAATCATAATTGCAATCCCCCGGCCACACATTGCTGATAAGCGGAGCGCAGCGCACCCAGTTCCATCCCGTGTTTCCGCCAAGATCAACACTATGATCTCCTGCAAAATATACCGCACCTCCTGTAGCCGCAATATTTTTCAGATAAATAAAATCGGTGCAAACGGTATCAGTGGGTTTTGAAATGGTTGCTATGCCGTTACTCTCAATGCTTGTTGGGAAGCCGGGATCGGATTGAATGAGGAGGAAGCCATTTACAGTTATCGTTCCCCCGAGCGCAACGCTTTGTCCTGGATTATTAAAGATAAGCGTGTCGCACTGTAATGTATTTAAAGAAGCTGAACTAGCCGGTATAATAAGTTTATTAAAAACATTCCCGCTTCCGTTTATATC
>JBBRND010000001.1:0-252048 GCA_038230515.1 Bacteroidia bacterium | reverse complement strand
CGCTAATTCTAACAGCGAGACTCTTACTATTTCCGGATGCATCACCACCACTACTTATTATATCAGATGCTCCAGAAGAAGCAGTTGTTCTAATTATCCGGGAGAATCAAACATGCTCAGTATTATCATCAATACTCCGCCAACGTGTCTTGTCAGCGGAAATAGTTCTGTATGTTCAGGCAGCACCACACAGTGGTGTGCACCGGCAGGACTTGCTTCTTACTTATGGAGTACGGGGGCTACTACACAGTGTATTACTGTTAGTACAGCAAATACATTCACCGTTACTGTTACCAATGCGAACGGTTGTACCAGTACTTGCAGCAAGACCCTTACGGTGAATCCTCTTCCAAGTTGTTTAATCACAGGCAACGGTTCAATCTGCCAGGGTGGTTCAACACAATGGTGTGCTCCGGCCGGGCTTGCTTCCTATTCGTGGAGTACAGGTGCAACTACTCAGTGCATTACTGTTAATACTGCAAATACATTCACCGTTACTGTTACTAATGCGAATGGATGTTCCAGCAGTTGCCACAAGACGCTTACTGTTAATCAAGGTACATCTTGCAGCATTACAGGAAATGGTTCTATTTGTTCGGGAGGATCTACTCAATTATGCGCGCCTGCAGGAATGGCTTCGTATATGTGGAGCAACGGTTCTCATTCGCAATGCATCAATGTAACTACAGCAGGAACTTACAGCGTTACTATTACCAACAGCAGCGGTTGCTCAAGTACATGCAGCAAGACGATCTATGTTAATCCGATCCCTTCTTGCAGTATTACTGCAAATGGATGCGGAACCAACAACACGATCTGCCAGGGACATACTGCATCTTTATGCGCTCCTGCAGGATATTCTTATACATGGAGCAACGGTTCTCATTCGCAATGCATCAATGTAACTACAGCAGGAACTTACAGCGTTACTGTTACCAACAGCAGCGGTTGCTCAAGTACATGCAGCAAGACGATCTATGTTAATCCGGTTCCGTCATGCACGATTACTGCGACAGGTTGCAATACCAGTGGATCCATGTGCCAGGGACATACAGCAACACTTTGTGCTCCGGCAGGATATTCTTATACATGGAGCAATGGTTCTCATTCGCAATGCATCAATGTAACTACAGGAGGGACATATTCGGTTACTGTTACCAACAGCAGCGGTTGTTCAAGCACATGCAGCAAGACGATTACGGTGAATACTGTTCCTTCGTGCAGCATTACTACCAGTGGTTGCAGCAGTAGCAGTTCAATTTGCCAGGGACAAACAGCGAGTTTGTGTGCGCCTGCTGGCAATGGATATACTTATCATTGGAGTACCGGTGCGACTTCACGGTGCATCAACGTAACTACAGCAGGAACTTATACTGTCACCGTCAGCAACAGCAGTGGTTGCTCAAGCAGTTGCAGTAAAACGATTACTGTGAATGTAGCTCCTTCATGTTCGATCACCGGAAATACTGTTATACATCCGGGACAATGCTCACAGTTGAGTGCCCCTTCAGGCAACGGATATAATTACCATTGGAATAACGGTTCAACCTCGCGTTGCATTACGATAACTTGTGCAGGAACATACTGTGTTACGGTTTCTAACTCCAGTGGTTGCTCAAGTACCTGTTGCATTACTGTTACCTCAAGTGTTTGCCGAAGAGTTACAGATGACGAACCTGTAACGGGTGGATTCCTCACGAAGGTATATCCGAATCCGTTTATGACTTCTGCAACAATTGAGTTCAACAGCAATACCAACTCCCATGTAACAGTAGAAATATTTAATGTTACGGGTGAACGTGTAGCACTCATCTTCGACAAAGATGTGATGGCAGGAGAAATTCAAGAGGCGAAGTTTGACGGTAATAACTATGCTAACGGTGTGTACATGTACCGAATCACAAACGGTGAGCATGTTGAAACCGGACGACTGATGTTGATTAGAGAAGAATAATCTCAGCAATCAATTAAATAAAGAGAGACCGCTTCTAAAAGGGCGGTCTCTCTTTTTGTGATCAAATCATTCAATAAAAAAAAGCCCGCGGCTTCCACCGTGGGCTTTCATTTTATTTTCTGAAAAAATATTTCTTAGTAGCGATAGGTATCCGATTTGAATGGACCTTTTTTATCTACCCCGATATATTTTGCCTGCTCGTCAGTAAGCTCGTCAATCTCCACTCCTATTTTCGAGAGGTGAAGTCGCGCTACTTTTTCATCGAGCTGTTTAGGCAGCGTATAAACTTTGTTCTCATACTTGTCTGCATGAAGCCACAACTCAAGCTGTGCAAGGGTTTGGTTGGTGAACGAATTTGACATCACAAACGAGGGATGGCCCATTGCGCAACCGAGATTTACCAAACGCCCTTCGGCAAGTACGATAATGTCTTTTCCATCCAACGTGTATTTATCAACCTGCGGCTTGATGGTGTCTTTTGTTTTTCCATAATTCTTGTTCAGCCATGCCATGTCTATTTCATTATCGAAGTGACCAATGTTGCAGACCACTGCATTATGTTTCATCGCTTTGAAGTGGCGGTCTAAAATGATGCTGTAGTTTCCGGTGGCAGTAACAATAATGTCTGCTTCCTTTACTGCATCGTCCATCTTCTTTACTTCATATCCTTCCATTGCTGCCTGGAGCGCGCAGATAGGATCAATTTCCGTAACGATTACGCGCACCTTTGCTTCCTTCAATGATTCAGCAGAGCCCTTGCCCACATCTCCGAAACCCGCTACTACTGCCACTTTACCGGCAAGCATCAAATCTGTTGCTCTGCGGATGGCATCTACCAGCGATTCACGGCAGCCGTATTTATTATCGAACTTCGATTTGGTAACTGAATCGTTTACATTGATGGCAGGAATAGGGAGTGTGCCTTTCTGCATACGCTCATACAGGCGGTGCACACCGGTTGTTGTTTCCTCGCTCAGTCCTTTTACACCTTTTATCAACTCAGGATATTTATCGAACACCATGTTGGTGAGGTCGCCACCGTCATCAAGAATCATGTTGAGGGGCTTACGGTCTTCTCCGAAGAAAAGAGTTTGCTCTATACACCAGTCGAATTCTTCAGCGCTCATTTCTTTCCATGCATAAACCGAAATTCCGGCAGCAGCAATGGCAGCAGCAGCATGATCCTGTGTGCTGAAAATATTGCATGAGCTCCAGGTAACTTCTGCACCCAGTTCAACCAGTGTTTCAATGAGCACTGCAGTTTGAATAGTCATGTGCAGACATCCTGCTATGCGCGCCCCTTTCAGCGGCTTTGCAGCTCCGAACTCTTTGCGCAGGGACATAAGTCCCGGCATTTCATGCTCGGCAAGTATGATTTCTTTGCGCCCCCATGCGGCAAGGGAAATGTCTTTTACTTTGTACTTAACGGTTTTTTCGGCAGTGACTTGACTCATTTTATTTTATTGTTTTTAAATTTTGAGGTCGCAAAGATAATGGGTTGGACGGGAATGACAAGGAGAAGTTGGAAATTAGGGGGCATAACAATTTACAAAGAACAAATTACCTGATTTCTTACATACATTTTAAAATTCGGAGGTTTATTTTTATTAAATTTTAAAACCGTTTTTGGCAAAAATTAATTTTTTCGCAGAAAATATCTTACAGTTTTGGTCTAAAGTTTTTTGATAGAAGAGTCTCGGGTTGCTGTAAGACGATGGAGGGATGCTCCAAGACGATAGAGGAAAACAGCGAGACGATGGAGGGTTGCTTCAAGAAGATGGAGGGAAACAGTAAGACAGCAGAGGGATGCTCCAAGACGATAGAGGAAAATCGTTTCCCGATGGAGGGCAATGGTGGAGTATTGATTGTTTGTGTATCTTTCGGAGATGAAATTTTTTAGGGAGATGAAAAAAAGATACTTGCTTGTTGTTTTTCTTTTTCTCGAAACGATTGCTTCGGCACAAATTACTTTTCAGAAAACGTACGGAGATACAATTTATAACTCCGGAAATTATTTTATTCAGGGAAATGATTCGGGGTTTTATCTGTTGTTTACATCTGAGAATTCTTCCTTTCATTATGATTGGAGAATATTAAAGACAAATAAATATGGCGACAGTTTGAGTACTGCATCTGTTCCGCTAAGTTTCACAGCTGGAAGTGAGTATTGTAATAACTCAAAAAATCAATTTGTAATTACAACTTTATTTGATTCCATGGTTAGTTCATTTCAATTTCTCGATACTATTTATGTAACAATTGTAGATACAACAGGCAACATTATTTCGCAATGGAAATATGCCGACACATTGAGCTTTTTGGCTCCTCATATATTTCAAACAAGCGATGGCGGATATTTGATTGGAGCGGGCAACTGGAATTATCCAAATCAATCAAACATACTTTTAATGAAAATTGATTCAGTCGGCAATCTGCAATGGAAAGAAAATATTTTTCCTTATTCAATTTCAGAAGAGTTTGTAATTGACATTGCCGAAACTTCTGACCATTATTTTATTGTTGAAGTACAGCAGGAAAGCGGCAGCAATTGGGCGGGAAGTAAAGTTATGTTAAAAGTGGATTCAACAGGAAATGTTTTATGGAATACTCAACTGACATACGGATATGGTGGCGGCAGCGTACATCAGATAGCGGTTACCGATTCGGGATATATTTATGTTGACAACATTGGTTACAGCCAAAGCAGTCAAGAGGCAAGCCGTATAAGTTTGGTTGATACAGGAGGCACTATACGATGGTCGAAAATTTTTAATTCAGACGTTCCGTATTACTCACAAATTATATTAAACCAACAAGGAAGATTTTATTTATGCGGAAGTATCGGAGCATATACTCATTGGGACATCATCATTACAGAACTCGATCAGAATGCCGATTCAATGACATCGTTCATATTCGGATTTAGTACTACAAGCGATCGTGCAAATTATTTTAATCAACTTTCTGACGGGCGTTTAACTTGTCTCGGATATTCTGAATCAGGATCAACTTTGTTCAGCAGTGATATTTATTTTCTTGTAACAGATACAATGGGAAATGTCACTTCCGGAATATCAGAAAGTATAAATCATGATAATTCATTCACTCTTTCCCCCAACCCCACCACCTCCCTCCTCACCCTTCGCGCAGGAGAAACTAAAATAGAAAGCGCAACAATGTATAATATGTTGGGAGAAGAAATAATGAGCGATGCCAACATAGCCCACGATTTTAACCGTGAGGCATTCAGCATGGATATTTCCTCGCTACCCTCCGGCATCTACATTGTGCAGGCAAACAGCAAAGAAAAAGTGTGGAGAGGCAAAGTGGTGAAGGAATAGAAGGCACTCCTATCTATATTTACTCCTCCTTCACCCCTTTCATAAAGCGCGCCTGCTTGCCTGTATCTCCTTTATCATTCGGATTGCGCAGCTTCAGGTTATATACACCGTTTGCAAGAGATTGAATACTGAGTGTTAAAGAATTCAATCCGGGTTTCACTTCTTTCTTTTCCGAAAAAACAGTTTGTCCTGTTGCATCTTCCACAAGAACATCTATAACACCGTCAAAAGAATTATTGAATTCGATATGCAGTTCATTGTTAGCAGGGTTGGGATAAAGAGAAATTTCATTCGCGCCTTTTTCTATACGCACCGCAACCCTGTCGCTGTAGGTAAATGTGCCGCTAAAATCCACCTGCTTCAGGCGGTAATAGTTGGTGCCTGTATATGGATGTGCATCAAAATAATCATAGTTAAGGGTGATGTTTGAATTACCTGCACCTTTCACTTCGCCAAGCGGTTCAAACGATGCGCCATCCTTGCTTCGCTCCACCATAAAATAATCGTTGTTTATTTCAGTAGCAGTAATCCATTTCGAAATTACTCCGCTCGATTTCGGCTCGGCAGTAAAAGACAAAAGTTCAATCGGCAGCGGGTTGCCGAATTGCACAGTTGCAAAGTCAGAGAAATTACTCATAGATGTACGCACTGTTACAGCAGCCGTACTGCCAGCATTGCATAGTCCATTGAGTACCCATGCACCGCTGCTCGAAGGAGTGCGTTTCATCACCGTCCATGCAAGCCCGGTGTTGTTGCCATAGCCGCGGTTGTGAAGTGTGGTAGTATAGGTTCCTGTTGGCGCTCCTATGCTTGCATCTATAGTCCAGTATCCATGATTAAATGCCTGCAACAGTGAATAATTATTTGTTGGACATTCGCTCGACACCGGACCGTTCGGTACAGCACCCCAGCTATTAAAGTAGGAGAGAAGATTATATGCTGCAGAAGGTGCAGTAGTATAGGTAATGTTGGCAAGTTCATAACCCATTGCAGCATTGCCCACAGGAAAATTATACGACCCCGCAACAGTTGTGATAGCCCTACGCAATCTTCCTTCCACATAGCTTGAAACATTTCCTGCGGTAACACTTGCAGGTGCTGAGTTCAGAACATTTACTTCCAGTGCACCGGTAATTATTTTTCCGAGAGTAAGTGTTAGTACACCCGTGTTGCTGATATACATCGTGCTGTTCACCCCATTCAATGAAACACCGGTGCCGGTGTGGTTCATCAATACATTATTCAGCGTAATGGTAGAATTGGTATTGGTAAAAGTTTGCGCAGCCGCTCCGTTAAACTCAAGCGTACCTGCACCCACATTGCTGAAGGTTGTGTTACCGGTGTTGTTGTTAAAGTTGCCTGCCAGCTTAATGTATTTTCCGTTCGTATTGAAAATACTTGTGGCGTTTGAAGTAGTCAGACTTCCTGCTATGTCTATATTCTGATTAAGCGAAACACTGCCTCCCGTTTTATTTATGGTAAGATTCGGGAAACGGTTTACTCCTGTCAAACTTCCGTTTATATTCTGAATAGCACCTGGATTTATAAATTGAATGGTAGAAGTTGGTGCAGCGATCAGTGTTCCGTTATTCGTATAGTCCCCGCAAATAGTAAGTGTTACTCCTGCATTAATAGTAAGCGTTGCCCCCGCACTGATTATTAAATTTTTTACCGTTTGATTGGTAGCAATCACCGGTTGATTAACCGAAGCAGGAACTACAATAGCATCAACACTGCAGGTAGGAGTTGCACATCCCCCCCAGTTAGGTGCCTGTGTCCAGTCAGTATTTACACCACCACTCCATGTAACGCTGCCCGATGACGGAGTATAGTTAATTGGCGATGCCCCAAAGTTCATTGTACATCCGGAAGTACTGTTTGAAAAATTACTTACTTCGAGAAGATAAACATCGCCCGCAGTAACCGCTAATGAAGCATCGTACGCTCCTCCATAACCCGGGTACGCAGGTGGCGAAGTTCCTGCAGTGGTATAAATTCCGGTTACCCCCAGCGCACTATAATTGCAACGAACGGGTGCAGCACCTGAAGCAATACCTGCACAGGAAGTGGCTCCCGCTCCGCCAATTTTCCAGAGCGCAAAATCATAATCAGTACTTGATGTGCTCGGTGCTCCGGGCCAGTCATTGGGGACAATATCAAAAGTCAGTGTTCCGTTTGATGCGATATTGATCTGATAAAATGCAGAGCCACGTTCACCACTCAACAAACAATTTGTTCCTCCTCCCGGAAAATCACAATAGTTTCCGAATGACTGCCATCCTGGATCACCAATGCTGATGGTTTGATTGCAAACAGGATTTGGAGTAGAACATTCCTGACCATAAGCGAGCGGTAATGTTTGTGTTGCAGGATCAATTACAACAATTCCAAAGGACCCTGTAAAATTACTGTAGCCATCCACCTCAATGTAATAAATAGTTCCGAAGGTAAGTCCTGCAAGAATCAGTTCCGAATTATAGTTCAATGTAGATCCACAGGCAGGCGCGTCATCGTTGCAATTCACATAGGTCATGCCAGCACCACACGCACCTGAATAAACTGCAATCTCAGAATTGGTAAGTGAGCCTGGCGATGTGCGTATGCGAAGCTGTCCAGATGCAGGTGCAACTACACTGTACCAAACAGAATTAATTGTACCTGCAATCCAACATGCAGGTGCGGCAGGTTCTCCGGCTGCTCCGCTGCAATTATTATTGCCCTGCGCATACACTCCCAGTGATAATGGAGTCGCATTGCATGGAAGATCGTTAGCCGGTCCGGAGCCGTAAGAAATAATGTTGATATTGTACACAGCACTTGTTGGTGGCGCCCATGTATCAACAATAATATAGTAGGTACCCGCAGCAGGAAGCACAGCGCTTCCTGTTAATGTTCCTGAATTTGCTCCACCATTACTTGCGATGCATGTTGTACCACCACTGCCCGGACAACCCTGATAAACCTGGTAGCCGATAGAGTTGGTGCTTGTACCCGAAAGCGTAATGCCGATACACTCTGAAGTTGTCGCTGTGTAGCTGTAAACCTTATCTTCTCCCGATTCATAAAAAGTTCCACATGAACCGATGCTTGCATTATTGTAATCATTTCCGAAACACGCAGTAGTTTCTCCCGGTCTTGAAAATGGTAACCCAGGAACTATAAATGGATTACCGCATGTGACTCCCGCTGCTGTACCTGTTGGTGCGGAAATGTTAATGTTGTAAGATGGAATGCAAGTAGGAGATGCAAACTGATCTACCACCAGGTAATACGTTTGTCCTGCGGTTAAATTCGCGCACAAACTTTGATTGCCGTCACTGCTTTGTGAGAACCCGATACAAGAACCGGGTGTTCCGCTGCAACCACTCACCATCGGGCATCCTTGAAATAAGGTAATGCCAACCCAACTGCTCAAACTCGTAACTGTAATGGTAGATGTACCTGATGCTACTGGCGTGAAAACAAAAACTTCATCTTCTGCAGTGGTATAAATTGTACTTCCGCAGGTAACAGAATTTGTTGAGGTAATGTCATCCCCCATTCCGCAGGTAGTTCTGTTATTGCTGCTGTAAGGCAACGCTGCAACAGCTACTACTCCCGTTCCCATTGCACAGCCACCTGCAGCCACAGGAGCGGAGATGGTAAGATTTGAAAATGCATTACATGAAGGAGTACTCCATGAATCAAGAACGAGATAATAAGTAACACCACCCTGCAAACATTCCGTCAATGTTTTATTTCCTGTTGAGCTTTGTGTATAATCAACACAAGTGCCTCCTTGTCCCAACAGCGGACATCCGTTGTACAACATCAATCCTGTGAACGAACCTGCCGATGTAAGATTAATGGTAACCGTTCCTGTTGTTGCGGGTGTGAAAATGTAAACACGATCTTCTCCGGTGTAATACAATGTACTTCCGCAGGCATTTGTATTTGTTGCGGTAAGGTCATCACCTGCTCCGCACGTAGTGCCCGCACCGGATGCATAGGGTAGCGAGGCAACATTCGTTACACCGCCACCAAGGTTGGCGGGGCAAGTAAGCGGGGCAGCGTATTTGTAAACCATCGTGCCGAGAACAGTTCCGTTCGCTACACATGAATACAGGTTGAGCAGTACTCGGTAGTTTCCTGTTGCCAGACAAGTCCATGTGAGATAGGATTCCAGTCCGCAAAAATCATCATTGTAACCACCCGCATAAACTCCTGTGTTGTCCATCATTGTAATCTGCGTATCGTAAATACTGCTGCCTCCATCAGCCGCACAGAAAGAAAAATAATACGTGCGTCCTGCCGTAGCAGCAAATGTGTAATACCTTCCTGCAGGCACGGCTGTGGTACCAACACTGCTCCAGGTAAGCCCCGGAACGATTACTCCTCCACTTACTCCACCACTGCATTGTGCATTCACATCAGAAGTAAAGGCACTCAAAATTGTCAGAACAAAAAAGTTGAGAAGAATTTTTCTCATAAATGTTTCAGTTAAAAGCAAAGTGTAAATGTAAACAGAACTCGGAAAGAAAAACAATGATCGAAAAAAAATTCTTTCAATCCAAAAATAATTATTGCCCCCCAGGTTCTCCGCAACCGTTTGCCTATTCAGAAAAAAATTTTGAAATACTGAACGTAATCAACGCATAAAACCCTTTGCTATTCACTCAAAAATAACCTTCCCCGTTTGCAGCAGGGTGCCGTTTGCATTGGTAATCTGGTAAAGATAAACTCCGCTTGGAAATTTACTTCCATCCAATTCATAATTGCGTTTGGTGAGTGAGCCAAGATTGAACGTGGTGGAAATAAATTTTTTCCCTTCAACATTGAAAAGCTCAATCCTCATGTTCTAAGCATCCGTATAGTTGCTGCAAAAATGAATTTGAAATTTATCAGTCGTTACATTCGGAAACACCACAATCGTATTGATCCAGATGCGTGCAGTTACAGTATCACTATAAGTAAAATGCCCGTCAAAATCCGTTTGCTTTAGCCGGTAGTAAGCAATACCCATCAAAGGATTCTCATCTACAAAATGATAAAACAAATCGGAGGTAGAATTACCTGCTCCATCTAACATGCCGATGGAATCAAAGGTAGTAGCATCCTTGCTGCGCTCAATAGTGAAAAAGTCATTGTTAATTTCAGCACTCGTTGTCCAGTCACATTGCACTACGGTATTGTTCACTTCACGCGCAGTAAATGCTGAAAGTGTAATGGGCAGCGATGAAGGAATACTAAGCCGCGCCACAAATGCATCATTGCCGCCTATGGAAGTTAAAGTAAGGAGCGATGCACCGGGATCAAAATCACCGGTGCCTGTATTACGTCCTGTAAGATAAATGTTATTGCCACTTAAGGCAACTCCACTGCCTATATTAGCTCCCGTGCCGCCTAAACTCACAGCAGAAATAAAAGCACCGGTTGAACCGGAATATCGTGCATAAAAAATATCAGACCCTCCCGCATCAGGTGTTAAATTAAAAGTACCCGCACCCGGATCAAAGTCAGCAGCAATAAAAGAATATTGGCCGGTAATACCAATATTTCCTGAGGCATCCAGCGCAATAGCAGCACCCGAGTTAATAGCAGAAGCACCAATCTTATTTGCGAAAACAAAATTGCCAACTGAATTATACTTTGCAAAGTAAATATTTTGCTGTGCAGTAGGAGTAATATTAAATACACCGGCACCGGGATCAAAATCAGTAGTGCCCTCAAAATCGCCTGTGATGAAAACATTACTTGATGCATCCACCGCAATTCCATTTCCATGCTTGGGAGCATTAGAGCCGATTCCCTTTGCGAATCCCAAAATTCCTGACGAAGAATATTTGGCAAAAAATATATCATCACGATTGATTCCGCCAACATTTGCAAGATTAAAAACTCCCGCACCCGGATCAAAATCTGCAGTGCCGGTATAAGTTCCTGTTATGTAAATATTGCCACCGGCAGAAACCGCTAAACCACGTGCTTCATCATTGGTGGTGGCCCCCATTGCACAGGCAAACTGAAGCACTCCGGAATTATAAGCTCCAAAAAAAACATCGGTACTTCCTGCTGACGTAAGATTAACAGTTGATATCCCGGGATCAAAATCAACAGTACCCTCAAATGAGCCGGCAATGATCTCACAATTTATATTGTTATCGCGAACAATTGCATTTCCCTGATCATTTCCGGTGGAGCCAATCCTGAAGCCGGAAAAAAAATTACCTGCAGTTGAATAAAAAACTTCGAAGATATCTTTTCCTCCTGCCGAAGTTACACTCGTTACTCCCACACCGGCATTCAAATCTACAGTACCTTGAAAATATCCTGTAACAAAAACTCCTAAACCATTAACATCTATGGCAGTTGCCTCATCATCCAAAGAACCACCAATAGTACGACACCATAAAAAGGTACCGGCAGAATTATAAGCGACAATAAAAATATCCTTGCCGCCATTTGAAGTAATCGAGGATGGACCAAAATTTACCGTTCCCGAAAATGAACCGGCAACATAAACATTGCCTGCAGCATCTACACCCACTGCCTTCCCCTCGTCACTACCTGTACTTCCAAAGTCATGTGCCCACACCAGTGTTTGAGCATCAATAATTCCTGTATAAAAAAAAAGAATAAAAAAAAGGAAGATGTTTTTGCAACTAATCATGCCACTGAATGAACAGCAACAAATATAGAGTATTTTATTTAACCGGAATAACCAGCCATTGCCGGAGGGTCTTCGGACGAAGATTTTTGTGCGGCTGTGAGACCTTCCGGAACCCTATAATAATTCCGTGCCCGCAGGTGTTATGGGTTGGTTTTGTGCGCTGCTCACCTGCCATTTTAGTTTCTTACTCTCATTATTCTTCAGTCCCTCTACCCCCAAAAAAAAACCCGCTACCCAGCGTTCTGCCACCAACCCAGTCATGCCAGACACGCCTTTTAAAAATTGGTTCCGCGTTAGCGGAATGCCGCAGGCAAAATTTTTAAACAGCGTGGGCGGCATGACGAAGCCACGCGGCTTGAGCAATATTCAGTGCTGGCAGTCCTTCGAGAATTGACTTGTGCGGTGGCGAGACCTGCCATTTGAGTTAGGGCCTAAGAATTAAAGGCATATTTAATTTTTGTAACCAAGAATTTGGTGAATTCGAAAAGAAACCAACATAAAAAAAAGGGTATTTACTGCAAGAGAAATTATTTTTTTCATTTTCATCAATGATATCCAATTCCAATTATTCCATTTAATCGAAAGTTAGTAAGACCAAGAGAAGTTTTAGGTGTTATAATAAGTGAAGGCATAGAAATATCCGCTCCTCTTGTTAATGTAAACCTTCTTCCAATAGGAGTTTCCCTTTCAAATTTTAATGATATAATGAGACGAGTCAGGCCAAAATAGTTTTTGTTATATGTCATTACGCTATATGAATTTGAGTATGGTGGAGTAAAACTCGGATAATTTTCGTAAAATAAATATTTCTCATTCGAATATACACTGCCAGATAATTCACCCGTCAGAAAAGTGAATTTGTCTATCTTTTTATTTAGTTTAATTTTTATTCCAATTGGAATTTCGATGAACGAACTTTTATAATTCTGAAGAGAGGAGTTATAATATTTTTCTTCTATAAAGATAATCGTACCATGAAAATAAATATTTTCACTTGAGTATATTAAGCCAACATAATAATAAGAGAAATTATTTAAAAATAAATTATAATTGAATGATATTTTATTATTCAGACCAATATGAATTTCGTTATTAAAGGAGTTAGATTTGGAAGAAAACCATTTTAAAATAATGCCAGGAGAATAATTGAACTGAATCTCTCGCTTTAACGTATCTTGTCCTCTACAATTAAAGCTAAATAGAAAAATAACCACTCCTGCTGATATACTTTTTAAAGCCATCCAATTGGACAACAACTTTAACAACATTTCCGTGCTGTCGTGCCATCGAGAGTTGACTTGTGCGATCGCGAGACCTGCCATTTGAGTTAGGGTGTAAGAATTCTTAATCTCTGATTTTGCCATTCCACCTTTTTGACTCACCAAAAGTAGAAAAATTTCAGCATTGGCAGGTATTGCGCCTTTGCCTGTGCGCAAGCAAGTCCCCTCTGCGTGTTAGCAAGGCGCGTAAGAGAGAGGGGATTTAGGGGTGTGTCATTATTGTGCTGGCAGGTGTTGTGCGTTTGCCCGTGGGCGTCTCACCCGCCATTTGTTATTATTGAAACAAAACCTCGAACAAGTTTCAAACTTGTTCGAGGTTAAAATACATTTAGATAACCTGAAGCAACAGGTGAGCAGCGCAGGAAATCTGCCGGGACAAAAATTTTTGAGCAGTATCTGCGATGCAGGCACTCCCGCATCAACTATTTTTTTCCACGCAACTTGTAGAACAGGCCGATAATTAATACCGCCAATGCCAAACCTGCCCACCAACCCATTGTCATTGTAAATTTATTTTAAGCATCAGAAAAAAAGATTACTTA
Organism: Bacteroidia bacterium; assembly: GCA_038230515.1. Taxonomy (GTDB): domain Bacteria; phylum Bacteroidota; class Bacteroidia; order AKYH767-A; family 2013-40CM-41-45; genus JAPLDB01. Next base: position 238,282 of record JBBRND010000001.1, on the reverse strand, counting down.
CTTCAGAGCTGACTTCCTCACGTATGAATGTTTTTTAAAGTGCCCAGCACACCAAAGATATTGAGCAACCAGATTACAACTACAATAACCACCACAGCGTTAAGAATTTTTTTAATGGTTGACTGCATCGGAATGTAAGTATTTACAAGCCAGAGGAGCACCCCCACCACGATAAGAATGATAAGAACATTTAGAATGGGCATAAAAATGATTTTTACTAACACAACGAAAAAAGCATGCCAAATGATTATATTTGCGAAATACCCATGAGTGAAAAGAAAAAGATAACCCTGCGCGATTGGAAGGCATTGCCTCCTGCAGAACAGAAGCTGCTTTTTTACCAGGCAATAAAAGAGAATGGAGAATGGCAGAGCATTACCGTACCCGCAGTTCTTGAAGAAGAATTTAATGAGCTTATCACGAAGTATGAAAATGAAAAGGGATTACCGCTAAAAGTTTTTGAAAAGTGGTATGGAGAAAGGTGGAGGTAAATAAACTCGGTCCCGATCGGCTACCATTTATTTAAACCCAAACCCCGCCAGCCGCCTCATTTATTTTAATGCACAACGCATAAAAGGCAAAAACGGTTGGCTGCAAATTACCAATGCACTTGGAGTAAAAGTGTATGAAAAAGAACTGCCTGTTTACAATGGCGGCTATGCCGCGCAAGTCATCAATGTAAGCGGGTTTGCAGAAGGGGTTTACTTTGTAACCTTGCAAACAGAAAAAGAAGTGCTGAGTAAAAAGTTTGTGAAGCAGTAATTTTTATAGACCCGGACACCCCGCAAAAAAGCCCTGCAGTTCCTAACCGCAGGGCTTTTGTCTTTCTCCCCTCTCTCTTGGGAGAGGGGGCAGGGGGAGAGGTCAAACTGGCATCATCTCCACTGCTAATTTTTTCAACTCACCCGGGCTTAAGTCAACATTAGTCAGCACCACCGTCACAAATCTAGCCATAGTAAACGTTACGGTATAAGTAAGTGGGCTTATCTTCTTCACATCTGCCGTGCCCGTTACATCGCTCGTATCAGTATAAACCTTCACACCACTCTCTGCCTTCATCTCAACACCCTCCAGCAACTCCTGCGTAGTCTTGTTTTTTACAGTTGCCCGTATCTCTGTAAAACTTGTTGGAGCATTATCAATTTTCCGAGTGTTAAAATAACTATTGTAAAAACTCGGAGCAATCGCTTTAAAGTTAACCATCAGCTTATCCATCTTGGTCTTCAATATAGAATCGCATTCCTTCATCAGTTTTCGTATCTGCATAGTAGCGGAAGCCACCAATGCCCGCTGCTCCTTAGGCATGCTCATCACACCCGCAAAGGCATCAATCTTTAATTGATAATCCGTTTGGTCAGCAGGCAACAATCCGTAAGGTGCCAGGCTTCCTATTATTCCCTCCGCAGCATCATGTATTATCTGCGCTTTCGTTCGCGAGGCAGTAGTTCGCCCAAACAAAATGCTGCTCTCAGCATAATTAACGCTGTTATACAACGTCATATCATTCTGGTCGCTTGCGTATGCCTGCACTGCACCCTTCGCCCTCATAGCACCATCCGTCATGCTCTGCCTCTTTATCCTCTTATCAGAAGCATAACCAGTAATAATCTTCTCCTGTATCTCAAGCTGGTCTTCTATATCACCAAGCTTCGTTTTCAAAACCCCGAAAGCATTCCCGAAGGCAGTCAGCAAAGCCCACACAAGGTTATTAGCAGCAGTAAGAATTTCTGTAGCAAAGAAAGAATTGAATTTAGCTGTTTGTCTTTTGTTCATAACGTTTTTGTTTTTTAAAATGAAATTTAATTTTGTTTAAGATATGTTGCAACAATCACGATACAAAGATGCAGTCAAAAAAAATCCTAAAGTATTCAGAAAAGGATAACCTGTCCCATTGTAAGAATTGCGAACTAAATTTCATTTTTTTTCGTCAAACAAGTCAGTTTTGCTTTTCTGAAACCTGTTTTCTTTTCATTTTCCCGCAAAATATTTTTTCCCCTCACCAAAATCCGGTGTAAGGTTTTTCTCATTCATCATCTTTTCTCCTTCCCTCAAAATCTTTTTTCTTCAATCCTGAAATTATCTTACAAAAACCAAGGAAAAGAAATTCCGTTCCGAACCCATACCTCAAACATCACATTCTTTACTATGAATCATCCATCGTGCATCCTGCATTATGCATCTCCTACTATCCATCTCGCATTGTGCATCTCCTATTATATATCGCGAATTGTGAATCTCGCATCGTGAATTGTGAATCGTGCATTGTGAATTGTGCATTTCCCCCCGTCACCTGTCCAAAATGTCATGTCAATTCCCGCATATCAATCGCCACTCCCTCCAAATGTTAAGACAGCCATCTGATATTGGTCGCCACTGGTCTAATATGTCATGTCAATCGCGCCACATCAATCGCCACCGGTCTGATATGTCATGTCATTCCCGATAAATCAACTGTCAGCGTTCCCAAATGTTAAGACAGCGGTCTGACATCAGCCGCCAATGGTCTGATATGAACCGTCAGCGTCTCCGCATCAACCGTCAGCGGTCTAAAATGTCAGGTCAGCGTTGTCGCAAGCAATCGCAATGCCGGAAACAAAGTTTCTGCATCACTAAAAGTAGCTGTAGAATAACGCCTCCTTAATTTCCCGTGCAATAAGCAATGTCTATAATACATTTTCCCTTATCACCTTAGTTGAATACCACATTACGCACCAATCTCACGCACTATTAAATACAAAAAAGCCACCCTGAAACTTTTCAGGATGGCTTTTGATATTCTAAAAAGACAAAATTATTTCATCACATAAGAACTTGCTCCCGCAAGATTTCCGTCAACGTATGCCTCAATCAGGTATGTGCCCGAAGGGAACATTTTATCTTTTTGTTCCTCGTATGCCACGCATATATTTTGCTTTGCGCCTGTGTAAGTCATGCTGGTGCTTGAGGTAAACAGTGATTCTTCTCCACTCGCAAGTTTGAATGAATTACTTCCTTCGCTGCGGTTACCCATCACTTTGCCGCCCGGCTCGGTAATCTTCAAATACACAGTACGCTCTCCCTGCTTTGCAATTTTATTGTCAAGCACATCAAAACATATATTTAATTTGTGCGTGCGTTTTGCCATTGAAGTTTCAACAAACTTGCCTGAACCCCTGCGTTTGAATGATTGCGTTTTAAAATACTCTGCCTTTAACACAGAAGCAGTATTAACTGTTGATTCAAGATTCTTTGATAATGTTTCCACCGTGCTCGTAAGTTGCTGCTTATCTTCTGTCAGTTGCTTGTTAGCGGTCATAAGTGAATCAATGCGGTTAAGATATTCATCACGCAATGCCTGAAGGTCTTTCAATTGAGTTTTCAGATCCTCGTTCATTGCCAATGCATTTTTGTTGGAGCGCGTAATCTTTTTTACGTTTTCTTCCAATGTACTGATCTTTCCGTTCGCTTCGTTAAGCAAACTGTCGAGGTTCGCAGAAATGCCCTGGTACTTGTTCAGTTCCGATTTCGTTTCTGAAAGTTCTTTCTCCACATTCACGCGCTCGATAATGAGCGTATCCACCTTCTCTTCATAAGAGTTAATGGTTGTTGTGTGATTGCGCCACTGGTAAATGTTCAGTATGGCAGAAATTAAAAGTAAAATGACCCAAAGAGTGCTTCTACTCTTTTTTTGATCTTCGTTGTTTTCCATTTGATATAGTTATTTGAGTTTAAAATTATGACGGAGTAAAAGTAAACAGGGATGTAATAAGATAGTGTGCATTTACAGAAAGCTTTTGAGCTTTCTTTTCAACAAATGCAAATGACGAAATTAAAGTTGGAAATAAGTGGGGGAAGTTGATGAACTGTTGTGAGCAGTTAGAACGAAAAACGCAAACAGAGTGTTGCAGTGCTGAAAAAATATTTTTTGCTTCATCTCTGCTTGACACTTCACGCGTACCTTCATCAAAAATTTTATAGATGAGTAAGAAGAAAAGAAAAGAGGAAAATCAGTTCATGAGTTTTCTTGCCGGTGAGTTGTACAAGATATTTAATCAGCATCCGAACCGCACGTTTAATCACAAGCAGCTTGGAAAGCAAACTAAGCCGCAGGTAGTTGAATATATGCGTAAGCAAAATCCGGATTATGTATCCGTTGGGGATTTATACGATGAATTGAAAGAGGCCACCATCTCATTACTGAATGAAATGGTTGCAAAAGGAGATCTGATTGAAACTGAACTGGGCAAGTTCAAGATGAAACCGAAACATGCTTACCTGGAAGGCATCATTGATATTAAGGCAACCGGGGCTGCTTATCTGCTGAGCGAGAATGACGAAGATGATATTGTAATTGCAGCAAACAATGTTAAGAATGCGTTGAACGGTGATCGTGTAAAAATTTATCTCTATGCGAAACGAAACAATCAGCGCATGGAAGGCGAAGTGGTGGAAGTTCTAAAGCGTGCAAAAACTGAGTTTGTAGGAAAGGTTCAGTTAAGTGACAACTATGCATTCGTGGTACCCGACAGCCAACGGATGCACGTTGATATTTTTATTCCCGGAGATAAAATGGGCGATGCAAAGCAGGGACAGAAAGTAGTTGCTGAAATGATTGATTGGCAGAAGGGCGCAAAAAACCCGATCGGTAAGATAAAAGCCATCATCGGCTGGCCTGGCGACAACGATGTTGAGATGAACAGCATCCTTGCTGAGTTTGGCTTCCCGCTTGAGTTTCCCGAGCGCGTGGAAAAAGAATCGGAAGGGATTGCTGAAGCGATTGATCAAAAAGAAATCGCGAAGCGGAAAGATTTTCGTTCAGTAACCACCTTCACCATTGATCCGATTGATGCAAAAGATTTTGATGATGCACTTTCATTTCGCAAACTCGACAGCGGAAATGTTGAAATCGGAGTTCACATTGCCGATGTTTCGCACTACATCCGCCCGGGAAGTTTTCTCGATAAGGAAGCATACGAGCGTGGCACTTCAGTTTACTTGGTTGATCGTGTCATTCCCATGCTGCCCGAAAAACTTTCTAATGGTGTTTGTTCGCTTCGTCCGCAGGAAGACAAGTTATGTTTCTCTGCCGTGTTTGAACTAAACAGCAAAGGGGAAGTGCTTAAGCAGTGGTTCGGAAAAACAATAATTCATTCCAACAAGCGTTTTCATTACGATGAAGCGCAGCAGGTAATTGAAACCGGGCAAGGACCCTTTGCAGAAGAAATATTAACGATGCAGGAACTTGCCAAGAAGTTAAGGGCAGAGCGTTTCAAGAAAGGTGCGATTGCATTTGAGAAAGCGGAAGTAAAATTTAAGCTGGACGAAAAAGGAAAACCGCTCGGTGTTTATCTCAAAGAGAATAAAGACGCGAATAAACTGATTGAAGAGTTTATGCTCCTCGCAAACAGAAGTGTGGCAGAGTGGGCAGGCAAAACTCATCAATTGAAAGGAGAAAAGCTGAGAACAAAAAACAATCAGCAGAAAACAGAAGTTGCTGTTGGCTCGCGCGCATTTGTATATCGCATTCACGATTCACCCGTGAGCGACAAGTTGCAAAACTTTGCGCGCTTTGCCGGCAAGTGGGGCTACAAACTAAAGATTGGCAACGAAAAAGAAATTTCACATTCATTGAATGGACTCATGCGTGACCTTCGCGGCAAAAAAGAACAAAATGTTTTGGAACAACTTGCGGTGCGCACCATGAGCAAAGCAATTTACACGACTGAAAATATCGGGCACTATGGATTGGCTTGTGAATATTACACGCACTTCACTTCACCCATCCGCAGGTATCCTGATGTACTTGTACATCGTCTGCTTGAATATTATTTGCGAGGCGATGAAGGTGCAGATGCCGAACTTCTCGAAGCGCAATGCAAGCACAGTACGCAAATGGAAATTCGTGCTTCGGAAGCTGAGCGCGCGTCTATCAAATACAAGCAGGTGGAGTTTCTGCAAGATAAACTCGGACAAGTTTTTGACGGCATCATCAGCGGAGTTACAGAGTGGGGATTGTTTGTGGAAATCGTAGAGAACAAATGTGAAGGCATGATTCGCCTGCGCGATCTTGATGATGACTTTTATGAGTTTGATGAAACCAACTATTGCGTTGTTGGTGCGCGCACGAAAAAAGTTTACACCATGGGCGATACCGTGAAAGTGCAGGTTGCCAAATGCGATCTGCTCAGGAAGCAAATTGATTTCAAATTGATGAATGAAAACGGAGAAGCGCCTGCGAGAAATCAAAAGCACAGACGGTTTGATGACGGAGATAAACCGTTGAAGGGAAGAGAACATTCGCGTGAACGAAAAGGCAAAAGGAGAAGGTGAATACCGTTGATTAAAAACAATCTCATTATGAAAAAAAACTATTGCATCATTTCACTGCTTCTATTTTTCTCCTCGTGCGCACTCAAAGTAAATCAACCCGAAGCGCGGCAAATGGCGGAGGGTTTGCTCAACGATCTGAAGAGTGAAAACTATTCTGATCTCAATAAATATTATTCCGATCTCTCGAACGAAAGTGAATCGGTGGAAACAAAAACAGAACGGTTTAAACAATTGAAAGAAACGATGGGAGCCATTCAGTCATTTGAGTTTTTGAGTGCGAAAGAAGCGTATGACAGCGACAAGGGGTTAAATCAACTTGAACTGAAATACAAAGTGAAGTGCGAAAAGCTGACTGTTCAACAAACGTTTCTTTTCATCAACGATGAAGGTAAAAGCAAAATTATTTTTCAGAATATTGAAAACTTAAAATGAATTTAGGGTTTAGATTGAAGAATGAAACAGACAAACGTCATTCATAAAAATACGCAAACACAAAAAGAAGAGTCCTTGAGAGAGTTGAGAAAGATTCCGGGAGTAGGAAAATCCATCGCAAATGACTTATGGAAAATCGGAATCACAAAAATTTCGGATCTCATTGATAAAAATCCCAAAAAACTTTACCACAAGAGCAACAAGTATGTTGGAGTGGTTCAGGATCGTTGTCTGTTGTATGTTTTCAGATGTGCGGTTTACTTTGCATCGAACTCGAAACACGACAAAGAGAAACTGAAATGGTGGAACTGGATGGACAAAAGATAATGTTGAATTAAACTGCCGGAGAAATTGTTATGAAAAAAATATATCACCTTGGTACTTGTACAACGTGTCACAGAATTTTAAAGGAAATAAAACCCGGCAAGGATGTGTTGATGCAGGACATAAAAACAGAGTCCATCACTCCCACGCAACTTGACGAAATGAAAACACTTGCGGGAAGTTATGAAGCATTGTTCAGCCGTGTTGCATTAAAATACCGCGCACTCAAATTGAATGAAATGAACCTGACTGAAAAAGATTACCGCAAGTACATTCTTCAGGAATATACTTTTCTGAAACGCCCCGTTATTATTCTAAACGATAAAATTTTTATCGGCAATTCGCCTAAAAATGTAGCAGCCGCTAAAGAGGCATTGAAAAAATAATTGGTCTCCACTCCGAATAGCTAATAACGCTTAACGAATAACTTTTTCTCTTGACAGGCACAACCAAAGCTCACGTTTACCTTCTCATTTCGCAAGTAATCTATGCCATCACTTTTGTGGTTGCAAAAATTCTGTTGCGTGATCACATCGGGCCGTTTGCACTGGTGTTGATGCGCGGGCTTGGAGCAGTGCCGTTGTTCTGGCTAACAGATTTATTTTTTGTCAAAGAAAAAACAGACAGGAGAGATCTTCCGCGCCTGGCTCTTCTTTGTTTGTTCGGTGTTACTATTAATCAAACTCTTTTCATCAAAGGACTAAGCTTAACATCGCCCATCAGCGCAGCTATCATGATGATTACTACTCCTATTTTAGTAGTGCTGGTAGCAAGTTTTCTTATCAAAGAAAAAATTACATGGGTGCGAACAGTTGGAATCTTCATCGGCTTTGCGGGCGCTGCCACACTTATGCTGGGCAGCAGCTTAAATGCCGGAGGAAAAGAAGACAATTCGTTTGGCGATCTGCTCATTTTTGTAAATGCACTTAGCTGGGGCACTTATCTTGTGCTTGTAAAACCGTTGATGAAAAAATATCACACCGTTACCATCCTGCGGTGGACGTTTACTTTTTCCATGATCTTTATTATACCGCTTGGTTATTCACAGCTTATGCAGGTGCAATGGCAAACATTTACTCCGCAGCTTTTCTTTTTTCTCTTCTTCGTTATTTTCTTCACCACGTTTCTTGCCTACCTGTTAAATGTATATGCTTTGAAAGAATTAAGCCCGGCAGTGGTTAGCGCTTATATCTATCTGCAACCGTTGCTCACAGCAATTATAGCTATCAGCACCGGCAACGATTCTATTTCCGGAATGAAAATATTTTCGGCATTGCTTATTTTCCTGGGAGTGTATCTGGTGAGTTCGAATATTGCGGTGAGAAGGAAAAGAAGTATTCAATGATTTTCGAACCTTCGAGAATAATCTCACTACCTTTGGTTTCATGTCTTCTCGCAAATACAATTTTATCTTTCTTTTGATTCCATTAATACTTCTAATTCTGTCCTGCAGAAGAACAGACGATTCCCCACCCGATGGTCGTTATCCGTACCAAACAGCATTACATTTTATTATAAAATTTGACTCTATTCAAGATCGCTTGGATAACAACGGTGGCCTATCTGTTATTCCGGGTGGACACAGTGTACAAACTCCTATTTACAATCAAATAGCAATCAATGAAATAGAGTTTCTTGAGGACTCCCTAACCGCTTACGGATACGGCAAAACCCTTTTAAGCGAGGAAAATTTATTTATGAATAATGGCTCCCTTGATTTAACTATGTACATGCCCGGAGAAACGCAAACGACATTTCATTGGCTGCGTATTTATTTTTCTTATCAGAACGTCTCGGTTAAATGTAAAATAAATGGCGATATCGTTACTGGAACAATGTTGTCTTTTCTAAAAACACACACTGGCCTGTATCCATCTCAAATTGGCGATAGCATTATTAGAAATGATTCTTCACGGTATCAAGGAGAGTGGTTTTTAGAAGTTGATACTTCGGGCTTTGGCACCTTACTTCATGGCCAAACTCCGCAAGGATCCCTTACACAACCCAACATCCTTCATTACTCATGGCCCGTTCAAACAAATTCAATGTATGTTCTTACCTGCCCCATCAATCCGGGACTTTACTTTAACAAAACCCCAAGCAAAACGATTACAATTTCGGTTTCAACAAATAAATCTTTTGAGTGGGTCGAACATAGCGACCCGAATTATTTTGAACCACTTGATGGAGATACCATCATTGACTTTGGGATACGAGGGATAAAAGTTATTCAATAGTTGATTTCTCAACTATCCGTTTTTCCCAACCCTCTCCAGCAAGTCATTTATTTTTTTCAGATAAATATTCTCCTGCTTCTGCATCATCAAATCGCGCTTGCAATTCTCCAGCAGCTTTTCCGTTTCAGAAATTTTAGAACCCAGCTCCGCAATTTTTTTATCGCGCTCATCAGCAATAACAGGCGAAGCACCCACAGCACCCTCCTCCACCGGGTAATGCTTAAAAAAATTATACTTCAGAACATTCCCTATCCGTTGCAGCGTTTCCACATCAATACTTGGGCGGCTCGTAAGGTACGTAGCCGAAGAACCCGTAAGCCCAATCGCATCACCAAGCTCGCGCTTAGTCATATGCCGTTGCGCTAAAAGATTAGATATTATTTCTCCTATATGCATAACGATTTATTTTGATTTTACCCCTCTCCATTTTGGTATTGATAAGGATTAAGCCGCAATATTAGCACAAAAACGAACACTTACAACAAACAAATAAACACCTGCTGCAAACAAATCGTCATTTACTTAAAAACAATTGACATCTACTGAAAATAAAACGTCACAAGCTAAAAAACAATTGTCTCATGTTGAAAAAAAATTGCTGTAGGCTGAAAAATAATTATCGCATACTTAATCACAATCGTCACATGCTTTAAAGCAATCATCTCACGCTATCTAACAATCATCATGTGCTGTAAAAAATTGGCATCTCATTCGAAACAATTGGCGCTCTCACCTTCGCAATCGCCATCTCCTGCTTCGCAAACACCATCAACCGACCCGCAAACGGAAATAGACACCTCGCAATCTTCGTCAAGCTTAACCCGGATCGTAATTGGACCTTATACTAACCCGACATTAAATATCGAATACTGAATTGGCTGCTCACTTCGGTGTTCATTATTCCATGCTCAATATTCGCTCTTCAAAAAAAACGTATCGGCTACTTAGCGAACCACTCACCATACATCACATACCTATCTGGCAACTCATCAAGAAGTTTTCTCTGGTCATCGCTGATCGGTTTTAATTTCTTCGCAGGCACACCGGCATAAATAAAACCACTTTCGCAAATCATGTTTTCTGAAACAACAGCACCCGCACCAATGATGCAATAAGATTCCACCACCGCATGATCCATCACTATTGCACCCATACCGATTAATGTATGATCGCGTAGTGTGCAGCCATGCACAATTGCATGATGACCAACACTCACGAAATTTCCGATCTCCGTTTTCGCGCGCTGATAGGTGCAATGAATAATTGCCCCGTCCTGTATGTTCACTTTGTTTCCGATACGGATAGAATTTACATCGCCACGCACCACTGCATTAAACCATACGCTGCAATCATCGCCCATCACTACATCGCCAACAACGGTTGCGTTCTCCGCGAGAAAACAATTTTTGCCAAACACAGGTGAAACATTTTTTACCGGAAGAATCAATGCCATCTTTTTTCTGATTTTACAATTGTACGAATAACCAACGATACGAATTTACGAACGAAAAAAGAATACTGCGATTCGCTATTCGAAAATTCGCAACCATTCGTTATGCGCACATCACATTCGAATACTTCTCCTGTATTTCTTCCAGCAGCCCAAGAATTTCTTCCAGCGATTCAGTAGTCACAAGTTTCAAACGGTAATCTTTAATGTGATCGAGCCCTTTGAAATAATTGGTGTAGTGCCTGCGTGTTTCGAGAATGCCGCCTTTGGTTCCTTTCCAATCAATGGCTTTTAGAAGATGCGTGCGGCAAACCTCCACGCGCTGCTCGATGGTAGGCGGAGAAAGTTTTTGCCCGGTCTTTAAAAAATGTTTGATCTCATTAAAGATCCACGGGTAGCCAATGCTTGCGCGACCAATCATCACACCATCCACCCCGTACCTTTCGCGCATCATGAATGCTGTTTCAGGAGAGTCCACATCACCATTTCCGAAGATGGGGATGCGCATGCGCGGATTGTTTTTTACGGCTGCAATGAGCGACCAGTCAGCGGGTCCTTTATACATCTGCTTGCGCGTGCGCCCGTGAATTGAGAGTGCGGAGATGCCGATGTCCTGTAAGCGCTCGGCTACATCCACAATATTTTTTGTGTTGTCGTCCCAGCCCAAGCGCGTTTTTACGGTGACTGGCAGCTTTACTGCCTTCACAATTTCTTCCGTCATGCTTACCATCTTCGGAATATCCTGCAGCAGTGCAGCACCTGCGCCACGGCAGGCAACCGCTTTCACGGGGCATCCGTAATTGATGTCAATAAGATCGGGCTTCGCCTGCTCTGCAATCAACGCGGCTTCTCGCATGTGATCAATGTCTCCGCCAAAGAGCTGTATTCCGATTGGCTGCTCGTACTCGAAGATGTCGAGCTTCTTCATGCTCTTTGCTGCATCGCGGATGAGACCTTCGCTGGAAATAAATTCAGTGTACATCAAATCGGCACCATTCATCTTGCATACATAACGAAATGGCGGATCACTTACATCCTCCATGGGTGCAAGGAGAAGAGGGAAGTCGGAGAGAGATATGTGCGCGATTTTTACGGACACGATTTTATTGAGTAAAGATTTAATGGTTTGACCTTAAAATTCATTCATAACTAAGTAAACAAAGAAATTCCTCTTTCAATAAATCTTTATAGGGCTGACAAAATAATTCAGTTTGCTCGCGATTATCATAAATTCTAATTTTTGAAATGGATGTATTGTGTATTTTAAAAACAGTAGTTGTATCTAAATCGAACGAACACTTGTTCGTCATTATTGATGCTACTATTTCAGGATTAAAAAGATGCTGAGCTGCCAAATCGATAATATTTCCATCGGTAAAATAAAGCGTACATTTTCTTGGAACGACCATTTTCTTAGAACCCTTCGCACCAACCATAATTATTAACGAAAAGAAAAACACTTGGTCTTTTGTTGTGTCAAGAACCAACATCATTTGTGCATAAGCTGCCTGTATTCCATATTCTAAATCTGAATTTGCGAATATCTTTTCGTTAGCATGGATCAAATAGGGATGACCATCATCAAAATATTTTTTTATCACATTACATTGACCATTACTGGCAACGGCAATAAAAAATGTGAATGTTAACAATACAAGATTTTTTTTCATCGTTTGGAGTATTTAATAATTATTACAATACTGTTTCAATCGTGATGCAATGCAATTCGCTTGCTCTTTTAATAAATAAGTGTTGGATTTGCAATTTATATTTTCTCCACTTTGATTATCTGAAATAATAATTTCAGAAACTGATTTCTTTTGAAGATTAACAAGTATATTGTAAATCTCCTTCGGCTCATCTTTTTTGAAAGTCACCATATGTTTATCGTTCATTAAATTACTAATTCTTTGCCTGTTAATTCAAGGTGTGAAATTTGATTATGGCAACTCAAAAGAATTGCCGCAACAAAACCATTTAACAATTGTCCAAACCACTTACAACTAATCCCTACTTTCGCGGCAAAGATACTCCAGATGCGCTTCAAGGCAATATGGGCGAACAATACGCCCGCTTCCAAGTTTTTAATTGCTATAGGGATGGTGCTGGTGGGCGCGTTTCTGTTCTCATTAGTGGCTTTCGGGCTTGCATCTGCCATTTACGGTATTAGCCCCGAGCAACTGGAAGGTTTGCTGAATGATTTTGAAAACCCGATCACCATTCCCGTTCTTAAGCTGATACAAACCGTGAGCGAGATTGGCACATTTATTCTGCCGGCATTTTTTGTTGCTTACACATTCAGCAACAGCGCAACGGGCTACCTGAAGCTTGACAAAAAACCAAATTGGATTTCCGTTGCTGCTGTTTTCGCCATGCTGATAGCAGCAGTGCCCGTCATAAATTTTCTCGGGGAATTAAATTCAAGAATGGTTTTTCCATCCTGGCTTGCGGGACTGGAACGCATGATGAAAGAATCCGAAGACCAGGCATCAAAGCTGACAGAAAAATTTCTGGCAATCAATTCGCCTTTTCAGTTTGTGTATGCCATCATCATGATTGCTGTGCTGCCCGCATTGGGAGAAGAACTTTTATTTCGCGGAGTGCTGCAACGGATTTTTTCGGAGTGGTCGCGCAACATACACACGGGAGTGTGGGCAACAGCCATTTTATTTTCAGCCATGCACATGCAGTTTTATGGATTTGTTCCGCGCATGTTGCTCGGTGTAATGCTCGGTTATTTATTTCTCTGGAGCGGATCTCTGTGGCTACCTATCCTCGCGCATTTTTTTAATAACGGTGCGGCAGTGGTTGCTTCTTATCTGTACAAAGAAAATTCAATCTCTGTTGATCCTGATAAAATAGGAACAGAGAATGATTACGCTGCTGTTGCTGTTAGTGTGATTCTTACTGCGGGGTTGTTGTGGTTTATCTATAAACGGGAAAAAGAAAATAAATCAGCAGATGAATTGCTGATTTGAAACGCTGAAGAAAGTTGTATTGATTTTTGCGGAGAGGGCGGGATTCGAACCCGCGGTACCTTGCGGTACACAAACTTTCCAAGCTTGCACGTTCGGCCACTCTGACACCTCTCCTGGATTTTAAAAACGGTCGCAAAGATACTCGAATCAATGAACCGCAAAAACGAAAACACCTTCGGGTAAATTCGTGAACTTTGTGGCAGCACTCAATGCGGTTCGTGGTTCACAATTCTGAACACATGCAGCACAAAAGGAAACAAAGCATTTATTGTTTCTTCCGCTCCGCGCGTTGAGCCGGGCAGTGTGAGTACCAACGTTTTTCCGATCAGTCCTGCAATTCCTCTCGACAACATTGAGTAAGGCATACGCTCCTGACCGTATTCACGCGCTGCTTCCATGATGCCGGGAATTTCGCGATCAAGCATCGGAAGAATTGTTTCGGGAGTTACATCACGTGGAGAAATTCCGGTGCCACCGGTTAGAATAATCAGGTCAACTTTTGACTTACATAACGATTCCACTTTTTCGCGAATGATAGTTGGTTCATCAGGAATGATGATATAATCAGCAGCTTTGATATTTAATGATTCAAGTTTTGCAACAATTACTTTTCCTGCTTTGTCCTGTTTTTTTCCTGACGAAACAGAATCAGAACAAACAATCACCACTGCTTTGAGATCAGTAGCGAACGAATCTCTATAATCAGATTTGCCACCTTTCTTTTCAAGAAGTTTGATGTTAAGAATTTCAATTCCCTTGTCAATCGGCTTGAGCATATCGTACATAGTAAGTGCAACAACCGATGCTCCGTGCATTGCTTCGACCTCAACTCCTGTGCGATAAATCGAATGAACCTCTACATCAACTTTTATTTCCAGTCCTTCAATGGAATGATGAATTGCTGTGTATTCAATCGGCAGCGGATGACAATCAGGAATCATATCGCTCGTTCGCTTTACGGCAAATAATCCCGCAGTGCGGCTCACTTCAAACACATCGCCCTTCGGAACTTTTTTGTTTTGAATTGCATCAATCGTTCCCAGTTTGCTCACGCGCACTGTTGCCTGAGCAATTGCAATGCGGTGTGTTTTTATTTTATGTGTAATGTTGATCATTCTCTTTTGTATTGTCATGCCGAACTTGTTTCGGCATCTGTTCAAATGGCAAGGGGTGCTGAAACAAGTTCAGCATGACAGCTAAGTGGTTTTATTTTCTTTCCAAACATACGTTTCATCTTCCAGGATTTCTTTTCCCCATATAGGCGCCTTTGATTTTATTTCTTCGACAACATAGCTGCACGCATCAATTGCATTTTTCCGGTGAGGCGAAGATGTAAAAACAAACAAAGAAATTTTTCCCGCATCAACTCTTCCCAATGAATGATAAATGTGCATGCATGTGAGATTGAATTTTGAAAATGTGGTTTCTGTAATTTCATGAAACACATCGTTTGCCATTTCTTCATAACAGGAATAATCAATGGCAACAACTTTTTTCCCTTCGATTATATCCTCCCTCACCTGCCCAAGAAAAATACTGTGCGCTCCGATTTTTTTTTTGGTGCTGTGCTTTGCAATGCTTTCGGAAATCATCTCAGGAGAAATTTCTCCAGGAGTGAAAACAGAACGGGTCTTTTTTTCAGTCATGCTTCAATTTCTTTCGGTTCTCCAATCTTGTTCTTCCACGAGCTTTCATTCCTCTCTACCTCAAACAAGTCAAATTTCATCTCGAGAGAGTTTACGGACAGTAATTTTCCTGAGAGTGTTTCACCAATTCCTGTAATCCATTTGATGGCTTCAGCTGCCTGCAATGTTCCGATGAGTCCGGGAAGAAAACCGATTACTCCTGTTTCTTCGCAACTTGGAATTGTTCCCTCCGCTGGCGGATTAGGAAACAAACAGCGATAGGTTGCTGAGCGATTTCCTTTTTTATCTTTTGCATTGAACAAGGAAACCTGTCCTTCGAATTTGAAAATGGAACCATACACAAATGGTTTATCGAGCACTACGCAGGCGTCATTGATTACATAACGCGCATCGAAATTATCTGTGCAGCCAATAATTAAATCATAATCAGGAAATAGTTGAAGGGCCGATTCTGCCGAAAGCTTTTGATTGAACGACTCAAACTCGACAAATGAATTTCTTTTTCGAAGATGCTCAACTGCAACATCTGATTTTGGTTTTTCAACATCTTCTTCAGTAAATAAAATTTGTCGCTGCAGGTTGTGTATTTCAACTACATCAAAATCTACAATACCTATCTTTCCAATTCCTGCCGCTGCGAGATAAAGTAAAGCGGGGCAACCCAAACCACCGGCACCAACCACTAATATCTTCGCTTCTTTTAATTTTAACTGTGCATCCACACCAAACTCTTTCAGAGAAAGGTGGCGGGAATAGCGAAGCAACTCTTCTTTGGATAATTTCATGAATGCGATGGAGAAAGAAAATCCTCCGGAGAGTTAATGTTTTTGAAAATAGTTGCCGGGTCAAATATTTCCTTCGGGACTTTAATAAATATTGAATCAAGGCGCTTCACTGCGTTTTGCATTTTTAATTCGTTCTTCAAAAGTAGCGATTCAATTTTCGGTAACGATGATTGGTGATAAAGCGCACATAGCGGCTCGACCTGTAAATCATGCACCGGAACAACCGCTTCCGCATTCGAGATCTTAGAAAACAGGAATCGAAAAAAATCTTTTGTAACAAATGAAAGATCGCAACTCACAATAAGATTCCAGTCGGTAGCGGAGTTTGATAACCCGGAATGAATTCCTCCCAGCGGCCCTAGATTTTTATGAATGTCTTCGTAAACGGGAAATCCGAACTGTTTGTACTTCGAATTGCTGCCGCTGATAATAATGTGATTGCACAAATCTTTCACAGCTTCAAGAACATACTCAACCATTTTCTTTCCATTGAAATCAATCAGGCCTTTATCCGTTCCCATGCGCGAGCTTTTTCCACCGGCAAGAATTATTGCGGTTATGTTTTTCGCATCAACCATTTTTCTCCGACAATAATTTTACGGAAGCAATTAGCAGCACGACACCAAGAATTTTCTTCAGCAGCGTGTTCTCAAATTTTTTGCTTCCATAATAAGAACCAATAATTCCTCCAATAACTGTAACAGCAACCCAGACATAAATAGAAGGAGCAATTGTAACCCCCTTTGTGATGAGCGACACCATTCCCGAAATTGAATTCAGAAAAATAAAGAGAGAAGAAATTGTAGCGGTTTGTTTCATGTCAGCCCATCCCATAAAAAGAATTATCGGGCTGAGAATAATTCCGCCACCAATGCCGATCATGCCGGAAATAAATCCGATCACGATACCAAGCGTGACGACAAGAAACGGGTTAAAATCTTTTTGCGTAGTTGCTCCTTTTCCGAATACTCCAAGTAACCGCAAGACAGGGAAGAGTAATATGACAGCAAGAATTTTTTTATAGATAAAAGCATCTATTATAATCCGCGCACCGAAGAACGCTGCAGGAATTGAACCCACGATAAGCAGGAGAAAAAGTTTTTTGTTCAGCGAGCTTGTGCGCGAATATTGCGCGAACGCCATCAGCGAAACAATAATGTTCATAATGAGTGCCGATGGTTTCATTACCTCCGGAGCGAAATGATAAAGCCCCATCAAAGCGAGGTAACCGCTTGCTCCGCCATGCCCTACGCTTGAATAGAGAAAGGCGACAACAAAAAGGAGAAGAAGAAAAATCAGTTGAGATGAATCCATCAACGAATAACGAATTGATTACGAATTAACGAATAAGAAACGGCAGGTCAAAATAAATGCACTTCAGCCAATTCACCTTCATGAATTATTTCCAATTCTTCAGGAAAGCAAATCAGGCAATTGACGTGAGAGTAGGTGCGCATTATAAACGACTCCTGTCCCTCGAGCGGAGTTACGTTTTTGAAATCAGTTGTTGCTTTGAGAAAATGAGTAAGCCCCGTTTTCTTTGCGATGGTTTTTGAAAGCGGGAGATTTATTTTTTTCAGAAGGCAATCCGTGTGCCCTGAATTTTTTTTGATTGCCGGTAAAACATATTCGTAAAAACAAGTGAGTACAGATGCGGGATTTCCGGGCAACCCGAAAATGTATTTTTTGTTTTTTGTTCCGAAGTAAAGTGGCTTGCCGGGTTTCTGTTTCACTTTGTAAAAGACCTCTTTCACATTTTCTTTTTTCAAAACCGTTCCGACAAAATCGTAATCACCAACAGAGATTCCTCCGGAGAATAAAATGAAATCAGAATTGCGTAATGCCTTTTTGAAAGCGATTTGTGTTTGCTTTTCATCATCACGAACGAGAAAAATTCTCCCCTCAGTAATTCCTATTTGCCTTAATGCGCTTTCAATAGTGATTCCATTTGATTCAAAAAAATTTCCACGCGAAAGTTTTGTTCCGGCTTTTTGAAGTTCGTTGCCGGTAACTATAATAGCCACGGTAGGTTTATTAAATACGGAAACTTTATTCAAGCCCATTGAAGCAATAAACCCGATGGCAGCCGGAGTGAGAATGGTTCCTTTGCCAAGAGCGATCTCTCCCTTTTTTATTTGCGAACCCTTATTGCGAATGTTCAATCCCGTTTTCAGATTCTCGTCTTCGATCAGCAAAATAGTTGAGTTCACGGAAACTTTTTCCTGCATTACCACCGCATCCGCTCCTGCGGGAATTTCTGCTCCGGTAAAAATTCGCACGGCTTGTCCACTTGATATTTTTTTAGAAAAACTTTTTCCTGCAGAAGATTCTCCAATTATCCGAATGGTTTTCTTTTCAAGAACATCATTCATCCGAATCGCATAACCATCCATTGCCGATTGATGAAACGGAGGAAGGTCTAGCGGAGAGAGAATATTTTTCGCAAGAACACAGCTAAGAGTTTCTGAAATATTTATCGTCTCTTCTCTTGAATAAGCAACAGTTTCCAGGATTCTTTTTTGTGCTTCGCTGACGGAAATCATAAGAAAATGGAACGCTGATTTTTACGATCGTTATGATTTTTGATTAACCGCCAATTGCAAGCATACTTCTCTCTTTCGATTCAGTATGTTCTGTTGCCCACTGCTGTTCGTTGTGTCCACCCAACATGTAATGTTTTCCAAACAGCGATTCTCCTATCAATGGAGCAATATCTTTTCCTTCGCGAAGAGGGGTGAGCAGATCCATTTCTGTTTTTGCAAAAAGACAATTCCGCATTTTGCCATCTGCTGTCAGGCGCATCCTGTTGCAGCCGCCACAAAATGGTTCGCTCATGGTGCTGATTACAGCAAAAGTTCCCGCATGATTTTTCACACGAAACTTCTTAGCCGTATCATGAATCTCGTCATTCAGCTTTTCAACTTCAGGAAATTTATTTCTGATTGACTCAAGAATTTCTTTGTAAGTGATCAGCTTATCAGGTTGCCAATGATTTCCTGGAAAAGGCATGAATTCAATAAAGCGGACATGAACCGGAGAGGTTTTTGTCCACTCAATAAATTCTGGAACTTCGGTTTCATTGTATCCATTCATCACCACAACATTCACCTTTACATGAAAATTATTTTTGAGCAGCAACTCAATATTTGAAAACACATTTGGAAATTCATTCCGGCCAGTGAGTTTTAAAAATGTTTCAGGATGAAGGGAATCCAGACTAACATTCACAGATTTAATTCCTGCCTGCTGAAAAGTTTCGATGTACTCATCAATAAGAACCCCGTTGGTTGTGAGTGTTAATTCAACAGGAAATTTCGAAAGCCGCTGAATAATTTCTTTCGCGTCATTTCTGATGAGCGGTTCACCACCGGTTAGACGGATTTTAGTTACCCCGTTTGCAATAAAAAATTTTGCAAACTGTTCAATCTCATCCGCAGACATCAGTTCTTTTTCGTGCTTCGAACGAAAACCATTTTTATTGTGCGGAGAATGCGGCAAACAATAAAGACAATGGAAGTTGCACTTGTCGAGAAGTGAAATCCTGAGGTAATCATGTATGCGACCAAAACCGTCTTTAAGCATGTCCAAAAAATTATCCTCCTGAAAATGGCGGGAGCAAAGCAATTACATCATTCTCATTCATCAAAATATTTTCTCTCTGTACTTTTTTATTTACCGCAATCAAAAAAGATTGATTGTGCAGCTGCGGATGCTCACTGAAAATTTTTTCTTTCAGGATATTGGTGTTTTCCACGTTTCGTATTTCAAGTTCGCTTTTGCCAACTGTGTCAACCAGCGAGCCGAACAATAGTATTTTCATTTTATCAGAAGAAATATTTGCGAATTCTGCACGAAAGTACAGATTAGAGTTATGGGCAGGTTAAAACCGTATTTCGTAAACCGAAAATTTTACTTTTGCACTCACTTTATACATTCCTATTCTTAAACCTGCGATATGACAACTAGCTCAACTGAAACGAACAGCAATATTGCGGCAACTACCACCTTTGGCAAGTTACCGACCGATCACATGTTCATTGCCGAATACAAGAATGGCAAATGGAATGACGGGCAACTGAAACGTTTTCAGAAAATTTTATTAAGTCCGTTTGCGCTTTGCTTTCATTACGGGCAAACGGTGTTTGAGGGAATGAAGGCGTTCCGTATGAAGGACGGAAACGTAAATATTTTCCGTCCGCTGAAGAATTTTGAACGCATGAACACTTCGCTTGAGCGCATGTGCATGCCGCCTTTACCCGAAGAACTTTTTATGAATGGTGTTTCACAAATGGTGGATGCTGATAAAAGTTTTCTCGATGGTGATGAGGATTCATCTCTTTACATACGCCCGCTTGTTATTGCAACCGAAGAGCGCATAGGCGTTAAAGTATCGGATGAATTTTTATTTATCGTGATGTGCTCTCCCGCAAAGAAATATTTCACGAATCCCATCAAGGTAAAAGTAGAAACCACCTTTACGCGAGCTGCTGAAGGAGGAACGGGCTATGCAAAATGCGGAGGAAATTATGGCGCAGCATATTATCCTACACACCTTGCGCGCCTGCAGGGTTTCGACCAGGTGATCTGGACGGACGGACAGAACCATGAGTACATGGAAGAATCAGGAACGATGAATGTTGTTTTCGTAGTTGACGGAACGTTCGTTACACCCGCTTTGTCAGGAACAATTCTCGATGGCATCACCCGCGATTCTATTTTGACGCTGGCAAGAAAAAACGGAATGAAAGTGGAAGAGCGAAAAGTTTCAGTGAAAGAAATTGAGCAGGCATTTGCTTCAGGAAAAAAAGTGGAAGCGTGCGGAGTAGGAACTGCCGCTGTGGTTGCGCCTATCGAGCAGATTGACATCAACGGAAAAAAATATTCTCCGTACACAGGCGATGATTCACAGATGTCGAAACTGAAACGCCAGCTTCTTGAAATCCGTTTAGGAATTCAGAAGGATGAGAATGGGTGGAATTATATTTTGAAATAAAAAGATCAGCTCAACTCACCTCTCAAATTTTTCTCCATCAGTTGAGTTACTTTTTTCGCAGGGTAATTCTTTCCGAATAAAAACATCAGCTTCGTAAGTGCAGCTTCTGTCGTCATATCGTGTCCGCTGATAACACCGATCTTTTTTAGCTGTGAACTGGTTTCGTATTTTCCCAACTCAACAGTGCCACCGCTGCATTGTGAAATATCTACCACAACAATGCCGCGATCAATGGCATACTTGATATAGCCGAGAAACAATTCATCCGTAGGAGCATTTCCGCTACCAAATGTTTCAAGTACGATGGCCTTTATTCCTGCCGCTTTAATTGTTTGCAGGATCACGTTGTACGGAATGCCGGGAAATAATTTTATCAGAACAATACTCGGATCAAGTGCTTTGTGTACACGAAATTCTTTGTCCGAATTTTTTTTCGCAATCGCCTCTTTGTTGTATTCGATCTCTACACCCGCCTCCACCAGTGCAGGATAATTAAGAGAATGAAATGCATCGAACTTACTGGATGAATATTTTTCCGAACGATTTCCGCGGTACAGTTGATTGCTGAAATAAATGCAGACTTCCGGGATCAGAACATCGCTTGCCGCAATTTCCATAGCAGTAATTATGTTTCTCCTTGCATCATTCCTGATCGCACCCAGCGGAACCTGCGAGCCGGTGAGAATAACAGGCTTGTTTAAATTCTCCAGCATGAAGCTTAATGCTGATGAAGTGTACGCCATCGTATCTGTACCATGCAGAATTACAAACCCATCATGCTTTGAATAATTCTTTTCAATTACTTCCGCAAGCTCTGTCCAGAAATTCAGATCAACGTTGGAGGAGTCAATCGGTTTTTTCCACGAGTGAAAATTAATTTTGCATTTGAGATGTTTGAGTTCGGGGATATGACTGGTGATCTCAGAAAAATTCAGCGGCACCAATGCTTTTGTTTTATGATGATGCATCATGCCGATGGTGCCACCGGTGTAGATGATGAGAATCCGTTTTGTGGTTTTGGAAGCCATATTTAGACGCCAAAAATTATTTTTGAATTTTCTGTTGTGATCTGCGCTACTTCTTCGAGGGAAATTTCTTTTATCTCAGCAATTTTTTCTGCCACTTTAGTAATGTAGGATGGCAGATTTCTTTTTCCTCTGAACGGCACAGGTGCAAGATACGGAGCATCGGTTTCGAGAACGAGATGTTTCAAATCAATTTGTTCAAGCGTTTTGTCGTGTCCGGAATTTTTGAAAGTTATCACGCCACCAATGCCGAGATAAAACCCAAGGTCAATGGCGCGCTTTGCCTGGTCGGCATTCCCTGTGAAGCAATGGAAAACACCGCAGGGCATGTTCTTTTTTGTTTCGCAAAGAATCTTGTAAATTTCTTCAAACGAATCACGTGAATGAATGGAGACAGGAAGCTTGTAATGATTCGACAATTCAATTTGCTTTCGGAAGACTTCTTCCTGCTCCTTCACAAAAGTTTTATCCCAGAATAAGTCCATTCCAATTTCCCCTACAGCGAAGTACTTTTTTGCGCTGAGTAATTTTTCAACGAGAGCTAATTCATCTTTCCAGTTTTCTTTTACAGAGCAAGGATGCAGGCCAATCATAGGGAAACAATGCTTCGGATATTTTTCTGAAAGCTGCGTTAATACATCTACTGAATTACTATCAATATTCGGAAGAAAAAATCGCGACACACCATTCTCAATTGCTTCCTGAATTAACAGGTCGCGATCAGAACTAAATTCATCCGCGTAAAGATGTGTATGCGTATCGGTAATTTGCATTGGCGCAAATGTACGCCTCACCCTAACCCTCTCCAAAGGAGAGGGAATAAATCCGATCTTGCACGCACCAAAAGCCCTCCCTTTGGGAGGGTTGGGTGGGCCGCTTCTTTATGCCTAAATTTCTCATCATTCGTTTTTCTTCCATCGGGGATATTGTACTCACATCTCCTGTTGTGCGCTGCCTCAAGCAGCAAATGAAGGGCGCGGAAGTTCATTTCCTCACGAAGAAAAGTTTTGCTTCTGTGATTGAACACAACCCATTCATTGATAAAAAGATTTTCATTGAAAAGGAATTAAACGAAGTGATTGATGAATTGAAGAAAGAGAAATACGATTTCATCATTGATCTTCATCACAACCTACGCACATTAATGCTGAAGAGAAAGCTCGGAGTAAAATCTTTTTCTTTCGACAAACTGAATTTCGACAAGTGGTTGCTCGTCAATTTTAAAATTAATAGGTTACCCAATGTTCACATTGTAGATCGTTACATTGAAACGGTGAAAACTCTTGGTGTTGTGAATGACGGAAAAGGCCTTGATTATTTTGTGGGGGCACATGTGGAATCTCCCGTTGAAAAACTACCCGAGGGATTTCAAGCCAGATATGTTGCATTTGTAATTGGCGCAAAGCACAACACAAAAAAACTTCCGGCAGAAAAAATTATTTCCATCTGCAAAAAAATAAACCAGCCCGTTATTTTACTTGGGGGAAAGGAAGATTTCGGAATTGGAGAATCAATTGCTTCGGCTGTTCAACGTCAAATCTCAAACCTCAAACCCCAAACCATTTTCAATGCCTGCGGAAAATTTTCTCTCAATGAATCAGCGCTTCTTATTAAGCAAGCCACCAAGGTGATTACACACGATACAGGATTGATGCACATTGCCGCAGCTTTTAAAAAGGAAATTATTTCAGTGTGGGGAAATACGGTACCGGAATTCGGGATGTATCCTTACTATGGAGAATTCAAAATTCGAAATTCAAAATTTGAAATTCAAAATTTGCCATGCAGGCCTTGCTCAAAGATTGGTTTTGATAAATGTCCAAAGGGTCATTTTAAATGCATGGTGGATCAGGATGAAAATAAAATTGTGGAAGAGGTGAATAAAATTTCTTCAGGTTCTTAAACCAAATTTGCCCCCAGCCCTCTCAAAATAAAAGTCATCATGAGAAAATTTTTACTCATCGTGCATTGTACATTGTGCATCGTGCATTGCTCCTTTGCCCAGCTTAATCCAGTCAGCGTAAATATTCCGATGCGTGATGGAAAATTTCTGGCAGCGGACATTTATCTTCCGAACAGCGATTCGCTGACACGTCCGACCATTCTTATTCAAACCCCTTATCAAAAGAATTTTTATCACGGATTAGGATTACCACTTGAGGTCGGCTTCAACATTAATACAAGTCCATTCAATTTTGTAATTGTTGACTGGAGATGTTTTTATGGTTCAGCTGCTGCGTGCACTACGAGTGTAAATCGCGGACAGGATGGATATGATGTTGTTGAATGGATTGCGCAGCAGCCGTGGAGCAATGACTCAACGGGAACATGGGGACCTTCTGCTTTAGGAATAATACAGTTTCAAACTGCGAAAGAAAACCCTCCGCATCTTACTTGCTGCGTTCCGATTGTTGCGGGAATGAGATCGGGATATCAACGATATTATCCGGGAGGAGTTTACAGAACAGAATATGTGCAGATGCTTGATGCGCTGGGTTATGGATTGTCAACACTCATCCTCGCGCATACTGTAAAGGATGTTTATTGGACGGTTGCAGAGTCAACTACTTTTTATCCCACCTCAATCAATGTACCAATGTTTATGATTGGCGGATGGTACGATCACGCAACAGAAGAAGTACTTGAATCATTTGAAGGGATACGCACACAAAGCGCAACAGCAGTACGATCACAACAAAAACTACTGATGGGGCCGTGGACACATAACGCCAGTTCAAGTGCCCCACTGCAGGTTGGCGAGCTGGATTATCCTCAGGCACAAAATGTAAGCGATTCTCTTGCAAGAAAATTTTTCGATTATTATTTGCTCAATGCCACAAATGGTTGGAACGCGCGTCCCGTTGTGGAGTATTTCCAAATGGGAGAGAATACGTGGAACAATGATTCGTCATTGAATACTTCGGGCATGACGAATTACAATTTGTATTTTCATTCCAATGGTGGTCTCGATTTGAATGTGCCTTCCTCAACTACTGATTTTCAAAATATAAATTACGATCCGCATGATCCATCACCAACTATCGGAGGACCAACCTTACTTAATACATTAAATCAAGGACCGTATGATCAGGCACCCGTTGTTGAAAGCAGAAACGATTTACTCACATTTACTACAGCACCGCTCTCTCAGGATGTTGTGATGCGGGGAAGACCAACGGCTCATCTGAAAGTTTCTTCTGATAAATTAGATACTGACTTTTCTCTCCGGCTCACTGATGTTTATCCCGATGGAAGTAGTATGCTGGTACTTGATGGCATTCGCAGGATGAGGTTTCGCACAGGATATACAGCCACCGATACTTCAGATATTTCTTCAGGAACCATTTATCCGCTCGATGTTGATCTGTTTGCAAACTCAGCGATAACGTTTCTTGCAGGACATAAGATTCGGGTAGATGTTACTTCTTCAAACTATCCGCGCTTTGATTGCAATCTCAACAATGGGCAAACGATGTACGTTGCGGGTGATACGCTCACTGCCTCGAATACTGTTTATATGAACGGCACGAATTCATCTTACATCACATTGCCGCTCGAAAATTTTCCGGATGAAATCAATGAGGTAAATAGTGAGAGTGGACTTTTCATTTATCCGAATCCGGCAAAAGAATGGTTTGAGATTTCCGGCTTGAGACTTGAAATTAACAGCCGTATTACTCTCATTGATGTTCTTGGGAAAGAAACTTACTCTACAATTTTAACAACCTCAAACACCAAACTTCAAACTCAAGACCTGCAAGGCGGAATTTATTTTCTAAGGATAGAAATTTCCAATAGAGTTATTACCAGAAAGGTTTCTGTAGTCAGGTAAACTTTATCTTCGCCACTTCATTTTATTGATTGTGCAAACAGCATCCCGTTATTTCTTCTTCCTGATCTTTTTGCTTTTCATTTCGTGCGATAAGAGTGTAGTGTTCGAGAAAAACATTTCCATTCCCGAATCCAAATGGGATATGAATAATGTTCTTCGACTGGAAACAGAAATTAAAGATACCGTTACGGCACAAAACATTTACATCAATGTGCGCAATGGAGGCAATTATCAATTCAGTAATTTGTTTTTGTTCCTGACCGCGCACACACCAAAAGGCGAAGTGAGTCATGACACCTTAGAGCTTACTCTTGCCGATGAACGCGGCAAGTGGCTTGGTGCCGGTTCGGGCGATGTGTGGGATAACAGGATACTTTTCAGAAGAAATTTTCGTTTTACTGAGGCGGGTATGTGGCGCTTTGAGCTTCAACAAGCAATGCGTATTAACCCGCTTCCGCAAATTTTGGATGCGGGGATGAGGATTGAGAGAGCAAACCCCAACTAAATTATTCCTGGTAATATACTCTCTTAACCCTCGAGGAAATTCCTGTTAGTATTTCATAAGGAATAGTGTTGAGTGCTTTCGACATTTCGACTACTGAATGATCGGCACCAAATACAATGACTTCATCGCCTTCTTTTGCTGGAACATCGGTGATGTCGAGCATACACATGTCCATGCAAACGTTGCCAATGATGGGTGCGGGTTTTCCGTTCACAAGAATTTTTCCGACTCCATTGCTTAACCTGCGGTCAATACCATCTGCATATCCGATGGCAATGGTGGCAACGAGCGTATCGCGGGAGAGTTTTGCGCTGCGGTTGTAGCCAATGGTTTCTCTTGCAGAAACATTTTTTATTTGTGAAATGGTGGTGCGCAGTGTTGCTACGTTCTGAAGTTGCCTTTGCTCATGCCATGTAGATGCAAAGCCATACATCCCTATGCCGAGACGCACCATGTCGAATTGCGCTTCGTTAAAACGGATGATGCCGGCAGAGTTGAGAGCATGTCTTTCGATTGCATAATCAAACGAAGAGAGAATTTGTCTGCTCATGCGTTCGAATTTTTCGAGCTGAAGTTTGGTGAAGTTGTCATGCTCGCTTTCGTCAGTAGCGGCAAGGTGAGTGAATACGGTTTGAATTTTTATTGCACGGTTATTTTTCAACCGCACAATAAGTTCATTCAACTCGCGCTCTTCAAATCCGAGGCGGTGCATGCCGGTGTCCAGCTTGAGGTGAACAGGGAAAATAAATCCTCCGCCTGTGTGTTTCTTCAACACTTCGTTTACCTGACTGAGCAAACGGAAATTGTAAATCTCCGGTTCCAGTTTGTATTGCATCATGGTTTCGAAACTTTGCATCTCGGGATTCATGACCATGATGGGAAGCGTGATTCCTGCTTTGCGAAGTTCTACTCCTTCATCAGTGTAAGCAACTGCGAGGTAGTCCACATGATGGAACTGAAGAATGTTTGCAATCTCAAAACTTCCGCTGCCGTAAGAGGTGGCTTTTACCATTGCCATCACTTTCACATTTGGCTTCAGGCGCGAGCGGAAATAATTAAGGTTGTGTACGAGTGCATTCAGGTTTATCTCCATCACTGTTTCGTGCGCTTTTTGCTGAAGCGTTTTGCTGATCTTCTCAAAACCATACACGCGCGCGCCTTTCAGCAAAATGGTTTCGTCTTTGAAATCGAGTGGAGAAAATTTCTGCAGGAACTCATCGGTATCAGCGTAAAACTTTTTCGGAATAGAAAACTTATTTTGCTGACGCGAGATGGCAGCACCAATGCCGATCATCCGTTCAATATTTTTTGCTTCGAGCAGTTGCGCTACTTCCGTGTAGAGTTGCTCTTCGTTTTTCCCGCTTTGTAAAATATCTGAAAGTATGACGGTGCGTTTGTTGTGTTGCTTTTGCTGGTTGAGAAAATCGAGCGCGATGGTGAGCGAGCCAATGTCGCTGCTGTAACTGTCGTTAATGATGCTGCAATCGTTGATGCCTTCCTTTAATTCGAGGCGCATGGCAACGGGACTGAGCAACGTCATGCGCTGTTCAATTACAGCTGCATCGTAGCCGAGGTAAAGCATGAGCGCCCAACAATGAATTGCATTTTCGATGGAGGCATCATCCGTAAACGGAATTTTTATTTTGAGAAATTGATTTTGAAAGATGCCTTGTATTTCTGTTTCATCGGATGTTTTATTTACCCGCCCTATCTGTAAGTCGGCTTTTGTTTTGCGACTCCATGAGAAGAAATCCAGTTTGCGCGGAAGAAAATCGGCAGAAGAAATCTGCAGCGCGATGGTGTTATAGTCCTTGCAGTAGATGAGTGTATCGCACGATTCAAAAAGTTTGAGCTTCTCAATTACTTTCAGATTCTGGTTGTCAAAATTTTCATCGTGCGCGCTGCCGATGTTGGTGAAGATGCCAATGGTTGGCTGAATTATTTTTTGCAGCCGTTCAATCTCTCCGGGTTTTGAAAGTCCGGCTTCGAAGATGGCGAGGTTGTGTTCTTCGCTCATCTGCCAAACGGAGAGCGGCACTCCTGTTTGTGAATTGTAACTCTTCGGACTGCGCACAATGTTTTTATCATCGCGCATTAGTTGGTAGAGCCATTCCTTCACAATTGTTTTTCCGTTTGATCCGGTAATCCCGATAACGGGAATTGAAAATTGCTCGCGGTGATGTTTTGCTAGCTGCTGGAGTGCATCAAGTGTGTCATCAACAACAATAAAATTTGCTTCGGCAGTTTTCCACTCATCTTTAAAATCGCTTACGATAAAATTGGAAACTCCGAGATCAATACAACTTTCTATGTAGCGATGCCCGTTATGGCGGTCGCCTTTAATGGCGAAGAAGAGTGCAGTTTCGGGATGGGTTATTTTGCGGCTGTCGGTTAGCAACTCTTCCACTTCCGCAGACTGCGGGGCGCTAAGGAAAAGTTTTCCGGAAAGGATTTGTGAAATGCTTTGGATGCTGTACAAGTGTTGTGCGAATAACGAATCCCGAATGGCGGGACAAGTGGTTGCGAATTTACGAATAAGCTACTCGACCACTGAACAGCCGGGAAAAATTAACCACAGAGATACGGAGGCACAGAGAATAAAAATAGCCGTTGATTTTCTCAACAGCTATTAACGTCAAACTTTAGATGTTAACCTCTAAACATGTGTCATCTGCACATTCACCACCAACCCTACTCCACCGGCTACGGAAGCGTTCACGGTTTTTGTAACGTAGCTGGCAACTGAAAAATCAAGTGCATACGTATCATCAGGCAATCCGCCAATTTCGTATTTACCGTTTGCATCGGTAGTTGTATCAATTCCGAGTGAAGTTATTTTCACCAATGCCCCTTCAAGCGGATTTCCGTTTGCCTGATCGGTAACGGTGCCGGAAATGCTAAGCGCCTGAAGGTTTTCTTCCCCCGGTGGAAGCAGGTAGCGTTGATACTTACCGTAGTTATCAATAAAAATACGTTTGCCCGCAGTGCAGATAAGTACCATTCTATCCCACACTGTATTATTAGCCGCATAGCGTGCCTGCGTTTGTACCGGAATGTTTTTCAAAAATGCATTCTGCGTATTGTTGGTATCATCGAGCGCTGTGCATAGCGTATTTATCTCATCAATCTTTGGCTGCGCATAGCCGTTTGCAATCAGGTCAACTTTATATTTAGTAGCGATGATGTGAAAATTTTTCATGAACTCAATCATGAGCGGCTGCACGGTGCGAACACCGGCATAGTCATCGTATCCGAATTCGTCCCACACTTTCTGATTGTCAGGAAATGTTTTCTCGATAAAATATTTTGCATCCTGAAATTTCTTGCGGCATTTTTCCATTTGCTTTTCTACCTCCACGGTAAGTTGCCCGCCCTGGTCGTTCAGCGTTTCATCGCTCGGCAGGGCTTCTGCAACCCCAATTTGGGTTAGCATGTCAGCCGCAAACGGATCGGCAAAGTCGCCATCGAAGGTGATGAAGTCGGGTTTGTCTTCAATAAAGAAAATTCTTTTCAGCTTGGCATCTTCATACATGCCAGCATCGGAGATTTTGTACTTAAGATTACTTTGTTTTGCCATAATAATAGTGGTTTTTAAATTGTTTGACAATAGATGATAATTAAATAGACATTTTTATTGCATTTTTATGAACGGATTAAAATTTTTATACCGTTAAAATTCTTTTTCATGCTATGTAAATTCGATATTATACAATGATTATTCCTTATCGTACCTATTTTATTCCTTATCACACTATGGAAATTCATCATTATAGTGTGGGAGTTTATCATTACACAGCGGAAATTCATTATCATAGTTTGTAAATTCATTTTCACACAGTGGAAATTCATTTACATCCTAAGGAAGCGTACTTACAGTAGCGATAACATGGACCCGCGCAGTGCAGGTTTGAATCCCCTGATGTTAAATACTTTCCCATGCTTTGTAATTTTAAAGCGGGATAAAGGAAATTAATTGCCGTGCAGATTAAAAGGCAAACGTTTGCCTTTTTTCCTTATGCCGGAAGTAGTACATCGCAGTGGTAAAAACTAAAAACACTTCACGATGGATTACCCGGTGGTCTCCGTTCCTGCATCTGTTATGTGGAATAACAAGGAGGCATTGCTAACAGAAAAGCATCTCACGCAAATTGAACTCATGATGGATCCATGCACCAACTTTGTGCTTGCTGGCAGAGCGCATTGTTCCGAAACCAAGGTGGGGCACATGTTTAATGAAATGTACTTACTTACAAGCTGCATTATTTCTGACCGGCTCTCACTTTTTCTGTTTACCGAAAAGTATGAGCTGATAAAAAAAGTAAACGGTGTATGGATAGCCAACTGGCAACATACTCCATACCTGATACCCAAAGCAGACCAGCGCGCAGCTTACCATCGCATGAAAAAGATTATCGGCTAAGCATCACAAAATAGTTTTGTGTATCTTTCAGGAGTGAAAAAAACAGTGGCGGTTGTTTTTATTTTATGTACGCAATTTTTGTTTGGGCAAAATCCATTGGTGAAGCAATGGGATCATAGGTTTGGAGGCAGCGATGATGAACGACTCGCATCTTCCTTTCAACAAACATCCGATGGTGGCTACATACTTGGTGGATCATCTATTTCAGGAAATAGTGGAGATAAAACACAGGACAATTGGGATCCTACATATGCAACTTTTGATTATTGGATTGTAAAACTGAATGCGCTTGGCATTAAACAATGGGATAAAGTATTAGGCGGATTAAATAATGATTGGTGTACATCATTGCAGCAAACTTCTGATCGTGGATATATTTTCGGTGGATGGTCCATGTCTGATAGTGGGGGCGATAAAACACAGAATACTTTTGGAGGAATGAATCCTGATTATTGGATTGTTAAATCCGATTCTCTGGGCAATAAGTTATGGGATAAGGATTTCGGAGGGAGCTTAAGCGATTATTTAAGTTCGATTATTCAAACCAAGGATGGCGGGTATCTTTTGGGTGGAATTTCTTCTTCAGGAATTAGCGGAGATAAAACACAAGCAAGTTGGGGGCAGGAGGATTATTGGATTATAAAAACGGACGCACTCGGTAACAAACAATGGGATAAGGATTTTGGAGGGACAAACTTCGATCGGCTTCATTCATTAAGGCAAACTTCAGATGGTGGCTATATTCTTGGTGGAGATTCTTTTTCTGGTATCAGTGGAGACAAAACAGAATCTTCAAGAGGTAGTGACGATTACTGGATTGTCAAAATTGATTCTCTTGGAAATAAAGAGTGGGATAAGAGTTTCGGAGGAACGGGAGGAGACTATCTGAATTCTTTAATTCAAACAAATGATAGGGGGTACATGCTGGGTGGAATTTCAAATTCTGATTCGAGTGGAGATAAAACACAACCAAGATGGGGAATAAACGATTATTGGATCGTTAAAACTGATTCACTTGGCAACAAATTATGGGATAAAGATTTTGGTGGAACTGACGATGAATCATTTTTGGGAAATATATTGCAAACTTCGGATGGCGGGTTTGTAATGGCGGGCTTATCTGGTTCCAACATAAGTGGCGATAAAACCGAAAATAATCTGGGACTTAATCAAACTTGGGTAGTAAAAACAAATTCATCTGGAATAAAGCAATGGGACAGAACTTTTTTGATTAACGGAAAAGTTCTACAAGGGTTTATTGTTCAAACGGAGGGCTGCTATGTAGTTGCAGACGAAAATAATGGAACAATTGGTGGGGATAAATCAGAAGATTCATGGGCTGGAACTCTTGATTATTGGATCATAAAATTATGTGAGGTTGATTCTGTAAATAATATACTACAATCGCCACTCACAAATCCACAATTACTCCTCACCCCCAACCCCACCACCTCACTGCTCACCCTTCGCGCAGGAGAAATTAAAATAGAAAAAGTAGGAGTGTATAATATGTTAGGAGAAGAAGTGATGAACGTTGCCAACATAACCCACGGTTTCAACCGTGGGGCATTGAGCATAGATATTTCGCAACTGCCCCCCGGCATCTACATCGTGCAAGCAACAGCAGGAGAAAAAGTATGGCGGGGGAAAGTGGTGAAGGAGTGAGTTTAGTTTATTAAGTCAATTGGTTTATTAGTTTACTAAGTAAGCAGCCCTATTTTCTTAATTGACCAATCAACCTAATTAACCCAATTAACTTTCTTAATACGCTCTTTCATTTATTCCCTGTATGTAATTCACAAAAGCGCGGCTAACTACTTTGTTGCCGCCCGGGGTAGGGTAGTTGCCACTGAAGTACCAGTCGCCACGATGGTTAGGGCAGGCGCTGTGCAGGTCCTCTGTTTTCTGAAAGATGATTTGAATTTCCGATTTGCAATCTTCCGGTTTCACAAGCTGCGCAATCTTCGCAGAGATTTGTTCGGCAGTAAATGGCTGATAAATCATGCGGACAAAATTTTTCATTTCGTTTACGCCAAGCTCCAACTGTTCTTTGCACCGCTCGAACACTTCATCAATAATATGTTCCATGTTATTTTCTTCGAGCAGTTGAATGGCTGCTTTGAAAGCAACCAGGTCGCCAATCTTAGCCATGTCAATGCCATAGCAATCCGGGTAACGTATCTGCGGAGCGGAAGAAACAATTACAATCTTTTTTGCACCAAGCCGGTCGAGCATTTTAATAATTGATTTCTTCAGCGTAGTGCCGCGCACAATGCTGTCATCTATCACCACTAAGTTATCTATGCCGGGGCGAATAGTTCCGTATGTTACATCATATACATGCGCCACCAGATCGCTGCGGTCAGCATCGTTGGTAATAAACGTGCGCATCTTCACATCCTTTATCGCAATCTTCTCCGCCCTGGGACGAATGGAAAGAATTTCATTCAGTTTTTCATCGGTAATGTTGGTGCCGAGCAGTTTTATTTTACGCTTCTTTACTTCTTTCAGGTATTCCTCCATGCCCTGCATCATTCCATAGAAAGCTACTTCAGCAGTGTTAGGGATAAAAGAGAAAACCGTATTGCGCAGATCGTGATCCACTGCCTGCAAAATACTTTGACATAATAATCTTCCCAACTCTTTTCGCTCTTTGTAAATATCAGCATCGCTGCCGCGTGAAAAATAAATCCGCTCAAACGAGCAGCTCAACCGTTGAGTTGGCTCTTTAATCATCTCTTCTCTTACCTTTCCATTCTTGCGGATGATAAGTGCATGACCGGGCTTTATTTCATGAATACTTTCCAGCGGAACATTAAATGCAGTTTGTATAGCAGGGCGTTCGCTTGTTACCACTACAATCTCATTGTCTTTGTAAAAATATGCAGGACGAATACCTGCAGGATCGCGCAGCACAAATGCATCGCCATGTCCGAACAAGCCGGCAATGGTGTAGCCACCATCCCACTTCTTCGATGCGCGCTTCAGCACCGTTGCAATGTCAAGATGCTCTGCAATGAGCGGAGAAATTTCATGCTTGGAATTTCCGAGTTCTTTAAACTTGTAATAGAGTGCCTCGTTTTCTTCATCAAGAAAATGCCCGATGTTTTCCATTACAGTTACCGTATCTGCTTTTTCTTTCGGGTGCTGACCAAGACGGATGAGATCATTAAACAACTCATCTACATTCGTCATGTTAAAGTTTCCGGCAAGCACTAAGTTGCGCGTCATCCAGTTATTCTGACGAAGAAAAGGATGACAAGATTCAATGCTGTTCACACCATACGTTCCATAGCGAAGATGCCCGAGAAATAATTCTCCGCTGAAAGGAACATTCTTCTTCAGCCAATATGGATCGTCAAGAAGTTTGGGGTCTTTTCTTTTTACATCTTCAAACTTTGAATGAATGCGCGAGAACAAATCAGCAATCGCCTGCTTCTCGATACTGCGGTAGCGGCTTATGTAGCGCGAACCCGCCTCCACATCTAACTTGATATTCACAATGCCTGCGCCATCCTGCCCTCGGTTGTGCTGCTTCTCCATCAGCAGGTATAACTTATTCAAGGCATAAATAGAAGTGCCGTATTTTTTCTGGTAGAAGGAAAGCGGCTTCAGCAGCCGTACCAGCGCTATTCCGCATTCGTGATGAAGATGATCTGACATGGGAAAAAATCGGAGACAAAGATACGCATTGCAAGGGATGCGGAAAACATTTCACAGTGTACAAAACAAAAATCCGCCTCGCAGCGGATTTTCATATTCGTTGATTCTTACGTCCGCGCCACTATCCATCCTTCAGGATCCATCTTGTTACTTCCTTTCCATATTTCAAGATGCACTTCCGATTTTCCGTCATCATCAGTTTGCACCGTACCAATCACCTGCTTGGTAGAAATCAAATCGCCCGATCTAACTGATACATCCTGCAGGTTTGAATACACCGTAAAATATTCTCCATGTTGAACTATGACTGCATACTTGTTCATGATCACAATTATCTTGGTCACTTTTCCTTCAAACACACTGCGCACTTTCGCGCCTCGCGAAGAGTTGATGTCCACACCGCTGTTGTTCACCACTACATCTTTCCACACCGGATGCGCATGTCGCCCGTACGAACTACTGATGAAACCCTGCTCAACAGGCCACGGCAAACGACCACGGTTGTTTTCAAAATCACTGCTCAACTTCATTGCTTCAGGAGTAGCAGAAAGTATGTAAGGCGTGCTTTCCACCTTTGTATTCCTGGTAGTTGCACTTGCAGTCAAAGTAGAAGTGGCTTTTTTCCTTGCAGCAAGCTGCGCAGCTTCAATCTCTTTATGGATTGCATCTTCAATCAGTCGGTTAAGTTTTGCCTCTAATTTTTGCTTATCCTTTAAATCATTCTTCAGCTTTTTTTCTTTCGATGATAAATCGTTCACCATCGCTACCTGATCTTTTTTCTCATTGTCAAGATTTTGTTTTTCTTTTTGCTGAACAGTGAGCAGTTTTGTTTTATCCTTCTTCACTCCGGTAAGTTCACCCTTTTTACCGGAAAGAGAATCTTCAAGTTCCTTAATAAGGTCGCACTGATGCAAACGATACGCGCTCAGTTGTTGCAGGTATTTCAATCGCTGATACGCCTGATTAAAATCCGTTGCAGAAAAAATAAACGACAGCTTTGAAAACGCGCCTTGATTCTTGTAAGCGAAATAGAGAAGGTCGCCATAATACTTTTTCAATTCTTCCATCCGGCTCAGTATGGAATCCATCTGGTGATTGGTGTAATTGATTTGCCCATCCACCGAATTAATTTCTGAATGAATAGTCCCGATAAGTTCCGTTCGGTAACTGATTTTTTTATTAAGTGTGATAAGCTGACCGAGCGAAGCGGTTTTGCTTTTGCGAGTTTGGCTCAGTAACTTGTTGGTGTACTCAATATCTTTATGAATCAACTGCTGCTTTTTCTCCAGTTCTTTTTTGGTTTGCGCGGAAACTGGAAACTGGAAACTGGAAACTAAAAACAGTGCGAGGATGACGAAAGCAAATCGCCATGAGGTTGATAAAAGAAACTTGAAATTGACTGAAAACATTTTCTGAATGCCTTATGCAGATCAATTAACGTAAAATGTTGATAAAAGTTGTACTACTTCCGCTCGTATTTTTCCGGCACATTGAACGGAAGTGTTTGCGCCTCTCCGCTTGTTACTTTGGTGTAATTAACTTTTATTTTTAAGGGTGATGTTGTCATGACTGTTACCAGAATAGTTTGCGGGAAAAGTTTATCGTTCACTTCAAAGAAATTACTGTACCTTGCTTCAAGCGTACGGTTCAGTTTATCATCAGAAATTTTTGATTTGTTGATTTTGTAATTGCCGTCAATCCAGAAATCCTGAATGATCGGTTTGGTGGGATCTTTTTCTTCCATCACCCTTTTTGTCTGATGCTTATTAAGCGTACTCAAAATCAAAAATGTTGAATCCTCATACACCGACTTCAGCTTTTCATTTTTTAGATACGGAAAATAATTTCCTACCAGAACTGCCTGCATAATTTCAAAATTGATCTTTGACTTAAGCATATCATCAAGAAAACTAAAATTGCGAGCAGTGTATGTTTTGCGAAGGCGGTTTAATATTTTCATGCTGTCAGGAGTGATAAGTACACGCACTGCTTCAATGCCCAGCAGCGGAGTAACAGAAATCCAGATGGCGCTGTCTTTTCTCACGCGTATGTTCACATCAAATGTTTCGGGTGCATTATCGCGATCGGTAAACTCCACTTCTGCTTTTGCGGTGAGCCATTCAAAATTGAACTCATGCGCCAGAAGCGAATCAAAAGTTTCGATCACATTGCTTCCCTTCAGTTTTACGGGATGCGGAGTATCAACAATTTTTTGGGTGGGGCGGCAGGATGCAATTACAAAAATGCCGGCAACTAAAAACAACCAAGTACAAAGTAAATTTTTTCGCGTTCTCATTTTTCCCTCAAAAAATGCAAAGGCAAAAGTAAACTTAGAAATGAAACAACGCATTTCTATTTTGAGATTCCTTTTTTTCCTGAGTATGCTGTTAACAAAAACATACGGGCAATTTGCTCTGAAAGAGAATGTATCTTTGCTCAGTTCCATCACAATAATTTTACCAGATGAAAAAAATATTCCCGCTTCTCTTGTTCCTGATTGTTTTTTTTGCCGATGGGTTTTCGCAAGCATTTGTAAACTTCACCCGCTTTAATTCTCCGTTGCCTGATAATTCGGTGCGAAGCATTGCCATTGATGCGCAGGGCAGAAAATGGTTCGGCACTGATTACGGTGTTGCCGTCTATGATGATACGAACTGGACGGTTTATACAACGGTGAGCAGCAACATTTCGGACAATTCAATTAAGTGCATCCGCTTTGATGCAGCAGGCAATGCGTGGGTGTGTACGCAACTTGGCGGCATCAATAAATTTGACGGCACCACGTGGACGGTTTACAACACTTCCAACTCAGACATTACTTCTGATGCCGTGCGGTATGTTGATATTGATGCAAATGATGTAAAATGGATTTGTACAGACAACGGACTGAACAGTTTCGACAACACGAACTGGTTGTATTGGGATATGAGCAATTCAAGTTTGCCGGTGAACAGCATGGGTTGCGTGGCTGCCGAAAATGACAGTAGCCGTTTTGTAGGAACAGTTAATGGCGGTTTCCTCACTATGGAGGATACAACCTTTGCACTTTACAACATCACCAACCAGGGATTTCCTGATAACTCCACGCTGGATATTCGCATTGATAAGTATGGTTACAAGTGGTGCGCTACTCCCGCAGGCGGGCTTGTTCGTTTTTACGGAACCACTGGCTATCCTTTTAATCTTTCGAACTCAACGATACCCAGTGAATCGTTTGATGCAGTTGCGGTGGATACGTTGGGCAATGTGTATCTCGGATCATTCGACAAAGGCGTGGTGAAAAAACATGGCAACGGATTTCTCACTTACAATACTTCCAACTCTCCCATGCCAGATGATCTGGTATATTCCATTGCTGCTGAAAGCCCCGGAATTATCTGGGCGGGCACTTCGCTTGAAGGTGTTGTGCGGATTGATGAATCACTTTTTCAGGGGATGAATTACATTCCATCTTCCTCAACCATTTCTGTTTATCCGAATCCCGTAAAGATTTTTTTTAAGATCACTTCTTCTCAAATGAACGTCAAATCCATCCGGATTTTTAATTCGCAGGGACAATTGATGATGGAAGAGAATAATTGTTCAACAAATGATGTTATTGATATGAGCGGTTTTGCTGTAGGAATTTATTTTTTGTCTATAGTTGGAGATGAGAAAGCGGTAAGCAAGAGAATAATAAAAATAGAACACTGATTTTTTATGGTTCTTATGATTCAATATGATTTTTTTCATCAGGAAAGATCGTAAAGATCAGCGTTCTGGCTGTTCCACTTTGCACTGTCAGAAATTTCCTGACAAATAAATTATTCCGCTTTCCGTTTCACTTACTTTCACCCCCACTAATTTTTCAATTTGTCTTCTCTCAAAAAACTTGCTTCGCAAACGGCAGTGTATGGATTAAGCAGCATAGTCGGGCGGCTTATTAATTACCTGCTGGTGCCGTTGTACACGCGCGTATTTGCCCCGGGCGAGTATGGCATTGTAACCGAGCTCTACGCGTATGTTTCTTTCTTCAACATTATTTTTACGTACGGATTAGAGACTGCTTTTTTCCGTTATGCTGAAAAGGAAAATGGAAATACCAACGTGTATTCAACCTCACTTATCAGCATCATCAGCACTTCAGCAACGCTGGGGTTGGGAATCATTTTATTTTCAAAACCCATTGCGCAATGGATGAACCACAGTGACGGATCGGATAAAATGCTTCCTCAATACATCAGTTGCTTTGCAGCGGTGCTTGCCATGGAAGCGGTAAGCGCCATTCCGTTTGCGAGGCTGCGACAGGAAAATAAGGCGTTGATATTTGCATTGATAAAACTCTCAGGAATTTTGATTAATGTCGGACTGAATATTTTCTTTCTCATCATTTGTCCGAGATATAAAGACGGAGCGATGCACGATTTTATCAGCAAAGTGTATGATCCATCCATTGGCATCGGCTATGTGTTTGCAATTAACTTAGTGGCAAGTGCCGCAACACTTCTGTTACTCGCTCCTGAGATTTTCAAAACAAAATTTTCGTTTGATAAAAAACTTTGGCGCACCATGCTCACCTACGGGCTTCCCTTAATGGTGGCTGGTTTTGCAGGAATGATAAATGAAACCTTCGACCGCATTATGTTGCCGCGATTGGTTGCTGACAAAACCACTGCAGTGAGCCAGCTTGGAATTTACGGAGCGTGTTACAAGCTTTCTATTCTGATGACTTTGTTCGTGCAGACATTCCGTTATGCAGCCGAACCGTTTTTCTTTTCGCAGGCATCGAGCGATAAAGCGCAGCAAACTTATTCGAGGGTGATGCACTACTTTGTACTGGTGTGTTCATTTATTTTTCTTGCCATCATGATGTACATGGATGTGGTGAAAACTTTTATCGGAAAAGATTACCGCGAAGGACTTGCAGTGGTTCCCATTTTGCTGATGGCGAATCTTTGCCTCGGTGTGTTTTACAATCTCTCCATCTGGTACAAACTAACCCATGAAACAAAATGGGGTGCATGGCTTTCAATCATCGGTGCAGCAATTACGCTTGCGCTCAACTTCACCCTCATTCCCATAATGGGTTACATGGGCGCTGCATGGGCAACGCTGATTTGCTATGCTGCAATGATGCTGCTTTCCTATTTCATCGGACAAAAACATTACCGCGTTGAGTACAACATCGGCTCGTTTTTTTATTTCATTTTATCTGCACTGATATTTTATTGGATAAGCGGGTACATCAGAAATCAATTTCAGGTTTATGAACACACCATGCTCCTCATCAACACTGGGTTTATAATGCTTTATCTCGGTGCAGCATACGTTTATGAGAGACGCAATAATTCCTACATTCGCATCCCGAAAAAATAAAAACCAATGAAAGTACGGATCATCAATAAATCAAAACACGCATTACCGTCTTACGAAACCATTTATTCGGCAGGAATGGATTTGCGCGCGAATCTTGATTCATCTATTACACTGAAACCATTGGAGCGCGCATTGGTTCCAACGGGTTTGTTTATTGAATTGCCTGAGGGACATGAAGCGCAGATTCGCCCTCGCAGCGGATTGGCTGCGAAGAAAGGAGTAACGGTTTTAAATTCTCCGGGAACTATTGATGCTGATTACCGCGGAGAAATTAAAGTGATACTCGTGAATCTTTCAAACGAAGAGTTCGTTATTGAAGATGGTGAGCGCATTGCTCAATTGATTGTTGCAAAACATGAACGCGTTGAGTGGAGCGAAGCAGTAGAGTTAATAGAAACAGAAAGAGGAGCGGGAGGGTTTGGATCAACCGGAAATAAATAGAAAACTAAAAGGATGAGAATAATAATACCAATGGCAGGAATGGGAAAGCGGATGCGACCGCACACGCTCACTATTCCTAAACCATTAATTCCCGTTGCCGGAAAACCGATTGTGCAATGGCTAGTTGAAGACATCATAAAAGTTTGCAAAGAGAAAGTGACTGACATTGCTTTTGTAGTCGGTCAGTTTGGAAAGGAAACGGAAGATCGTTTAGTGAAGATTGCAGAAAGCGAGGGCGCGAAGGGACATATTTTTTACCAGGACGAACCACTTGGCACTGCTCATGCAATTCTTTGCGCAAAGGAACAGTTGAAAGGAAAAATAATTGTTGCATTTGCTGACACGCTTTTCCGTGCGGACTTTACGATGGATGAAGACAAAGACGGAATCATCTGGGTGAGTAAAATTGACGATCCGAAAATGTTCGGTGTCATCAAAGCGAATGAGCAGGGCATCATCACTGATTTTGTGGAGAAGCCGCAAACGTTTGTGAGCGATCTTGCCATCATCGGAATTTATTATCTGAAAGACGGTGAATACCTCCGCAGCGAAATGCAATACCTGATTGACAACAACATTAAAGAGAAAGGCGAATTTCAGTTGACGAATGCGCTGGAGAATATGAAGAAGAAAGGGACCCGATTTGTTCCGGGCAAAGTTGATGAGTGGCTCGACTGCGGAAATAAAGATGCAACCGTTTATACAAATCAACGTGTACTCGATATGCACAAGAGCAAATTGAAAGTTCCTGCATCAGTGAAGACAGAAAACTCGGTGATCATTCAGCCAAGTTTTATAGGAGAAAATGTTTTCCTGAAAAACTCTGTGGTGGGTCCGCATGTTTCAATAGGAGCAAATACAAAGGTGGAGAACTCAAACATCAGCAACAGCATTGTGCAGATGGATTGCAAAATAAAAAATGCAGTCATTGGTAACTCAATGATCGGTAACTTTGCAGAGTATTCGCGCAGGGCGGAGGATTTGAGTTTAGGGGATTATTCAACTCAAAGTTGATTGTGATTTTATCTGCTAAATAATTCTCTTCAGTTTGCGTTTCATAAAAAATGAAAAAAACATTTCTACTGCTTCTTCCCGCTGTTTTTCTTTTCTCCTGTAAAAGTTCGCAGCAGGCATCCTCTTCAAAAAATCCTCAGAAGAGTTCTCTCTCCGAAACGCAGCGCACGGATGTAACGTATCTTTTCTTCAATGCGAACAAGGAAAAAATTCTCGGCAACTTAAATAATGCTGCTGATCTTTTTGCAGAAGTGATCCGCAAGGACGGAACTAATCATACTTCTATGTACGAGCTGGCAAACATCTATATGCAGCAGAAAAAATACAGCGATGCGTTGTTCTTCAGCCGCAGTGCATACAAGCTCGACCCGAAGAATGAATGGTATGCACAGTCGTTTGCAGAAATTCTACAGAAGAATGGCAAGTTTGAAGAGAGCGCTCAGGTGTATGAGCAACTAATTAAAGACAGTCCTGAGAAGATTGATTATTATTTCGAGTGGGTATCTGCATTGATTTATGCGAACAAGCTGACCGATGCAATTAAAGTGCTTGATAAGGTTGAAGAGAAAGTGGGAGTGAATAAAGAGGTGGTGATGCAGAAGCAGCGGCTATATATGCAGCTTGGAAAAACTGATAAGGCAATTGCAGAAGTTCAGAAGATGATTGATGCTAATCCGAAAGATGCGCAGGCGTACGGAATGTTGGCAGAGCTATATCAGAACATTGGTCAAAAGGAAAAGGCGCTGGAGATTTACAACAAGGTGCTGGAAATGGATCCTGAGAATCCATATATTCATCTTTCGCTTGCAGATTATTACCGCAGCAATGGCGAAAAAGATAAATCGGTGGTGGAGTTGAAGAAGGCATTCGGAAATAAAAATCTTGACATAGATACAAAGGTACAGATACTCGGATCGTACTATGCTCTTATTGAACTTCATCCTGAAATGAGAGAGCAGGCGTTTGAGATGAGTACCATTTTAATTGAAACGCATCCTGACGAGCCGCGCACGCATGCTATCTATGGTGACTTCCTGAGCCAGGATAAGCAGTTTGAAAAAGCCCTGGATGAATATGAGCTTGCAAAAAAGATGGGCTCGAAAGAATTTGTGGTGATGCAGCAGATTATGCGCATCGAATCTATTTTGCAGCGGTCGGATTCGTTGATTAAAGACAGCGAGGAAGGCATCAGTAATTTTCCTGATCAGCCGCTTCCTTATTTTTTTAATGGCATAGCAAATATTCAGAAGAAAAAATATGCGGACGGTATAAAATCGCTTAGCAGCGGAGTAAAGATGGTGGTTGATAATAAAGATCTGGAAGAGCAATTTTATTCCAGCTTAGGCGAAGCATACGATGAGATAAAAGAATATTCTAAGAGCGATGAAAGTTTTGAGAAAGCGCTTGAACTTAATTCCAAAGACCCTAATGTGCTGAACAACTATGCCTATTTTTTATCGGTGCGCGCGGAGAAGATGGAGAAGGCGGAAGAAATGTCTAAGCTATCCAATCAACTGGATACAAACCAGAGCTCGTATGAAGATACTTATGGCTGGATTATGTATAAGCAGGGAAAATATGCCGAGGCAAAAACATGGACTGAGAAATCTCTTTCTCACGGCAGCGATAAAAGCGCCACCGTGCTGGAACATTACGGTGATATTTTATATAAGCTTGGCGACCTCAGCAAAGCTTACGACTATTGGCAGAAAGCAAAAGATGCGGGCGAGGGCGGATCAGAATTTTTAGAAAAGAAGCTGCAGGATAAAAAGCTGATTGAATAGCCAATCGCAGTTTTTCGTTTTCCGGCTTATTTCATTTTACCGAATTGCTTCCTTTTTTATCAAAATTCGTTTTTTTTCAAAAACACCTGTTTTTTGACAGAAAACACCTTGAATTTTTCTGCCGCCACCTTGAAACTCTCAGAAAACACCTTGAATTTCTCCCCTGCAACCTTGAAACTCCCGAAAAACACCTTGAATTTTTCCATCCGTACGTTCGC
The DNA here is from genome assembly GCA_038230515.1 of Bacteroidia bacterium. GTDB lineage: Bacteria > Bacteroidota > Bacteroidia > AKYH767-A > 2013-40CM-41-45 > JAPLDB01. Next base: position 194,871 of record JBBRND010000001.1, on the reverse strand, counting down.
GCGGCCAGAAAACACCTTCAAAAATTTTTGCACCGAAATAGTAACGCTTTATTTGCCGCTCAATCTAAAACTATGAATATTATCATTAAAGTACTTCATAGCTGCTTTCGTAGAGGTTTTTTTCGTGTCGAGTACAAACGCTAGTTCGCCTTTACCCTCACAATCTCCTTATTCACCTCCCCGCGGTTTGTAATAATCTTAAGCACATAGACCCCCGCAGGCAGCGTAGTAAGATCAATAGTATAAGGCACGCCCGAAGGAGCAAATAGCTGCTCTATCAACTTCCGCCCAGGCACATCATAGATACAAAAACTCTTTAAAGAAATTACCGTGTTCGAATAAATTTTCAATTCTGAAGATGCAGGATTAGGATAGATATATAACTGAGAGGCCAAAACCTCCGGATGCTCAAGCGAAAAAGATGGATCGAACGTAACCGTATTCTGCTTAGATAAAATCCACAACTCAGGATCGAACGAAACGGTATCTATATCAAAGTCCACCTGTGCCGAAAACAATTCTCCTGAATAAGTGTGATGAAAGATAAGCGTGGTATCGCGCCTCCCGCCATGCACAGCCACCGGCACATCCATATTAAAAAATGAAACCGAAGCATCCGATTGCTGCTGGTCTATCTTCAGCATAAATAAATGCTGCACCTCATTCCACGTTATCTGATAAGACGGGTACCCCTCACCATAGTACCATTGATTAAAAAATTGCGTAAGATCCTGCCCGCTGGTTTGTTCGAGGTGCCGTTTAAGGTCAGGAGTTTTTGCATAGTTATAGGCAAGCAGCGAATCATTCAGGTAGTTACGCAAGCTCAGAAAGAAAAGAGAATCGCCCAATTGCCAGCGAAGCATGTGCAGCAGCATAGCACCCTTGTTATAGCTCAACCGCCCGCTGAAGATCGAATTATGATCAGTAGTATCTCTGCATTGCACCGAACCGGCAGGCGAAGATGTTACCGAGTTAATCGCCCCCGCCTTCCACACCGTCCATAGATCGGGATATAGATGTTCGCGCGTAATGGCTTCGAAGTAGGTAGCGAAACCCTCGTTCAGCCAGATATCCTCCCAACTTCCGCAGGTAATGCGGTCGCCAAACCATTGGTGTGCGCACTCATGCGCAATCAACGCATGATCGAACGAAGTAACAAAGCTCATCGTTTGGTGCTCCATACCTCCGCCCCATCCAAATTCAGCATGACCATATTTTTCTTTTGCAAAAGGATAATCAATCAGCAAACTATCATACAGCCGTATGATGTTGACAATATCTCTAAGATATAGATGCGCGACAGAATCACTCTCCGGATAAATATAGTTCAATACCTGCAATGAGTCACCGCTCTTCAAAATAACATAGTCAGAGTACGAAATATAATTTGTTACGCTGATGCCTATTAAATAGGCAGCAATGGGATAATGTGTTTGCCAATGGTAGGTCTTGGTGCTGTCAGCATTTGTTATTTCTGAAATAAGAACACCATTGGCCGCCACGCGGTTTGCTTGAGGAGTGGTAACTATAATGTCAACCGAATCAATCTTATCAATTAAATCCTGCTTACACGGCCACCAATCTTTTGCCCCGTATGGCTCTGACAATGTCCAGATGCAGGGAGTATTTCCATGAAACGTTTGGCTAAACGAACCCCACCCGCTGCCCACAGGAATTCCCCGGTAATAAACCGAAACAGAATCGAGCACACCTTGCGCAAGCGGAGAAGATAAATGAATCTGCAAATCGTCTCCTGTCAATCGTGAGAAAAAAAGTTGCGTTCCGCGATAAAGAACCGAATCAACAATCATGTTATCGGTCAAATCAAAATTCAATTCCAAAAAATTGGAAGCTGAGGGAATGAAGTATGTCGTAACCTCGCCTTTTATATATACCACAGCCGGATCAAGAAACCACTCCAAGCGGTGATACTTCAAATCATAATCAGTAGTAAGAGAAGAAACCCGCTGCGGAGCGTTGATGCGTTGCATGGACGACTTCATTTCTGCTTCTGAAATATTATCAACGGCATTTTGCTGTGCACGCAATTGCGCAGCAAGAAAAAAAAGAAATACCTGAAGGAAAGTTTTCAAAGCAGCGAATGAAAAGATAAAGGTAGGTCTTTTTGAAATACTCACGCATTTTCAGTACATTCACCAACCCTTACAAGGCAAAATGTGTGAATGATGTAAATCTCTTCAATTGTTGTGTAATGCTTTTGGGCAGAAAACCTTTCTACTTTGAACTGTAAAAATCAAAACATTGGTCAAGGCACATACTTTGCATTCACAGAACAAAACTCATCAAATACATTTTTTACGAACATATTGAGAAGAAAGTGAGAGCAGGCACCACCTGCCTGAATTCATGGATACAGTAAAGATTCCTTTTTATGCCAAAGCATCCCTTATTTTTATTGGGCTGCTTTCCTTTGGCAGCATGCTATACATCGGGCAAGGTATTATTATACCGATTATTTATGCAACCATCCTCGCCATTGTACTAAGTCCGTTAGTTAATTTTTTTACCAGGAAAAAAATAAACCGCGTTTTAGCCATTGCCGTTTCTATAACTCTCGTTGCCATCATTCTTATAACACTTGTTTTACTATTATCATCACAACTAAGTATCTTCACTCAGTCGTTTCCGCTATTACTAGACAAGTTCTCTGAAACCTTCAACAGAACCGTCATTTGGGCATCAGGCAACTTTAATATTAGCGCAGAAAAAATAAATTCTTTTATTACCGAAACAAAAACGACCATCCTGAATGGCAGCAAGTCTGCTATTGGAGCAACGCTTCTTACAATGGGCAGCGCGTTGGTGGTTCTTATATTAATTCCGGTGTATGTTTTTATGATATTATTTTATCAACCGCTGCTCCTCGATTTTATCCGAAGGGTTTTTGGAGCCGGCAATCAAAAAGAAGTAAATGAAGTGCTTCGTTCTACAAAAAATATTATTCAAAAATATTTAGTTGCGTTATTACTGGAAGCTGCAATCATTGCTACGCTTAACTCCGCAGGACTTCTTATTATCGGGATTGATTATGCAATTGTGCTCGGTATAATCGGTGCTATATTAAATGTTATTCCCTACATTGGAGGAATAATTGCAGTGGCTTTACCAATGATGGTTGCCTTTGCAACCAAGTCGCCATCCTACGTATTACTGGTATTGGGGGTTTATGTTGTCATTCAATTCATAGACAACCATTATATCATTCCAAAAATAGTTGCCTCCAAAGTGCGGATCAATGCACTCGTTTCAATTATTGTTGTGCTGGCAGGCGGTGTTTTATGGGGTATTCCCGGAATGTTTCTTTCTATTCCTCTTACTGCCATCCTCAAAGTTATTTGTGACCACATTGAAGGGCTGAAGCCATGGGGCTTTTTACTTGGGGATACCATGCCTGCAATTGCAATATTTAAGCTCAAATCAAAAAAGAAATAATTTGCAGATGGACAATATAAAAAAACCGAATTCTGTACTAAAGGTAAAAAACTTCGCCACCGGGCAATCAATTAAGTTAAGCGATAAAACCATTGCGAAGAAAGAAAAAGCAAATGGCTTTCTTGCTGAGATTGGAAATATATCTTTATTCATAAGGCAGTTGATCAAAGAAACATTTTCACGTGGTTTTGAATTCAAAGAATTTTTGCGTCAGTGTTTTGAAATAGGAAATAAATCACTGCCGTTAATCGCTATTACAGGTGCCATTATGGGTGTAGTGCTTACTATTCAATCGCGCCCGACTCTTGTGGAATTCGGTGCAGTCACAATGCTTCCTGGAATGGTGGCTGTATCACTCGTCCGGGAAATAGGACCTGTCATTACAGCTTTGATATGTTCCGGAAAAATCGGTTCGGGTATGGGGGCTGAGTTAGGTTCAATGAAAGTAACTGAGCAGATAGATGCAATGGAAGTATCCGCTACCAACCCGATAAAGTTTCTGGTTGTGACGCGTGTACTTGCATCCACATTGATGCTACCAATTCTCGTATTGTTTGCTATTACACTCGGATTCTTTGGAAGCTGGCTCGGTGTAAACATAAAAGGAAGTGTAAATTTTGTTTTATTTTTTTCGCAGGCGTTTGGACATGTTACGTTTATGGACTTCTTTCCTGCACTTATTAAATCATTTTTCTTCGGAGGAGTAATCGGTATCGTAGGGTGCTACAAAGGATATACTGCCGGAAGAGGGACAGAAAGCGTAGGAATAGCAGCAAACTCTGCCGTGGTTTTATCTTCTTTGATGGTTATTGTTGTTGACATGATCGCTGTACAGATAACTGATATGCTACTATGAAAAACATGGAAACAGATATCATTGCCCGTGATGCAGGAAAAAGATCAACTTCTGAAGCAGTAGTAGAGATTGCCAATCTGAAAAAAAGTTTCGGCAGTCAGAAGGTATTGAAAAATGTTTCGCTGAAACTTTTTACGAATGAGAACTTAGTTGTACTCGGCAAATCGGGAAGCGGTAAATCGGTACTGATAAAATGTATCGTTCGTTTATTGAATCCTGATGGCGGAACAATTGATGTGCTTGGCTCTAAAATAGGTTCATTAAACAATAAAGAATTGGGTGAGATGAGAAAGAAAATCGGTTTTCTTTTTCAAAGTGGCGCACTGTACGATTCTATGACGGTGAAACAAAATCTTGAATTTCCGTTGCGAAGAATAAAAAAAAATCTGACTGAAAAAGAAATAGACGAGAAAGTAAAAGTGGTGCTGGAAAATGTAGGCCTTGCAGATGCGCTCAATAAAATGCCTTCACAACTATCTGGCGGAATGCGCAAGCGGATAAGTTTAGCACGCACCATTGTAGTTGATCCTTTGATCATTCTATATGACGAACCAACTACCGGACTCGATCCTATTACCTCAGATGAAATTAGCGCGCTAATCAACGATGTAAAAAAGAAATATAAAACAGCTTCCATCATCATCACACATGATATTGAATGTGCCCGCTTCACTGCCGACCGGCTTATCATGTTAAAGGAGGGAGAAGTTTATACAGAGGGAAACATTGATGAGTTTGAAAAATCAACTGACCCGTTAATAAAATCGTTTTTTAAATAAAAAATAAAATTCATTATGGATACTCATTCATCAAAATTCAAAATCCGATTAGGACTGTTTGTTGCGGGAGGATTTTTACTCCTCCTAACTGCAATATTCCTGATCGGGAGACAGAAAAACTTATTCGACCCAGTGTTTAATCTTACCGCGACCTTCTCTAATGTAAGCGGATTGCAGGTCGGTAATACGGTCCGCTTTTCCGGTATAAACGTAGGAACGGTTGACAACATTAAAATTATCAATGACTCAACGGTCCAGGTGGACATGATTATTAAAACGTCCGTTCAGCCATTCATTAAAACAGATTGTCAGACAGCAATCGGCTCAGAAGGAATTATCGGGGATCGGGTTTTACTGATTACCCAAGGAAGTTCCGCAGCTCCATCTATAAAAAACGGTCAATCTCTTTCATCAATTGAACCGGTTGAAACGGATGCTATTATGGCAAGTTTAAAAATAACGGCAGGAAATGTGGAAATTATTTCAGGACAAATGGCTGAAGTGATGTTTAAAATCAATCATGGAAATGGAACTCTCGGACGGCTTATTGAGGACTCAACTATTGCAGAAAATATTAACCAGACCATTGTAAATCTTAAAACGAGTACAAAAGGATTGGATGAAAATATGAAAGCTGCTTCAAACAATTTTCTTTTAAAGGGTTATTTTACAAAGAAGGATAAAGAAGCCGCAAAACTCAAAAAAGAAGCTGAGAAAACAAAAGCGGTAAAAGAAAAAAATGAGCTAAAAAAATAATTATTCCCATCTTTGTTAAAACAAAAAATATGAGAGCAACTGGAAATAATATTGAAATACGAGTGAATGGCATCACGCTTTGTTATGACGATGAGGGAAATGGGAACATGCCTGTAGTATTCATTCATGGGTTTCCTTTTGATAGATTAATGTGGCAGCCACAAGTGGATTTTCTGAAATCCTCCCAAAGAGTAATTGCTTATGATATTCGCGGATTTGGCAAATCGGGTGCTGGCGCTGAAAAAGCAAGCATTGAATTATTTGCAAATGACTTAATAAAGTTGATGGATGGTTTGCAAATTAGCAAAGCAATCATTTGTGGCCTATCCATGGGGGGATATATTGTACTGAATGCTGTAAGTCGGTTCCCTGAAAGATTTGAAAAAATTATTTTGAGCGATACTCAATGTATTGCTGATTCCTCGGATGGAAGAGAAAAACGTTTCAAAACAATTCAGCGGATTGAAGCAGGTGGATTGAGTGATTTCACAGAAACGTTCGTAAAAAATATTTTTTGTAAAGATTCCCTAACCAATAAAAAAGAATTAGTTGACGGAATAAAGGATACCATCCTTTCCACATCAAAGCAAACAATTACGGGAACCTTAGCTGCACTTGCAGAACGCAACGAAACCTGTTCTGTTTTGAATTCTATTTCCATTCCCGCACTTATCCTCTGCGGCAGAGAAGATGGTATAACACCACCTGCTCAAGCAGAATTTCTGAAAAACAATATTAAGAACTCCACCCTGCATATTATTGAAGGAGCTGGACACATGTCAAATCTTGAACAAGCTGACGAGTTCAACGAACTTGTAAAGCAATTTATTACCGATTCAGTGATGTGATTTATTTACCGGATAAAATAATAAATGTGTCGAAAGATAATTCTTCTTCTTTTTTTGTTTTGCTGTCAGCGGGAGTTTGTTGCTGCTCAAAATTCATCCGCCAAAGCCGACTCTGCTAAAATTTACAAAGACATAGAAGAGTATTCTAAAAAAAGAAAAACCACTAATTTCATCTATCAACTTTTTTTCAAACCGATTCAAACTGAATCGGCACCGGCAAACAAAAAGAAGAATAAAAAGGCGAAGCCAAAGCCATACAGTTACTTTGAAGGAAAAATTATCAGGAGCATTGCCGTTGATGTGTTGGACCCATTCGGTTTTAGTTTAGATGACACTGTTTTTGTCAGACAAAATTTTCTCTATCGTGCAGGAAATTTTCTTCACAAGAAAACATTGTCCGTAACCGTCAGAAATCTTTTACTCTTCAAAAAGAATCAACAGTTCGATTCACTACTCGTAAAAGAATCAGAACGTTTAGTGCGTACACAAAAGTATGTGTATGATGTTGCTTTTAAACAGGCACTCGTAAACAGCAATTCTGATTCAGTGGATATTTTTATTCGCGTGCTGGATGAATGGAGTATTATCCCTGCGTCAAGCATTTCCACTTCTGCATTTGAAATTGAACTAACAGAAAATAATTTTTTAGGAACAGGGCATGAGTTTCAAAATGATTTTGTATGGAATCATAGAGAAGGAAGAAATGCTTTTAAAACATTTTATTCAATTCCAAACATTAATAATACCTACATCAATGCTGCTTTGCTATACACCGGTGATAAAAATGGCAATACAATAAAAAGCGCAAGTGTTGACCGGCCGTTCTTCTCGCCCTTTGCAAAATGGGCATCGGGTGTTTATCTTACCGAGCAACTTCATCGCGATTCTATTTTACTTCCCGATTCCTCGCACGTTCAACAGAATTTCAAATCTGTTTCACAAGACTATTGGGGCGGCAGGTCATGGCAGCTATTTAAAGGTCATTCTGAAGACAGCCGCACCACCAATTTAATTCTCACCACCCGTTTTTTTCAGAATCATTACACAGAAAAACCGGGCGAACTTATTGACACGTTGCATGTTTATGCAGATCAATTCTTTTATCTAGGAGGTATCGGAATCTCAACAAGAAAATATGTTAAGGATAAATATGTTTTTAATTTTGGAGTTACCGAAGATGTTCCTATCGGAAAAGCGTATGGTTTGGTTGGCGGCTATCAAGTGAGTTATACATCCCGCATTTATTTCGGAATAAAATTTTCCAAAGGCAATTATTTTTCTTTGGGTTACTTAAGCACAAGTTTTGAATACGGAAGTTTTATTCATGCAGCACACTTTGAACAAGGAGCTCTATTAGCAAGCGCAAATTATTTTACGAACTTAATTGAAATCGGTAATTGGAAATTCCGGCAGTTTGTATATCCGCAGGCAACCATCGGCATCAACCGTTTTCCGGGAGATAACTTAAGTATCAATGGTGATGCAGGCATCAAAGGGTTCGACAGCTATGGATTACTAGGCACTAATAAACTCTTGTTGAAACTGCAAACACAATCCTATGCTCCCTGGAACATTGTAGGATTTCATTTTGGTCCGTATTTTATTTATTCCATTGCAATACTGGGAAACGAAAAATCAGGTTTCAGAAATAGTCATTTGTATTCGCAGTTTGGACTGGGAGTACTTATTAAAAATGAGTTTCTTGTTTTCGGCATTTTTCAGGTTTCGTTTGCATACTATCCGGTAATACCAGGAGCCGGAAATTCTGTTTTTAAATACAATCCTGACAAAACAAGTGACATTGGGTTTCGTGATTTCAGCATATCGAAGCCGGCAACAATTGGGTATCAATAAAAAAGGAACCCAAATAATTTACTTCGCAATTTAAATTGACCTATGCGACCACTTTCATCTTCACCACAAGCCGCGACATTTTTTTCAGAAGTTCAATCGTGTTGAATGGCTTAGCAACAAAGTCGTCCATGCCTGCGGCAAAGCAGCGCTCCACCTCTGTCTTCATCGCGCTTGCAGTCATGGCTATAATGCGTGTTTGATTTTTTGGCGAAGGCATTTGCCGAATGGCGCGGGTAGCATCCAGTCCGTTCATCACTGGCATCTGCACATCCATCAGTACAATGTCGTAATGTTTTTGATTGATCTGTTCGATTGCTTCTTCCCCGTTTTCTGCCACATCAACAGTTACTCCGCTGAGTTCAAGTTCAAGTGTATCTATTGCTACTAACTGATTAAAGTGATTGTCATCTACCAAAAGCACGCGCAGGTCGGTGAGTTTGCTGCGCATGGAAGGATCAATGGTTTCAATTTCTTTAACAACAGCTTCTTCCTTCGCAATCGCGTAAGGAACCGAGATGGAGAACGTACTTCCCTCGCCTTTCACACTGCTTACATCAAATGCGCCACCATGCATTTCCACAAGTCGTTTTGAAATGGCAAGCCCTAATCCGGTGCCACCAAACTCTCTCGATACGCTGCTGTTCTCCTGCGTGAAACTGTCGAAAATTTTTCCGATGCTTTCTTCTGCAATACCCACGCCGGTATCAATAACCTGAAAAGTGAGTCGCGACTGTTCTTTGCTCACTATCTCTGCACTGCAGGTAATCATTACACTGCCGTTTGCGGTAAACTTTATTGCGTTGCCCGCAAGGTTGATAAGTACCTGCGAGAGTCGAACGGGATCGCCAATAATTGCCGAAGGAACTTCAGGTGATATTCGCGCACTAAATGTTAATCCTTTTTCTTCTGCTTTGAAGCGAAGGGTCGTGTGAACATTGTTTATTGCATCACGTATGCTAAACGGAATATTTTCGAGTTCAATTTTTCCGGCTTCAATTTTTGAAAAGTCGAGAATGTCGTTGATTAGCACAAGTAAATGTTCCGATGATTGAGTAATGGCATTAAGGTATTTCATCTGCTTCGGTTTCGGATCTTTTTCATGCAGCAGGCGAGTCATCCCCATAATGGCATTGAGCGGAGTGCGGATCTCATGACTCATGTTTGCAAGAAACTGTTCCTTTAGTTCTGTTTGACGCAGCGCCAATTCTTTTTGTTTTTTGTTTTCAATGCTGCGTATGTGCTCACGGTAGTAAACATAAATTAGCAAACTGATTGCCAGAACCAGCGCTACGCGAAACCACCACGTTCTGAAAAATGGAGGAGTGATAACGATAGGAATAGAAATCCCTGTTTCATTCCACACATTGTCGTTGTTCGATGCTTTTACTCTTAGCGTGTAACAGCCGGGATCAAGATTGGTGTACGAAATAAAGTTGCGGCTACCGAGTTGCTTCCAGTTGTTATCAAATCCATCAAGCATTACCGCGTACTGATTTTTTTGAGAGCCGATGTAATTCAGCGCAGCAAACTCAAAAGAAAAACTATTCTGACTGAATTTTAAATTTATTTCCTCGCTCGTAAGAAGCAATGAGCGCATAACAGAATCATCATAAAACAACGACTTGTCAAACACTTTGAAATCGGTAATCACCACGGGGGGAATTACACTGTTCATTTTTATACTGTCGGGATGAAAACTATTGTAGCCGTTTTCCGATCCGAAAAAAATAAATCCATCGGAAGTAATCATGGAGGCACCCGGATTAAACTGATGATCCGATAGTCCATCCTTCAGATCATAATTTGCAAAAACTTTTTTCTGCACATCAAATCTTGAAAGACCTTTGTTAGTGCTTATCCATAAATTTCCTGAAGGATCACTTTGAATGCTTTGCACCATATTGCCACCCAGCCCATCTTTTTCAGAAAACGTATGAAATGAATTCGATGCTGGGTCGTACACACACAGCCCACCTCCATTCGTACCTACCCAAAGATGATTTTGAAAGTCGCAATGAAAACACACAATGCGTGCACCTGGCAATGCGGTGGAATCAGTTGAAGCGCCATTTATTTTTTGGAAAAAATTAGTGGAGAGGTTGTATTGAAACAATCCGCCATCGGTTGCAATCCATAATTGATTTTTAACATCGAGAAGCAAACTGCGGATAATTCGCTCTGCAAACAAACTTGTGTTATTCGGATTTAAATCCACGTGAGTGATTTTCTCGGTGGCAATATCCATGTAAGACAATCCTTGCCCCGTGCCTATCCACAGCCGCCCTGCATGATCCTGCAAAATGGAAAACACGAGATTACTTTGAATGGAATTGCCGGGGCTTAGAGTATTTTTTTTCAGTGTGCGAATCGGGCAATCCACATTCACCGTAATTTCTTTTCCTCCGGATAAAAACAAATCGCTGCCGCGAATGCAAGTCACCCCGCTGTTGGTTCCCATCCAGAAGTTTCCTTTATCATCTTTTTGAATACAATAAATCTGATGGGTGGCAAGTGCTTTAATTCTGTGCGATTTTTTTTGCTGGCTATCGTAAATAATAAGTCCGTTTTCGTTGGTGCCGAAAAAATAAAAGCGATTGTATTCTACACGAAAAGATGATACTCCGAAGTCAGTGGTGTCTGCATCAATAATTGAAAAATCTTTTGCGTGAAAGCGATTCTTCAGCGGATTGAAAAGAGAAATACCATCGGATGTTCCTACCCATAACATATTGGTGTGATCCTTCACAACTGTAATGCAGGTATTTGAAATCAAACTGGAGGGATTATTCTTTTCATGCACATAATGTGTTTCAATAACCGTATCGTTTGCAAAGGTGAGTTCACTTATTCCCTCGTTGCTGTAGGACAACCAAAGATTTCCCGCATTATCAAAAACCATTTTTGTGAGAACAGGATCGGCATCGGGCACAATTGTTTTTACGTGTGCTTTGATAATTTTCCACTCCGTATTTTTTGCGTTTGAATAATCGAGACAATAAATAAAACGCCCCTTCGTACCAAACCAGATTTGATTGCCGTGATTTACAATATCTGTAACGCGTTCCTCGTGAAATACACATACGTTATGATCGCAGATGCGCACACGTTCAAACTTGCAGGAAGCTGATGGAACCGAAAGTTGATCAAACGAAAGTTTACACAATCCTTTTTCAGTACCTACCCACAGGTTGTGCAGCAGATCTGTTTCGAGTGCGAAGATGGTGTTACTTGCCAGCGTGGAGGTATCGTTTTCCTCCGTTAAAAACTGCCGGATGCGAAAAGAATTTTTTTTCACAGTCGAATCAATTTTTATGCTGAGCAATCCTGCACCATCACTGCCCACCCAAATTGTTCCGGTATAATCTTCGGTAATGGCAGGGGTGTAAATATTTTTCGAAAATGAATCGAGCGGGACGCGGATGAATGAATTGCTGAGCTCGTTGTAAATATTTAATCCGCTGCGGGTGCCCACCCAAATTCTTCCGAGATGATCTTCATAAATTTTTTCCACATAATTATCAGAGATGGAAGTGCTGTCGCTGTTTTTGTGAGTGAAAGAGATGAACCGTTTACCATCATAACGGTTCAATCCATCCGAAGTTCCAATCCATATGTAACCCGTACGCTCCTGAAGAATGGAGTGTATGCTGTTTTGAACAAGCCCGTCAGCCGTGGTGAGCGATTCAAAAGAAACATGGCTGGATGCAACTGATTTTTCTGCCATGCAAATTATGCAGAGCAGAAAAATCAGGATGGAACTTTTTTTCATCCTTTCGAAAACGTTTATTCAAAAGTAACAAAAAAAATTTAGCGCAGGTTTTCAATCCGCATTTTTCATTCTACTCTACCACCTACCCTGCATAAAGTATTGTAGCAATATTGCTGGGCTGCCCTACCGGCTTGTCTTTCATAACACCGATAACCATATACTCTCTTTCTTCGGGCACACCCGGCTGGCGCAGGGGGCGCGTGTCCACATAAGGCGGGTGCATATCGAGCGCGAGTTTTTCAAACTCTGCATCTGCGGGCAGTTTAGAAAACACATTCACGCCTTCAAGCCCCTTCTTTGTAAAATCTACGATTACAAAACCTCCGCTCACCTTCAGCCAAAGTTCGGGTTTTATCTCGGCCGCTTTCACTATAACATCCACACCTACTACACCCAATCCTTTGCCGGTGCCTTCGCTGTAAGTGTCGCGCGTTTTTATATTCGCAATGCGCCTTCGTAATATATTCAGGTTCTTTTTCATGGTTGCCGTCTTTGCCTTCTTTTTGCTTTTTGCTGTAGTCTTCGCTGCGTAATGTGCGTTGAAGCTATCTATTATTTCCTGGCAAAGATTCTGTTGATCGGTAACCTCACCGATGGTTAGTCCAAGTTGCGTAGCCACGCCAGGCAATTTGTTTTTATACAAATTTGCCCATTGGATAATAGCCGTTTCTTTTCGTGGGAGAAAATCTTTCTTCATTTTTTAAATAATTTCTGCAAATATAATATTTGTATGTAAATACATAAAATATTATGATGAATGTATTATTAAAAAATTTATAGACACTAAAAATAAAACTCAAATTATTTTTAGTAAATTTAGGTTCATTAAAAATATTTTTACGTATATTATTTTAGTATATATATTCTATAAAAATATTTTTAAGTATGTAAAAATATATTTATGAAAATTCTTTTTTATGAATCATATTCATAATTTATGAATGCACATACACAAATTATGCATTCAATTAAAATTGAGCCAATGATGTGAAAGAAATGGAGAATAAAAATATAAAATGGATGCTTCGGCTACTTGTTGTGAAAATACTCCACCACTTTTTGCGCAAGTTCAATGCCGATGCGTTCCTGCGCTTCTTTAGTAGAACCACCAATGTGCGGAGAGAGGGTAACCTTCGGATGTTTGCGCAACGTTTCTTTAATGAGCGGCTCGCCTTCAAAAACATCAATGCCTGCAAAACCGATTTTGCCGGAGTTGAGCGCATCAAGCAAATCATTTTCTGAAACCACCCCCCCACGAGCAGTGTTTACGATACCTGCGCCCTGTTTCATTAAGTCAAATTCTTTTTTGCCGATGACAGGAGCACTGCCTTTCGGAAACGGAACATGCAGAGTAATAAAATCACTTTCAGTAATCAGTTTTGTAAACGACACACATTTAAGCGTGACGGAAATTTTTTTCTGACTTAGTGCCGGATGAAAATCAAGATCAACTTCTACATCTTCGTTATTCAAACGGTGAAAGAGAACATTCATTCCCAATCCAATTGCGATGGCAGCTACACATTTTCCTATTTGTCCTGCGCCAACAATGCCAAGTGTTTTACCGCGCAGTTCAATTCCGGCAGAATAATTTTTCTTCAGCTTGTCGAACGTTTCTTTCGTATCGCTGCCGGGCATGTTGCGGTTAGCATCATGCAGAAAACGAACGCCAGTAAATAAATGTGCGAACACAAGCTCAGCAACCGATTGAGATGATGCAGCAGGAGTATTCATGACAGCCAGACCTTTTTCGCGCGCATACTTCACATCAATGTTATCCATTCCCACTCCGGCTCGGCCAATGAGTTTCAGGTTTGGAGTTGCATCAATATTTATTTGTCGCACCTGTGTGGCGCTGCGCACAAGGATGGCGTCAAAATTTTTAAGCGCATCACTTAAATTTTCCTGCGCGACTTTTTCAGTGGAAACAGAAAATCCTGCAGCATCGAAAATTTTTTTGCCGGCAGAATCAATTCCGTCATTTGCTAAGATCTTCACCATAGTATTTTATGCTGTTTTCATTGCAAACTCCTTCATCACCTGGACTAATGCCTGCACGCTATCGAGCGGAAGCGCATTGTACATAGAAGCGCGGAAGCCGCCAACAGAACGGTGACCCTTGATGCCGACAATGCCAGCAGCTTTTGTCTTGTTTAAAAAATCTTCGTCCAAAGAAGAATCCTTCAGAAGAAAACACGCATTCATCGGTGAGCGGTCTTCTGGAGCAGTCGTACCGACAAACATCGGGTTGCTGTCCACTTCATTGTAGAACAAATCGAATTTTTGCTTGTTGATTTTTTCCATTCCTTCTACACCGCCAATGCTCTTCAACCATTCAAGCGTGTACATGATCATTAGGATTCCGAACACAGGTGGTGTGTTGTACAATGAATCATTGTCAAGATGCGTTTTGTAATCCATCATGGTCGGCAATGATTTTCCGTGCGTACCCACAATATCTTTTTTAATGATCACGAGCGTAACACCTGATGGTCCCATGTTCTTTTGAGCGCCTGCGTAAATGAGCTCGAACTTCGAAACATCAACAGGACGGGAAAAAATATCTGATGACATATCGCACACAACAGGAATCGGTGATGCAGGAAAACTTTTCACCTGCGTTCCGTGAATCGTTTCATTGCTGGTGATGTGCAGGTAATCGCAATCGGCAGGAATCGCATATCCTTTCGGCATGTAAGAATAGTTTTTGTCCTTGCTTGAAGCCAGCACTACTGTCTCACCGAAAAGTTTTGCTTCTTTAATAGCTTTATTGCTCCACGCACCTTCGTCAATGTACGCTGCCTTCTTTTTCATCAGGTTCATCGGCACCATGGCGAACTGCGTACTTGCACCACCTTGCAGAAACAACACTTCATGTGTATCAGGAACGTGAAGCAATTCTTTCACCAGAGATTTTGCTTTTTGCAGCACCGCTTCAAAGTCTTTGCTGCGATGGGAAATTTCCAAAACTCCCATTCCTGAATTATTAAAGTTCAAAATATCAGCGGCTGCTTTTTGCAAAGCTGATTCTGGAAGTATGCCGGGACCGGCACCGAAATTATGTTTACGATTCATTGCGATTGGGTTTTAAATTTTTGAGATGTCAAAGATACAGGATTCATTAAATCTTTAAAGGAGATTGATTGAGTCATTCATCATATTAGAATTATGCGTTTAATATTCCACCAAGAGAAGTTACCCGCTTCATAATTAGTTTTCGTTTCTTTGAACAATAATACAATCTTTTAACGGAACAAAAATTGATGAAAGAACTTGACGATTATTTAACCGCCCGCAGCAATCAGCTGCTCAGCCTCGCGCAGGAACACGGCACACCACTCTATGTATATGATGGAGACATCATCGAGCGTCAGTATAAAAAACTCGCGTCAGCATTCAGCACCGTATCGCTTAAAATAAAATATGCCCTCAAGGCAAATTCAAATCAAGCCATCTTAAAGCTCATGAAAAAACTCGGAGCCGGTCTGGATGCCGTCTCCATAGAAGAAGTGCAGCTTGGACTGCGCGCAGGTTTTTCTGCTGAAGAAATTTTATTCACCCCTAACGGAGTTTCCTTTGATGAAATCAGTAAGGCAGTAGAAATCGGTGTCAAAATAAATATAGACAACATCTCCGTACTCGAACACTTCGGTCACGACTATGGCGATAAAGTTCCATGCGCCATCCGCATCAACCCGCACATCATGGCTGGCGGCAACACACACATACAAACCGGGCACATCGATTCCAAGTTCGGAATTTCCATTTACCAGTTGCGCCATGTAGAGCGTATCATCAAGAGCTACAACATCCGCATCAACGGACTGCACATACACACCGGCTCCGAAATTCTCGACTCATCCGTATTTCTCCGCGTAGCCGATCTCATGTTCGAAACTGCACAAAGTTTTCCTGAACTCGAGTTCATTGATTTCGGTAGCGGCTTTAAAGTGGCATACAAAGATGGCGATGCAGTTACTGACATTGAAGAACTCGGCAAAGAACTCTCGCAGCGCTTCAACGATTTTTGCAAAACCTACGGACGCACACTTCACCTCTGGTTCGAACCGGGAAAATTTCTTGTCTCCGAGTGCGGCTTTCTCCTCGTAAAAGTAAACGTGATCAAGCAAACCCTCTCCACGGTTTTTGCAGGAGTTGATTCAGGGCAAAACCATCTCATACGCCCCATGTTTTACGATTCACATCATCACATTGCTAACATTTCCAACCCGCACGATAAGCCGCGCATTTATTCCGTGGTAGGTTACATCTGCGAAACAGATACGCTTGGATGGGACCGCAAAATCAGCGAAGTGCGCGAAGGCGATATACTCGCCATCTGCAATGCGGGTGCTTACGGTTTTTCCATGAGCAACAATTACAACTCACGCATGCGCCCGCCCGAAGTGCTTATCTATAAAGGCAAGCCGCAGCTGATCCGCAGGCGCGAAACGATTGATGATTTGTTGAGGAACCAGGTGGAGGTTAGGCTTGACTGAGAGCTTTTACCAATCAAATTAACGAATTACGCGAATAATGAGGCAATTTATTGATAATTAATGTTTTGGGTGGCTTTTGGAGGGCAAAAAAAACGATTGCAGAAGGTACTTGAAGCGTGGCGGTAACGACCCGAAGTGTGGGAGTAAGCACACGAATGATGGCGGTAAGGACTTTAAGCGTTGCAGATGTTATTCTAACGGTATGATGTGCTAAACTGAAGCGTGGCGGTAAGGACTTTAAGCGTTGCAATGAGTACTCTGATGGTTGCAGTAAGGACTTGAATTCTTGCAGTTGGAATTTGAAGGGCTGCTTTTTTGAATTTAATTGTTGCAGTTGCTAATCGAAGCTTTGCGTGAATTGTTTTTGGGAATTTGGGAAATAGTTTAGTTGTTGAAAATTTGAGTCTGGGTTTTGCAAAAGCAGTTCAAACTTAGGAGGGTTTAGGTTTACATGTGTTTAGTTTCTTAGAGTTTTTTTAACAACACGTATTGCTTTGGGAACAAAGAAAATTTTTGATGATGGAGGGTTGAGTGAATTTTTTTGGGCTGCTTGAAACGTTGCGATGAAACAGGACAGCATCAATCCAGCCCTGACAGCAGCGGCATCCTTTTTTTACCAAATTAAAAAAATAAGAAAAGAAAAAAAGATACAGCGGATGGCGGGAAGGGTGGTGATTAAGAGTTATACCGGTTCGCTCCCCAACCTTCGCCAAGGCTACGGTTGGCAGGCAAAAAATTCAGAGTAAGGTTGTACTTTCGCGATTCGATATTTATTAAGAGTCATGACGGAACATAAAAGTGAACCTGAAGTAGAGCATCTCAATTTTATAGAGCAGATGGTGGAGGAGGACATTCGTGCCGGAAAGCACGGTGGGCGTGTGCATACGCGTTTTCCGCCTGAGCCGAATGGGTATCTGCATATCGGTCATTCAAAAAGTATCTGTCTCAATTTCGGGTTGGCGGATAAATACCACGGCAAAACCAACCTGCGATTTGACGATACCAATCCTGCAAAAGAAGAGCAGGAATATGTGGACAGCATAAAGCAAGACATTCGCTGGCTTGGCTTTGAGTGGGAGAATGAATTTTACGCGTCAGATTATTTTGAGCAGATCTATGAATTTGCTGTGGCGCTTATTAAAAAAGGATTGGCATACGTAGATGATCAAACTGCCGAGCAGATTGCTTCGCAGAAAGGTACGCCTACCGAAGCGGGAAAGGCATCGCCATATCGTAGCCGCAGTGTGGAAGAAAATCTTGATTTGTTTACGCGCATGCGTGCGGGAGAATTTGCAGAGGGAAGCAAAGTACTCCGTGCAAAGATTGACATGGCTTCGCCAAACATGCACCTGCGCGATCCGCTGATGTATCGTATAAAATTTGATCATCATCACCGCACGGGTGACAAATGGAAAATATACCCGATGTATGATTTCGCGCACGGGCAAAGTGACAGCATTGAAAACATTACGCACAGCATTTGCACGCTGGAGTTTGAAGTGCATCGTCCGCTGTACGAGTGGTACATAAAGCAGCTTGGAATATTTCCATCGCAGCAAATTGAATTTGCGCGGCTCAACCTCAACTATACGGTGATGAGCAAGCGCAAGCTGCTTCGCTTAGTCACTGAAAAATATGTGAGCGGTTGGGACGATCCGCGCATGCCTACTATTTCAGGTTTCAGAAGAAGGGGCTACACGCCTGAGTCCATCCGTGAGTTTGCTGAACGAGTTGGCGTTGCACGCAGGGAAAATGTAATTGATGTTTCGTTGCTTGAATATTGTTTGCGCGAGCATCTTAATAAAACTGCGCTTCGCAAGATGGTGGTGCTCGATCCGATAAAAGTGGTGATCACTAATTTTCCTGAAGGACAAACTGAAAATTTATTTGCTGAAAATCTTCCGGAAGAAGATCACGCGAATTACCGCCCGATGAGTTTCTCGAAAGAAATTTTTATTGAGCGGGATGATTTTATGGATGATCCTCCGAAGGGGTACAACCGTTTGTTCATTGGTGGAATGGTTCGTCTCAAACATGCGTTCATTATTAAATGTGATGAGGCAATAAAAAATGCAGACGGTTCGGTAAAGGAATTGCATTGCTCGTACTATCCCGAAAGCCGCAGTGGACAGGATAAGAGCGGCATTAAAGTAAAAGGGGTTATTCATTTTGTGAATGCTGCTGATGCCATTGATGTGGAAGTGCGCGTGTACGATCGCCTCTTTAACGTAGAAGCGCCCGATGCGGGTGACGGAGATTTTCTGAAATTTCTGAACCCGGATTCGCTGAAAGTAATCAGTAATGCAAAGGCGGAGCGCTCGCTCGCAACTGCCAATGCAGGAGATAAATTTCAGTTTCTGCGCATGGGATATTTTTGTGCGGATAAAGATTCTACCGCCTCAAAACTTATTTTCAACCGGACGGTTACGTTGAAGGATGCATGGGCGAAGGAGAGCGGGAAGAAATAGGTAAACAGCCGGGGATAAACCACAGAGGCACGGAAGCACAGAGAAGAATGGTGGAACAGCCGGGGATAAACCACAGAGAGGATATAACAGCCAAAAGTAAAACATAAGGAGAAATGATTACTGCAAGTAAGAGTAGACTTTCAATTGATGAGTTGAATTCAATTTCATCTCAGATCATTGGTTGTGCTATTGAGGTTCATAAAGAACTCGGCCCTGGCTTGCTTGAATCAGTGTATGAAGTTTGTTTAGCAAAGGAGCTTCGGTCAAGAAATTTAGATGTGCAAAGACAGGTATTCCTTCCTGTGGTTTACAAAGGAGAATCATTGAACCTCGATTTCAGAATTGACTTGTTGGTGAATGATGAAGTTGTAGTGGAATTAAAAGCGATGGAAGAGATTCTTCCTGTTCACGAAGCGCAGTTGTTGACTTATTTAAAATTATCAGATAAAAGATTGGGGTTGATCATAAATTTTAATCAGGCAACATTAAAAGAAGGAATTAAAAGAATGCTCAATGGATATTAACTCTGTGCTTACTTGTCTCTATTGTTTCTCATTGGCTGCTGAAAATAATTTCTCTGTGCTTCCGTGTCTCTGTGGTTAAAAATAAATATGACATCCATTCTAAAAATAGAAAATGAAATTGTTGAGGAGTTTGAACTCTTTGATGAGTGGAGTGCGAAGTATGAATACATTATTGAACTCGGACAGAAGCTTCCACTACTTGATGAGAAATACAAGCTTGACGAAAATAAAATTAAAGGATGCCAGAGCAGTGTATGGCTTCATGCATACGAAAAGGATGGAAGAATTTATTTTGAAGCCGACAGCGATTCTACTTTTGTGAAAGGAGAAATTGCATTGCTTATTCGTGTATTGTCAGATCAAAATCCGGAAGAAGTGATGAACGCTGAGTTAAAATTTATTGATGCTATCGGGTTGCGGCAGCACATCGCAGTAACAAGAGCAAACGGCTTGGCGAACATGATTAAGCAGATGAAATTATTCGCGCTCGGTTTTCAATCAGTAAACCGTAAATAGAAAATTGTGAACGAAGAAATAATAGATACAAGACCCGTAACGGAACGCGTGAAAGATGTTCTGCGAACCTGTTATGACCCGGAAATTCCGGTGAACATTCTTGAACTCGGGTTGATTTACGAAATCAATGTGGAGGAGGGTAACGATATTCTTTTGCGCATGACATTGACATCGCCAGCATGTCCTGTAGCAGAATCGCTGCCGGTTGAGATTGAACAAAAACTCAAAGGCATTCCTGACGTGAACAATGCAAAAGTGGAAGTGACATTTGATCCACCGTGGGAAAAAGATATGATGAGCGAAGAAGCAAAGATGGAATTGGGGATGTGGTGAGAACTATTAACACAAGAGGGTGATGAACGTTTCCATAGTTAAGTATAATATTATCGGACTCATCATAAGAAGCTCATTGATGATTATTGGATTTGGTTTTATTCTTTTGGGTTTACTAAATAAAAGTGAATATACTTTGTATGGAAAAATGTTTATTATTTGTTTTTTAGCGTGGTTGACAATAAAACTATTTTATAAAAGATATAATTTAATCGGTCGTTTGAACTTATTAGATGATTTTCTATCCATTGATCGAGAAAATACACTAATTAAGTTTTCTATCCCAGATGACATTAAGAAGATTAAATTTTATCGGTCTGGGTATAAAGGTGAATTATATGACTATCACTTCAGTAGGGTTGGAATGTTTGCCTTCAAAAGTGGAGCAAATAGAATTCAAATTGAAACGAGCAAAGAAATGAGCTATAATTTTCTAATTATGATTGATGAGGAGTTAGAATTAAAGCGGTTTGTAAATTTGTTGAATGAGTATAGAACTGCGGGAATAGTTATTGAACTTAGAAGCAGTAATAGGTTTGAAATATGATGAAAGAAAAAGTGAACAAGGAGTTCTAATATGAAATGGAAAATGAAATTGTAAATAAGGTTGATCAAAGTGGGTTGATGCAATTCGATTTAGAGGAATTGTATCAGAAGGGAGAGCGTGTGTTGTTTGATCTGAAGGGGTGGCTGTTTGAAGAATTAATTCTGAAAGAAAAAAATTTCAGGGAGCAGATAAAAAATTACGACTGGAATCAATACGAGGATAAATTTGTGGCGCTCACTTGCAGCGTTGATGCAATTGTTCCTACGTGGGCATATATGCTCATTGTTTCTCAACTCGAACCGTTTGCAAAAAAAATTGTGTTTGGTAATTCGGCTAAACTTGAAGACGAACTTTTTCGCGAAGCGATTTCAAAACTGAATGCAGAGAATTTTCGGAATCAAAAAGTGGTGATCAAGGGGTGTGGCGATCATGTTCCTGTTTCTGCGTATGTAGAATTCACCAATTTCCTTCGCCCGCTTGCAAAGAGCATCATGTACGGTGAGCCATGCTCAACGGTTCCTGTTTACAAAAGCAAAAGCTAAATTTCTTTTTCTTCTTTCGGTTTCGCAAAAAGAAAGAACGCATTGAAGAATGCGAAGAAGGTTGCACCCGCCTGCGTTTCAAGTGTGTCTTCCGTAAGCATTGAAATAAGTGCAGTGAGAAAAAAAACCAAATAAAAATAATTTCGGTTGCGGGAGTTGAATACTGGATAGAAAAGAGCAAACAGAAAATAAGCGAGTCCTGCAATTCCAAAAGCCACCGTAATAGCAAGGTATTGATTATGCGAACGCAGGTAATGTGACGGATCGAGTTTTGATTTTGTGATAGTGTATTGATCGAAAAATGCTTTAGGTAAATCGCCCGTACCTACTCCAAGCAGTGCGTGCTCGCGAATAATTCCGGAAGCCGCTTTCCAGGATTCCAATCGTTGCAAAACAGAATGACCTGTAGGGTCACCGCTTTTATAGTGATCGTATTCCCACGCAACCTGCATCAGTCGTGCCTTGAGTGACGGTGACTGATAATTTACGTTGGGGATTCCATTTTCGACAGAACGTATTTCTTCATCGCTCAGGTGGGTCATTGATGCTGAATCTTTTCTCAATCCTTTGGAAGCAAGAAAACGCATGAGAGTAAATCTAAGTAATTGTCCTTTTCTGTCGAGCGAATCAAAATTCATTTCGCTCCGTCTCTTCCATGATCTCCGCAATTCTACATCACACATATAAATATAAGCAGGAAAACCATTTTCCATTTCAGGGTTGTCATTATTAAATGTGTAAGCATTTCCCTGTTCTGTTTTTGCATTCATATCAATGGAAACGAGCCGGGCGGAATCATACTCCCCATATAATTCCCGTAGCATAATGAAAACAGAAACCGGAATTATCAAAGCAATGGAAATAAAAATAATTTTTCCTGTGGATGTTTGCTTTTTCCAGCCGAAAAAAATCAACAACAGAATACCCGTTACTAAAGCTATTGATAAGCCGGTGAGCGATTCGACTATAAAGAGGAAAATAAAAAACCATATAGCAAAAGCAAGGAACAATGCTTTTACTATTCGATTTGCATTTTCCTTTTTCGAAAATGAATAGTAGAGCAATGAGAAAATGGAGATACAGGTAAACAATGCAAAACGTATGTGAGAGATCTTAAAAATAAAAACGTCACGTATATCATACACAGGATGATGGATTACTCCAACCAGAACACCCATACTTACCATTGAACCCGCAAAAACCGCAGCAATAAAAAATCCGAGAACGAGGTGAAATTGTTTTTTGGATAATGGGTCGCTTCCGGAAACAATAACAGTTAGGACTAATAACGGAAGTTTGATTCGTATATCATTCCAGCCTTGTGCGAGATCAGATGTCCAAAGCAGACCAAATATATGCATCAGCCAGATTCCTGAAAGTATAAGTGCAGCTTTATTCTGAAAAAAACGTTTGAACTTCGCAACAAAATTTCCTTCCAGAAAAAAAGATCCCGCTAAAATGAATTGCGAAATGCTCATAAGGAAAAGTGACAATGGCATTCCGGTGGCTAATACAATTAGTCCGAAAACATAGAGGTGGTTAGAGCGTAAGAACACAGGTTTATTCATCCGTTGTCAGCAAATGAAACGAAAAGGATCACTCTTTATTGAATGAAAAAGAAAATTTAGAAAGAGAGTCGTGTGGACAGCGATTTATTTTTTCAGCTCTTCAGTTGATGCTTTGAATGTTCCGTTCAGAATAGTGGAATAGGTGGTTGAGTTGCTCAACACTTCAATTGCTTTCTGAACTTCCCGGTCGCGATCAAATGATGCTTCAATTTTTCCGATCTGGAAATAATAGCGTGATGCAATTTCTTCTTCAATCAGGGTGGAAATTTCTTCACGAGTTTTCTCCACATCTTCTTTTTTATTGTGAGCGAGTTTTTGCTTCAACCCATCAATATCATTCTTCAGCGCATCAAAATATTTTTCGTCTTCTGAATTTTTCTTCAGTTCGTCTAAGCTTTTTTCGCTCTTTGTGGTGTAGTCGTATTCTTTATCAGTAATGAAATTTACAAAATCATTCCAGTCATTTTCTGTCAACTTAAAATCTTTTGCTGATGCAAGCGTTGGATGTTGATTGCGATAGAGTGATGCGTAATCAAAAATAATATTTTTTGTAATCAAACTAACAGAAATGTTGCTCAGCTTTCTTTGATCAACAACCACATCGGGTAATATTCCTCCACCATCAAAGACTTTTCTGCCTGCTCTCGTTTTGAATTCAGTCATCAATGAATCAGGAATTTTCCCAACGCTTCCGTCTTCGTTGCGATGCGTATAGTCAAGCGCCTGGATGCAGCGACCACTTGGCACGTAATATTTTGCTGTGGTGATTTTCAGTTGTGCATTGTAGCCGAGCGTGCGCGTGGTTTGTACCAATCCTTTTCCAAATGTGCGCTGACCGATAATTACACCACGATCTAAATCTTGAAGCGAACCGGAAACAATTTCTGAAGCAGAAGCAGAACCACTGTTTACAATAACGGCAAGCGGAATATCTGCATCAACTGCGCTGTTGACTGCTTTGTAACTTTTGTCAAGTGCTTTTACTTTTCCGCGCGTACTCACAATTTCCTGTCCGCGATCAACGAATACATTAGAAACATTTACGGCTTCATTCAATAAACCACCTGGATTGAAACGAAGGTCAAGCACAACTCCTTTCGGGTTATTTTTCTCTTTCAGTTTTGTAAGAGCATCTTTGACATCTGCGCTGCAATTTTCTGTGAAGCCGGTTAAGCAGATATAGCCGATATCATTATTCAACATTCCATAGTAAGGAACACTCTTCACTTTAATTTCTTCACGGGTAAGAATTTTTTCCATCGGATCTTTTTCTCCCATGCGCTTGATCAAAAGCTTCACCTTTGTTTTCGGTTGTCCTTTTAAAATGTGACTCACTTCATCTGTCTTTTTTCCTTTTGCTGTGTGACCATCAATTTCAAGTATTTCATCTCCGGCACGCAGGTCTGCTTTCTGAGCAGGGAATCCTTCGTAAGGTTCGCTGATGGCAACGTAGTCTCCTTTCTGACGAATCAATGCTCCGATGCCTCCATATTGACCGGTCGTCATGAAACGATAATCTTCAATCTCTGATTCAGGAATAAAGTTTGTGTAAGGATCAAGCTTGTCAAGCATGGCATCAATTGCCGTCTTCATCATCTTACCCGGCTCAACTGGATCAACATAATACATATTCACTTCACGAAACGCAGAAGAGAAGATGTCGAGGTTTTTAGAAATCTCAAAAAAGTCATCAACGAAACTGTAGCTGATGATGGAAGTCACTGATGTAAAAACAATCAGGATTGCAATGCGATACTTACGAATGATTTTCAATGGAAGAATAATTTAAAATTTTTGATCTCACGGAACAGGATCATATCCATGTCCGCCCCATGGATTGCAGCGTAATAATCTTTTCAATGTTAGCAAACCGCCTTTTGTGGCCCCGTATTTTTCAACGGCTTGTTTTCCGTATTCAGAACAGGATGGAGTGTATCGGCAACTTGGAGATAGCAAAGGTGAAATAGCGCCCTGATAAAATTTTATCAGCAGCAATAAAATACTACCCAAAACTTTTGAGAATAGCTTCTTCAAAGCGTTGCAAAGTTAAGAGGATTTTTTTTTCGACTTCACCATAATCAGGAATAGTACGGCCATTATAAACAAACAGCAAAGCACATTGCAGTTGCTTCGACTCTAATAACGCATACATGCCCGATTTATTTTTGCGATAGACTTCACGCACCAATCTTTTAATCCGATTGCGGTCAACTGCGCGTTTAAAAAACCTTTTCGGAACAGCAATTGCAAGTTGTGCTGGAAATTTTGTTGTCAATTCCGTAAGAACCCAGTTGAGACGAAAAGGGTTCTGACTGATGCTTCTCCCCTCAGCAATAATTTTTTCAATCACCTTTTTACTTCGAAGGCGTTCGTCTTTTGAAAAAGTGTGACGGGAAGCTGGCATGATAATGCGTTATCCAACGAAAAATTTATTCGCAACCAACGAATAATTTCTTCTCAACCTTTATTGGTTTTTCTGATGTAATTCTCAAGCGCCATCGTCATGGATGGTGCTGCAGGAACGGGTGCCTGAATGTCAAGGCGCAAACCTGCATCAAGAACGGCTTGTGCGGTAGTAGGGCCGAATGCTGCAATTCGTGTAGTGCTCTGTTTGAACTTCGGAAAATTTTTTAGTAACGATTTTATTCCTGAAGGACTGAAGAAAACCAACACATCATAATTTACTTTGGCAAGATCGCTAAGATCGCTCGCAACAGTTTTGTATATGACCGCCTTAGTATAGGCGATCTTTTCTTCATCGAGTAATTCAAAAATATCCTGCTTGTGAATGTCCGTGCATGGAACAAGAAACCTGTCTTCACGATATTTCTTTATCACATCCATGAGATCGAATACTGTTTGCTTTCCGAAGAAAATTTTACGCTTGCGGTAGATCACAAACTTCTGAAGATAATAAGCTGTGGATTCTGACACACAAAAATATTTCATGGTTTCAGGAACCGTTATGCGCATATCGGCACACATTCTGAAAAAATGATCGGCAGCATTTCGGCTTGTTAGAATTACAGAAGGGTAATCAAGGAAGTTGATGCGGTCTTTGCGGAAATCAATGGCAGAAATTCCTTCAATCTGAATAAACGGGCGAAAATCAATCTTGAGATTAAATTTTTTCGCCAGATCAATGTAAGGGTTTTTATCTGCCTCCGGCTTGGCTTGCGTAACGAGGATGCTTTTCACTTTACCCTTCATAATGAAAATCGTTTCAAAAAATTTTCTGAATTCTCTACCGAAAAACTTATTGTTTGGAAATAAATTTTATCAACACCAGTAAAGGCGAAATTTCGAGGGCGCAAAGATATAAAAATAAATAAACGGGGGAGAAGCTAGTGTATCTCACGGCAATAAGGATTCCGCGGCCAATGCGATACAGGTATGCAATTAAGATTAAACAAACTGCTTCAATAATGAGTGAAGATGCTCCAAAAATGTTTCCAAATAAAATAAGTGCAATAAAAGGAATGAGAATAATTCCGAGTAGATTGTTTATGATAAAAATATTGAAAATGTAAGTTGCCGTTTCACGCTCGAGGTTGAAAAGAAATCCGCAAAAACGAAGCACTAAAAATTTTAAAGTGAATGCTGCCGACACAATAAGCGTGAGAAAAACAAAACGGCTAAACCCGCTGTTGATGCCCCCAAGCGACCAGTTATAATGAACGCTGACAAGAAAAATAAACGAAGCTGCAATAATACTGAACGTTACGTTGAGCATGATGGATGCGCGCTGTACAAGCAGATTTTCATCGCGCACAATCTGGTTGGTAAGGTTGTTATTGAAGCACGCAGAAATAATCTCCATAAGATTTTTCCTGTAAAAGATACGCAGATAAGTGAGCACCGTAAGTACGAAAAGAATCAGAAGAAACATCCAGTCAGGGTTGGTGTCATGAATCTGGCGTGGAGAATCATGAACCTGTTTCAACTCGTGATGTTGCCATATATTGATTTGCTTTTCACCTTCAACAGATGAACTGAAAAGTTGAACTGTGTCTGCTTTTGCAGCCATGTAATCTGCCTTGAAATGTTCCGAATTTTTTTTAAGTGAATCAATTCGCGCATTTACCCTTGTATGTACAACTACCGATGCAGAATCGGTCGCATGTGCAGACGAATGATGAGTACTGTCGGATTCAGGAATATGAAGAGTGTCTTGCACAACGCAAAGTTATCCGTTAATCTATATTGGTTATTCAGAAAAACGAAAACAAGTTATAGAGTTGCAAACGGCAATCGTAAAAAAACAAACGTTCCTGCCATATATTTAATTTGCAAGTTTGAACATTCGCGAAATGTTGAAGCTAAGTTTAAAGCCACCCCGCTCCCATGTATCCGTAGTATTCGGGATGAAATCATTTTCAGCCAATCCAGTTGCGTTAGTGAACATGATTGTGAAAACATGTCCGCCAGTTTCAATTTCCCAACCGATACCAAGCGGAGAATAATGGCCGGCAAGGTTGGCGGGCGAGACGTTGTAAAAATAATCTGCAATAATAGCTGAACTTCTTGTGACCTTTAACCTGAAACCCGCACCGATGCTGAACAGATCATTGCTGTCAGCAAGAGCCGTAATATTACGATGCACCCACGTTGGGGTAAGTACAAGAGAAAAGCGCGAACCAAATTTTCGTGCAAGAATTAGTTGGGTGCAATAGCCAAGCCGATGAGGAAACGTGTCAAGCCGCTCGAGCGGATATTGATTTTTGTCCTTCATCGTGAAAGTCGCTTCTCCGAAAAGCGTAACTGCAAGTGGCGATCCACCATTTGTTTTTTGCTGAAGCAATTTCCATTTCGCAACCCCTTCAATGGTTTCATTTTTTTTCACATGCGCAACACCAACGGTGAGGCACTTGGTAATGCCATAATTAAATGCGATGCGAACATCTACCGAATTGTCAAGTCCATAAAAGCCGTGAAGACCACCACCACTCGCTCCGCCAATGTTCCCGAAAAGGTGTCCAACACGAAAATCAAGATTCCCTTTAGGTGTGGTCTCGTTGGTTTCAATGTTGATGATTTTAAATCCCTTGAAGGTTGCAATTACAGGTTCGTGTTTTGTAGGAGTTTGAGTTTGCAGTTGCTTGAGTAAATCATCTTGTGCGAAAAGTGTGGTGGATACAAGCGTAAGAATAATAAGTAAAAATTTTTGCATAATTATTTTTTGTATGGTTGGTAGATAACGTTAATTTTTACTGCAACCGTGTCTGCAATATTCTTAAAAAGAAGCTTGGGAATTTCAATATTAAAATCTTTT
The DNA here is from genome assembly GCA_038230515.1 of Bacteroidia bacterium. Taxonomy (GTDB): domain Bacteria; phylum Bacteroidota; class Bacteroidia; order AKYH767-A; family 2013-40CM-41-45; genus JAPLDB01. Next base: position 166,287 of record JBBRND010000001.1, on the reverse strand, counting down.
ACTGCAAGATTAAAATTACTTTCAAGAGTTGCCTCTCCGTTCTTCACTGTAAAAGTGCCGGGTGCTGTCATTTCCTTTTCCGCACCGTGCATGGCAATCTTTCCGGTAGAAGTAATGCTGCATGTTGTGTCCTTACTGAAATCCAAGTTCTCGTTTATTTTTCCGCTGTAGGTGGCATTCGGGTATTTATCACTCTCCACGTATTTTTCATTGAAGTGTTCTTCCATCAAATCCTTTTTAAAATGAAAACTACGCATTGGAATAATGAGAGCAACGCTTTTCGCTGAAGTATTGAGGATGCTTTGAACATTCGTACTTGTAGCGTCAATGTTTTCAATTGAAGATTCGCTGAAGAAGGAAGCGCTCCCCGATTTGGCCGTGTACACTTGCGCCAATGTTTGCATGCTGAATATTGATGAGAGAAAAAGAATGCAGGAAATTTGTTTCATACTTTTTTGTTTGAGCAAATGTATTAAGGATTGTTGAGATAGACCAACAAGAATTATGCTAAAGCTATTTTTACTTCGGCAAATAAACGAAATGCAAACTTAGTGTTTGAATGCAATTGGTAAAAAAAAACTTGCTAAGATCCTTATGGCGTACATTTTTGTTTCAGGCAAATCACTTCACGGCACTCACGTGTCCAATATATGTCTTCTCCTCACCAAAAATAGTGGTTAGCCGTACACGCCACACATACACATCGTTCTGCAAGCGTTCGTTGGTAATGTTAGCATCAAGCCGCCCGTCCCATTGACAACCACTAGGCATTCCATCTTGTGCATAGCGGTCCCAATCCGTGTTTAAGCCATCCTCGTGGCATGTCCACAAAAGAATGCCCCATCGGTCGTAGATAGAAATGGTATAGTCCTTTATCCCCCTACCCTTACCATAGAAAAAATCATTAACACGATCCCCATTTGGGGTAAATGTATTCGGAATGAAAAATGAAAAATCAGGTGTTAATTCCACCTTATGCGAAATAGAATCGCGGCATCCATGCACCGTTTGTACATATACGGTAACCGTATAAGAGTAATACGTATTGTTATCAATAGTGGAACTATAAGAATGTGCAGGATTTTCATGCGTGCTGTCTATATCCGACCCGTCACCGAAATCCCACTGCCAGTTAGCAACATCCTCCGTCCATAGGTCGCAGAAATTAAAAGCTGGCACCAGCAAACTTGCCGTATCGGGCGCAATGCAGAAATCGGCATGAGGCAATTCATAGACATTTATGTAATGCGGCTTCATCAGCGTATCCTTGCACCCATAGTTCGTAGTAACAATAAGCGAAACATTATAGCTGCCTGGAATAGAATAGCATACATTGGGATTTTGTGAGGATGATGCGGAGGGATTGCCCGAAGCAAACGTCCATTCCCAGTTAGCTATAGTTCCATCGTTTGTAACAGTGAGATCAGTAAACGCTGAACATATAGGCGTACACCCCTGAGCCGAATCACTGAATTCAGGGGAAGGGAGATCATATACCCGGGCCTGATTGGTAATCGTATCCTTGCAGCCATGATTTGTTATAATTACAAGTGTCGTATTAAACCACCCGGCAGAAGAATATAGATGAACAGGATTTTGCTGGCTTGAATGATTCGTGCTGTCGCCAAAATCCCAGTTCCAAGTATGCAGTGGATCCTCAGTGGTAGCAGAAGATCCATCGGTAAAATTCGTAACTACATTCAGGCAATTGGCAGTACTTGTAAATGAAGCCACAGGCAATTCATAAAACGTAACAGAAAGAGAAGAAGAATTCACACAACCACTATCCGAAGTTACCGTCAGTTGAACAGGATTAAAGGTTCCGAATGGAGTAAATACATGACATGGGCTTTGCAAATTAGAAGTGTTAGCTGCCCCTGAAGCAACATCCCCGAAATCCCAGTTCCATGCAACAATTCCACCAGGTGAAACCGATGATAAATCAGTAAAGCAGGACGAATCGCCCACACAAACCCTGTTCACACTGAAAGAAGAAACAGGTTGAGGATTTATATGAATAGTTTGAGTGATGGAGTCCCTGCACCCGAACGAAGTTACCGCGAGGAGGTTCACCGTAAAATTTCCGCTGCCGTTATAAATATGAGTAGGGTTTTGAAGCAAAGACGAATCACCGTCACCTAACGTCCATAGCCACTGCCCTGCTCCGGTAGATTGATTGGTAAAAATGGTTGAATAATTCTGGCAAACAATGTTGGCGGTGAACACAGCCACCGGAAGCGGATGAATAATAACAGGAATAGCCACTATAGATGAACAACCAGCCGCAGCAGCTACCGTAAGTGTCACTACATATGTAGAGTCAACAGCAAAAAGGTGTGATGGGTTTTGTGCACCGGAAACTGTACCATCACCAAAATCCCAATTCCATGAAGTGATTGATCCTGCCGAAACAGAAGACAAATCAGTAAAGTTAGTAAGAGAGCCCGCGCAACCTCCGTTCGAATTAAATGAAGCAAAAGGTTGAGGGTTTACAATAGCAGAATGTGCAATCGAATCTATGCACCCAAAGCTATTTGTAACCAAAAGCTGCGCAGTGAAGTTTCCGCTATTCGCGTAAGTATGAGATGGATTTTGAACCGAAGAAACATTTCCATCACCTAAATTCCAGTGCCATTGCAAACCTGCCCCTGTAGATAAATCAGTAAACAGGGTTGGAGAACCTTCGCAAACAATAGTCACACTGAAACCCGCAACCGGAATCGGGTGTATGGTTACAAGATGTGGAATTGAAGATGAACATCCTGCACTTGTGGTTACTGTAAGCGTTACTTCATAGGTAGAATCAACACCAAAAAGGTGTGAAGGATTTTGTGCACCCGAAGTTGTACCATCACCAAAGTCCCAATTCCATTGAGCGATCAAATCATTCGCATCAGCCGTAGAATGATCAACAAAAGGCATCGTACTTCCAAGACATACATCTGTAGTCGTAAATGCCGCAATGGGAATGATACCTGTATTGGTTCCCGAAGATGAAATGGTAGAAGTGCATCCGCTTGCAGTAGTGATGGTAAGCGTAGCCGTAAAATTTCCACTTGCAGAATAATGCACTACCGGATTTTGCAACGCAGATGTAGCTGGATTTCCTCCCGGAAAACTCCAGTGCCATGCAACAATGGGGGTGCCATTGCTGGTACTGCTTGCATCGTGAAAATTAACAATGCCGCACGAACCATTGAAAGTAAAGCTGGGTGTAATAGTTCCAACCTGCGGAACAAATGTCTCATAGAAATTGCAACCTGTTGGAGGTTGTATTTCTACCGTAAATGTATCGCCAGGCATTGGAGTCACCACAATGCTCTGCGTGGTTTGACCTCCGGGATACCAAAGATACCCATAGACGATTGATGGATCAACAGGTGCCTGAAGCGTATCAGAGACACCATTACAATCAGCCGTAGATGAGCCCTGAAGAATACCGCAGTTAAAGTCCCAATACGATTGTGCAAAGTGTGCACCCCAGATGCAATCTGCATTTGTGATTATGAGAGTAACCGTTTGCCCCACGTAGCCAGATAGGTTAACACCTACTGTCGTCCAGGGTTTGTATTTTGCCCCGCATGTACCCTGATAAAATCCCGGAATTGCCGCACCATTTGGTTCTGCCCCTTCATAATGAAAAAACGCACATGGAATAGTATCACCTGCCGGATTGAGCATTACAAATTCTGCATACGGTCTCTCCCCATTGTTATGCCCGGCATCTTCAAGCACGAGTGCATACGCATAAATAAAATTAGTATCGGTAACTGCAACCGTGAGAGGATATGTAAGCTGTTCGGTAATTGATCCTGCAGTTTGCGACTCACCAAGCTCGATGGAAGTACTTCCAAAACCCCGGGCTACGACCGGCAAAGGTGGATCACCTGGATTGAAGCCGGGAGTGCAGGGATCAATTCCCGGACCAGTCATCAAATTAAAGTTAGGCGAATTGGGTGCGCCAAGAGAACCCCACACTGGAGGATTGGCTCCTGAATTGCTGCCAACAGCTCCCTGCCATGCGCCCCATCCATTCTCTGCGGACATGTCGCTGCAAATTGCACACGTATGATTGCCGTTTCCGTTGCGTGAAGTTTGTTGCGCGCGCGTCCATTCAATGTGCATTCCTTTTGCCCACATCTGCCGGTGTTGCTCAACTAATTTATTGATAACAGGAGAGGGCAATCCATCGGCCGCCATTCTTTCACGAAGAGATTTTTCATCAAAATGTTCTTCGCGATGTTTGGTAAGCTGCAATGGTTTTTCTTTATAGAGAACCTGCTGAGCCGCAGCCATGGAAGTACACAGCGCGCCCGATAAAAAGAGCAGATTGATTTTTCTGTAAAGATTGTTCATCGGTTAAGCCGGATGAATTTGTATAGTTAGCGACAGAGCAACGTTTTTGTATAATTGCTTTTCTCTTATCAGGAACTGAAGCCGCTGAAAATGAACGGGAAATTTTTTTTGAAACTCCAGTTGGTTATTTCAATTTCTGCATCTTCTGTTTCTTTCCTGTAAATAAAGTTTGAGCCACTAAGTAAAGGAAAAAATATTTGTGTGCAAAATATATTTAATCTTTGGTTTAAATCTGAAGTATGAAAGAATTATTTCCACATTCTTAGAAAAGTTTGATGCATCATGAAAGCCGCGTCAAGCAATAAGTAGCATCAATTTCATTTTCTACCTTTACACCACTCATGGAAGAAAAATCGTCAGAAAAAAAAATGGATGGAAAATCAAAAGTGAACAACTACGTTCGCTACTCGAGCATGGCATTTCAGATGGCGGCTACCATCGGACTGGGAGTATGGGGGGGAATGAAGCTCGATAAATATTTCGGATTGAAGTTTCCAGCATTTACATTGATACTTTTATTTGCTGCCATCTTCGGAGGGATGTACTGGGCACTGAGGGATTTTATCAGGAAGAAGTAAAAGACAATATTTTACTTTACTGCTGTTTGCTTCATGCCACCCAACAGGTGCTGAGCGATCTACCGCAGGAAAAATCAATTTGTTCTTGCTGACCTGACATTTTAGACCGCTGACAGTTGATGCGGAGACGCTGACGGTTCATTTCAGACGAGTGGCAGCTGATGTCAGACCGCTGTCTTAACATTTGGGAACGCTGACGGTTGATTTATCGGGAATGACATGACATATTAGACCGGTGGCGATTGATGTGGCGCGATTGACATGACATATTAGACCGATGGCGACCAATATCAGACCGCTGTCTTAACATTTGGAGAGAGTGGCGATTGATATGGGGGAATTGACATGACATTTTGGACCGGTGGCGGGGGGAAATGCAGGATGCACAATGGGAGATGCACAATTCACGATGCACGATACACGATGCACAATGCACGATGCACAATTCGCGATATACAATAGGAGATGCACAATGCGAGATGGATAATGCGCGATGTACAATAGGAGATGCGAGATGCAAGATTCACGATGCATAATTCATACTAAAGAATGTGAAGAAAATCCCATGGTTGAAACCGTGGGCTAAGGTAAAATGATGGTGTTGGGACTTCGGGGACTGAGAAAAATAATTTGAGACAGAAGTGCAATGGCGGGTGAGCAGCGCATGGGTAGGCGCATAACACCAGTACGGGGATAATAAGGAGGGACAAAAATTTCAATTTTTTTCTGTGTAATTATCCGCAACTTTGTTTAATAAGAATCCTAAATTAATGGGGGGGGCAACTAAAGAGATTTCGCTTTGAGAAATTCTATCAACGGCATCTTTTAAATGCTTTCTATAAAATAAGTGATCGGCATCCTCAATTAGGTCATTTACAGAAAATGATCTGGCATACTTCTCTAACATCTCTCTTGATTTTCCTTTTGTCATCATTCCATTGTCAGAAAGATAATCTGCCATTTTAAGCAGAAGAATTTTTTGCTCTGATAAAATTTTCTCGGCAAGCGTAACAGCATGTTGGATATATTTTTTTGCCTCGTCATTGAGTATATGATTTTCGTCCTGAATGTATCGGTCAGCAAAAGGAGATTTATTTTTAAAAGTTGCCGGCAGGTATCCCATCCCGGATTCTCTCAGCATTCCTGTAAGGAAAGTAGTTGCCTCTTCAATATCACTTTCCGCACCGGCAGTAAAGTTTTCTACTCCAAAGATCAGCTTCTCTGCAACGTATCCGCCAAGCCACATCGCTAAACAATTTTCGATCATACTTTTTGAAATGTATTTCAATTTTAAATTTATCTGAACGAACCCATGAAATTCAGAATCGGCAGTGACAGAATAAATGAATTCGGGAATAGTTTTAAGAATTATCATTGCTATGACAACGTGTCCACATTCATGAACGGCGGTGATGGCTTGCAGATCATCTTTTCTTGTTTTCCGAAGTTCGTTCAAACTCAGGTTTTGTTTCTCTGAAAAAGAAAACAATTGCTTTGTTTTGTTGAAATATTCAATGACAACTTTTTCTTCTTCCGCACGAAAGACAATTGATGAAGGATTTAATTTTCTCAAAACCATTTCGCTTACCACTTTGCCAAGTTTTGTATTTACGATGTGATGAATGGTTGTGAATACCGGGCGTGTTCCTTGTGTTGGGTACACCCCCTCTTTGTAAATCATCTCACAAATTGATTCATCAAAAGAGAGGTTGATGTTCTGAAGCGTCTTAACCCGCTGGATGATTCGTTCAAGCTCAAGACGAATTATTTTTTTAAATGACTCGCTGCTAAAGGCCGGATAAATAATATGAGTATTTCCAAGCCGCGCAATCTGTTCATTCCGAAAGCGAAGTTTCAATACCTTTTTGATTTGAGAGACAGAGATTTTTAAAGATTGCTCATGAAACTCATCGGCACTCAGATCGGGATTGAAATCGCTACTCATCGTGTATGCCTCGTCAAGATTTCCAAGAACAAAGATCAACGACTTCGAGCAATCCACTGTTTTAGGGCTCAATCCGAATTCGAATATTTGTAAAAGAAAATCTACTACTTCGTCACCATTTAATGAATCAAGGTGAATACGAAGTTCTGCCTCTGTTGTGAATCTTTCTTTACACACCGAAAAGACAGAACCAAGAAAAGTATCTGTAATAAATTTGACATTTATCTTTTCACAAGTCTTAACTCCGAAATGGCGCTTTCGATATTCGCTAACCAAACTCATTTCCTTAAGGAAGTATTCTTTACGAGCAACTACCTTTCCATTTTTCACTCTTACTCCTTTCCTCAAAAGATATTTAAGAGTTGAAGCTACATCATAGATTTCTTCCATCTGATAACTAAAACGACTCATCTGAAATTTTCCGCTGTCAAGAAGTTCCCATACAATCCGTGTTGCTTTTTTGTCAATTTCTTTTCCCCGTTCATCAATTGTTCTTGAATGCTGAAACTCATCGAACGCCATGATGATCGGAAACCCGTTTACACTTTTATAAATATTTTCAAGTTGATTTCTGATTCCCCATTCCTGATTCGTAGTATCTCCCAAATCGAAATGATAATACTTTTGATCGAAATAAAACAGCTCGGTCAATCGTTTTATGAGAGAAGATTTTCCGACCCCCGTTAGTCCCCACAAGTTGATGATAACAGGTTTCGTCTGAAGGTCAGGGAATAAATACCATGAACTCACGGTATCAATCATCTCATCAATCACTATGTCAATGCCGACAAATTCATTTTTGAGAGTCGCCTTTGCGCTATCAAGAATTTCTTTTCTGGAAATTAGTTGTTGATGAGATATTGATCGCTTTGCCATGAGGAATTTTTTTGGCAAAGGTAGAGAGGCATTACGCCAAAGGATGGCGGAGAGAATTTTTTTATAGGAAAAACATTAAACAGCTTTTTCGTGGAAATCTAAAAGGCGCTTGTATTCGTCACAGATTTTCTTTACGTCTTCTGTTGGCGAAATCCATCTCGCATTTGAAAATGGAATAACGCAAAGAATTCGATTCTCATATTGTTTCAGAATATAAAATTCACACCATGACCTTTTTGATTTCCCAACTCTATAACTAATCTCCAATGAAGATTTTTCACAGTCAACTTCACTTATTCCTAAAAGTTTGAAAAGCCGCTTCTTTGTTGTCGTTCTTCCTACACAGAAAATAAATTTTGGGTTATTCGATAAAAGATTTTTGAAATTCTTTGACATTAAGGAACTGTATTCTTGAAATACATCATCCGAATTTTTACAATTATCAAGCCCAGAAAATACTCTCTTATACTGTTTGAACTTTGAATATTGCTCTGTCCTATATTGATTTTCTCTTGTTGTATATGGAATCAATGAAGTATTGATCCAGAAAAGCTCGCTTTCATTCGGAAGAAATCTCAAATAAATTTTCTTTTCTTCTTCTATTATATTCCTTTGATTATTAAACCCAAGTTCCTTGATTATGTATTTCAAGATTCGAAAAAAATTTTTCTCATCACTTTGCACTTTGGGGTCCTGGCTAAATATACCTCTTGCCTTGTCGGACTTGTATTGTTCAGGGGTATACCCTTTTTCAAACCATTCCTCAGAGTGGCCTCCCCATTCCATCCCAATGTACCAAATTCCATTTGGGTTACCAGTGCCTTGGTAATCTCTTACAAAATTTTCAAAACTTATTTTGTCCATAACTTCAAATTACTTCTATAGGAATCTAAAATTGGCGAAACAAGGGTGTTCATTTCTTTCCCTTGATATATTTCACTAACTCATCCACAAATTTTTCTTCATTTTTTCCTTCAGGGCGATCGCACAGCAAGCCAATTGCGGGTAATTTTTTAATCTTTAGTTCATAGGTTAAGAATTTTCCTTGAATTGCCGTCATTACATAATCATCAACCTTGTAATTAAAACAACTCATCCTCCAATTATTTCCAATCATGAAGACTACATAATCCGGCTTAAGGATTTCAATTTCCTTTTCCAGTAGATCGTAAACGATTATTTCGTCCTGCGGTTTTGTTTCAGCCTTTCTTTTTGGATTACCTCCTCTGGCAGGAGCGATTTTATAGTATTGTGTCCATGCAATTGCTTCAGTAAAATTCTTTTCAGATAAATTATTTCCTTTATTCAATTCAAGAGTTAAGTTTTTAATAATTCTCCAAAATGGTTTTCTGCCAACATCGCCTTTCCATTTTTTAATCACCCATTGCATTGGGCATTCTCCTCGATTGTCTGCCTGTGACCAATCGATTGACTCTTTTAGGATTTCAATTTCTCTGCCAATGATTTGCTTTGGTTTAAAATGTTGCTCCTTTTCTCCCCAGCCGTTTGTGGCGCGCCCACAAAAAAGTATTTTTATTTTTGTTTTAGTGAATCTTTTCCCAACCTGCGGAAAAAAGAGAGAGTACGTTTTACTTCTGCATCCTTTGTCTTTAGCAGCAGCTTTGCTGAAAGTTGTTAGAAGATCGCGATACTTTGATTGATAACCTTTATTAGTTTTCAGCATGACAATTCATTTATAGTTTTTTAAGTTTCTTTTTAGTGCTATTTTAATCTCCTTCACCAACCACTCCGGCTTCACCACCTTCACCCTGTGTCCTATCATCAAAATCTTCTGCGTCAATTCGAAGTTTGGAACTACAAACAACTTAACGATGGTTTCTTTTTTGTTTTCTTCTAATACCTTTTGCGATTTGTGAAACGGAAGTGCCTTCACGTACTTGCCCTGCAATGGCGTGAAGGAAAGAATGATTTCTTCCGGTTCGCCCTTTGAAAAATTCAAACCGACAATATTTTCAAAGAGCTCAACAGGTTTTAGTTTTTCGTTTCTGACAAAAAGTGTCGTGAGTACTTTCACGTTTTCAATTCTGTCTATTCCGAAAATGAGCAGATCATTCATACCTTCAACCGTACCGACAACATACCACCTGTATTGATATTCCTTCAAAATGTATGGAGAGAACAAATATTTTTTCTTTTTCTCTGTTTCAAAATTTTCATGAACAAATGAAACTCTTCTCTGATTCTTTATGGAGAACAACAAGGGTTCAAGATGTTCGATACCTTTCAGATTATTTTCTGAATCAAACAAAATATGGGTCATGGAATTTTTTCCGTCTGCCAGACTTTCAGAAAATAAATTGGCGGTGCGTACCAATTGAAGGAGTCTGAGAAATGACTCCACTTTCATGCCGGAATCCCTGTCAACAAAATATCCGTTTTGCAAGCGGTTGTATTTTATTTCAACATTGAACTCGTTCCTTATCTGTTCAATGTCTCGCTGCAACGTGCGTTGCGAAATTTCAAGATCATGAACAGCAAGAAAATTTTGCAACTCATGAAAAGACGGATACCGTGCCGAAACAATTTTCTCAATCAACAGAGTGTATCGTTTTATGGTTCCCTGAGCAGACATGTTTTTTAGTTTTCTTTTTGGCAAAAAGCAAAGTTTTCCTTCTGCCACTTTTATCTCCAAGGGATTTTCACCTCCACCTTTCCCCGTACCACTTCTCAAAAACTTTTAGCGACAATCCCTTTTTATACTTCGTGATAAGCTCATTAAATTCATCTTCAAGAACAGCCGGCACAGTAATACTCTGCCATTCCCCATTCTCTTTTATTGCCTGGTAAAAAGCAGTTTCCGCTCTTTTGGAGGCAATGCCTTCAAATCGTGCATCGTTATCTTTTTGTTTTCACTCAAATATGTCGCAAATGTACTCATTGGGCATGCTTTTTTCTCTGTGCTAGCATCCTAAACAAAAAAGATTGTCGGTCGGTGCTGGCGCATCTTCGGGATCAGATGGCGTTGGGAGAGCCACGAGAAAAATCCCTACGTGTCAGTTATAAGGTACAAAACCAAACGTTCGGTGGTGAGTGGACTTCTTTGTTGGGTAGTGAGACTTGAGGGACGGTTGGGACTGAAGAATAATGAGAGCCAGAAATGAAATGGCAGATGGGCAGCGCAACACCTGCCTGCACTGAATTATTTTTTGAGTTGCCTACTCTTCTTTGAAGATTTATTTTTCCTCTGGGCAATCATTTTGAGTAGAATCAACATATTCAAATACTGACCAATAGGAATCATTGAATAATTGCGGGACACTGTGTGTGGCTCCTATAGCATAACGGCCCTCTTCAGGATTAAAATATCCATATTCATCGCAGGCACATTGTCTTACCAGCATGTCAGAATACAGTACAGGTCTGATTTTGTCGGCCATTCTTTTTTCGGGTGCATAGTAATATACATAGTCCCTGAATAATTGAACGTTGGTGAGCAATCCTGACATGTATAATTGATGTATGGCAATAGCACCTGCACTATGTGCTTTCTGTCTCGATTCTGAAGGAGGCACATCGCAATTTCCGCTGATGAGGTTGTGAGAAGCAGATGGAAACTGATCGTGAAAAAATAATATCAATTCCTTAAATTGATTGGTTAGATTTTCCAAACTGATTGATTCATCCCAACCGGATCCATTATTGGCAATATATATTCTATGCACCCCTAATATCTTGCAAGCTGCAATAAACTCCGCATTTCTCGCGTTGATAAATGCCTGCCTGGATAAATTAAAATGATGTGTAGTTTGATGATATGGGCACGGGCTTTTTCCATTAAGAACATCCAATACGGCAGAGCCACCGCCATTTGCAAAAAGAACTACATATACAGGGTTTCCAATTCTTACATTCTCTGCAATTGCAGCACCCATTCCAAGTGTCTCATCATCTTGATGAGGAGAGTAAAAAATTACAGGTCCGGAAGAAGCGGAAATTTGATCCGGTTGGTTTGAGGAACTCCAGACTAACAAAGGAGCAGTTATACTGTCCTGAGAATGTGCCAGCTGAACAGAAAATAAAAGAAATACGAAAAACAATTTCCCCACGGGTATAAAAGTAGGTTTTTATCCAGTTCTTAAAATACTTTGATAGGATTATGTAGTTGTTTCGCAAAACTACCAAAATGTTATTCAGGACTTTTTTTGTTGGTAGCGGGGAGTTAGACACTGGTGAATAAATAAAGCCAGAAATGAAATGGCAGACTAGCCGCGCACGGGTAAAGGCGCAACATCTGCCGGCTAGTGGGTTGGGAGTTACAGAATATCAAACAAACAATTTCTTCACAATTGCAAAAATACAATAGAGTATCGTGTTAACTCAACTCTCTTTTTTACTTTCGCGCCTCTTAGAATGAAGCCGTTCCTCCTCAAACTAATTCTATTCTCTCTCAGCATCGGAATTGTTGATTTTTGCTGGAATAAATTTGTTACTCAAAATTTAATTCCTCATCCCGAAGCGATCATCGGAATATTTTTTCTTGTTACGGTGTTTTTTCATTCGCAGATGATGAAGAATAAAGATGCACGACCGGCAGTATTGGTGAGGTATTATATGAGCGGAACAGTAATCCGGTTGTTTTTGTACATCATCATTTTGTTGCTATATCGCTTTATTGATAAACCCTCACTTATTCCTTTTGCAGTTGCATTTATTATTCACTATTTCGCGTTTACAGTTTTTGAAGTGGTAGCGCTGACGAGACAGTTTCGGAGTCAGCCATAAATTTTTCGCACTACTTCGCTTAATCGCTGGCGAAGAAAAAATTACAACTTCCCGCTTTGTCAGTTCCGAAGAATGATTAGTTTTGCGCCCTCAAAAATTTAAACGGAGAAAGAATTTTCATTATCAATGCGTTACGAAAGAAATGTGAGTGTAAGAGGATTGCTTTTAGGGCTGATGTTTATTCTTTGCAGCATTTTTGTTTTTGCTGAAGAAGAAACTAAGGCAGATTCTGCTGCAACAGGAAGCGAATCAGCAAAAGCTGCTGAAAAGTTTAATCCCGGAAAGCTCATCATGGGTCACATCAGCGATGCGCATGACTGGCACATTTACGGCAGCGAAGAAAATCCAACTTCCATTCCGCTTCCTATCATTATCTATAATAAGGAGAAAGGATTCTGTACTTTCTTATCAAGCCGTTTTAAGAATGAAGGTAAATCTGTATCTTACGATGGATACAGATTAGAAGAAGGAAAAATTGTTGCAGAAGACGGTTCTTCTTTTTACGATCTCTCCATCACCAAAAATGTACTTGCAATTTTTATCGCTGCTGCCATCCTTCTTTTCATTTTTATCGGAGTTGCAAAAACATACGCTCGGAATCCTGACAAAGCACCGAGCGGATTTCAGAATGCCATTGAGCCGATGATTCTTTTCGTTCGAGATGATATTGCTAAAGCGGCCATCGGAGAAAAAAATTACGCGAAGTTCATGCCTTACCTTTTGACGATTTTCTTTTTCATTTGGGTAAGTAATCTTCTCGGACTTATCCCGATTTTTCCGGGCGGAGCAAACCTAACAGGAAACATTGCAGTGCCGCTGGTGCTTGCAACGTGTACATTACTCATTACACTTCGCTACGGAAACAAACATTACTGGCGGCACATTATTGCCATGCCGGGAGTTCCGATTTATGTTCTTCCTATCATCACACTTCTTGAAGTAATCGGAATTTTCCTGAAGCCATTCGTGTTGATGGTGCGACTCTTTGCAAACATAATGGCGGGACACATTGTGGTGCTTGTTTTCTTCTGCCTCATATTTGTGGCAGGAGCAAGTTCGCAAACAGCAGGATTGGGAGCAGCAGTTCCTTCCGTTGCGTTCACCATTTTTATCAACGGACTTGAGTTGCTTGTGGGTTTCCTGCAGGCATTTGTATTTACATTCTTATCAGCCATCTATTTCGGAATGGCAACAGCAGAACCCGAACATCATTAATCAATCTAAATAAATCTTAATTATTACAACTATGAGTTCTATCTTGACAGTATTATTGGAAGACGTATCAATCGCAAAAGCAGGAGCTGTTATTGGCGCAGGTTTGGCGGCAGTAGGTGCAGGTATCGGTATCGGCAGAATCGGTGGCAGTGCATTGGAATCAATGGCTCGTCAGCCCGAAATGAAAGGCGACCTGGTTTCGAACATGTTCGTTGCAGCAGCGTTGGTTGAAGGGGTTGCTCTTGCAGCAGTCGCTCTTGCGTTCATTGTTGGTCTTGCTTAATTAAAAGTTTAACCGCTCGCATCAAAATAAGCGTTGTCATGCTGACGAATGTCAGCATCCCTTCAATCAAAGCACATACTTTGATTTAGCAGATGCCGAAATAAGTTCGGCATGACACAAGAGAATTTTTTGGTGCGGCTTTAAAAATTTCACCCAATGAAATTAGTAACACCTGATATCGGGCTGCTCTTCTGGATGCTCGTATCATTCTTAATCGTGCTTTTTCTGTTGAAGAAGTTTGCATGGAAACCCATTCTTGCCTCGTTGAAGACGCGCGAAGAATCTATTTCTGAAGCGCTGAACACTGCGAAGAAAGCAAAAGAAGAAATGGCTTCGCTGAAGGCAGATAACGAAAAGCTGATTCAACAGGCGCGCGCAGAACGCGATGCCATGTTGAAAGAAGCGCGTGATACAAAAGATGCCATCATCTCCGAATCAAAAACAAAAGCGCAGACAGAAGCGAACAAGATAATGGCACAGGCGCGCGAAACTATCAACACAGAAAAGAATGCTGCCATTGCTGAAATAAAAAATCAGGTGGCAAGCATGAGTATCGAAATTGCAGAGAAAATTCTTCGTCAGGAGTTGAGCAATGATCAGAAACAAAAATCTCTGATGGAAAATTTGATGAAGGATATTTCATTGAACTAAGAAGATGATTGAAACTAAAGTAGCCAAGCGATACGCGAAATCTCTTCTCGATCTTTCAAAAGAAAGAGGAGTGCTTGAAGCAGTTATGGAAGACATGAAGTTGCTTGCTTCCGTGTGCGAGAACAACAAAGATCTTTCTCTTTTGCTTGGCAGTCCAATTATCAACGCTGATAAGAAACTGACCATTTTGAAAAAAGTATTTGCAGGAAAGATGAATACGCTTTCCATTTCTTTTTTCGAGATCATCACCAAGAAAGGTCGGGAGTCGCATCTTGAAGGAATTGCCAAAGAATTTATCCGGCTTTATAAAGAGTTCAAAGGAATTCAAACCGCAATTGTTACTTCTGCTATTGGGCTTGATGATAAATTGCGAAGCGATGTTTTCAAAATCATCAAAGAAAGTTTAAACAGCGAAATTGAATTGTTGGAAAAAGTTGACAAGAACCTCATCGGAGGATTTGTTCTCCGCGTGGGCGATAAACAATACGATGCAAGTATCCAAAGCGAGCTGCGGCAGTTGAGGCAGGAGTTGGTGGATACGTCTTACGTGCGGAAGAACTAACGCACATTGCTGATTTATGATTCTTGATTAAAGACAAGCAACCATGAACAGTGTCGAGTTAAAGAAGAGAACGAAAAAATTTGCGATTGATGTTTTGAAGTTCCTTGAGAAGATGCCGAAATCAAAAGCAGCATCAGTGATAGAATATCAGTTGGCAAAGAGTGGTACATCGGTCGGAGCAAATTACAGAAGCACCTGCCGTTCGAGAACAGACGCAGATTTTGCTTCCAGAATTTCGATCTGCGAAGAAGAATCAGATGAATGTGCGTACTGGTTTGAAATACTTGAAGAATCAGAAATGATAAAAGATGAAGAGATAAAAAAATTGTGGAAAGAAGCAGATGAGTTAACAGCAATATTTGCGGCATCAGCAATAACAGTTCGAAATAAAATAAATCAAAATAAAAAATAGAGATTGAAGGATTTCAATCATAAATCAAGAATCATAAATCATAAATAAAAATGGCAGAAGTTAGACCGGATGAAGTATCAGCGATTTTAAGACAACAACTCGCGGGCTTCAAAACAGAAACTGAACTCGAAGAAGTTGGTACCGTGTTACAGGTAGGTGACGGTATCGCGCGCATATACGGACTCACAAAAGTTCAATCAGGAGAGTTGATTGAATTTGAAACCGGCTTGCAAGGCATCGTGTTGAATCTTGAAGAAGACAACGTGGGTGCTGTGTTGCTCGGAAGTTCGAACGACATTAAAGAAGGTGATGTAGTAAAGCGTACCGGAAAAATCGGATCCATAAAAGTTGGTGAAGGAATGTTGGGGCGCGTGGTTGATTCACTTGGAAAACCGATTGACGGCAAAGGACCGATCACAGGCGATGTATATGAAATGCCGCTGGAGCGCAAAGCACCTGGAGTAATTTATCGTCAGCCGGTGAACGAGCCGTTGCAAACAGGTTTGAAACCGATTGATGCAATGATTCCAATCGGTCGCGGTCAGCGTGAGTTGATCATTGGTGATCGCCAGACCGGAAAAACTGCTGTTGCGATTGACACCATCATCAACCAAAAAGAATTTTATGAAAAAGGTGAGCCGGTGTTTTGCATCTATGTTGCAATCGGACAAAAAGGTTCTACCGTTGCACAGATCGTAAAGACATTGACCGAACACGGAGCAATGGCTTACACAGTCATCGTTGCTGCATCAGCAGCCGATCCTGCACCAATGCAGTTCTTCGCACCAATGGCAGGTGCATCTATCGGAGAATTTTTCCGCGACACCGGTCGTCCGGCATTGATCGTGTATGATGATCTTTCCAAACAGGCAGTTGCATATCGCGAAGTTTCTCTTCTCCTCCGCAGACCTCCGGGACGCGAAGCATACCCGGGTGATGTATTTTATCTTCACTCAAGATTGCTCGAGCGCGCAGCGAAAATCAACAACACTGATGAGATTGCGCGCCAGATGAACGATCTTCCTGAATCCATCAAACACATGGTGAAAGGTGGCGGATCATTAACGGCTCTTCCGATTATCGAAACGCAGGCAGGTGACGTATCAGCATACATTCCCACAAACGTAATCTCCATTACTGACGGACAGATTTTCCTTGAGTCGAATTTATTTAACTCAGGTGTTCGTCCCGCCATCAACGTGGGTATCTCTGTATCACGCGTGGGTGGTAATGCACAGATCAAATCCATGAAGAAAATTGCGGGTACACTAAAGCTTGACCAGGCGCAATACCGCGAACTTGAAGCGTTCTCAAAATTCGGTTCCGATCTCGATGCATCAACAAAAGCTACTCTTGAAAAAGGTATTCGCAATGTGGAAATTCTGAAGCAAGGTCAGTACTCTCCGATTCCCGTAGAAAAACAAATCGCAATTATTTATCTCGGTACAAAAGGATTGCTTCGCGATGTTCCCGTAAAACGAATAGGTGAATTTGAAATTGAATATGTCGGATTACTTGATGCACAACATCGCTCTACGCTCGATGCACTTAGGAAAGGAACGCTTGATGACAGCATTACTTCTGTACTTGAAAAAGTGGCATCAGAGTTAGTACCGAAATACAAGGGCTAGATTGGCAAAATGCAGTTGGCAGTTTGCAATTAGCAGCCCAAAAAAGTTTGCAAACTGACCACTGGCACAAATGGGAACATTTCGTGATCTGACTGTTTACAAGAAAGCATTCAAACTTTCAATGGAAATATTTGAGATCACAAAGAAATTTCCGAATGAAGAAAAGTACGGATTGATATCACAGATAAGAAGGTCATCAAGATCAGTTTGTTCGAATATCGGTGAGGGGTATCGCAAAAGACAGTACCAGGCGCACTTCGTTAGCAAGTCAAGCGATGCCGATATGGAAAATGCGGAGACGCAGGTTTGGTTAGATTATTCCTTATCTTGTAAATACATTGTTGAATCAATATATAAAGATTTAATTATTAAATCGGAGGAAGTAGGAAAAATGTTGAATCACATGATTGAGAATCCTGAAAAATATCAAAACAATAAAAAGTAGTTAGCAAATAGCTGTTAGCAGTTCGCAAAAGGGGAAAAAATAATTGAATAAAAAATAAATCAATGCGCTATTTGGCTGTTCACTTTGCATACTGCACACTGCCAATTGCACACTAAAAATTTGGCTGTTCATTTGCTCACTGCAAATTGCCAACTGCCAACTGAAACAACATGGCCAATTTAAAAGAAGTCCGAATCCGCATCGCATCCGTAATCAGCACACAGCAGATTACAAAGGCGATGAAGATGGTGAGTGCAGCCAAGCTCAGGCGCGCGCAGGAAGCAATTGTGCAAATGCGACCGTATGCAGCAAAACTCCGCGCCATCATGGAAAATATTTCTGAAACGCTGGACAGCAGCACCGGTGGTGTGTTTGCGGCAGCGCGTCCTGTAAACAAAGTATTGATCATTGCTGTTAACTCCAACCGCGGATTGTGCGGTGGCTTCAATGCAAATGTGAATCGCACAGTAAACAAACTCATCCGCGAAGATTATTCTGCACAAGCAAAAGAAGGAAATGTAAAAGTACTTTCCATCGGAAAGAAGGCAAACGATTTTTTCAGCAAACACGCAAACCTGTCTGCAGGAAATCACAACGACATTTACACAAAGCTCAACTTCGCCAATGTTTCTCTCATCGCAGAAAAAGTGATGAAGGAATTTGCAGACGGCAACTACGATAAAGTAGAAGTAGTGTACAACCAGTTTAAGAATGCCGCAGTTCAATATGTAATTACCGAACAGGTATTACCCATTGTACCTCCTGCTAAAAAAGCAAACGAAAGCAAAGCCATCAACGATTACATCTTCGAACCCAACAAAGAAGACCTCGTTCTCGAACTCATCCCAAAGACAATCAAGATTCAACTCTACAAAGCATTGCTCGACTCTCACGCTTCCGAACACGGTGCCCGCATGACAGCCATGAACAAAGCAACCGACAATGCAGGAGAAATTCTCAAAGCCCTCCGCCTCGAATACAACAAACGCAGACAGGCAGCCATTACAGGAGAAATTCTTGAAATCGTTGCCGGTGCAGAAGCCCTCAACGGATAAATAACACTAAGCAGTAAAACACAGCCGCCTCTTTCAGCAATGAGAGGGGCGGTTTTGTTTTCGCCAAATATTTTAGGAAGCGGAGAGTTTTTTGTATAGATTTACAAAAGAAAATTCTGAGAGATGAAAAAAAAATTACTCTTTTTATTTTGTTGCATTTCTTTTTTTGTGGAAGGACAGGTTACTTTTCAGAAGGGCTACGGTACTATTCGTAATGAATCAGCCAACGATATAATCACATTCAATGATAACAGTAGTGTTGTAAGTGCAAATAATTATATGTTTCCCGATTCAGGATTTTTGCTTCTGAAAATAAACGAGATCGGAAATGTTGTTTGGTCGAAAAGAATATCAACTACTTTTTATAATCAAGGTTTTGCTCCTTTCCATCTCGAAAAAACTTATGACCAAAATATTCTTGTATCTTATAGCAACCTTTCGGAATTTATTTTGATTAAACTTGATACAGCAGGTAACCTCATTTGGAGCAATAGTTATTCAATACCATCATTCCCCGGAGGATTTTATCGAGTTTATAAAACAAGAGATCTTGGATTTATACTTTGGGCCAGCTACAATGACTCCATAGACAGATGGCTTATTCTAAAAACAGATTCATTAGGGAATTCACAATGGTGCAAATCATACAACATTGATTCATCATCTTCTTTAATCGGCCAATCATTTGTGCAAACCGATGATGGTAATTTTTTAATGTCCGGAATTTACGAACCGAATCTTAGTTCAAATTATTTCCTCTTTACTATGAAACTTGATACACTAGGAAATGCTATTCATTCCTTTGCAACAAATTACCTTACTTTTGGTGGTGGCTTATCCTCTCATTGCTATCGTACGGGTTCAAATTCTTTCATTGAACCCAGCCCCTATTCGTTAATTTGTTATGATTCCTTGGGTTCAGTTTTATGGCAAGAACAGTACGACAATTTTCAGGCGTTAAATTCGTGCGTTGTAAAAAGTTCAGGGCATTTGTTTTGTAACGGATATTATTATGATTCTTTGCAATACATATACCCTGGATTTATTGAAACGGACTCGTTAGGAAATATTGTTCAATCTTTTATAAACAGCATTAATCCTTCGGAGTTAGATTTTATTGATTCTCTCTCTGATGGTAGCATTGTCTCTGCGGGCTCTATAAGCGGTCCTGATTCCACCGATATTTACATCGTCAAGGCAGATTCATCAAATCAAGGAACCTGCAACATGAGTCCGGTTTTAATAACACATCATCCATTAATGGTAAACTCATCCCCTATTACTTTACAAACATCAGTCAACATATCAACTGTCGTAACATATACCCAAACAATTCTTCCGGTCATCTTAAATGAAACTACTTATTGCTACAATATAAATTCGACTTCAAATCTTGTTTCCACTGATAAGGTTCTTGTGATTTCCCCCAACCCCTTCCACACCACCGCCACCCTTATCATCAATAACTCAGAAAATAAAAATTACGAACTCAAAATTTACAACACCATGGGTGCGCTCGTAGAATCTTTACACGGGAACACTTCAAGCGAGATAAAAATTGACAGAAAAAATTTGAGTGATGGGCTTTACTTTTTTCAACTCACCACAAGCGGCATGCAATCAGCAACCCGAAAGTTTGTGATAGAATAGTGCAAATTCGTAAATTCGTAATGTTTCGCTATTCGCACAGGAAAGTGAAAGCAGATTTCTCAATAATTCTCTCTCCGTTTAGAAATATTTTATTTGTGTGAATGACAATGAAAGGAAATAACTAACTTCGTATTCATGATTCAGCCATCTTATATAAACAGAATTACTTTGCTGCCTGAAATTTGTCACGGCAAACCTACCATCCGTGGTTTGCGCTATCCTGTGGAGAACATGCTTGAACTGCTTGCATCCGGCATGAGCATTGAAGAAATTCTGAAAGATTATCCCGATCTGGAAAAAGAAGACATGCTTGCCTGCCTTGAATATGCAGCGCGAGTAATACAGGTGAAGAGCATCGTGAAAGCCGCATCGTGAAATTTTTAGTTGACGCATAACTTCCCAAAGCATTATCGCAATGGCTCAACGACCAGGAATGTGAAAGCATTCACACTCTTGAATTGCCCGAAGCCAATACTTCCGATGACGACACAATCCGCAAAATATGCAACGCGGAACAGTGCTGTCTTATTACAAAAGATGTTGATTTCGAAAATAGTTTTTACCTGAAATCCCAACCTGCAAAACTGATGTTGGTAACAACCGGAAACATTTCGAACCCCGAGTTGCTTGACCTTTTTTCCCGAACATTCCCTGTTTTGATCGAACTGATTCAAAACTATTCATTCATTGAAATAACCCGGGACAAAATCATTGTACGCGAATAGCAATCAATAATTGTAATGAGAAATGGCTTGTACTTCTTTCAACTTACTTCGAACAATGAACAATTCGCTACCGGCAAGTTTGTGATTGAATAAAACACCCCTGTCACCTCTGCATCATCGTGTGTCATCATCGCATTCGCCTCTCTCGTCTCTTCAGTAGAAAGTAGCATTTGATAATACACTTCTTTCCTTCCTGCAAACCCTCATGAAAGTAAATCAAGCGTCACTTACATCGTTGCGGAAGCCACGCACTTCATGTCTTTTCCCGCTGCTGCTCATGGGTATGTAAAGAAAGCGCTCAGCAATATCTCTACAGTCGGTGCAAATACAAGGATCATCATCCGCAATTCAGAAAAAGCAAACGAGAATACAAGTGCAACGGGTGAGAATGCAGCGGCTCTGAGTGAGAATGCAGCTCTTACCAGTGAGAATGTCAATGCAACCCCTGCACTATAGAATTTTATTCTCTGCAGAATAATTTCTTCCGCTTGCAGCGCCAATCTTTTTTTCTGCAATCACAATTTAGTCCTCTGCAGCACCTCTCAAAATTCCTGCAATTCTAATTTACTCTTCAGCAATAGCAGTTTTCTAACTCACAACGCGAATTTTTCCGCCCTCCTTTGCAATTTTTAGTTCAAATCTTACAATTCTGCAACGCGAAAAAATAATCATCGTAAATTCAACAGTACAAAGATTCAAATACCCATGAATGATCTTAAAAATTTAGAAACCCGCATCCGCAGCTTCGAATTTATTCTTGCATTTCTTCAAAAGAAAAAACTTGCCGAAAAATATCCGGCAATCGAAACCATCTACGCACTCATCCAAAATCGCTTAGATAAAATTAAAAAATCAGGTCTTGGTTTAAAGCCCCTGGGCAGATCAAATGCAAAAGCAGAAACCAAGAGGCACCTTTCTTCCATAGCGCACAAAGTAAGCTGTGGTGTCTATGCCTATGCACAAATCACTGGCAACACCGTTCTCAAAAATGCCGTCTATTATGCCTTCAGCGATTTCAACCGCCCTGATGAAAATACCATGCTTGGTCGTTGCCGCCAGGTTCTCAACGCAGCACGAAGAATAAAAAATGCAGAACAGTTCGGGCTTACGGAGGAAGTAATTCAAAACCTCGGGTTTCAATTGGAGAAATATATTGAATGTATGAATAATCCAATCAATGGCATAAAGAAACACGCGCGCGCAATGCGCCAGTCAAAAATCCTTCTCAAGCAATGCCTTCACATCATACAACATCAACTCGATCCTCTCATCGAAGTGCTCGACTGCACTGAGAAGAATTTGTTGATGGAATATGATATAAGACGTAAAAAAAAGAAACCTGTAGGCCGTAAACGTAAGTACGTAAAGAGTGGAAAATATAAAAAGGCAAGCACAAAAAAGATTATTGCCCTCGCTCCAACCGTAAAGATTCCATTCGCAAATCTCGCAGAAGCCCTCAACTAATTGTTACTATCCGCAATATTCCATTTCACATCCACATCCCAGTTAGCACGCACGATTAAATTTTCCTTGTAATAAAAAACACGCTCCGGCTGTTCGTGCTTTAAATAATTTCCGGTGTCCCATTCCCCGTTGCTGTTAAGGTCTTCAATCACCTTCAGGCGATAGCTTCTCGGATTGAGGTACTCGTAATTCAGAGTTGTATCAGTATGAATAACCGATTGGCGATACACAGTTTCTTTATCATCCATTAATTGAACCAGGTATTGTTTATCAGAAAAAGGCAATTGAATTTTCAATGCAAGCGTTCCGTAATCAGCAACAGATTTTGTTTTGAATAAAAGCTGAAGCGTATCATTTCTTATTTCGAAAATATCTTTAAATGTTTGCGGAGGAATGTCAATCGTGTATTTTGTTTTTTCCTTCCACGCATAGTCAACCTTCAGAATTTCTTTCAGCGAATCAGCAAAAAACACTTTCATGTTTTTCACTTCAACAGAATCTTCCGTGAGTTTTATTTTTTTTAAATCAAAACTATCCACCGGATGATTGAAGACAAGTTGCAGTGGCTTTCCAACTTCTAGTCCGTTTTCAATTTGCGAAGCATATTGTGTTGTCAAAGAAGGAATATATTTCGCCTTCCCTTTTCCATCCGTTTTCTTCAGCCGCACAGAAATAGTATCCCGCGCAGTGTCCCGCTGAAGAATAAAATTCAGCGAATCACTCAGTTGATTCCGATACCAAAACGTAATCGAATCCTTCTTCTCAGAATAAAGAATTGAAAAAAGCTGAAGCGCAGAAGTATCAGATAAAAACTTAATCCGCGAATCAACAAGAGGGCTGGCGTATGATACAGTTGCTTTCCCCGGCTCTTCGCAAGTTGCCTTCAGCAATTGCTGCTTCCCTTTTTCCTTAAACATTCTCAAAAGCACTCCTGTCTTTCCTGCTTCCACAGTTTCTGTCTCGAACGCAATCGCCTCATCCCGGCTATCAAAAAGATAATTGCTGTTGTCATCCTTCAGAGCAAAAATCCGGTAGCTGCCCGGAGAAACATTTCTGATTATAAAAGCTCCCGAATCACTTGCCTTTCCAAAATAATCCGGAAGCATTTTCAGAGGAAGCGAATCATCCGTGTTACCGTAAAGCATCACATAAATTCCCTTTTCTGTTTTCTTATCAAGTCCGTTTTCAACCTTGCCGGAAACCTTAAGCGAATCAATCACATCGCCCGTTGAAAAAACATATTGATAATCTTCCACTGCATTTCCCTCATGAAGATCGGTAATCGCATTTCCGAAATTCATCGTGTATGTTTTATTTTGCTGAAGCGTATCATTTAGATGAATGGAGAGCGTTTTCTTTTTCACTTTCGTATCCGGTGTATGCTTGAGCGGAGGAGAAATAACAAGCTGCGTACTCAGATCCTTCAACGTGATGTATTCGTTAAATGAAATGTTGATGTCATGTCCGGAAAAGTTAGTCGAAAAATTTTCAGGAGAAGACTTTTCTATCTTGGGCGACTTGATGTCTTTATCTCCACCCGTTGGCGCCACCTGAATTGCGCAGGAAGTTGCAATAAGAAGTAAACTGTAAACCGAAAACCGAAAACCGAATCTCATCAGATAAGTTTCTCGATTAGCAAAGTTATTTGTTCGAGATAATACGCATCCGTTTCATCAAAGTCAGCAAACTTTTTGCTGTCCACATCCAGTACGCCTGCAACTTTTCCATCTTTAAAAACCGGCAATACAATTTCTGATTTTGAATCGCTGCTGCACGCAATATGCCCCGGAAACTCATCTACATTTCTTACAATGATTGTTTCTTCAGTCCGCCAGCTTGTTCCGCACACACCTTTTCCTTTTGCAATTCGTGTACATGCAACCAGCCCTTGAAACGGACCGAGCACCAATTCATTTTCTTTGATGAAATAAACTCCCACCCAAAAGAAATTCATTCCGTATTTTAATGCAGACATGATGTTGGAAAGATTTGCAATCAAATCCTTTTCACCCTCCACCAATGCCTTCACTTGCGGAATAAGAATTTCATACTTTTCTTTTTTCCCAACAACAGATTCGGGAATGAGAATGCTCTCGCTCATCAGAAAATTTTTTGTAAAGATGGAAAAAATCAGGCGGATGCAATCGTAGCAATGCTCACTCTCGTTCCGGGTTGTTCGAGCAGCGCTTCCACGCAAGCAACCAAGGTTGATCCTGTTGTAATTACATCATCAACCAACAACACATGTTTGCCTTTTATTTGTTCGGGTTTTGCAATGGAAAAAACTTTGTCAACATTTTCAAAGCGTTCGTAGCGGTGTTTTTTTGTCTGCGTCTCAGTCGCAGTATTTCTCTTCACCGCTTTTGAATTAAATGGAACTTCCAAAGATTGACTTAACCCCTCTGCAAAACATTCGCTCTGGTTGTACCCGCGCTTGCGTAATTTTTCAGGATGCAACGGAACAGGAATAATTACTTCAACGGTTGAATAGGTTTCTGATTTTTTTAAATCGTATCCGTAAATTTCCCCAAGAAAAACACCGATGTCTTTTCTGCCTTTATATTTAAGTTGATGAACTAGATGCTGAACTTTTTCCCCTTTCGTGAAAAGAAAATACGAAGCGGCTGCTTCCACTTTTGTTTTTCCCCAAAAATGTTTGGCAACAGGGTTTTCTTTTTCGAGATGATAATTTGTTTTCGGCAAATGAAAGCGGCAACTTGTACACAAACATTTTTCACCGGTATTCAGCGGCTTCTCACACGCTACGCACAGTTCGGGATAGACGAGCCAGAGCAAATCATCAGCCCAAACCTGAATCTGATGAAATATCAATAGAATGATCCGCTTCATAGATGAGGCATTTCAAGTTCAGAATCTTCTTTTGCTTTCGTCTGCTTCCTGAACAATCAGCGGTTTTCCTTTTATCACAAAACCGTTGAGCGCAGCCATGGCTTTTTCGCCTTCTTCTTTTTTAAGCATCTCGATAAAGCCGAAGCCCTTGCTTTCCCATGTAATTTTGTCGTACACAATTTTTGTGCTGGCTACTTTGCCGTGCATGGCGAATAAACTTTCCAGAGCAACTTCGTTGATGGAGCCCTCAATGTTTTTTACGAATAATTTCATTTGTTAAATTTGATTGACCGAAGGTAGAGAATTTCTGAAAATAAAAAGGAGCGAAAAATATCGCTCCTTTTTTGAGGTTCCGAGCAGATTCGAACTGCTGTAGACGGTTTTGCAGACCATTGCCTAGCCACTCGGCCACGGAACCTTTTTGGGGCTGCAATGATAGCAATTTTCAATCATACCATTGCGAAATGAAAGCGCAAGAGGGCAAGTTAAAGTTTTGGATTAGCAGCTAAAACGGTAACGCTCACTTTTTCTACATCGCCATTCATGGGAGGATTAATTTTGGCAATGGTCACCTCAGTTCTTCCAATCTCAGGAATTTGTTTGATGAGTTCGTCAGCGATTCGACCTGCAACATGCTCAATGAGTTTTGAACGTATTGCCATTTGATCTTTCACGATTCTATATACTATTACATAGTCAACAGTTTGTGAAAGTTTGTCCGTCTTTTCAGCTTCGGAAAAATCAGTTTCAATTTTTACATCAACAATATAATTGCCACCGATGATTGATTCTTCTTCAAGACAACCGTGATAAGCGTAAAGCTTTATGCCGTTAACATTAATGATTCCCATCGCGGTTTGGGGTTTGAAGTTTGAGGTTAAGAAACGCTTCGTTTTGGCGAGCGATGACTTCTTCTTTTCCCAACACTTCAGCCATCGGAAATAAATCTACCCCTGCGGATTGCCCACTCAGAAAAATTCGGAAGAGTTGAAGCACCTCTCCGGGCTTGAAATTGTTTTTTGCAGCAACTTCCTTAAAACAGCTTTCTATTTCAGAAGAAACAAATGATTGAAGATTTGAAAGCGCATCAGCAAGCTGCTGAAAGAAAGTTGCAAATTCAGGTTTCCATTTCTTTGAGATTGCCTGTTCATCATATTGAGTGGGAGCAATGAAAAGATATTTTCCTTTTTCAATAAACTCATTCTCGAATTGGGTTCTCACTTTTAAAAGCTGAACACATTTTATAAGAAATGATTCACTCAATCTTCTGTCATCATCACTGAACTGAAACTGGTTTTTTAAAGTTGCCATCAATCGTGAGGCAAGTTCTGCATCTGGTTTGCGGTGCAACCATTGTTCGTTGAACCATTTTGTCTTTTCCGGATCGAAACGTGCGCCCGCTTTGTGAACATGGGCAAAAGAAAATTTCTCAATTAATTCATCCATCGAAAAAATTTCCTGCTCGCTGCCTGGATTCCATCCAAGGAAAGCAAGCATGTTTACAAACGCTTCCGGATAATATCCTTTCTCTCGATAGCCGCTTGAAGTCTCTCCTGTTGCCGGATCTTTCCACTCCAACGGAAAAACAGGAAACCCTAATTTATCTCCATCGCGCTTGCTGAGTTTGCCATTGCCATCGGGCTTCAGTAACAAAGGAAGGTGAGCGTATTGAGGCATCTGAGTTTCCCATCCGAGGAAACTGTAAATCAAAATATGTGCAGGCGCTGAGGGCAGCCATTCTTCTCCGCGTACTGCATGAGTAATTTCCATCAGCACATCATCAACAATGTGCGCGAGGTGGTAGGTTGGCATTCCATCGCTCTTCAATAAAACTTTATCATCAACAAGGTTGGAATTAAAAGAAACTTCCCCACGGATAATGTCAGTGAATTTTATTTCGGTTCCCTCCGGAACTTTCAAGCGGATTACATAATGTTCGCCCGAAGAAATTTTCCTTTCCGTTTCTTCTTTCGAAACAGTGAGCGAATTATTCATTTTCATGCGAGAGGTTGAATCATAGCTGAAAGCGTTTTTTGCTGCTTCGGCTTGCTTGCGCATGGCATCCAACTCTGCTGAAGTATCAAACGCGTAATATGCATGACCGCTTTGCACAAGCTGCTCCGCATATTTTCGGTATATCTCTTTGCGCTCGCTTTGACGGTAAGGAGCAAACTTTCCGCCCACTGAAACGCCTTCGTCAATTTTTATTCCGCACCAGTTGAGCGATTCAATGATGTACTCTTCAGCACCCGGAACAAAGCGGTTTTGATCAGTGTCCTCAATGCGTAATAAAAAATCTCCACCATGCTGCTTTGCAAAAAGGTATGCATACAAAGCTGTGCGCACACCGCCCATGTGCAGCGGACCGGTGGGGCTTGGAGCAAAACGGGTTCGGACTTTTCTTTCTATCATAAAAAAATAAAGAGGCGCAAAGATAAAACAATGCGCCTCTCTTAAATTTGAAATTGTCTTTACAAATCCGGATTCTCAATCGCTACATTTGATTTCTGCGATTGCACCTGTGGTGATGGAGCATCAGCACGAGGTTCGGTATTGACTTCATTTTCTGCCTTTGCTTTTTCAATGAGTTCAATTCCTTTTTGTGCAATGTGATATTCCCCTTTTTTACGCGCGCCTTTATACTCGATGAGGTTGAACAGTTTCAGCACAGCAACATAACGCGCACCGGTTACTCCGTTCACTTTTGTTTTCTGAAAAAGAGTTGCTGCGTTCAGCGATTTATTTTCAAAAAGATGAACAAGCATCTGGGATTGCTTGCGAAGGTTGGGGGCGTTCTTCGCATTTTGTCCCGGATAGTTTTTCCAACGGTCAAAAAGTTTTTCCGAATCAATGCCCGATTTATTTTCGCTTGTCGGAAAACCGTCTTTAGACAAACTTAAATGATCATTGTTTTCTGACAAGATGTTTGTGCGTTGCTGCAACACATCATTGCGAAGGTGTAACTCATCAATTCTCCGATGTAAATTATCAATGACTCCTTTCATATTATCATTATTCGTTGATCTTTTATCATTTCTTTGTGGTATGGTATCATTACCTACGCGCAAATTGTCATTTATCTTCAGTAAATTACCATTGATGAGCTGCAGCTCTTCAATGCGGAGGTGCATATTATCAATTATCTGTTGCAAATCATCTACGCGCTTCAGCAATTTGCCATTGCGAACCATTAAGTGATTAAATTGCTGGAAGAGTTGTTCATTTTCTGCCGTCAATTCGTTAACTAGTTTTTGCAGATTCTCAACTTTGGTTATTAGGACTTCGTTTTCCATTTTATTTAATTTGGTGATAAAAATATATGATTCAAACATCATTAGTGCCAATGTTGATAACTTTTTATTGTCAAATGAGATGATTGAAATTCAAATTCTCAACTCTCCCGCCAATCCATTACTTTCGCCCGATGTTATTACTCTCTCCGAAAAATTTCTCCGACTATGAGCTGATTGACTGTGGAAATTTTGAAAAACTGGAAAGGTTTGGCAAATACATAACCATTCGTCCCGAACCACAGGCGGTGTGGGATAAAGCATTGACCGAGAAAGAATGGGAGAAGAAAGCACACGTAAAATTTGTTTCACTTTCAAGTTCAGCCGGACAGTGGAAACAGTTTAAAGAAATGCCTGACCGTTGGAGTATTAAGTATCGAGTATCAAGTATCAAGAAAGAACCAAACGATTTAGTATTTCGGTTAGGGTTAACTTCCTTCAAGCACGTTGGCATTTTTCCTGAGCAGGCGGTTAACTGGGATTACATTGCCGAAAGTGTTTCAATGATGAAAACATCTCCTCCGAAAGTTTTGAATCTTTTTGCATATACGGGCGGTGCATCGCTTGCGGCAAAAACCGCGGGTGCTGACATCACTCACCTTGATTCGATAAAGCAGGTGGTATCGTGGGCGCGGGAAAATATGGAGTTGAGTGGGCTAACTGACATCCGTTGGATTGTAGAAGATGCGCTCACCTTTGTAAAGCGCGAAGTGAAACGCGGAAAAAAATACCAGGGAATTATCCTCGACCCTCCTGCTTACGGGCATGGCACCGAAGGTCAGAAATGGAAACTTGAAGAGATGATTAACGAAATGATGAAACTTGTTTTAGAACTCCTCGATGAGAAAGAACATTTTCTCATTCTCAATACCTACTCGCTTGGATTTTCTTCTCTAATCATTGAAAATCTTCTTGCCGGGATTAAAGAACTTGAAACCGGAGAACTTTTTCTGAACGCAACATCAGGATACAAGCTTCCGCTGGGTGTTTTCGGCAGGTACAGAAAACTGTCCTAATCTTACTTCCGGTTTCCAGTTAATATCCATGCCTATTTCACAAAAAAAAATTTCTCTGAACAAAATTGATAATGGCATTATTAGAAAAGCAACTTTACTTAAAGAAGTCACTTTTGCCAAAAGCCGGCAAGGGTTTATTTACGCGCAAAGGAATTTCGAAGGGAACGCTCATCGTAGAATACAAAGGGCGTATCACAACATGGAACGAAATAAAACACGAAGACGGTAAGAACGGATATTTGTACTACGTCAATTCTAAACGCGTAATCAATGCACAGCCTTACAAAAAAGCGCTGGCCCGTTATGCGAACGATGCAAGAGGATGGTCGCGAACTGAAGGACTTCGCAACAATGCTGAGTATATTGAGAAGGATAAACGATGCTTCATCAAATCAACCCGCAGGATTTTAAAAGATCATGAAATTTTCGTTACCTACGGACGGGAATATTGGGATATGATGAAAAAAAAAGATTTGACAATAAAGAAGTCAAAATAGTTTTTCAGCTATCCTCTTTTTATCCAGCCCTATTCTTTAACTCTAAATATTTTTTCTTCGCAAGTTACTTGAAGATCTATATGCCTTAGGGACAATTTGATAAAGCTATCAATATTGTTTCTTCAGAAAGGGAAGAAATATTTTTCAGTGAGTTTAATGAAAGAAATTGTTTGAAACCGGTTCCAAATTACAAACATATTAAAACTGTAGTTTCTTTTAAGGAATTATTTAAGCAAACAGACAATAGGGAGCACATCCGAGTCTAAACGTTTGATTCAAAATAAAGGAATTTAATATTCCTTCTATTATTTGGAGTTGTAATGTTCTTTTGGCAATCCTGAGTAAGGAAGACTGTTCTCTAACAAAGTTGATACCACCTGCTAAGAACTCGCATTTTTTACTGGTACTCTTCCTTATCTTTTCTTGCTGTCCAGAGCGCTAAAACAAAAAATGATTTCACAATTTGGTAAGAGACAAAATATTTTAATCGTTTCCAGATATTTGTTCTTCTATAAAGATCCTCAATTGTTACAAGGCGGCACTCTGCGACCATAATTTTCTCCAACTCATTTTGAAATGCAGTTGCCAGTTGCTCATTCGGAATATCAAGATTCAGTTCAATGTTGCTAAACGTGCTGAGGTTATTTAGATCATACGAGCCGATTGAAATATTTTTTTTATCAGCAATCAAAACTTTGCCATGAACATTGGATGGTAGGTATTCATAAATCTGAATTCCGATACGTAACATCCACTGATATAAATATTGAACAGCATTCCGCTGAAGTGTTACATCCGATTCAGCAGCAAGAATAACAGTTACTCGAACTCCCCGCAGTACTGCATACCTCAACAATCTTCTTACTCCTCCGCCCGGAAGAAAATAGCCGCCAACAACAAATAAAGACGTCTTCGAATTTTTAATTTCTCTTCGGTATGAAGCATTCGCTTCATTTAATCCGCGAATCATATCATTTTGCCGCACACGAATGAGAGATGAAAATATCTTTCTTTCAGAAAGAATTTTCTTCAGCGGCAACTGTCGCAGCCGCTTCTTAATCCATCGTTGAAGACAAACAGAATAAAGCTTCGCCACAATGTTTCCCTCTGCAATCACAGCAAAATCAAGCCATGGTTTTTTGTCGCCAACATCATTGTAATTATTGCTGATGTTTAGTCCTGCTACAATAGCAATCTTCCGGTCGAATACAATTACCTTCCGGTGTAGCCGTCTGCCGAGATGAAGCGTTCTACCTGATAAAAAAGGCCCATACCGCTTTAGTCCCACACCGGCATTTTTTAGTTGCGTAGTTATCTCCTGCGGAAGATTAGAGGAGCCGAATGCATCAATCAGCAGATAAATTTTTACTCCTTTTATCGCAGCTTTCAGCAAAGCATTTGCTATGCGAATACCCGTTTCATCATTTTCAAAAATATAAATCTGAAAATGAATTTCAGCCCTAGCTTCATTGATCAGTTTCTCAAGCGTATCAAAAAAAATCTTTCCGCTACTAAGTAGTTTAATTTTTTCGCCGGAAGAAATAATTTGTTCGATGAGCATGTTTTTTATGATAGAAACATCTGATGTAGGAATGCGGTACAAAAGTCGAAGAAAAATTTGGTCACATTAAAAAAATATTACCTTTGTTTCCATTCTAAAATTTTAGCACCGCATGACAAGCAACGATCAACTTTTCATTCAGTTTATACTGATCTTTCATCAGAACGCCATGATCGCTATGGGCAAGCTCAAGAATCCCATGACCGACAAGGTGGAGCGCGATCTTGAGCAGGCGAAGCAATCCATTGACTTGCTTGAAGTACTCAAACAAAAAACTTCCAACAACCTTTCCGCTGAACTTAGCCGCGCACTTGAAAGCGCCCTTACTGAACTTCGATTGAACTACGTTGACGAAACCAATAAACAACAAATAATCACCTAAAGTTAAAGTATGGATAACGACTCTACTAAATCAGATATTCAAGAACAAGGTCCCAAGAAGGGGATCGTCATTATTGTAATTGCCATTCTACTCGGCACTAACGGGCTCTTACTTTGGCAGTTCTTCGAGAAGAAAACCAATCTTGAACAAGCGAATCAACAGATTATAACCACCAAAGCCGAGAGGGATGCCGTTCAGGCACAACTCGACCAGATCAAGAATGAGTATGAAAAAGTGAAATCAGAAAATGCCAATCTGGAGACAGAACTTTCATCGAAGGATGAGGAAATTAAGGCGAAGGTAGCGGAGATACAACGGCTTATTGCCATTGGTGGGCCTGCACAAATTGCGAAAGCAAAAGAAGAGATGGCACAACTTCGTGAGATGAATAATATGTACATGGCTCAAATTGATTCACTCAATAAAGTGAATACCTTATTGCAAGCAGAGAACCAGAATCTGAGTTCAACACTTAGTGATGAGAAAAGTAAAGTCCAGAATCTGAATGATCAGAATTCAAAACTTGCGGGCAAAGTGGCTGCGGGAAGCGTTTTGAAAGCAATGAATATCAAAACCGAAGGACTGCGCTATAAGAGTAACGGAAAAGCGCTTGTTACACTGAAAGCGAAACAAGTTCAAAAGGTTCGTACAAGTTTTTTGCTTACCGAAAACAGGGTGATAGATGCTGGACAGGTTGATTTGTATGTGCGCGTCCTCGGGCCAGACGGTGCTGTAATGTCAAGCGATCAGGCAACCTTTGACAGTCATGGACAGTCGCTAGTGTACACAATGAAACAAACTCTTGAATATGCAAATGCCGATTTACCTGTTGAAGTAATTTGGGCGAAAGGTACACCGTTTGTTAAAGGAAAATATAACGTGGAGATTTATCACATCGGTAACCTCATTGGTACTTCGACCATTGATATGAAATAATTTTGTCTTAAAATAATTAATAAGGAATGACTTTTTTTCTGCCCTTTGCTTTTTACAATACCTTGTAATATTCGCAAGCCATTACATCATTAATTTCCTGCCACGTGATGTAAGTCCCGAGTAAAAAAGGATTTCCTTTTCTCACAAGCATTTTTCCGAATTGAGGAATTGAATCGGGAAAATCTATAAGCCATTCATTTTGCACGAGTAGAAGTTTGGGTTGATTTAGTACTTCGTTAGCCAGTTCTCTGTTTCGAAACATATCCTTATCGTAAGGAGTTGCTTTGATATGTTCAGGATCAATAGCTGCGAACACATACGAGTTCCAGTAACTACCAATTATGCCAACCGGCTTCAACGAATTCAGCTTTTGAAAATCATTTATCATTGGAGGAAGTTTTTCAGGTAAATAAGTTTCGTGCAGAGAGTTGAAAATAAAGCACGTGATTACTACGATAATCGGAAGTTTGAATAGAACTTTCTGGCTTTCTATTGAATCAAGTTTCATGATAATAAAAATTGCAAAGGAAAGATACGATCCGGCAAAGTATCGCACGGGTACATCGTTCAGGTAAACCTGTCTGGAAAGAAGAAGAATTAAAACCCCGAACAGAGATTGCCCGAGAAAAATGAGCGAAAAAAAATTACAAGGGAATAAGTTTGTTTCGGTTTGATAAAATAAAATAAATAGAAAACGAAAAATATTGCAACTGAATAAACGAGCATGCTATCTGAAAAAAATTTCCTATGAAAAAGAAACGCCTCAGAGAACGATTTCGAAATGGAGAGGAGAGAAAAATAAATTTCGGAAGGATTGTTCGGGGATGTTTCAGAGTATCCAATGGTATAATTCGTGAGATGCTTTGCCCAATAAATAAATGCGGCTCCTGAAACAATCCACAAAGCGGAGAGAAAAAGAGTCGGTTTTGAAGAAAAATATTTAATCCCTTGAAGAGTTGCTCTTCCTTTATTGTTTTTTACTAAAATAGTTGTGCTCAAAAACAGAAAAAGAAAAGTTGTCGGAATAATTCCAAGGTCAAGAACCCACACATTCAGAATCATAAACAGAAATGACAAAGAGAGAAAGAAATTTTTCTTTGCAGAAACAGAAAATGATTTGCTCAAAAAGAAAATTGCGATCATGAATAAGCTGAACTGAACGCTGAATTGGTAAATAATTATTTCAATAAAGAATCCTGACGGAAAAAACCAAAGCACTGCAAGCGCAAAACGATAAAAAGATTTTCTGATAAAATGAAATCCTGCAAAAAAACCTGCGATTAGGATGAGGTAATGAATTATTGATGCAGTAATAACCGGACTTGAATGAAAAAGAGAAATAAAAAAATGAGCGATCATCATTTCAAAAGTGCCGCCACGGTTTTGTCCCCAGCAATAAATATCTTCCGGAAGATGGTAATGATACGCCATCAGAACAGAGAGCGCAGAATCAGAATTGAAGAACGGATAATAAGCGTATGAAAAAGAAAAAAATGAAAACAGAATAACACCTGTTATCCCGATGTAGAAAAATAAATCCGATGTTTTGTACATCTGTTTCAAAAATATTTTGCCATTTATCTGAAATCAAGAATCATAAATTCCAAATTAAAAATAAGCTCTCACCTGTACCCCTCCTGTATGAATGGCTTTGTTGTTTTCCGATTTTCTTCCGTCATAATTTAAACTGAGTTGAATCGAATTTCCAAGAGATCGTTGAACGGATGTATTCCATGTAAAATTTTTTCCCTTGTGCAATCCATCCAGCATTTCATAAGCGAGTGAAGAATTATCCTCCGCATTAAAAATAATTCCTATGTAATTTATTTTTGCAGAAATGCTGCCAGTACCTGTGGTGTTGTATTTCATTTCAAGCCCGAGTTTGTTTTGCTCTGCCTTCTCCCCTCCAGTTCCATAAACATTTTTCTTGATTGAATATTCATACGACAACGAAGTACGGAATGCTGTTCCTGGCTGAATACTCAACTTCGGTTCTCCATGATCTGTTAAGAGATGATAATTGCGTGCAGGAAAAAATTCCGAGCCATTTACTTTATCGTTATGCTGATAGTTTGCAGTAACCAACAGCAGCCGCGAAAGATTCCATCGCGTATTTCCTTCATAAGAAGTAAGTGTACGCGTTTCGAATCCATTGATGAGAAGTGTCTTTCCTTCGTTCTTGGTCCAGGTTGCATCACAGCCGAACACAGAGGATGAGCGATTAAAGTAAAGCGTATTGCGATAGCTTGAGTTGGTTGACACTAAAGAACTGTCTCCGATTTTCTGATCAAACGGATTCAATGAACGAAACGCATCATCCTCTTTTGTTTTTTTATCGAGGCGAACGGAAAGCTGATTTGAGAATCTCGAAAGAACTTGCTGCCTCCCTTGAAACGATTTGTAGGCAGCTGAGGGGTTGATGTTGAACACTTCGTTGAATTGATTCGTACGCGTGCTGATGTATTGATTGGTTGGTGTAAAAACTTTTATGTAGTCAGCCTGATAAGCAAACGCTGCAACTTCAAACTCGTCAAGATCCTTAACTCCATTAGCGTTTGCATCACCGCGATAAATGTAAGAACCTTGTCCGGCAGGAACTTGAAGAAAATAATACTCAAGTTTTCGTTCCTGACCTGTACCTACTTCGTAATATGTCGTTGCGCTAATTACTCCTTTCCACAAAATCAGGTTGTGATCAATCCTGTTCAACAGTGTTTTTGCTTCTGCCTGCTGTGTAAGTGCGGAATCAAGCACTTTTAAATTCCGGTATGAAGTATAAATCCGCAACTGATTGTTTTGTTCTTTCGTGAATTCTGCTGAAAAATTTATTTCATCAATATCGGTAGCACGTTTGAACTGATTATTTGCAACACGATCATCGTATCTCTTTTTGTAATTCAACCCGAATTTATTTTTCAATGAGTCCTTTGTGTTGATGTATCCGCTGTATTCTTGAAAAGAAAAACTTGCGACAGTAAGCGAATCACCAACAATTTTTTTAAACACGTTATGTTCCGTGTTTTCTTTTGTCCCGATAATCAGCTTCCAGACTCCTCTCGATAAATCAACGCTGTGCTTGTAGTATTCCGTTTTCACTGTTGCACCTTTGGTGGTGAGCAAACTTCCTGTAGTATTGAGTGTGAACTTTGCGACAGTTGCAAGCAATCCTGCATTGTGAAGCAATCCGTTGTAATCGCTTCCTTTCTGAAAACTTTTCAACTGATAAGAAACATTGCCAAGATTTAATTTCGACAACGCAACCTGGCCTGCTACAATATATTCATCATGATAAATGGAAGTTGTACCAAGATTCCATTCGCGCTCAAATTCAACGTTGCGAAAACGCTCAATCGGTTTGAAGTCGCGGTTCACAAATTCGTAATTGAGATTGGAGGTTAGCCTCCATGATTTCACTGAATCGCTTCCAAGTGAGGTAATGTTCTGATAATATGCTTTTCCCGCATAACCAAGATCATTGCCTCTATCCTTCTTTGAAAACAAATTGACATTGTAATTACTCATCGCTACTTCAAAACCTGCCGTATTATTTTTTGAAAGTTTCAAGTCCGTTACCAGCGTAAATAGTTGTTGTTTTTTCGGTGTAACCAACAATCCTACCGGTTTATACAAACCCTGATGAATACCTGCAACCGGCTCTATCCATTTAAACACCCTGCCATTCACGCTGCTACTGTCCTGCACGTAATCGCCATTGCCCAATCCAACATTTGAAAATGTAACTCGCCAGTGTGCGCTATCTGCTGAGTAAACAAAAATTTCCGGATAGGTTCCGAGGGAAGTCGTTGTATCTATTCTCTTGTAAAGAATTTCATCAGCATTGTATTGCACACTATCGTAAGTTGGGTAAAAAGCATTTTGAATACTGTCGCCAACACTTGCCATCACCGCTTTTTTCGCGCTGTCAAGATCAATTAGCAACGGCTGATTCTTGCTGTCCTGTTCGCTGTATGCATTGAATTTTATTTTTATTTTTTCACTCTCTATTTCATCGTTGAGAAAAAGAAGTGAGCGAGCATAGCTTTTTTCTGAATATTCAAACTCCACCGTGATGCGCGCCTCTTTTGTGATCAACCGCTTTGCAGTAAACGTGAGTTCCGCAACATTGTAATCAATTGTGTAATCATATTGCAAACCGCGTTTCATCAGTTGCCCGTCAATGTAAACTTTCTCAGTACCTGCGAGCACGATGATAAATGATTCATTGTTGCTCCCGGTTAAACGATATGGTCCTTGGTTTCCTTCAAGAGCAGCAACGGTGTTGTGCGCAAATTTCCCCTTTGATACCGCTGCGCTTAACCCAACTCTGTTCACGAATTTAGGTTTGCCGTTTGCCATTGCTTTTCCCAATACACTGTTGTTTGTGAAAAGTCCACCTTGAGCCTTCTTGAAAAAGTTCATGAAATAACTTTCGGGACGCTTCAATTCAAAATCTCCTGCAATCAGTTTACTGTTATCGTTGTAAAGCTGAATGAATACCTTATCGAAATCCTGAATCTGTTGTGTGTTTCCTTCTGGTTGCACGGGAATATTTTCATCCGTGATTGCAGCTAGTATATTTACCTGATCATTTAATTTTCCTGCCAGTTGCAAATTCAAACTTGAATTCACAAACACATCCTGGTTATTTCCAAACGTTACTCCCCGTGAAATGCTTCCTGCTTTTTGCAATCCCTCATACTTAAAAAAAGAGGGCTCAGATTCTGCCGGATTGTACACATACTGATTCATTCCGTTTGCAGATTGTTTTGAAATTCTGCCAATGTCTTTGTGCTGCACACTTTCAGAAAATGAAAATGGGAAAACACGAAAATGAATTTCCAAACTGTCAGCGGAAATATTTTTGTACTCATCGATTTTTTTTTGCCAGATGAGAATTGATTTCGCTGCATCTACTGCGTAAGCCTTTTTATCTAAAACCTTTCCTTCATTCAACACAAAAATTGAATTCGCAACAACACTCCCCGAATCAAGCTGAACTGTATCCGCCTTGGCGGAAATAAATTTCTCACGCAGGTTGCTCATCTGCGAAAAAGAAAAAAACGGACTAAGAATAAAAAATACAGCAGCAAAAGTTCTGCACATCAGTGTTTACAAGACGTTGGTTGGTAAAAGTAAACGTTAAATGCAGGAAAGAATTTTAGAGCGCTTGAAAATATTAACCCTGAAAGTCTCTCTGATCCCCAAAATAATTTGGATACCTCTTAAAATGCAACTCCTTCACCATCTCAGTCAGCTTATTCCGAAGTTCTGCTACGTTTATTTTATTTGTCGCAGAAATAAAAACGCATGGTGTAGTCACTTTTCCGATCCATGATTTTTTCAGATCGGCAAGAGAAGCATTTTCTTTTGTTGAAGGTGTGAGGTCATCTTCTTCTTTCTCTGTAAAAGAGTATGAATCAATTTTATTAAAGATAAGAAGCATTGGTTTCTCGGCTGCTTTAAGTTCTACGAGCATTTCATTCACTACATGAATCTGCTCTTCAAATTCAGGATGAGAAATATCTACCACATGTAAAAGAATATCTGCTTCGCGAACTTCATCCAGCGTTGATTTAAAACTCTCCACCAGATCGTGCGGCAGCTTGCGGATGAATCCAACTGTATCAGAAAGTAAAAACGGAACCTGATCATAAACAACTTTACGTACCGTAGTATCAAGCGTAGCGAATAATTTATTTTCTGCAAACACATCGCTTTTGCTAAGCAGATTCATAATGGTACTCTTGCCAACGTTTGTGTAACCCACCAACGCTACGCGGATCATCTCCCCACGTTGCTTGCGTTGAGTAATGCTTTGCTTGTCAATCTTTTTTAGCTGATCCTTCAGCTTCGCAATTTTTTCGCGAATCATTCGCTTATCGGTTTCTATTTCCGATTCACCAGGTCCGCGCATTCCGATACCTCCGCGCTGTTTTTCTAAATGTGTCCACATACGTGTAAGTCGTGGAAGCAGGTATTGACATTGAGCCAATTCAACCTGTGCTTTTGATTGGGCGCTGCGTGCACGCTTTGCAAAAATGTCGAGAATTAAATTTGTACGATCAAGCACGCGACAATTATATCCTTCATTTTTAAGCGGATCAGGATTGATTACTTTCTCAATATTTCGAATTTGCGTTCCACTCAGTTCATCATCGAAAATTATGATGTCAACTTCATGCTGTTTTATGTACTCACAAATCTCTGTAAGCTTTCCGCTTCCGATAAAAGTTTTCGGATCAGGATGATCTAATTTCTGAGTGAACCGTTTTAATGTTTTTGCTCCCGCTGTCTCCGCAAGAAATTGCAGTTCGTCTAAATATTCGTTCAGGCGATCTCCCTCTTGCGAACGAACGGAAACACCGATAAGAACTGCGGTCTCCGTTTTCTTTTGTGTGCTGAATGTTTTTTGTGCCAAAGTTTTTTACCCCCTCGAATAACTACTCATTTTCAAATATACAAATTACGAAAAACGTGAAGGGGGGAGTGTTTTATGTTCATCTTCAAATTTTTAAATCATTACGCCATAAAATTATTTTCTCAACGTTTGCACATACGCGCTCACTGCTATAATCTCTTCATCGCTCAAAGCACCCGCAAAAGCAGGCATCTTTCCTTTGCTTCCTTCTTTCACCATCATCTCTATAGAAGCCCCATCAAGTGCTGAAGCAGAAAGGTCTTTTGCATCGCGATACATTTTCATACCATCTTTCCCGTGACACATTGCGCAATTAGCAATGTATGTCTTGATGCCCAGCTTCGCAGTTTCATCAGCATTTCCATTCACCTCAACCTTGCTCGGTAGAAATGGTTTATTCTTCGATGCCTCGGCCAATCCGTATGCACCAACAATCAATACAAGCGAAAGCAGAGCAAGCATCTTATTCTGTTTCTTAAATCCAACCACCGCAATTGGAATTGCGGCAAACACCAGAATAAATTTTACAATGAACAAAGTTTTTACAGCACCCAGAATAAATAAAAGCCACACACCACTGGCAAGAAAAAGCGTGCTCACAATCATTTCAAGCATCTTCGTTGCGCGAGTAAACTTTTCAAGCATAGACACATTGCTGAAAAGCAAAATCGTTTTCACTAAATACAAAAGCAAAAAAAGATTTACGGTGATGATGTGAATGGTAGCTAGTAGGGATGAACTCATGACGATTTATTTTTGGTAAAAGTATGAAATGGAATATTGAAATGATTGTCTCTTATCACAAATAGCTTTCCCGATTAAGTTAAATAGTAAATTTCTATACGTTTTCTTTAATGAAGGTTTGTAAATCCTCTCGGGTTTCAAAGCTTATACTTTTACCTTATTGATAATATATTTCCACCTGCCCCTTCTATGTCATTAAGACAGTATAAAGCGAACACCATTTTAGATCCCTTTTGTGAACTCATTCTACAAAAACGTATTTTTTATGCCGAAAACGGCATTTTTATCATTTCCATGCTTCCTTTTCTTTCATCCGCGGACTCTTTTCACTAGTCCGCGCTTCCTTTTCTGCCTTCCGCAATCCCATTTCCCATTTTCGCATCTCCTTTTCTCTCTTCCGGAGATCCTTTTTCTCTTATCCGCAACTCATTTTCCCTCATCCGGGCTTCCCTTTTCCTTATCCGCAATCCATTTACTCTTATCCGTGTCACCATTTACCCCTTCCGCAGCTCCCCTTTCAGCTTCCGAAAACACCTCTTCGACCTTTCTTTTACTGTAAATATAAAATCAAATAACAAAAATTGATAATTAAAAATAAAATATATAATAAATTGGCAATAAAAACGTTTTCCTTTTGATACTTAACCAAATACGTTTTTAACAAATTTTTATGCAGAAAAGGTTTCCAAAGCCGCTTCTGTTTTCTAACTTTGAACTCGTAAGCGAGCAGTTATGCAGGAAGAAAAAATCTCAACAACCTTATCAGAAAAAAAATTCACGCGACCAATCCGCGTGCTCATTGCAAAAGTTGGATTGGATGGACACGATCGAGGAGCAAAAGTGATTGCATCATTTCTTCGCGATGCAGGCATGGAAGTAATTTACACCGGCTTGCGACAAACTCCGGAGATGGTAGTGAATGCTGCAATGCAGGAAGATGTAGATGTAATCGGCATCAGCATTCTTTCGGGCGCACACAACACGGTGTTTCCGAAAATTATTTCGCTAATGAAACAGAAGGGCATGAACGATGTTTTGTTAACGGGCGGAGGAATTATTCCGTCAGATGATACGAAGAAGCTGAATGAACTTGGTGCCGGAAGACTTTTCGACCCGGGGACCAACACTAATGAAATTGTGAAATACATAAAAGAAGAAGTAACGAAGAGAAGAAATTTTTAAGCCCGAAAATTATGAGCGACAACCTTAACTTAAGCGGACTTGGAACAACTCCGGCATCCAACATTCAGCAACCAACGTCTTCTTTAGCATATAAAAATATTCTTGCCGAAGTTGAAAGCAATATTCTGAAGATAGCAATAAACCGTCCTGATAAAATGAACGCTCTCAATCATCTTACAATTCAAGAAATCGGGAAAGCGATTGACCAGGGAGCAAATGATTCAACAGTAATCGGAATAATAATTACAGGAGTCGGAGATAAAGCATTTGTCGCCGGGGCAGATATTTATGAGTTTGCAAATTATTCTCCTGATGAAGGAAAAAAGCTAAGCGCTGACGGACAAAAGGTTTTTCGCAGCATTGAACTTTGCCCAAAACCCGTTATCGCAGCAGTAAACGGTTTTGCATTGGGCGGTGGTTGCGAGTTGGCAATGAGCTGCCACATGCGTGTAGCAAGTGACAATGCAAAATTCGGTCAGCCGGAAGTTCGTTTGGGTTTGATTCCAGGCTATGGTGGAACTCAACGCATGGTTCAGCTCATCGGCAAAGGCAAAGCAATGGAACTGATGATGACCAGCGATATGATTGATGCAGATACTGCATTAAAGCTCGGTCTAGTTAATCATGTAATGTCACTGGAATATCTCATTGACAAGTGCGAAGAGATCATCAAGAAGATTGCGATGATGAGCCCGGTTGGAGTGGCGGGCATCGTGAAATGCGTTGATGCTTATTGCACTTCCGGAGTTGACGGATTTAATTTCGAAGCAGAAGAATTCGGAAAATGTTTTGCAAAAGACGATGTGAAAGAAGGCGTAGCTGCCTTTCTCGAAAAACGCAAACCGAATTTCAAAAGATAGGAGAAGTCAAGATTACTTTCATTCGTAATTTCGGATGATGGGTATTTCGCAGATAAAAATAAAAAAGCTATGGCGGCAACATTTACAATAAAAAGGAAAAGGAGATTAGATTATGAGAATTGCAAAGAACCTCAACAAAAATGTATTCTGCCTCGAAGGGGATTGGGAAAAAGATCTGCGTAACAAATCAAGTGTAACCGCGGCACTCGACTTTCTTCATGCCAACTGCGGCATTGAATACATCCACAAAAATTGTGGAACAAAAGACAACCTGAAATATTACCTCTCGCTGTGGAAACAGAAGCGGTATCAGAATTATACCATCATGTATCTGGCTTTTCACGGGCATCCAGAACAAATAAAGGTTGGCAAAGATTATCTGAACCTTGAAGAGCTTGCCGAAACGCTGAATGGCTCCTGCGTGGATAAGATTATTCATTTCGGTAGCTGCAACACACTTGACACAGATGAACGAAACATCAAGAAGTTTTTGCAGACAACGCGCGCGCTGTGTGTGTGCGGTTTCAAAAGCGATATTGATTTTCTTGAAAGTTCCGTTTTCGATATGTTGTTGATCAGAAAATTTCAGGAGTACAAAGATGTACGTGCAGTTGACCGCGATCTGAAAAAAAATTATCGCAGGTTGATCAACCGATTAAACTTCAGGTTTCAGTACGCGTAAATTCTATTGAGGATTTCTCCCTTCTCCCTTGGAGAGAGGTTGTGGGTGAGGCCTGAGTAGCTTGATGGCTTTCTTAACCCCTTCAACCATCACATCAATTTCTTCTTTCGTATTATAGAATAAAAAAGATGCGCGGATGGTTCCGGGAATTTTAAAACGATCCATCACTGGTTCATTACAATGATGTCCCGTGCGGACAGCGACCCCCAATGTATCAAGATACATTCCCACATCAAGGGCATTCACTTCTTCGATGATAAAAGATACAACACTCGTTTTTTCTTTTGCCGTGCCAATTAAGCGCACTCCGTCAATCGCTGATAATTTTTCTGATGTGTACCGCATCAGTTCATGTTCGTATTCTGAAATTATTTTTCTGTCGAGCGATTGAATGTAGTCAACTGCTGTTCCTAGTGCGATTACATCTGCAATATTCGGTGTACCCGCCTCAAACTTAAAAGGCACTTCATTGTAGGTTGTCTTTTCAAAA
This sequence comes from Bacteroidia bacterium, assembly GCA_038230515.1. Taxonomy (GTDB): domain Bacteria; phylum Bacteroidota; class Bacteroidia; order AKYH767-A; family 2013-40CM-41-45; genus JAPLDB01. The sequence goes on along the minus strand of JBBRND010000001.1, from coordinate 122,788 downwards.
GTAACAGAGTGAATCATTTCTCCTCCGCCCTGGTATGGTGGCATGTCTTCGAGAAGGTTTAATTTTCCATAGAGGCAACCAACGCCTGTTGGTCCGAACATTTTATGTCCGCTGAAAGCAAAAAAATCACAATCCATTTCGTGCACATCAATTTCACTATGCGCAATTGCCTGTGCTCCATCAATCATCACCAAAATATTCTGCTCATGAGCTTGGCGGATAATTTCTCTCACAGAATTGATTGTGCCGAGGGAGTTGGAAGTATGAACAACGGAAATGAATTTTGTTTTGGGAGAAAGCAACGATTCAAATTTATCCATCAGTAATTCACCTGCATCATTCATCGGAATAATTTTGAGGATCGCTTTCTTTTCTTCGCATAACATCTGCCACGGAACAATATTGCTGTGATGCTCCATGGCTGAAATAATAATTTCATCTCCGGCAGAAATGTTTTTTCTTCCCCAAGTTGAAGCAACAAGATTGATAGACTCCGTTGTTCCCCGCGTAAAAATTATTTCTCTTTCTGATTTTGCACTAATCAGCTTTTGAACTTTTACCCTAACATTATCAAACGCCTGCGATGCCTTTTGGCTCAGGCAATGCACTCCGCGGTGAATATTTGCATTGTATTCGGAATAATATTTTGTCAACTCATCAATTACAAACTGCGGCTTTTGTGAAGTGGCGGCATTGTCAAAGTAGATAAGCGGCTTGCCGTAAGCAGTTTGCGTGAGGATAGGGAAATCCTTCTGCGCCTTTTTTACATCGAAGGAGGTAACTGTTTTATTCTGAATTGGTGATTCCATTTTCAATGCAAAATTAAGTCAATTGTTTGAGGGCTGCTAATCAGAATTCGTTTTGCACGATTCACTACTTCTGTTACTTTTGCCACCCCAAATTTATATTTAATGAAAAACGATCTCGAAAATGGCAGTAAGTTTTACAACGATGTACTCTCTTACTTCGACAAAGCCGCGGCTTTCACAAACTTTGAACCCGGACTGCTTCACCAGATAAAAATCTGCAACAGCATTTACAAAATGTATTTTCCTATCGAGATTGAAGGGAAGGTGCGGGTAATAGAAGGGATACGTGTTCAGCACTCACATCACAAAACACCAACCAAGGGGGGTATTCGATACAGCGAGTTTGTAAACGAAGACGAAGTTAAAGCACTTGCTACGTTGATGACTTTTAAATGTGCAGTTGTTGATGTTCCGTATGGCGGGGCGAAAGGCGGTATCAAAGTAAATCCTGCTGACTACACTCCACGACAATTGGAACGCATAACACGCAGATATACGACTGAGTTAATCAAGAAAAATATGATCGGACCATCAGTGGATGTTCCCGCTCCTGATTACGGAAGCGGTCCGAGAGAGATGGCATGGATTGCGGATACGTATGCAACTTTTAAATACGATGATCTGAATGCGCTCGGTTGTGTTACCGGTAAACCGATCGGACAAGGCGGTATTCAGGGACGAACAGAAGCTACCGGTCAGGGTGTTTTCTTCGGAGTGCGTGAAGCGATGAATAACACTGAAGATATGAAGGCACGCGGCATGACTCCGGGCATTGAAGGAAAGAAAATTATTGTGCAGGGACTTGGTAACGTAGGTTTCTACTCTGCAAAATTCTGTATGGAAGCAGGTGCACTTATCGTTGGTATTGCTGAACGCGAAGGAGGAATTTACAATGAGAAGGGTTTGAACATAGACGATGTTTTCAAACACAGAAAAGAAACAGGTTCGATCTTAAATTTCGCGGGAGCAAAAAATTACACTGACTCCATGGGGGTTCTCGAAGCAGAGTGTGATATTCTTATTCCTGCTGCGCTCGAAAATCAAATTACAAAAGACAACGCTCCTCGCATCAAAGCAAAAGTAATTGCTGAAGGTGCAAATGGTCCGGTTACAAAAAACGGAGAGGCGGTTCTCAACCAGAGAAACGTTCTCATCATTCCCGATCTTTTCCTGAACGCTGGCGGTGTAACGGTTTCATATTTCGAGTGGCTGAAAAATCTTTCTCACGTTCGTTTCGGAAGAATGGAAAAGCGTTTCCAGGAAATGTCAACAGGGCATTTGATCACTGCGGTTGAAAATATTACCGGCAAGGCACTCAATGCAATTGATAAAAAAATTATCACGCACGGTGCTGATGAAATTGATCTGGTTCGAAGCGGACTGGAAGAGACCATGATTTTTGCCTACAATGAAATACGCGAAGTGAAAAAGAGGAACCCGAAAATTGAAGACCTGCGCACTGCAGCATTTGTAAGCGGAATCAACAAGCTCGGAGTGTCCTATCAGGCGCTCGGAATTTTCCCATAGGCATTTGCTATAACTTTAATGGAACTTCAATGCCGAACAATGTTCGGCATTTTTTTTAGTGCACCTATCTTCTCAGAAAGGATGACTCATTGCCATCAGGTGAATGATGGAGGAATAAATCACGGAAACAAATACTGATTGAAAAATTATTTTCCTTACGCGCTTACGGTCGCAACGCTGGTCGTCTTTACAATTTACTTCTTCAAGATTTCCAAGATGCTTGAAATTGTATAAATTAAAAAATCCGAAGAGAATGCAAAATCGGAATCTTATTTCGAGATAAATGGTGATAGCAGCAAACGATGATCCGATGAGTGCAAACCAGCAGAACAAGGAATCGCAATATGTAAAACAGGATACCGTAAACGCTATCATTATGAGAGTAAAAAAGGCGAGAAATTTTTTCCTGACGGAAACCTCGCGATCACCCATGTTGCAGACCCCTGGCTTGTATCGCTGATCAGGATCCATGTTCATTGATTAACATAGATGTGAAACATACTTGCCGAACAAAAGTTTCAGCGTTATTCCTTCGTACTTAAAGATGGGCCTGTCAATGGCAGTACGCCAGCCATATCTCCGATAACATTCACCAACTGCTTATCGCTTGAAAGAACAATTTTTGAATTGTTTGCAAGCGCTGTCTCCACTGCCTGCAGCTTGCGAAGTAATTGTGCATTCCCGACAAAATATTTTTCGGCTGCTTCGTTAACCAATGCAATTGCCTGAGCTTCTCCCTCTGCAGTAAGGATATTAGCTGTCCTAATTCCTTCTGCTTTTTTTATCTCCGCACGTTTTTCTCCGTCTGCTCTTGTTTCAACAGCCGTTGCAAAATCAATGGCAGCCATTTTTTCATTCTCTGCTTTTACAATTTTGTTCATCGTTTCCTGAACATCTTTTGGGGGATCAATTTCTTTCAACTCGGTGCGCACAATATCAATTCCCCAATCATGAGTTTCTTCAAGCAATGTGGAATACAAGCTCTTATTTATTTTTCCGCGCTCGCTGTTCGCGCTCTTCAGTGTCATGGTGCCGATAATATTGCGCAGTGTAGTGCGCGCAAGATTCACTATCTGATAGGCAATGTTGTTCACGTTATACTGCGAATTCTTTACGCTCACCTCGTCTGGCTTTATTCTAAAATACACTTGTGCATCCACACGTGCATTCAGGTTATCAAACGTGATGATCTCCTGGCTTTCGGCATTGATCATTTGTTCCGTAGTATTGATCTGATACATTCTATCAATGAACGGAATGATCCAATGAAATCCGGGCTCTGCAAAATGGTGATACTTGCCGAGTCGTTCAATTAGTCCGCGATGGGTTGGCCGAATAATGCGAACGCCAAGGAAAAACAGAACAATTGCTCCGATGATAAATGGTGTGATTGAAAGTGTAGTTGACATAGTAGTTAAGTTTGGTGCAAGCGAAGGTAGAAAAAAAGTTGTTCGTTAACTATTATTGGTTATCCGGGGGAACCGTCTGGCAATTTTTGTTCACGAACCCAATACGCCTAACTAAATCTTACCAGTCATCTTTATTCTTCACGGGCTTCTCATTGGTGATTGAACTTTTCAGATCTGCAATCGTGGTCTTTGCATAGTTATCAGTTTGACGCAGGTATTCTTCCATCGCTCTTGTGTATGACGGGAGCGCTGTGTCGTACCACCGTTCGCAAGGATAGTAACTGTTCTGTTTCTGATTGAATTCAGTAAGTGTGTATTTGAATCTGCCGTCTTTTGCGGCAACTATAATTGTGTACTGCACCAATCCCGCATCTGTTTTTGTACCTTCTTTTTCGGGGGGATTAGAAATACGGAAACGCGGTTTACCCATCACCGATCTTTTTATTGAATCATTTTCACGAATCACTTCTGCGGGATTCTTATAGTATGTTCGAAACCATAAAATAATTTTTTGATAAATTTCATCTGCGCTTTTTCCACTTGCATCTACTACTTCTTCGTAAGTAATTTTACGGGTTACGTTGTCAACAGGTAATTGAGGAGTAGGGAGGGGTTCTTCTTTTTTCTTTTGTGCATTTGCGCTGAACGAAACAGCGAATGCTAAAACAGCAACAAAAAATATTCTATTCATAAAGGAATGATTTTAGGAGAAGGCAAAATTAAAAAGGAAAGCGGTAGAAAATCTTTTTTGAAAAGAAGATTTTAACCTTTTACTGGAACCTTAATTTGCATTCCGGGATGAATGCAGGATTCATCTTCAATGCCGTTCATTTCTTTCAGCTTCGACACAGTGATGTCCTTATACTGCCTTGAAATACTGTAGAGCGTATCGCCCTGCTGAATGGTATAAAAAACATATTGATTATCTGTGGCTGGAATGGCAGAAGATTTAACTTGTGTTTTGTCTTTAGGTACGTTGTTGCTCTGATCTTCTTTAGTAACCCACACTTTCTGACGCACGGTTCCCTTCACGAGCAAATGCTGACCGGGATGCACATGCGTTGACTTCAAATGATTCCATTGTTTAATCTGCGGAATGGTTACTTTATATTTATCAGCAATGGAGCTTAGGAATTCTCCGCGCTGAACCAAGTGAGTAACGAAGGCAACTTTCGTTTGATAAACATACGCACCCTCTGACGCATCGGCATCTTCATTATCGGTGGAACCAGCAGTGGTGAACTGTTCGGGCATGGTGCAGTTCGGACTTAATTTATCGAGACCAATGGATGTATAGTAATCATCAATCATATCCTTCACAAGATCATTGCGGATTATAGGAGCCTTTGCTCCGAGCACAATACTTACCAACCGCTGATCACACTTGTAGGAAGAGGCAACAAGGCAAAACCCCGCACGCTTAGTGTAGCCCGTTTTCATTCCATCCACTTGTCCTTTGTAATCAATAGTGAGGTGATTGTGATTACTGATGATCGTTGTATTTTTCCCGCAGGTGATGTCAGCATAATCCATTCTTGTTACATCAATAATCTCGGGATACTTAAGCATCTCAAGGGTCAGGATTAAAAGATCGGCAGGTGTGGAAGAATTATCGTAGAGTTTGGAGTAAGAAGGAAGCCCCGTTGGATTTCCGTAATACGTACTCATCATGCCAAGTTCGCGGGCGCGGAAATTCATTCTCTGAATAAATCCGTCAAGGTTTCCTCCGCCAACATAGCGTGCCATCTGTTCTGCCGCTTCGTTGTTAGAAGCGATCATTGTATTCTTAAACATATCCTGCAAGGAATAAGTAACATCGGCAGTGGCATGAACTTTCCTGTTCTTTGCATAATAAGAAATGTCGCGCGTCCAGGTTACGTGGTCAACCCAATGAACTTTGCCGGCATGAATATCTTCCACAGTAAGAAATGCAACCATCATCTTCGTAAGAGAAGCAATGGGATATGATTTTTGCATGTCCTTCTGCCACACAATTTTTTTATTTTCCACATCATAAAGTAATCCTGCCTTGAGATGATTTTCTTCAACCGAAATATTCATGTCGGGTTGAAATAGTGATTTCGGAGAATTACTCAACAAACTCTTTAGCGAATCGTCAGAAAGATTTACGGAAGCAAAAGCGCAAAATGAAGACAACACTCCGGCAAGGAATGCAACTGAGAAAAAACGAGAGAAATGAAAACCTTTGTGAACAAGGGTTTCAGACATGCCTGTTAAGTTTTAATAAAGTATTAAGATATGGCAATGATAGGGGTTTGTGATGAAATTTTGGTAAACAGCCCAAAATCTTTCGCCAATCTTCATTTTAGTATGACATTATACTTATTGTTTTATAGAAACGTTACTACGGAAAAAATATTGTTGAAAAGATTTCTTTTCTAAGTCTGTTCAGAAATTAACTAATGGCTTCACTTCTGAATATACAGTCAGTGCCATCGTTTCAAGATTCACATCGGTAATGAGGTTGATGCCCGGGCGTTTTCCTTTTTCGAGTGAGCCGAGTTGTTTTTTCCATCCGAAGAAATTGGCTCCGTTCAATGTTGCCCATTTCAGTAGTTGCTGAAGTTTTATTTTCGGAGAATGTTTGCTGATGGTTTTCATTTCGTCAAGGATAGAGAGCGACCAATTGCTTGCATAGCTATCTGTACCTAGAAGGATTTTACAACTTGCATCAATGAAAGTCTGAAAATCCGGCAAACGGTTTTCGATGTAGAGATTTGCGTTGCCACAAAAGCACCACCAGATAACTGAACTGTATAGATGCGCCCAGGTAATATCTTCCTCGGTTGAGTATGTATTATGCACGAGCATTGTTTTGTTGCACTTCGGCAAATGCACAAGCGTGGATGCAAGTGAACTGAAGCCCGAGGGTTTCCAGTTGTCGTAAAGATTTCCGAAGGTGGAAAGTTTTTCAAACAGCGCACCGCTTTTGCTTCGGAACATTTCATTTTCACTTTTGGTTTCCTGGTTGTGAAGTGTGAGGATGCTGTCGTGCAAGTATGCATGTTCGTAGATGCGCTTGAGCAGTTGTGGCGACACGGTGTAAGGCGCATGTGGCGACAGCGAGGAAGTGCTTCCGGTTTCGTTGAACTCTTTCATCAGCGCAAATCCTTTTTCAAATTCTTTATCAGAGTTGGCAGGTATTATATCAAACAGTTCAATGAAGTTGTGATAATGCAAACGCTTTTTCTTTTTCTGAAAAACCGTATCGGCTGTGTTGCAGATGTCTCCCACGGCAACAATTCCGTTTGCAATCATTTCATCTTCGGCTCTTGCAATGGCAGCAGCAATAATTTCTTTTTCTGCTTCGCGATGTTGCACTACTTCGCCAATAAATGCGGGCAGTGTTTTTCCTTCGGAAACTTTTCCTTTCAGGTGAGAAAGTTCGAGATGACAATGTGCATTGATGAAGCCGGGGCAAATAATTCCTGAATATTTTTCGAAAACAATGTTGCCCGATAAATCTCCCTGCTCATATTTTTCGGGAGGAAGCACTTCTACAATTTCTCCTTCTTCATCAGCAATAACTACTCCGTTTTTTATGGGCGGAGAAGAGATGGGAAAAACATAATCGGCAGTGATGTGGTGCATGAAAGGGCAAAGATATTGGAAAGGTTTTGTGTGGTGAGGGGTTTTGACAGGATGAATTCCCCATGGGAATGCAGCATGCATTTCCATTTCTGGAAGTAGGGGTCTGAACGTTCAGCATGGCACTTCCATTTCTGGAAGCGGGGGTCTGAACGTTCAGCATGGTATTTCCATTTCTGGAAGCAGGGGTCTGAACGTTCAGGATGGCACTTCCATTTCCGGAAGCAGGGGTCTGAACGTTCAGCATGGTACTTCCATTTCTGGAAGCAGGGGTCTGAACGTTCAGGATGGCACTTCCATTTCTGCAAGTAGGGGTCTGAACGTTCAGGATGGCACTTCCAGAACTGGAAACCCGAAAAATGCACAAAAAGGGAATATTGCTTCTGTTGCAAACGCACACCTTTACTATTAAGTACCCACCGGTTTTATGCTGATGCAAATACTTTACTACATTTGAGGGGATGAAAAAAGTTTTGGTTGGAGTTTTTATTTTTTGTTCGCTGATTGCACGGGCTGATTACTGGACCCAGAAAACTTCTTATCCGGGAATGGGCTATAATTATCCTTTTTGTTTTTCCATTGGAACTAAAGGATATGTAGGATGTGGTTATTCCTGTTTCATAAATAACGTCAAAGAATTCTGGGAGTATGATCCTGCAACAAATGTATGGACACAGAAAGCAGATTATGGTGGTCTTGGTAGGCAGGCACCCGTAGGTTTCTCAGTAGGCAATAAAGGGTATGCAGGGCTCGGAAGAGATAGTTTATTCAACTCGGTAAATGATTTTTGGGAATATGATACAATAGCAAATAACTGGCCACCCAAAGCAAATTTTGCAGGAGGTGCCAGGTATGCAGCAGCGGGCTTTTCAATAGGTAATTTTGGCTATATAAGCACTGGCGCACCCTCAAATGATATTTGACAGTACGATCCCTCTGCAGATACATGGTCGCAGAAGACAAACCTTACCGGACTGGCAAGGGAAGATGCAAATTGTTTCGTAATCGGAACGAATGCTTATATTATTTGCGGTTATGCTGGAGTGTTTTTATCTGATTTATGGGAGTACAATAGTATTACCGATTCATGGACTCAGAAAGTAAATTTTGCGGGAGGCTCAAGAGGTGATGCTGCTGCATTTGCCATTTGCGATAAAGGATATTATGGTTGCGGTGAAGGACCCGCTATCGGAACGTTTCAAAATGATTTATGGGAATATAATCCGACTACGAATGCATGGGTTCAAAAAACAAATTTTCCTGGTACAATCCGGGATGAGCTGGCCTATTTTTCTATATCGAGTAAGGGATATATTGGATTAGGCAGGTATGGGGGGGCTACATGTTATAATGATTTTTGGGAATATACACCTGATATTAATGCTTGTAATTCTATAGCATCTTTCAGTGCACCAAATCATATCTGCCCCGGCACCTGCACTTCCTTTCTCAATCTCTCCTCCAACGCAACTTCTTACCAATGGTCATTCCCCGGAGCCACACCCGATACAAGCACAGCCACCAATCCAACAAACATTTGCTATGCAAACTCCGGCAGCTACGATGTGCAACTTATAGCAACAAACACAAACGGCAGCGATACACTTTTACTTAGCAATTACATTATAGTTTATCCTCCACCCGCACCGCAGGGAATCGCCCAAAGCGGAGATACACTCTTTGCAAATGCAGGAGCAGCAACTTATCAGTGGTACTTCAATGGCAATATCATCAACGGTGCAACAAATTATTTTTATGTAGCACCATCAAGCGGGGATTAAAATGTAGTATGCTCAGATGCGAATGGGTGTGAGGTGGAGGCGGCAGTGTTTAATGTCATCGCTTCCGCGCAGTCAGCAGTCTTCAATCCACAGTCCGCAGAAATACATCCTAATCCTGTCGTTGATAAATTAGAAATAACAGGTTCGTTTCTCAAAGACAAAAAAGAAATAGACATTTCAATTTACAATCTCATGGGAGAAAAAGTTTTCTCGGCTGTGGACTGCCGATTGAGGACTGTGGACTGTAGACTCTTTGCTTCAGGAATGTATTACCTCGAAGTAACAAGCGGCACAAAAGTTTTCCGAAGTAAATTTGTGAAGCAGTAATTTTGGGACTGCTTAAAACTCCGCACTCCCCGGTGTGCGCGGGAAAGGCATTACATCGCGGATGTTCGTCATGCCGGTTACAAAAAGCATAAGCCGCTCAAAGCCCAGCCCGAAGCCGGCATGAGGACATGAGCCAAACCTGCGCGTATCAAGATACCAACTCATTTCTTTTTCCGGAATGTGCATCTCACGCATGCGCGCAGAAAGTTTTTCCAAATTATCTTCACGCTGCGAACCGCCAATAATTTCTCCGATCCACGGAAAGAGAACATCCATCGCACGAACGGTTTTGCCGTCCTCATTCTGCTTCATGTAAAATGCTTTGATGTTTTTCGGATAGCCGGTAAGAATTACAGGACCTTTAAAATGTTCTACGAGATAATTTTCATGCTCCTTCTGCAAGTCAGTTCCCCACTCTACCTTGAATTCAAACTTAGAATTGTTTTGCATCAGCACCTCAACAGCTTCGGTGTAAGTTAAACGTGTAAACGGTTTTTCAATTACAGATTTCAGCCGCGCAAGAAGTTCCTTGTCGTACATGTTATTCAGAAACTCCAGATCGCTGATTGCAGTGTCAAGTGCGTATTGAATGAGGTACTTCAACATCTCTTCCGCGAGATCCATGTTGTCGTTGATGTCATAGAAAGCCATCTCCGGCTCTATCATCCAGAACTCAGCAAGGTGGCGCGGTGTGTTTGAATTCTCCGCACGGAATGTAGGACCGAAGGTGTAAATTAATCCAAGCGCAAGCGCAGCAAGCTCTCCTTCAAGCTGACCACTCACAGTAAGGTTTGTTTCCTTTCCGAAAAAATCTTCTTTGTAATTGATGCTACCGTCAGGATTTTTCGGAGGGTTTTTTAAATCAAGCGTGGTGACATGAAACATTTCTCCTGCACCTTCTGCATCGCTGCCTGTAATGATGGGCGTATGTACATTAAAAAAACCTTTGTCGTTAAAAAATTTATGTATCGCAAAAGACATGTGATGGCGCAAACGAAACACCGCGCCAAATGTATTCGTGCGTGGGCGCAGGTGAGCATTCTCGCGGAGGAATTCCATGGTGTGCCCTTTCTTCTGCAACGGAAATGTTTCCACATCAGCCGAACCGTACACTTCAATTTCTTTTGCCTGAATCTCCACGCTCTGTCCCTGTCCTTGAGATTTTACAAGTGTTCCTTTCACACACAGGCAGGCACCTGTTGTAATTTCTTTCATCAACTCTTCCGAAAATTTTACAACCTCGGCAACCACTTGTATGTTGTGAATGATACTACCGTCATTAAGTGCGATGAAGGCAACATTTTTATTTCCGCGTTTGGTTCGCACCCATCCTTTAGCGGTTACTTCCCTGTCAACTTCAGTTGAAGAAAGAAGGTTTATTATTTTCGTATGAGACAACATGGAGGAAAGTTGGGTTGATTAAGTTAATTGAGTTGATGTAGGTGTCGTTTTCACCAAAAAGAAATCCTGCCAATCCATAAAAGATGAGCAGGACTTTGAGATGAAAAAAAAATTCTTAATCAAATTTTTCTACGTCTTTATGTTTGCTCATATACCACAGCCAGGTAAAAAAAGCAAAGAAGCCGATAAAGATGAGCATCTTATTCCAGAACGGAGATACTGCATTCATAATCTTGAAGATGAACTGAAAGAAACTTGCAATGGCATTCCAGATACTTGACCACATAATTGAAATCGTTTTTTAAAGTTGCCGCAAAAATAGAAATTTCTTCGCATCGTAAAACTATTTTTCTCTACTTTGTCCACCATGATCCGTTTCTTTAAAACTATTCAACCCGCTGCCCTTTTCACCATTCCCCTGGTAGCACTCGTATTTTGGTTGCCTGGTTTCTTTAAAACCGGTCTTCCAATTGTTTCATTCGACAGTGCACTCTTAAACTGGGTGATGCAGATTCCGGAATACGCACGCATAATTATTTCAATTGTATTGGTTGCTGCTGGGGGTATTTATCTGAATGCAGTGGTGAACAAACATGAGGTACTTTACCGTCACTCTTACTTACCTGCATTTTTCTATGTCATCCTGATGAGCTTTCATCGCGATGTGTTGGTATTTCATCCGCTGATTATTTCCAACCTCATCATTATATGTGCACTCGATCGAACGTTTTCCCTTTTTAAAAACGACTCTCCAATCTCAGGGATATTCGACAGCAGTTTTCTGGTCGCGGTTTCCACACTCATTTATTTTCCCTCGTTCATTTTGTTTTTTCTGTTTCTGTATTCGATAAACAATCTACGCTCGTTCAGTTTCCGTGAATTCATGATTGCAGTTGTAGGATTCCTGTTGCCATTCTTTTTTGTTGCGGTGTATGGTTTCTGGACAGATTCACTTTCTTCATCGGCACATAACTTTTTTTCAAAATTTTCATTGCATAAAATTCACCCTGAATTAGCATTGACTAAATCACTGATCGCTTTTGCAGGTTACCTCTTATTGTTGATTGTGCTTGCCCTTGTTCGCTTGCGAACTAACTTTTACAGGAACGCCATCAAGACAAGAAGCACGCAGGAAATACTTTTTGTGTTTTTTATTCTCTCGGTTGCAGGGTTGTTTTTTCTTCCGCAGATTTCTTTTTATCACTTCACACAACTTGCCATTCCGTTCTCGGTTTTTTTGGCGTATTATTTTCTTTCAGCAAAGCGGAGATTTTGGATCTATGAACTGGCAGCATGGGCTTTGATTGGATTGATAATGGCAACCTGCTTCTAAACAAAATTTCTTTTATTTAACCAATACTCTTCTGCCTCCCGCATCACCCTTTCATCCTTTCTTGTCTTGTCGCTGTAGCCGATGAGATGCAGCGCACCATGAATCATCACACGATGAAGTTCATTCTGAAAAGTGGTGTTGAATTTTTTTGAGTTTGCGGTAACGCGGTCAATAGAAATAAAAATATCAGCTTCAATTTTTTCTTTCTGTTCGGAATTATCAAAGGTGATGATGTCCGTAAAATAATTATGCTGAAGAAAATCCTTGTTAAGTTTAAGTAGGTATTTGTCGTCACAGAAAATGTAACTGATGCTTTCAACTTTCGTTCTATTTTTTTTGAATGCGCTTTCAATCCATTCCTTCAACGCTTCCTGATTTTGGAAACGAAACTTCACACCTTCTTTAAAAAAATGAAAGAACTCTTTTTTACTCATCTCGCAAAGATAGAAGATGCACGAAAACTTTTCCAATAATTACCTTCGCGCACATGATGGATGCGGATAAAAAGAAAGTTGCTCTCTGGCTTCTTGCAGGATGCTTTCTTATTTTTTCAATGGTGGTAGTTGGTGGCATCACGCGGCTTACCGGTTCGGGACTTTCAATAACAGAATGGAATGTAATGATGGGTGCAATTCCTCCGCACAACGAGAATCAATGGCAGGAAGCGTTTGATAAGTACAAACAGATTCCGCAATATCAAAAGCTGAATTACGATTTTGGGCTCTCGGATTTCAAACAGATTTTTTTTTGGGAATATCTTCATCGGGTTATCGGGCGCGCGATCGGTGTCGTATTTCTTCTCCCATTTATTTATTTTTTATGGAAAAAAAAATTAAACAAAGAATGGATTCGCAAATCAGTTTTTCTTTTTGCGCTCGGTGGCTTTCAGGGTTTCCTTGGCTGGTTTATGGTGAAGAGCGGATTGACAGAGCGCACCAGCGTGAGCCATTACCGTTTGGCGATACATCTCATTGCAGCATTCATAACATTTGGTCTTACATTCTGGTATGCGCTGCAATTGCTGTTTGAGAGAAAAGAGAACAATCATATCAGAAAAATTTCCTCATTCTTAAAACTGATTCTCGGAGTTGTTATTGTTCAACTCATCTACGGTGCATTCGTTGCCGGACTTCATGCCGGGTTACTTGCAAATACTTTTCCGAAAATGGATGGAGAATGGATCCCGTCAGGCATCAATGCAATGAGTCCCGCTTACATAAATCTTTTTGAAAACCTTCTAACGGTACAGTTTATTCACCGTCTGCTTGCATTCACCATTGTAATCTTGATTTTTATTTTGTGGTGGAGATGCAGAAAAGAAAATCTCTCAGTTCATCAGACAAAAGCAATCAATGTTTGTTTGCTTGCTGTGTGTGTTCAGTTTTTGTTGGGATTATTCACACTGCTATATCATGTCCCGGTTGTATTAGCTGCGCTGCATCAGATAGGGGGATTTTTTCTTTTCTCCTCTTTAATCACTGCACTCTTCTTCTTCTCACAAGTGAAACTGATAGCCGATTGAAAAGAGCCATTCAAAACTTGTGAAGGAATGATTCGCAGTGTTGCCCTGAGTGGTAAGCACATTGGAATAGTTTGCATAACACCCTTTCGCAGCGGTTTCCAGAAAAACATGTTGATCGAAAAGATAGCGGAACGAAACTTCAAGTCCTGCTACGTAACCAGCCACGTGAAATGCATTATCCTTTCGGTCGTCATTTATGGTAACATCGGATCGTGGAAACACAATTCCTGCACCGGGTTTTACCAAACATAAAATGGTGTGCACCTCGCTTCTGGTGGTAAGCAATTCCATTCCTCTCACAAAACTAAGCATGATGTAATTGGCACCGTTAGTATGCTCGAAGTGTACAAAGTGATCCGTAACAAATGTGTCTTTGTCAACTGTAACCACTTTATCAATTCCTTTTTCATACACTTGCCCTTGCACCCGCAATGTTTGGTTTGAATTCATTACATATTTCACATGATCGAAACCAACTTCAATGCCGATAATTTTTTCACTCGGAAAGTAATAACCAACACGATAATAAAATTGTGGAATGGTAATGTTCCAATCGGCAATGTGATTAAATTGCGGTCTATCCTCTGCCTTGACATTTAACAATGTGAAATCGTATTCCTGCCCGGCACCTTTCCCGCTCTCGTAAGTATTCGGATACGTGCCATGAAAATGAATATCGCTTTTGGAAAACCAGTCGCGGTTGTATCCCCACATCAGGTAAACAGCTCCTTTATTTTTTCCTGGCGTAATTGGGATTAACTGCGCTGAAGAACCTGTGGATAGCGCTGTTAATATAATAAGAAGTACCGCTTTTAATTTCATTAGATTGAATGGGCTGCGAAAGTAACAACAAGAATTTATTTCCAGCGAAAAGTTTCGATCAAATGTTTTACGTCTTCATTGATGAAAGCCAGCACAGGTGCAATGCTGTCGGGTTGTGGCATGGAATAAAAATAAAGCGAGCCGCGAATGAAATTAGCTGTGCTGTCGGTTAAATAGAACTGTGTATTGCTCGCTGCATTGCCTTTAATATTGTACCGGCTGCCATAAACCTTGTGTGGTGCATCATTGTATGTTTCTTCCTCAATTGCATTTGCTTTCGGAATATGTTTCATCGTCATGCTGCGGTGGTCTTCATACAATTTTTGCAAATCATTTTTCACCGGTTTGTACGTGAGATAAATTGTTGCATTGAACGCTGGGAAATTTACATCCATAAAACATGGCTCTGCAAGGCGTGAAGAATCGCGCGATGTAGTTGCATACACAGGCATTTCAAATTCAAACGGACAATCAGCCGGGGAAAAATGCTGATATTCTTTTTTCGGAAGTGTAATGCGGAAGAATCCTTTTGGCTTTGGAGAATATTCTTGATTACATGCTGATAAAAAAGTGGTGAGAATAAAAAAAACGATCACCGGAACGGTTCCTGTTTTATTTTTTGAAATGGTTGATTCGGGCAATGAAATCTTCACGCGCTTAATTCGTCTCCGGTCTGCTGATTCAATCTTTAATTTTATTCCGTTGTGCTCTACAATTTCTCCGCGGACAGGTATGCTGCCAGAAAGTTCCAGTATCAATCCTGCCAGCGTATCCACATCATCGTTTTTCGACTCAAAAAATTTTCGGTCGAGTTCTGTTACGCGACACACATCGTTCAGCAATGCTTTTCCATCAAACACAAAATTATGATCGTCAAGTTTTGAATAGGTGAGTTCTTCTTCGTCAAACTCATCATTTATTTCTCCCACAATTTCTTCCAGAATATCTTCGAGCGTTACAATGCCTGAGTTGCCTCCGTACTCATCCACTACAATGGCGAGGTGCATTTTCTTTTCCTGAAATTCCTGAAGCAGATCGTTTATCTTTTTACTCTCCGGAACAAAGTATGCCTGCCTCACGAGCGATTGCCACTGAAACGAATCATCTTCCTTACGATTAAGAAATGGAAGAAGGTCTTTGGTATAAAGTACCCCAATAACACTATCGAACGATTCTTTAAAAACCGGGATGCGTGAATAGCGCGTTTCGAGAATGACAGGAATCAATTCGCTGAATTTTTTTTCGTTGTCAAAGGCAACCACATCCATCCGCGGTTTCATGATCTGCTTCACGTCAATATTACCAAAGCGCGCAATGCCTTTCAGAATTTTTTTCTCCTCCTCCGGAGTGTCTTTATTCGAAGTAATATCAATAGCGTGATTGAGTTCATCAATATTTACATCGTAACTTTTCCTTTTAATTCTTTTCTCTACAAATGAAGTGGAGGCCACGAGAAAATAACTAAGCGGCTTCAGCAATTTATCGAGAACAAAAACCGGAAACACACTGATGCGGGCTGTGCGCAAAGCGTTTTGCTGCGCATATACTTTGGGCATCACTTCGCAAAACAATACAATGACGAACGTTACCGCTACTACCTGTATAACAAAGCCCACTCTTTCATGAGCGCTGAAATTAAAAACCAGGTTGATGAGCAATGAGGAGAGCACAACGATGGCAATGTTTACGAAGTTTATGGTGATGAGCAGCGTAGCCAGCAATCCTTTCGGCTTGTTCAGCAAATGGTAGATCATTTTTTCTCTTTTGCTCTTTGAATCTTTGAGGGAAAAAAGCTGGGCAGGTGTGATTGAGAAAAACGAAGTTTCGGCACCGGAAATAAAACCCGAAGTAAAGAGTAGCGCGAGCAAAACGAGGCAGCCACTGAGAAAAGCCATCGAAAAAGTAAAATCAGAATTGATGATTCCCGTAGAAATCTGGAGTAGAAAAAAAACGGGATGATAAGAATCGGGGTGATCCAAGTGTGTTGATGAAAAGAAGAGGCGCAAAGTTATGTAAAAACCTTGCGCCTGATTTTAAGAGTTGTATTGAAAATTAAAACGGAAGATCGTCCGTAGGTCCTGCAGCCATTTCGGGTGCGGGTGCATCAATTGTTCTGCCGCTGTCAGCAGGTGATGATGATTGCGAAGAGCCAGCACCATCTTTTTTACTCCCAAGGAAGGTCATGTTGTCTGTGAGTATTTCCGTGAAATACTTTTTATTATTCTCTTCTCCGTACTGGCGTGTTTTTATTCTTCCTTCAATATAAAGAAGATTTCCTTTGCGTACATACTTTTCCGCCAATTCTGCAAGTGCACGCCACATCACGATGTTGTGCCACTCGGTGTTTTCCACCTTCTGACCTTCTTTGTTTTTATACGTTTCGGTAGTAGCAAGAGAAAATTTTGCCACTGCCACTCCGCCTTCAAGGTATTTCACTTCTGGGTCTTTGCCCACATGACCTACCAAAATAACTTTGTTGACTCCACTCATGATAAATTAAATTTTAGGGTTGAACAATTTTGAATTTGAGGATGTGAAAATAGAAAAAGTTTTAATCGGAAAATAAACCGGCAGAAAAAATAAAAGCTATAGTCCATGGTTTAAACAGTAGGGTATATTTAACTGGTCGGGAATTTTTCATCCCATCAAAAAAATATTCTCTCCAAATACACCTGATTGAAACTACCTGCAAAGCCGAAGAAGTGCACCCGCTATCCGTGAGTTGAGCCACACACAATCCATCATACAACACCTGAAGCCACCCGAAGCGGAAGGATTGATTTTTCGAAAAACCTTTATTTTGAGAAAAATAAGTGGTTTTGCTGTAAAAATGACCCCAACGGTTTTTCCAGCCAACCCAACGGTTTTACCGGAGGCCCCAACAGTTTTCCCAGCCAACCAAACGGTTTTACTGGAGGCCCCAACGGTTTTCCCAGCCAACCAAACGCTTTTACGGGAGTACCCAACGGTTTAACTGGCCAACCCATCCCTTTTGCCGAAGTACCCAACGATTTTACCGTTCAATTGAACCTTTTGACCGGAATGCCCATCCTTTTTGCCGGAAGGCAATCTCCGTTAAACCGCTTTCCCTTTCGTGATGTAAGCAAAGCGTT
Source organism: Bacteroidia bacterium (assembly GCA_038230515.1). Lineage (GTDB taxonomy): Bacteria > Bacteroidota > Bacteroidia > AKYH767-A > 2013-40CM-41-45 > JAPLDB01. The sequence continues at coordinate 105,135 of JBBRND010000001.1, read as the reverse complement.
CTTTCAGCTTCAGAAAATGTTTTTCGAAAGCATGATAGCTTACGTAGCTGAGCAAAATGGAAACGAGCAGCGAAACGGGAATCTGAAGAAAAATAATCTGCCAGCCGGTTTTATTTATTCCCAATGCCCGCAAGCCGACTATGGTAGCTGATATGGCTATCGGGTGCAGGCAATAAAGACCGTACGTATATTTCCCGAGCCGCGAAATTATTTTGAAGTTCGAAATTTTGAAATATGATTTTGAATTGTAGTTCTGCTCCACAATAATCCATGCAAATGCAGTTGCCATAATTACCCGCCTGAAAACAATTAATTCACGAAACGAAAACAACTGATACCAAAAGACAATGAGCAAAAAAGTAACGGTGTAAAAAATGAGCGTAACCGGCTTTGGAATCTTTTCAAACATTTTTTCAAAAAAATTCTTCCGGATGGAAAGCCATGCAGCCAGTCCACCGATAGCCATGTCGGAAATTACACCGAGCGTATGATTTTCCGCCACCTCACCCTGCTGGAATGATCTGTAAACTAAGGACACTGTTATGACCGTGAAAAATATCCATTGAAAATATTTTTTAGGAACGAAGAAAAGAAGAAGAGGCCACAACAAATAGAATTGTTCTTCCACCGCAATAGACCACAGCACACCAAGCACGGCAGATTGCGGAGGTCCGTTGTGTATGCGGTCGAAGTTGTTGAGAAATGTTGCAGACAAAAGCGGGTTTGCATTTTCGGCAGGCGATTGTCCCATCAGTATTCGCAAATGTGGTGTGATGATAAAACCATAAATGACACAGAAAAAATAAAGCGGCCAGATGCGCAGCACACGTCTTACATAAAATGAACCTACATCAATTTTTCCACGCGACTGATTTTCAAAAAGCAAAAGATAGGTGATGAGAAATCCGCTGAGTACGAAAAAGAAGCTTACTCCCAGATCGGCATGTGCGAGAAGTTTGCTCTGCTTAAACCAATTCGCTTCGTGAATAGCCGGAGAATCTGTAACGAGACCATGTAAAAGAAAAACAGCGAGGAAAGAGAAGAACCGGAGCCCGTCTAAATTTGGAAAAAATAATTTCTGTTTTTCAGAATGCAAAGGATTCGTTATTCGATTGGGTTATGCTCCTGCTTCGGTAAACAAAACCTGCATCAATGTCTGCCCAACCGCCTTCAACGTATTCCTGTCAATAATGTCCATGTTATCGCGGTGCGTATGCCAGTGATCACCAAACGTAAAAGTTCCGGGCTTGGTATAAATAATATCCGCGCAGGGAATATTTAAAATCTGATTCGGATACACGTGATCATCCGTTACAAAACCACCATCGGCATATTGAAAGTACGATGAGTAGCCAAGATGATTTGCCGCACCCCACACTTTATCAACGACAAACGAGGCATACTGTTTTGAATATCCTTCAATATGAAACGTAGCGTTGCGCGCGCCAACCATGTCGAGTAAAATTCCATAGTTGGCAGAATAAGTTGAGGGCACCAGATTTTTGCACCAGTACTGAGTGCCCAATGCGTAGCTGTCATCATCCTGTCCGTCTTGTCTTCTTACACCATAATCTTCTGCATCAAAAAAAACAAGATCAACACCAACAGAAATTTTTTGTGATGAAAGAATACGCGCAAGCTCCATCAGCACTGCCACTCCGCTTCCTGCATCATCAGCAGCAAGTATCGGTTCGTCTTTATGAACTGTATCCTGATCAGCCCACGGGCGCGTATCCCAATGAGCAAATAAGAGAATCCGGTTTTTTGTTTGAGGATTGAACTGGCAAATGATATTCTGAATGTTCAGTTTTACTTTATTGAAAGTAGTTACCTGTCCTTTCTGCACTAGCACCGTGTCGCAATACGTTTTCATTTTGCTGATAAGATAGGAAGCGCAGGCATCATGCTGTTTTGTATTCGGAGTGCGCGGTCCGAAATTGCATTGCGCTTGAACAAAAGAATAAGCAGAGTCCGCATTGAAAGAAGGAACGCTTATGGAAGCAGCTACCGGTTTCTCGCTGTTGGCTGTTGGCTTTGTATCGGTGTTATTACAACTTGAGAGGGAGATGCACAATACACAAACAGCAATGCATAATGTAACCAGCCCATTCTTAATTGTGAATTGTGAATCGTGAATCATGCATTGCGATTTGTGCATCGTGAATCAGAGAGGAATATTTCCATGCTTCTTCCTCGGCAGTTTCGCTACTTTGTTTTCAAGCATTTTAAATGCGGTAATTAATTTCTTCCGCGTGTCTTCCGGATTGATCACCTCATCCACATACCCGCGCTCTGCTGCTTTGTATGGATTAGCAAAAAGTTCGATGTATTCTTTTTCTTTCTCTTTCAGTTTTGCATCGGGGTCTTTGGCTTCACTGATTTCTTTTTTGAAAATAATTTCTGCTGCGCCTTTTGCTCCCATCACAGCAATTTCTGCTGAAGGCCATGCATAATTCATATCAGCACCGATATGCTTGCTGTTCATCACATCATACGCACCACCATAAGCTTTGCGGGTAATCACCGTAATGCGGGGAACAGTTGCTTCGCAGAATGCATACAAAAGTTTTGCTCCGTTAGTGATAATGCCGTTCCATTCCTGATCCGTGCCGGGAAGAAAACCGGGAACATCTTCAAACACCAACAGCGGAATGTTGAAGCAATCGCAGAAGCGAACGAAGCGCGCTGCTTTGGTGGAGGCATTAATGTCAAGCACACCTGCAAGATGAGCAGGCTGATTGGCAACGATGCCGATTGACCTCCCTGCAAGCCGCGCAAAGCCGACAACAATATTTTCAGCAAAATCTTTATGCACTTCGAGAAAAGTTCCTTCGTCACAAACTTTTTCAATTACTTCTTTAATATCGTATGGTTGATTCGAGTTGTCAGGAATAATATTGTTGAGCCCGGGACGCGATTCATCAGAACTTTCATTCGCAAGAGCCGGAGGGCTGTCCTCACAGTTCTGCGGCATGTAACTCAACATTTTTTTAATGAGTGCAATGCACTCCAATTCGTTCGCAGAAGTGAAATGAGTAACACCGGATTTTGAAGCGTGAGTTTGCGCACCACCCAATTCTTCTGACGAAACTTCTTCGTGCGTAACAGTCTTCACCACATTCGGTCCGGTCACAAACATGTAGGACATGTTTTCTACCATCACAATAAAATCGGTGATTGCCGGAGAATAAACCGCACCACCTGCGCATGGTCCCATGATGGCGCTGATCTGCGGAATAACTCCCGATGCCATCGTGTTGCGGTAAAAAATATCAGCGTAGCCGCCAAGAGAAACCACTCCTTCCTGAATGCGCGCACCGCCCGAATCATTTAGTCCAACAATGGGCGCACCATTCTGCATTGCAAGATCCATGATGCGGCAAATCTTTTCTGCATGTGCTTCACTCAGCGATCCGCCAAACACGGTGAAGTCCTGCGCATACACATACACAAGGCGACTGTTGATGGTTCCGTAACCGGTAATCACTCCATCGCCCAGGTATTTTTCTTTCTCCAAACCAAATTCTGTGGAGCGGTGCGTAACCAACATTCCAATTTCTTCAAAGCTGCCTTCGTCAAGAAGAAAATGTACGCGCTCGCGTGCTGTGAGTTTTCCTTTTTTATGTTGTGCTTCGATGCGTTTCTTGCCGCCACCTAATTGAGCTTCGGCAATTTTTTCATCGAGAAGTTTTAGTTTTGATTTCATTTATTTTTTTCAGCGGCTAAAATTAAACTTAAAAGATCAAATTGCGATGCAAGAGCAATATTTCTACTTTTGAAGAATTAACCATGCTTAAAAACTCAAATTATATTTTTCTTTTATTCACGGTGCTTTTCTTTTACTGCTTTGATTTGAAAGCAGACGATACAATCAATGCACGTGCTTTTCATGGAGATTTTTCTATCCGTATCAGAAAAAACAATAGCCCTTATTATGCTTTATCACCTCAAGCTTCCTTGATTTTTATTCATCAAAAAATTTCACTTGATTTTGGTATCGGTTTCTTATTCTCTACAAACGATCGCAAAATTTTCAATGAAAAATCGTGGGATATTGGAATAAAGTTTTTCGTTGATTCTTTGGCAAAGAAATTTATTAGACATGCGGGATTTAATTTTCAACATCTGCATTACTATTACGATGTCATCATGTACGATACTGCTGTTCCGAGCATTCCTGTTAGGGCAACCTTAACTCATGAGGTAACTAAAAATGAAATCTCGGTACATTATGGAATAAGATACTTCTTCATCAAAAGAATTTATTGCGAAGCGTTGGCGGGTATTACATATTCAATATTTACGGATGCAGACCCTCTTTTATTTTCTTCCTTTGAAAAACAAAAAGCGCAAGCTTCGATGCAGCTCTTCGGATGCATTGCACTAGGAGTACTGTTATGAAAAAATATTTTTTAATTCTCTTAGCAATTGTATCTGGATGCGGCAAGGAACCATCCAAACCTTTGCAGACAATCTATCCATTGTCTTATCTTCCAGTATATCCCGGTTCCTGGTGGAGATACCTCAAAGGAAATGGTGACACAGTTACTTATAAAACAGAAAATAATTATATGGAACATTCATATCCAAGCTATGAACTTAACAACAGTTATACGGATGTAGTCAAAGTACCTTTCTGGAATGGAAAACCGATTTACGGATATTCCACACCTGCCGAAAACCATGTGCAGCAACCGAACGATGAAGGACTATCGCAGGTTGCTTATCTTTCAGAACACACCGGAGATTATCTTTTAGTGTATTCTTATAAAGAAACTTCATGGAGAGAAGTGGGGACAACTGATACAGCGCTTATTGTGAATGGAGTTTTATATAATCATGTAATCAGGGTAGATGCTTATCAAGAATCCCCTTTTTTTTATAATTATCCGAAAACACTTTATGAAATATCTTATTACGCGAAGGATGTAGGATTGGTGAGAACAGATGACCCAATAGATACTTCCATCACGCTTCAGTTGATTGATTTCTTCATCAACCATTGACGATATTTTAGCTGCAATAATTTCGTGTTTGATCAAAGTAATTTGGATTGTACTTTCGCCCAATGAGTAAAGAAACAGTTGTAAGTGGAATCCGCAGCACCGGCAACCTGCATCTCGGAAATTATTTCGGAGCGATAAAAAATTTCGTGAAGATGCAGTATGAGTACAATTGCTTTTTCTTTATCGCAGATTATCATTCGCTCACCACGCATCCCACTCCCGGAGATCTTCATGCAACCGTAAAACAGGTATTGGTGGAATACCTCGCCTGCGGAATTGATCCTGATGCGTGCACGATTTATATTCAAAGCGATTTGCCTGAGACCGCAGAGTTGTTTCTTCTTCTTAACATGAATGCATACGTGGGAGAGCTTGAGCGCTCAACTACTTTCAAAGAAAAAGTCCGCAAGCATCCTGATAATGTAAATGCAGGACTGCTTACTTATCCTGTGCTGATGGCTGCTGATATTTTAATTCACCGCGCAGCAAAAGTTCCTGTGGGAAAAGATCAGGAGCAGCATCTTGAATTTGCACGCACTTTCGGAAACCGTTTCAACAGAATGTACAAGCACGATTTATTTCCTGAACCTGTTGCATTTAATTACGGAACACAGCTTGTAAAAATTCCCGGGTTGGATGGCGCGGGCAAAATGGGAAAGAGCGAAGGAGAGGGCAATGCTGTTTTTCTTTCTGATGCTCCTGAAGTGATCCGCAAAAAAGTAATGCGCGCTGTTACTGACAGCGGACCTACAACTGAAAACCAACCGAAGCCCGAAGCGATTCAGAATATTTTTACGCTCATGGAAGTCGTGTCTTCAACAGAAACGCTGCATCATTTTGAAGAGTTGTACAACACGATGAAGATACGCTACGGTGACATGAAAAAACAATTGGCTGAAGACATGATTGCTTTTACTGCTCCGCTCCGCGAAAAAATTCTTGCCCTGTCTTCTGACGAAAAGTTCATTCACAAAGTAGCTACTCAGGGCGCAGAGAAGGCGCGTGAGAGCGCATCCCAAACCATTTCAGAAGCTAGAAGATTGATTGGCTTCCGGCATTTCTGAAACTTTTTATCTTGCTTTTTGTTTTCATTCTAACCCGTTTTTAATATCAACCGGAATGGAACTAAGACAATACATGGTAGAGTTTAAACTCCCCGAAACACTTACTGAAAAATTTGTAGAACTCATTCCCGAACAGCGCGCAAAAATAAATTCGCTGATGGATGCAGGAGTGATAATGTGCTACACATTAAATCTTGAGCGCACCCGGCTCTGGACGATTATCGTAGCTAAATCAGAAAATTCAGTAATGGATACACTTGCACAATTTCCGCTCATCGCATTCATGAAACCAGAAATCAGCGAACTTACTTTTCATCATCAGTCATCATTAGTAATGCCTTCCATATCTTTGAACTGATATGTTGAAGTATGAAAAGGACATTGTAATCGTTAATGATGGTGGAATTTTTTCTACCTCTATTGATCTCGGCAATCATCAGCTCCTCGGTGACGAACCTGAAAAATCAGGAGGAAAAGATCTCGGACCCGCATCACATCAATTTCTTCTTGCTTCGTTAGGCAATTGCACCGCCATCACGCTCCGCATGTATGCCCGGCACAAGCAGTGGGATTTAAAGAAAATTTCAGTAACCTTGAACATTGAAAAAGTAATTGAAGAGGGTGTAGAGAAAAACATTATTCACCGGAACGTTTTTCTGGAAGGAAATCTTACTGATGAACAACGCGCACGGTTGATGCTTGTTGCAGACAAATGCCCGATTCATAAACTGCTTACAGGCAAGATTGAAATCAAATAATGAAAGCGATTACAAAACAATACAGCAACGGTGAAGTTACCATCGTATGGAAACCGCATATCTGCATTCATTCCGGAATTTGTTTTAGCGGGTTACCGCAGGTGTTCGATCCCAGGGTGCAGCCGTGGATTTCACCCGAAGAAGCTGATACACCACAAATCGTTGATCAAATAAAAAAATGCCCTTCAGGTGCATTGAGCTTTACAATGAATAACGAAAAAGAAAACCACAATGAATAGAAACGAAATTCATGAATTAATTTCTTCCCGCAAAAGCATCCGCGCGTTCAGCGAAAAAAGTATTGATGATGAATCGCTCGTCAAAATTTTTGAAGCCGCGCGCTGGGCACCTTCTTCACGCAACGAGCAGCCGTGGAGATTTATTGTTGCAAGAAAAGAAGACAAAGAAAATTTTCAGCGCACACTTTCCTGCCTCAGCGAAAACAATCATATCTGGGCGCAGCATGGCGCAATTCTCATTATCGTTCTTGCGAAAAAAAATTTCAGCTCACATCCTTCTCCCAACACACATTCGCAACATGATGTCGGTCTTTCCATCGGCAACCTTCTATTGCAGGCAACCTCAATGGGAATTTTTCTTCACCAGATGGGAGGAATTAATTATGAGAATGTCCGCATTCTCTTTGAAGTGCCTGTGGAGTACGAAGTAATAAGCATCATCGTTGGTGGCTACCCAGGCAATCATGAATCGCTTCCTGAAAATTTACGTGAGCGCGAAACAATGCCTCGGTATCGTAAGGAACTAAGCGAACTTGTCTTCGAACAAAAATTCGGAAATCCCAGTTCGCTTTTTGTAGAAACAAAAGGAGAGTAACCACCCACTTTTTGCTGGTTCAAAAACATTTGTACATTCGTATCCCCCTAACAAAGGCATTTCCTTATGAAGTTGGAAGACGAAATCGCGCAACAAAAATTCCGGAATGAACGACATAAGGTTGCCGTGAACATTCTTTACACGCATGGTTGGTTAAGCGCGCTTCACACAAAAATTTTTAAAGAACACGGCATCACCACTCAACAATTCAACGTTCTTCGTATTCTCCGCGGTCAAAGCCCCAAACCAACCTCTATCAAGCTTATAAAAGAACGAATGCTCGACAAGATGAGTGATGCTTCGCGAATCGTTGATAAACTTTTAGAAAAAAAATTAGTAGAGCGCCACACCAACAAACAAGACCGCAGGCATGTTGATGTGCTTATCTCCCCAAAAGGACTAAAGGTTTTAAGCGACCTCGATAAGCGCGACAAAGAATTTGAAAATCATTCCGCAAAACTTTCTCCAAAAGAAACCGAAATATTGAATTCTCTTCTTGATAAGTTGAGAGGATAAAAAAATCCCGCAGCAGAACTCTTTTTGTTTATAATTCAAGCCGCGCGCCTTCATAACTTTTCTCCACTATCAGTTCCCTCCTTTTCGTTTTCATTTAAATTAGCCACCATAAACTTTTGCAGTGCCTACGTTCGATAAACACATCAGCGAATTGTTGTACGACCATCAATGCGTAATCGTACCAGAGCTTGGCGGGTTCCTAACCTCCTATTCTCATTCGCACATTCATCCTACCCAGCACACACTTTCTCCACCGTCAAAAAAAGTCGGCTTCAATGTTTTTCTCAAACAGAATGATGGTTTGCTCGCAAATCATATCTCGCAGCAAGACCATATCACTTATCCGCAGGCAATCCGTGAGATTGAAGAATATGTCGAGTTATGCCATCGCGATCTCAATGCCGGAAAAAAAATTATCATCGAAAAGGTAGGCACACTCAAGCGAGATGTTGAGCGCAACTTACAGTTCGAGCCATTTAAAAATATAAATTACCTGAAAGATTCCTTCGGACTTTCGCAAATCCAATTCATGCCCGTGCTGCACAGCGATTTTGAACAGGAAGTAGAAAAGCAACTGCGCGATTTTATTTCACTCCGCCCATCTCAGTCGCAGCCACGAAACGCCTTTGCCCGAAAAAAAATTCGGCTCAATATGGTAAACACCCTCCTGCTTACCGGAAGTGTCCTTTGGTTCATGCTCAATATTTACATCGTAGCCCCAGCCAAAATAAATCTCGCTTCGCTCAACCCGTTTTCATTTTATACAAAACAACAACCCATCACTCCGGTCGCACCCGCCATCACCAAATCAGAAATATACACACAACCCGCAACAGCCAAAACAGAAACCGTTTTTGTAAAACAAACCACCCCCATTGCCATATCAATACAAAGCGCAGCTTCATCCATGAGTAAACTGGATAAAGCCGTCAGCAAAAAAACTTCATCACAAAATTTTTTCATCATTGCAGGCGCATTTAAAACCGCTGCAAACGCAGCTAAAAAAGAAACCGAACTAAAACGGCAGGGCTTTCTCAATGCACACATTATTGAAAACAGCGAAGGGCTCAAGCTCGTTTGTTACGAGGGCTTTGCTTCGCGGGAAGAAGCATTCACCGAACTCAACCGCATGAAAGCCCTCAATAAAGAAGGGTGGATTTTCCCAAGATAACCACTCTTACCAAACGCCCCCCTGCTGTATCAAATACCCGGGCAATATACCAAAGTCAACATTAAATTTTTTTTGGAGCGAAAATGCATCGCGTCTAATCACCACCCCTCCCGCCATCCGCTATATCTTTTTTTCTTTCTTATTTTAAAATTTGGTAAAAAAAGGATGCCGCTCCTGTCGGGGCTAATTTTTATACCGCCCGGTTTCATCGCAACATTTCAAACAGCCCAAAAAAAGCTAAAATCTTTACCTTTCAAATCACAAACCCACAATTTCCGGCAAAATTTGCACCTGAAAAAAAGTTACACAAATTTCTCTCTTATACTTACACTTCTTCAAACACGCAATAAGACATGGCGTTCCGGAAGAAAATCACACCACTCCGGAAGAAAATCAAAGCGTTCCGGACAAAAGAAACTGTCAATTATGTAAAACACAAAGCAATTCTGGCAGAAGACAACGCATTCCGGAAGAAAGACAGATCTCTCCGACCGAAAAACAAAGCACACCCGAAGAAAATCACGACCCTCCGGATAAAAGACACTGTCCTCCGGAAGAAAATCATAACCATCCGCACAAAACGCAACCGGAAAACGCAATCCATTGCGCAAAATCAGCAGAACTCTACGAACCCAAAACAAACTTCCTTACTTTCGCCCACGAAAAATGAGCGAACAATCCGAAAAATTTTTAGAAGATGCAGAAACCATTGTGTTCGATAAAGAACACAGGCGCAAGCTCGAGTTCAACATTGCGCAGTACGATAAAAAAGTAGAGCACGGCAAGCATCAATATGCCGACCTGGAACTTGCTAAGCAGCGCGCAGCAAACCTAAAATGGAAAGCCATCGAAAACCTCGACAAAATGTTGAGCGAGTTCGAGCAGAACGTTACCAGGCGTGGCGGAAAAGTTCTATGGGCTCAGGATGCAAAAGAAGCAATGGACGAAGTGGTAAAAATTCTGAAGCGCGTAAATGCCCGCACAGTGGTAAAAGCAAAGAGCATGACCACGGAAGAAATCAAACTGAATGAGCGGCTCCAGCAAGAAGGAATAGAGTCACTTGAAACAGATTTGGGCGAATACATTGTGCAACTTCGTGGAGAACATCCCTATCATATTGTAACTCCTGCAATGCATCTCTCTAAAGAAGATGTTGCAAAAACCTTCCACGAGAAATTTGATCTTCCCATTGAAAGCACTCCAAAAGAAATTACCGCATACGTGCGCAAGTTGCTGCGCGAAAAATATCAAAGTGCAGATGCGGGAATAACGGGTGCTAACTTTTTAATTGCCGATTGCGGAGGTGTTGCCGTTACAGAAAATGAAGGCAATGCGCTTATGAGCATCGCGTTTCCAAAAGTTCAGATTGCAATTGCGGGCATTGAAAAAATAATTCCCTCGCTTATTGATCTTGATTTGTTCTGGCCCTTGCTTGCTACCCACGGCACAGGTCAAAACATTACAGTGTATAATTCTATTACTACCGGTCCGCGCCAAAGTGATGAACACGATGGTCCCGAAGAATTTTATGTAATCCTGCTTGACAACGGTCGCACAAACTTACTTGCACAGCAGGAACAGCGGCAGGCACTGAGCTGCATTCGTTGCGGTGCATGTTTGAATGGTTGCCCTATCTATAAGGGTGTTGGGGGACATGCTTACGCCTCTACTTACAGCGGCCCAATCGGTTCTGTCATCACTCCGCATCTCGAAGGCATGAAAGAATTCAAGCACTTGAGTTATGCTTCTTCTCTCTGCGGAAAATGTACTGAGGTATGTCCGGTTAAAATTGAACTGCACAAACTTCTTCTCTTAAACAGGCGCGACTCCGTAGAGCAGAAGTTAAATTCCAAAGGCGAAAAATTTATTTTCGGTGTTTGGAAAAAGGCTATGCTCAGCCGCAAGTTTATGAACCGTGGCGGAGCAAACGCAAAAAATTTTATGCTTCAGAATTTTTTTAAGACACAATGGGGAGATAAGAGAACCCTTCCAAGGGTTGCTCCGAAATCCTTCAATGAGATGTGGAAAGAACTGATGGGTAGATGAAAAAATTACGTCATTCATATTTCGCATTAAACACCCCACTAACAGCAAGTCTGCTTTTCTAATTAGCCGATTCGTCTCCTTCGGGAACATTTGTTTCGTCCCATTTTTTTTCTTCTCCCGCCTGATAAGTGATTTGCAAAATATGTGCTCCGCCATCATCAAATTTTTTCCACACTCCATCAGGAACTCCGAGACGATAGTTGCGAATCTCGCTAATACGCCCGTTCGGATAAAAATATTTGTGCTCTCCGGTTTCTTCTCCTTCCAGATATTCTCCTTCAAACGCGGGTTTTCCGTCATCGTAAAATTGTTTCCAATTGCCGTCTTCTTTTCCATCAACAAATTTTCCCGAAGCAGAGTATCCGTTAATTTTATATTTCCAATCGCCATCCTGTTTTCCGTCAACATAATTTCCTTCGGCAATGGCGTTTCCGGCCTCATCATATTCTTTCATATAACCATTCTCCTTTCCATTTGTGTAAATTTCATCTCTGCGCAAAGCGCCATCTGGATAATACCACTTCCATGGTCCGTTGGGTTTGCCCTTTATGTATGTGCCGATCTGCTCAAGCGAATCATTCTCATGAGAAAACTTCCATTCCCCTTCTCGCTTGCCATCCACATATATTCCTATTGATTTCTGAGTACCACTTTCATAAAACTCTCTCCACTGTCCTTGCTCTCTGCCTTGTCCGTCATATTTTCCTTCGCGCAAAACGTGACCTGCCTTGTAAACTTTGGCACCTTCAAGATTTCCATGCTCATCGTATTGCCTGAATGTTCCTTCGGGCATTCCTTTTTTGTAAGTACCCACTATCTTTGTAACGCCCGTGTTGTAATACTGCCGCTTCACTTCAAATTTATCTTCCTCTTTTTTCTGCTCAACAACTAATTCTCCGTCTCTGTATTCTTCCTTTTTCATCACACGACCATCAGCAGAATACTCTTTAAAAATTCCATCTTTCTTGTCATCTTTGAAATTGCCCTCTGATTTTGGCGAATCGTTTTCATAGTACTCGCGGAAGATTCCCTGCTTTAAACCAAGTTTATCCACGCGGTTTATTTTTTCTTCCTTCTGAAAATATCCGTTGCGGAAAGATATGATGGTGATCAATGTTCCATCCGCCCTGTACTCCTTCGCAAGTCCTTGTTCCACTCCGTTTACGAATGGAATTGTTTTAACAAGTTTCTCATCTTCGTTGTAAAATTTTTGCAACCCGTTTTTCACCGCCATCGAATCTACTTCCTCGCTCTGACGTTTTCCGCTTTCGTAAAAATATTTTTGCAAACCATCTTTTATTCCGTCGCGATAATTGTACTCCGCAGTCATTGCGCCCTTGTCGTTGTAAAATTTCCAGGTGCCTGCCAGTTTCAAATTAATTCTATTTCCTTCGCTCTTGAGTTGGCCGTTTTCAAAATAATTTTTCCAGTAACCGCCCGGTTTTCCGTTCACCATTGTTCCCTCGCTTGAAAGTTTTCCGGACGGATAATAAATTTTTTTCAAACTGTCTTGTGGAATCTGCGAAAAACCAAAAAGCGAAAAAAGCAAAACGCAGATCGAAAAAAACAACTGCTTCGCGAAAGCCATTTCACCCTTGAAAAAAAATCCTGTTTTCATCTGACATTTTAAAATAGGCTGCAAATGTCGGAATAAATTTTGCGCAGAAACACATCAGGAGTTTCCGATCACACCAACAAACAACAATTGTATTAGTATTAATTATTATTAAAAGAAATTTACTATTACTACTATACCGTTTATACTGTTTGCAACTTCGTTACGTTTTGCTTGACTTTTGGGTTACCCACTTTATATGTTGTGATATGAACGGAGTTATTAACGGTAAAACACTGAGATGGTAAAACATAAAGCGAAATTAACATGTTGTGTATAACACTATCGGTTGAAAAATAATTTTATTTACAATGTTCATTACTCGCGTATTTTTGTTCACAACACGTAAGAACTTTTTAAATCTTTTTCTTGTGTGATACAAAAGGGTTTGTAAGGAGAATAAGTAATGAACAATCCAATCTATACTTACAACTAATTAGGAACAGAAAATAATTTAATCAACAGAAAATCTGTTGATAAGCAAACTGAATTTGACACTGAAACACATTGCGTTTTTTGAAAAACGCTTGTTGAAAGCAAAAACAATACCTTTGAACTCAACAAATTAAACGTTTATAACATGAGTAAACCCAAAATAGCCGCGGGCTGCGATCATGCGGGCTTTGAAACCAAGAAAGCCATAGTAAAAATGCTTCGTGAAAACGGATATGATGTAAAGGACTATGGAACTTTTTCTCTCGACTCGGTTGATTATCCAGACTTCGCACATGCCGTAGCAAACTCATTGGAAAATAAAGAAACCGACCTTGGAGTGCTTGTGTGCGGTAGCGCGAACGGAGTAGCTATGACAGCCAATAAACATTCACATGTTAGAGCTGCCATTGCATGGAGAGACGATGTAGCGGCTCTTGCTAAGCAGCACAACAATGCAAATGTGATTTGTATTCCTGCGCGCTTTGTTTCTTTGGAGGAAGCAAATCAATTTGTGTTGACATTTCTAAATAGTTCATTTGAAGGAGGAAGACACGCTAAGCGGGTAGAGAAGATAAAACGTGCTGAATAATTTTTTTGAATGCAAAAACTGATTTTTTTACTCGCGGTTTTTATTTCTTCTATTCAACACGGATTCTCGCAAGATTCCACCGCCATTCATTATGCAATTCAAATTACCCCCGAGAACACGAGATTATTTCTTGAAGTTCTTACTTCTGATTCTCTCGAAGGAAGAGAAACCGGAAAGCCGGGGCAGAAAAAAGCAGCACAATTTATCGCACAACAATTTCAGGCACTCGGGCTGAAGCCAGTTTCTAATGGAGAATATTTTCAGCATACATCATTAAGTGCTCGTGCTAATGAAGGAAAAAATTTTCAGGTAAACCAAAAAAAGTTTCTTTTTATGCTTGATTATTTTTATCCGGCTGGATTTGATGATTCATTGTATGTGCTAGACACAATTGCTTTTGTTGGATACGGAATCAGCGAAGCAAAATATGATGACTATAAAAAAGTAACGGCAAAGAATCGTGCCGTAATTTTTTTTGATGGAGAGCCGAGAAATAGAAAGGGGAAATTTTTGTTGGGAGAAAACGAAATCAGCTTGCCTCAAAAACTAATAAACGCGAAAAATAGTGGGGCAACACTTGCAATTGTAATCACTGATTCATTAGAAAAAATAATTGAAAAAGAGTCTTATGGAAATATTCAAATGGCGAACAGCCCTATTCCATTTGCCTATGTAACAAAAGAAATGGCAAATTTTTTCTTTCCGGAAAAAAGAAAATCTTTTTTTGATAAAGCCGAAAGAAAAATTTTGCGAAAAGGAAAGCCACAAAGTTTTGTTTCTGCCTTGCCAGCACACTTGAGTTTCGTAAAAAACACGGATTGCATTCGCGGGGAAAACGTTGTAGGTTTTATAGAAGGGACGGATAAAAAAGAAGAAGTACTTGTTCTGACCGCCCATTACGATCATCTGGGAATACGCGATTCGCTTATTTATCACGGAGCGGATGATGATGGCAGCGGCACAGTAGCTGTGATGGAAATGGCAAAAATATTTTCGCGGGCGACAAAAGAAGGAAATCGTCCGCGGAGAAGCATTTTATTTATGACGGTTTCGGGAGAGGAAAAAGGATTACTAGGCAGCAAATATTATGTGAAGCACCCTCTCGTTCCTCTCGACAAAACAATTGCAGACCTGAACACAGACATGGTTGGAAGAACGGACGAGAAACATGATTCGCTTCTAGTGCGCGATTATGTTTATATCATCGGCTCGGATAAATTGAGTAGAACGCTTCACCAAATCAACGAGAAAGCGAATACCTGTTTTACAAAACTCGAACTCGATTATACTTTTAATCAGCCCGATGATGCGAATCGTTTTTATTACCGAAGCGATCATTACAACTTTGCGAAGAAGAATATTCCAATCATTTTTTATTTCAACGGTACACATGCAGATTACCACAAGCCCACCGACACGATTGATAAAATTCAATTTGACCTTCTTACTAAGCGTACGCAACTTGTTTTTCTCACTGCCTGGGAACTCGCAAACCGTGAGGAACGCATCGCTGTAGATGTGAAAAGCGATATGCCGAATAAGAAGGAAGACTAAGTGCTCTAAAATAATCTTGAATTGTATTCATGCATTTCCTAATTTCGTTGCATGAAACGGAACTTGTTTTTTCTTACGTTGTTTTTCACAACGTCTTTTAGTGCGCGAGCACAAAAATTCACAACTGAATTTATGTTCCAGGAATATTTTTCAAAGCATCTTGATTCGCTTGATGACATCGAGGGAATCTGGTTGGTTAGTACAACCCAGGAATTCTATAAGTACGACACATTGTTTGATGTGATCAAGCTTCCCAAAGCCGCAAAAGTGGCAGTGATGAAAAAAGACGGCAAGTATGAATCCTATAACCTAACAGGAGAATCGTACGATGTACAGTTTGTGGTAACAGACGTAAGGGGCGTTTATTTCTATACCATATCTTTTCCTGAAACTCAGGAACATTCAAAGACGGATGCAGTGATCAGCAAAGCAGGAAGCATGGAATACAAGTACGAGTTTCCCGACAAATATTTGCAGTTCAAACTTGCCGACACTTACGAAGAAGGTACTCATGTAACCAACGAAGTGAAGTGGACGAAAACTTTTCCGGAAGTAAAAAAGAAGAAGCCACATTAAGCCAAAGAATTTTCTTCCGCCATCACAGTATTTGCCGCTGGATTTTGGTGTATGAAAAATTTTTTCTGAAAGATCAACAGCAACATTACGCCAATGCTGATGCTTGAGTCAGCAATGTTGAAGACAGGACGAAAAAACAAAAACGATTCACCGCCCCACACTGGAACCCATGATGGAAACTGACCCGACAAAAGCGGGAAGTACAACATATCCACAACGCGACCATGAAGAATCCCCGCATATCCACTGGCCGCAGGAAAAATGGTTGATATACCATCAGCGCTGTCAGAAAAAATCATTCCGTAAAAAGCGCTGTCAATAATATTCCCGATAGCTCCAGCAAATATCAAAGAGAAACAGGTAATGGCGCCAATGCTTGCTTTTGATTTGATAAGCCACCGCAAATACCAGCCAATACCGGTTACTAGAGCAATGCGGAACACACTCAAAAATAATTTTCCAAACGAGCCACCAAACTCAAGCCCGAAAGCCATTCCATTGTTTTCGGTAAAGTGAATTATGAACCAGTTTCCCGTAATGTGATATTCCTGGCCGAGGAACATATGTGTCTTGATCCAGATTTTTATGGTCTGGTCAACAAGCAGAATAAGAAAAACTATTATAAGAGACTTTTTCACTTTCGGATTTATTTCGGAATGCGAATCTAAAATCCTAATTCAAGAATCTGAAATTTAATCTCGATACTGATTGAGTTTCGCCTCAATACTTTTCGTGGTATGTGGCACTGCGCGAAGGCGTTCTTTGGGAATCAATTTTCCCGTAACCAGGCAAATGCCATAAGTTTTGTTTTCAATGCGCATTAGCGCATTTTCCAACTGTTCAATAAACTTATGTTGACGCGTTGCTAACTGACCAGCCTCTTCTTTTGCTAAGCTCTCACTACCGTCTTCAAGCATTTTAAACGAACCGGCAGTATCATCAGTGCCGTGTTCGTTTGCGTTTGTTATTTGTTGAGTGAGATTGTTCAGCTCTTTTTTTGCCTCATCAATTTTCTTCACAATAATTTTTCGAAACTCATCAAGTTCTTTATCGGAATATCTCGCGCGATTAGCCTGCTCGGGAAGTGCGTTCCCTTTTGCAGGAAGTTTAGCAACCTCTTCTCTTTTCCTGATCGCCATCAAAGGCGTATTCGGAATTACAAGTTTAGTTTCCTCTTCCTCTTTTTGCACTTTCGATTTTTTTATCGGCTTCTCTGGATAATTTCTTGGAGCAAAAAGTACACTCGTTGGCATAACTTCTTTTTCCGCAATCTCTTTTACAATCTTCTGTTTCTTTGCAGCAATTTTCTTATCCGGCTTAACTTTTTTAGCCACCACTTTTTTCTTCGCCACCTTTTTCTTAGAGGGTTTTGCTTTTTTAGCAACTGGCTTTTTCTTTGCGACAATCTTCTTACTTGGCTTTATTTTTTTAGCTGCTACTTTTTTCCTAGCGGGTTTTGCTTTTGAGGAAATTTTCTTCTTCGCTGCGGGCTTTGCCTTTTTTGCGGGCGCTTTCTTTTTAGCCGCAGGTTTTGATTTCGCCTTCTTCTTTTTAGATTTCTTTGCCATTACATTAATGGATTAATTTTTATTTATAGTAACAAGGGTGGAGATATGTTCATCAACATCAACCGATACTGCCTCTGAAGACACCATCGTTTCTACGATTTCGAAGGAGGTTGCTAAAATTTCCGCGCAAATATAGTTTTTATTGTTTAGCAGGGAATTTTTGATTCCCTCGTGGTTTAACACTCTTAAATCGATCATATCTGTGACCTCAAAACCCCTGTCTTTTCGCAGGTTTTGGATACGGTTAACGAATTCTCTCGCCAACCCCTCTTCGCGCAATTCTGGCGAAATGGTCACATCAAGAGCAACAGTAATTGCCCCGTCATTTGCAACTTTCCAGCCCGGCAGATCAACGGGAATAATTTCAACATCAGCGCCTACCAACACTACCGTTTCATTTTCAATCACCGTTTCGTATTGAGAATTTTTTTCAACCGAATCAATAATTGCTCTTGAATTTTCTACCGCATGTTGCTGAATTGTTTTCATCAGCTTGCCGTATTTTTTTCCGAGCGTTTTAAAATTCAGTTTCAGATTTTTTGTGATGTTTGTTGTTTTCTCATCCACAAACTCAAGCTGCTTCACATTTACTTCTGATAAGATCAGCTCTTTTATTTTCTCAACGTTATTTTTGAATGAATCATCAAGCACAGGAATTTGTATGCGCTGTAATGGTTGACGTACGCGCAGGTTTTCTTTTTTCCTGATTGATAAAATCATGGAAGTGATCTTCTGCGCAATCTCCATTCTTTCTTCAAGTTCCTTGTCAATTATTTTTTCGCCAGACGTTAGCAGATAAGAAAGATGAACAGAAGATTCCATGCCCGATAAATTTTTGTAAAGCCATTCAGCAAAAAATGGAGCGATCGGACTCATGAGTTGTGCCACAGTAATCAAACACTTATATAGAGTTTCATAAGCCGCTTTTTTATCATCGCTCATTTCTCCTTTCCAGAATCTTCTTCTCGAAAGCCGAACATACCAGTTGCTTAAATCTTCAGAAACAAATTTTTCAATGGCGCGCCCAGCAGGAGTCGGATCGTATTCATCAAATGCTTTTGAAACATCTTCTATTAAACTATGAAGACAGGAAAGTATCCAGCGGTCGAGCTCACTTTTATTTTCAAACGGAATTTTATTTTTTTCCGAAACCTCAAACCCATCAATGTTGGCGTAGAGAGCGAAGAATGCGTAGGTATTATAAAGTGTTCCGAAAAGCGAGCGTTGCTTTTCGGCTACACCTTCGATATCAAACTTGAGATTGTCCCACGTGGATGCATTTGTAACCAAGTACCAACGCACAGCATCTGGTCCGTATTTTTCAATGGTCGAAAATGGATCAACACCGTTGCCAAGGCGCTTGCTCATTTTGTTCCCGTTCTTGTCGAGTACAAGTCCATTGCTCACTACATTTTTGAAAGCAACAGAATCAAACACCATTGTTGCAATTGCATGCAATGTGAAAAACCATCCGCGGGTTTGATCAACACCTTCGGCAATAAAATCCGCGGGAAAATTATTTTTGAAAACGTCTTTGTTCTCGAAAGGATAATGCCACTGCGCATAAGGCATGGAGCCGCTGTCGAACCACACATCAATCAAATCAGATTCTCGCGTCATCTTTTTACCTGATGCAGAAACAAGAATTATATTGTCTATGTATGGTTTGTGTAAATCAAATTCCGATTGATGTTTGCTATTATCTGCCGGGATCGGATTCGACTTAATAAAACCAGCAGCGATTGATTTTTCAATCTCACTATGCAATTCTTCAACAGAGCCCATGCAGATTTCTTCTTTGCCATCTTCTGTGCGCCAAAGAGGAAGCGGAATTCCCCAAAAGCGTGAACGCGAAAGATTCCAGTCAACTAAATTCTCTAACCAGTTTCCGAAACGTCCGGTACCTGTTGCTTCCGGTTTCCAGTTGATCGTGTTGTTGAGTTCTATCATGCGTTGCTTGCACGCAGTTGTGCGTACAAACCAAGAGTCAAGCGGATAATAGAGTATCGGCTTATCCGTGCGCCAGCAATGAGGATAGTTGTGTTCGTACTTTTCTACCTTGAATGCTTTATTCTCTTTCTTCAGCTTGATGGAGATGCGTTCATCAACAGTTAGATATTTTTCACCTCCCTGTTTTTTCCGTTCGGTTTCTTTTTCTTCATCCGTCAGGTATTGTTCCTTCACAAACTCATTTGCGAAATCAGTTACTTCCGAAGTAAATCGTCCTTGCTTGTCAACAAGCGTGAGGGAGCCAAGTCCGTTTTGTTTTGCCGTGCGAAAATCATCAGCACCAAAACTTGGTGCGATGTGAACAATTCCCGTTCCGTCATCAGTGGTAACAAAATCCCCGAGCACAACTTTGAAAGCATCGCCATCTGTTGGTTGTACATAAGGCAATAATTGCTCGTACTCAAGGTTGTGCAAAAAATTTCCATCAAACTCTTCTAGAACCCTAAGCGGAATTTGTTTATCGCCAATTTTATAGTCATCGAATATTAACTCTTGATTTTTTTCGGGGAAGAATTTATTCTGCAAATCTTTGGCAAGAATTACATTTATAACTTTACCGGAATACGGATTATATGATTTAATTAAAACATATTTTATCAATCTACCAACTGCTAGAGCGGTATTTGAAGGCAGTGTCCATGGAGTTGTTGTCCATGCTAAGAAGAAAATATCTTCATTCGATGGAACTTTTGGGAACGCATTTGATCCCGCGATTTCATCAACACTTTTGTCTTTGTGCAGTTTAAACTGTGCAACGATTGTAGTATCCTTTATCGGCTTATAAGTACCAGGCTGATTCAACTCATGTGAACTCAAGCCGGTTCCTGCAGCAGGCGAATATGGCTGTATTGTATAACCCTTGTAAAGAAGATTTTTTTTGTAAAGTTCTTTCAGAATCCACCAGACAGATTCAATGTAATTGTTCTCGTAAGTTAT
This sequence comes from Bacteroidia bacterium, assembly GCA_038230515.1. Classification (GTDB taxonomy): domain Bacteria; phylum Bacteroidota; class Bacteroidia; order AKYH767-A; family 2013-40CM-41-45; genus JAPLDB01. The sequence continues at coordinate 84,457 of JBBRND010000001.1, read as the reverse complement.
GTATGGATGTTTCAGATCAACCCAGTAACCCATAATGCGCGTTACCTCGTCCCACTTTTCCTTGTACTTCATCACCTCGGTGCGACACGCCTTGTTGTAATCTTCAACAGAAATTTTTTTGCCGATGTCGTCCTTCTTTATGCCAAGCGTTTTCTCAACGCTTAATTCAATAGGCAATCCGTGAGTATCCCATCCGCCTTTGCGTTCAACTTTTTCTCCTTTAAGTGTGTGATAGCGGCAGAAAATATCTTTGATGGTGCGCGCCATTACGTGATGAATGCCCGGCATTCCGTTTGCGCTTGGCGGACCCTCATAAAATACATAAGCCGGCTTTCCCTCACGCGAGGAAATGCTTTTTTCAAAAATCTTCTCCTTCTCCCAGAAACCGAGAATCTCTTTCCCGATCAGCGGAAGGTTAAGCTGTTTGAACTCCGGATATATTTTTTGTTCGCCCGCCATTTGTAAAAAAGGGATGCAAAAGTAACTTTTTTCTACAGACGGGCTATCAGAACCATGCGAAACTTCGTGGATTGAGAGTCCTGTTTTCCGATGAAAAAAGATTCAAGAGGAATCAACGAATGATTCTCGAACCTTCGGGAATGATTCTCACCGGTCTGAAAATGATTCCTGAACCCGTGAGAATGGTTCTCACACCTTCCAGAATGGCCACATTCTTCAAAAATATGCTTTTTTCGATGTTTTTGTAAAATCAAATCCCTAAAAGGGAATGTGCTGGCCGGATGCAAATCCAAGGTTGTTAAACTGTGTTAAAGTCTTTCTTTGGATTTTTCCTTTTTAATAAAATTGCGCCCTAAATTTTAAATCTAACTAAATTAACATCTATGAAACTATCTCAAAAGCTTGCCGATTTTAATACGGAAGTAAATGCTTCCATGCCTTACATTAACTCCAAAGCTGCTCATCTGAAAGAAGATTCCGGACAGGTTACTCAAGGAGACAATTTTCTGAGCGATTGGAATATAAAGTATCCGCTTTATGTATCACCCGCTACTCACACCGAGCAAAGCGTATTTGATATAAATGAACTGTATAGCCACTTCCATCCGTTTATTGCGGGAGTTAAGCAACAGATAAAACTGAACAAGGCAGTAACTTTAACCGGTGCCGATATATCAACGTTGCATATACATGTAGATGCTGCACACCGCGGGCATGTGCCGCGCCCGGCTTTTGCGCCTGCTAACTCTGTGATAAAGTCAACTCACTTAGTTGCAAAAATTTTTACGAACAACCCAAATCCTCCGCATGAAAAAGAAACTGCCATGCCGCAGGATGTCGCCAAGATAGATAGAAAACTGGCGGTAGTTGGCTCAGCGGATCCCGCACCCAAGCCGGAACAATATGATGCACTCGAAACCGTAGGCTACACTATTTACGATCTAGTATTTGCGCCCGAACAGGAAGGCGCTCGTGCATACCTGATTACAAATTATGAAAACGCACGCGGTGAACAAGGTCCGCCAAGTGTTGCGCTGTCGTTTATCATCAGTTAAATTTAGTTTGATAAGAAAATAAAATTCCCTTCCTGAAAATTTTCGGGAGGGGAATTTTTTTTTGGGGGGCTTACTTGCGATTAAAAACAGGGAGTTCGTTTCGCCAAAATATTACTGATTTTAATTTATTGAGGTTCTCAAATGGCTCTTTTGAAAACACTAATTCTTCTTTGTAATTCTGTATTTCAGGAAAGCCACATGCAAATTCTGTCATAATGCAATCAAGCAATTCTCGCTCTTCTGAATTAGATTCTATATCAATATAAATTATGATGTGAAAAAAAAGTAAGACAATCACCCCAATCACAACAGATTGCTTTTGCATGAGAACTTCTATTTCCCAACAGAGACCGTTGCAACGATAATTTTATCTCAATAATTTTATCCATGGGATTTTAAAGGACAATAAACTTTTATCAAAGGAAGAATATCTTCTCTGTTCCACATCACACCAAAAGTAGAAAATGTTTCCCTTCAATGAATTACCCCGAAGCAGAGCTTCGAGGTATCAAAAGGAAACAATCTATTTCCGCAGCAGAGCTGCGGGGTATTAACCAACTTCATAAATAAAATGCACAGTCTTGTTGCGCGCAAAAACAAACTGCGATTTACCAAGTAAGATGGTTTATGTAATATTGCAGCAACAAATATTTTTTTTATGATTCGTTCAATGACCGGTTTCGGCAATGCTGTGGTAGAGTTCGGCAGCAAAACCGTTTCTGTTGATATCCGCTCGCTCAACAGCAAGTTTTTTGATCTCACGCTTCGTGTGCCTTCTGCTTACAAAGAGAAGGACATGGAAATGCGCACCATGCTTAGCCGCGAGCTGGAGCGCGGTAAGGTGGAGGTGTACATCAGCATTGATTCATCGGAGCCGCAGCGCAAATCGCTCATCAATAAAGACATTGTGCGGCAGTACTACGCAGAGCTGAAATCCTTAAACGAGGAATTGCAGATAAGCACGGACGATTACCTCGGCACCATTCTCCGCCTACCCGATTCATTGAATATGGAAGTAGAAAATTTTGACGAAGAAGAATTTGTGCAAATCAAACTCGCGCTGCAGCAGGCAATCAATGCCTTCAACATTTTTCGCGACAAGGAAGGAAAATTTATGGAGAAGGATTTGCGCGAACGCATTGATGCCATTGAAGATAATCTGAAAAAAGTAGAGCCACTCGAAGCAGGGCGCATTGAGAACATTCGCAAACGTCTTGCTGATCAGATGAAGGAAAGTGCAGCAAAAGATGCCGTTGACAAAAACCGCTTTGAACAAGAGGTACTTTATTATTTGGAGAAGATGGACATTACTGAGGAGAAAGTGCGGCTAAGAAGTCATTGCCTTTATTTTCTTGAAACGATGAATGACCCCCAGAGTAACGGAAAAAAAATAGGATTCATCACGCAGGAGATGGGACGCGAGATAAACACGCTCGGTGCAAAAGCGAACGATGCGATGATGCAGAAGTTCGTAGTACAAATGAAAGATGAACTGGAGAAGATAAAGGAGTTAATGATGAACATACTTTAAATCCCGTTATACGTTAATCGTTATTAGTTATACGGATGGTGACAGGTAAACTTATTTTGTTCTGCGGACCATCGGGCAGTGGTAAAACAACCATCACAAAACACCTGCTTGAAAATTTTTCGCAGTTGAGTTTTTCAGTGTCGGCAACCACTAGAAATAAACGAACTACTGAAGTTGATCGCAGGGATTATCATTTTTTATCAGTAGAAGAATTCAAAAAAAAAATTGCTGCCGATGAATTTGTAGAGTGGGAAGAAGTTTATACCGATTTGTTTTACGGCACCTTAAAATCGGAAGTAGAAAAAATCTGGAAACAAAATAAAGCAGTAGTATTTGATGTGGATGTAGAAGGCGGATTGAGTATCAAAAAAATTTATGGCCATCAGTTGCTGGCAGTGTTTGTAGAGCCACCATCGGTAGAAGCGCTCCGGAAAAGATTGACCGAACGAAATACCGAATCAGTAGAATCGCTTGCTGTACGGATTGCAAAAGCAGAAAAAGAATTAACGTATGCAAATCTGTTTGATCACATTATTGTGAATGACAATCTGGATTGCGCTCTTACACAAGCAAAAATATTGGTGACCGAATTTCTTGAATCGTAATTTTTCTCAAATCCTCAATCTCAAATGGTTTTCAATCCGAAATCAAGAATCTGAAATGAAGATTGGTCTTTATCCAGGCTCTTTTAATCCCGTTCACATCGGGCACATGGTCATTGCCGGTTACATGGCAGAGTTCACCGACCTTGAACAAGTATGGATGGTTGTGTCTCCGCGCAATCCCTTAAAACCCGATCATGAAATTCTTCAGAATTACAATCGGCTCGAAATGGTGAAACGTGCCATCGGAGAAAATAAAAAAATCAAAGCAAGCGATATTGAATTCCTGCTCACAAAGCCGAGCTACACAATCAACACGATTAATTATCTCAAAGAAAAATTTCCTGCGGATGAATTCGTTCTCATTTTAGGCGAAGATAACCTAGGCACATTTGATAAGTGGAGAAATCATGAGAAAATTTTATCGGAGTGCATGGTTTACGTTTATCCCCGGCTGAAAGTAGAAACAACAAAGTGGCACATTCATCCAAAAGTAAAAATGATTAAAGAAGTTCCCGTCATGGAAATTTCTGCAACATTTATTCGCGAAAACATCCGTGCGAAAAAAGATGTGCGATACATGCTTCCTGAAAAAGTAAGGGAGCATATTGAGGAGATGGGGTTTTACGCGAAATAAATTTTTCCACTGCCGATGCCACTTTTTTTTTGCCACGAAGAAAAAAATTATTTCCAACTTGCCATTTGGAAAATGGAAGAAGAGTTGAGCGATCTGATCAATCAATCGTCACTTTCCGAAAATGATTTAACTAAATTAAATTCTTTCACCCACATCGCAAGAAAAAAAGAATGGATTTGCATCCGGCTTCTTCTCAAAAAATTAAATTGCAAGCAACCGATCAGCTATCAGGAATCGGGAAAACCGTTTTTGGAAAACCCATCTGTGCACATTTCTATTTCTCATTCGAAAGGCTTTGCCGGAATAATTATTTCTGAGCAATGCACAGTAGGAATTGACCTGGAACGAATTCATCCGCGTATCGAAAAAATTGCAAACAAGTTTGTTTCTCGTGAGGAAGAAAAATTTCTTACTGGAAAAAACCGGGTTGAAAAATTATTTGTGATCTGGGGAGCGAAGGAAGTGCTCTTTAAAATGAACAGCATTGGCGAACTTATTTTTAAAGAACATCTTTTAGTTATGCCATTTGATTTCAATGCGAGCGGAGGTGTAAAAGCGTCTGTATTAAAGAAAAATTTTCATAAAAACTATTCCCTTCATTACAATCTGCTGGATGATTTATTGATTACATATTGTGTGGATTATTGAGCCATCGGTCTTTACATAGAATAATTACCTTTGACACTTATGAATGTGTATCCGCAAATAAAGTCAGCGCGAAAGGATTCTAAAAAACTTTTTGCTGTTCTGGTTGATCCCGATAAAACCGATCATCGTGCGGCAGAAACACTGTCGCGCAACGCCTCGGAGTCAGGTGTTGATTTTTTATTTGTGGGAAGTAGTCTGCTTATGAATGACAATCTTGATCAATGTTTATCAGCATTGAGAAAGCACAGCAACATTCCATTGGTTTTATTTCCGGGAAACACCATGCAGATCAGTAATCTTGCGGATGCAATCCTTTTCCTTTCGCTCATTAGCGGACGCAATGCAGACATGTTGATTGGCAAACAGGTTCTTGCAGCTCCGTTATTGAAAACAAGTTCACTCGAAATAATTTCCACGGGTTACATGATCATTGACCCAGGGCATCTTACTTCTGTTTCATACATGAGCAATACCATTCCTATTCCTCATGATAAGAATGACATTGCAGTAAGCACAGCATGGGCGGGCGAATTGCTCGGGCTGAAGTTACTTTACATGGATGCAGGCAGCGGTGCGCGCACAACCATCAGTCGAAGCATGATTGAAGCAGTGAGCAAAAATGTTGAACTCCCTTTAATTGTCGGTGGCGGAATTAAAACTCAGGAGAAAGCGATGGAGCTTTGTACTGCCGGTGCTGATGTAATTGTTGTCGGAAATTCAATTGAGAAAAATCAAAGTATCATCAGTGAAATGGCAGATGCCATTCATTCTTTTCAAACGTCCTGAACTTTGCCTTGTCGCACCAAGTTTGCATTAACATGGAAGTGCATTCTGAATCTACGGCTGAAATAAGCAGCATCCTTGAAACCCACCATTGCTGCAACTTCCTGAACACTATTCGGAATTGTTTTAAGAAGATGCATGGCGCGCTCAAGCCGCTGACTTTCCACATAGTCCTGCAAACTGCCCTTGGTAAGTGCTTTGAAAAACTGACCTACATAATCTTCAGAAACATAAGCCACCTTTGCAATTGCTTTGTTTGATAGATCTTTATCCAGATTATCGCGAACGAATTTTACAATGTCAATCAGGCGGACATCCGTAAGGTATTGAAGTTTTTCAATTGGCTTTTTCAATTCAGGTTTTGCATCAATGAATCTGAAAATAAAAACAGCAAGTTCATTCAAATAACTTTTCAAAATCAACTCTTTGCCAACTCTGTTTTCTTCTTTCTCAATTAAGATTTTTTTAATCAGTTGAGCAAACTCTTCGGAGTAAGGAATTACGAAAGGTTTCAAATCAATAAGAAGCGGAAAAAAAGGGAAGGCGTGGTAAAGAACGGTCTCAAACGTAACGTAGCTGATTACATTTTCTTTGTCGTTCAGAGATTCCGAAGCAGCTACAGATTTCATAAATTGATTCCGCGTCCATTCGTTGCTGAACGACTGAATGACTTCTGGAACTGCGTTAGAAGTATTACCCGTCTTTGCATTTAAGGTTTGTCCGCTCGGAATAAAATAAAATGATTGTGGTTCAATCTGTAAATGTCCCGGTTCTAAAAAATAGTCGCCCTTGCTTAGTTGAACGATAACATCTTTACCAGTTATTGTTCCGCTGAATTGAAATGGCTTTACGATGTCGTAGCATCGGGCGTCATTTAATTTTATTTCAATAGAGTCAATGAATTTTGATAACAGCGATGATATCGGTGTGCCGTAGTGTTGAATCAAGTTAGGTGAATTTAAAGGGTGCTAATTAAAGTAAAAAACGTCACAAAGGGTACTCAGCAAATAAAAACGCTCTTTCTGTTATTCGCATGAATAACTTGGAATTGCCCACGAACTTCTTCTTAAAAACTTTTTCATATTTACATCGTGGAAATTTTCGGAGAAGAACTTACGTGGATTGAAATTCTTGGAACTATTTTCGGCCTTGCAGGGGTATGGCTCACAGTGAAAAAAAACATCTGGTGTTTTCCGGCAGGGCTTATCAATGTAATGCTATACTTGGTTTTGTTTTTTAAATCGAAGCTATATGCCGATGCTTCTTTACAGATTTTCTACATAATTCTGTTACTCTTCGGATGGTTTCAATGGAAAAAAGCACCTGCGCGAAATGTGTTTGTTGCAGCGACTATTAAGAAAAAGGACTGGGTTTTTATTTCTGCTATTTGTGCGATCGGCACGGAGCTGATAGTAACATTACTTAAAAATTATTCTGACGCGTCACTTCCATATCTCGATTCGCTTCTTACCTCAATGAGTTTAATTGCACAATGGATGGTTGCAAAAAAGAAAATTGAAAACTGGATTGTTTGGATTGTTGCGGATGTAATTTATGTGGGCATGTATATTTTCAAACACCTGTATCTTACAAGTGTGTTGTATTTTATTTTTATCGCACTTGCAATCATCGGTTATAGAGAATGGAAGAAAAAATTTGCAGGGAATGAATACATCAGTTAAAAAGATCGCATTGATCGGGCCTGAATCAACGGGCAAGACAACATTGTGCAAACAACTTGCGGAGCATTTTCAAACTGTATGGGTTCGTGAATTTGCACGGGGATATATTTCTTCGTTGAATAGAAAATATACGCTAGAAGATATTGAGCATTGTGCAAGAGAACAACTTAAACAAGAAGAAGAACAATTAGCAAAAGCAAGCCACTTTCTGTTTTGCGATACTGAATTGATCATTGCAAAAGTATGGTGCGAAGATGTTTTCAAAACTGTTCCGCAGTGGATTGAAGAAATGATCGGCAGGCATCGCTATGATCTTTTCCTCCTCACCTCACCAGACATTCCTTTCGAGAAAGATAATGTCAGGGAAAACCCGCATCGTGGAGAATTTTTTTTCAAAAGGTACAGGAGCGAATTAATAAAAAGAAATTTCAGTTTTGAAATTGTGAACGGAAAAGGAAGCAGAAGATTAAGTAATGCTTTGCAGTATCTTCAGAAAATTTTTTTGGATGCTACATAAATACATAGCGTATTGATACGCCAAAGTCAATGTATTCGGGACCCCGCTTATAGAATTCATAAAAAGGATTTCCGTCAATCGTAACAGTAAACGGAACATGTTTTACAGGTATTTTATACTCAATCTGAACAGTAGCATCAATTCCAATTGAAACCACTGCAGTAGGCCAACGGTAAATGCTGTCACTATTTATTCTTTTGTAATAACCATTATCACCTTGATGAGCGAAATAGGCAGCGTGAATTCCTCCGCCAATAACCAAATCAAGTGGTAACTGAATAATTGGTATCTTGAAGGGAATCTGTTTGATATAATATCCCTTGATCGTGAACCCATCGGCAGACATGTTGCTGTACATAGCATCTATTTGAATTCCGGTTGCATTATCGCTATTGTAAAAATGCTTGAAGGTTATTCCGCTGCTGAACTTGCCCGCCCGCAATCCTATACCTGTGTAATAATTTCTTGCAGAGGCAAGAAATGACAGTGATAAAAATAATCCAGCGATAAAAATTTTTTTCATCCCCTTTTTGTTTGGTTTTTTTTTGAAAAATTCTGGCGGCAAGTTACAATTTTCTTTATCGAACAAAATAGTTTCTACATTCGCACCGTCTTCTTGGGGTGTCCTGATAATATTCAGGGCTGAGATAATACCCGCTGAACCTGACCGGGATCATACCTGCGTAGGGATTGAAGGTAGAACTGTTTTTTAATGTGCATGGTTGCCCTTACCAGCACTAATGTTTAACGCCATAAATAGTGTGCTGTTTATTTGAAATTCAGGATTTCGGATTGAAAGCCCCAATATATCTATGAAAAAAAATTTATTGTTAGCGGGAATTATTTTATTCTCCTCAGAATGTTTTGCTCAATTGAGCGGAACGGTTGCTGACGCAACTACGAGAGAAAAAATTTTAGGGGCTATTGTAACAATCGAAAATTCTTTTCTCGTCACATCAACGGATGTTGATGGAAGGTTTTCTTTCCCCAAGTTGAAGGAGAAATCTATTCATCTCAAAATTTCTCATATTGGTTTTGAATCAAAAAGCGTGGAAGCAACTTTGCCCCATGAGCAATTGGAAATTTTTCTTTCACCTAAAACTTATTTGAGCGATGAAGTTGTTGTCACTGCTACACGCGCCTCTGATAAAACACCGACTGCTTTTTCAACAGTAAGTAAAACTGATCTGGAGAAAAAAAATCTGGGACAGGATTTACCGTTTCTTCTTAATACAACTCCTTCGGTTGTTGTTACTTCAGATGCGGGAGCGGGCGTGGGCTATACAGGCATCCGCATTCGCGGGAGTGATCCATCACGAGTAAACGTTACAATAAACGGGGTTCCTGTAAATGATGCTGAAGAGAACGGTGTGTTCTGGGTTGATCTTCCTGACTTCGCTTCTTCGATTGACAACATTCAGATACAACGCGGCATCGGTACTTCAACAAATGGTGCAGGAGCATTCGGAGCAAGCGTGAACATCCTCTCCTCTCATCTTTCACAAGAACCGTTTGCAAGCATCAGCCGCTCATATGGTTCTTTCAATACATGGAAGAGTACTTTGAATTTCGGTACAGGTCTTCTTAAAAATAAAATTTCAGTTGAAGGACGACTCTCAAAAATAAATTCGGACGGATATGTTGATCGCGGATCTTCTGACTTGAAATCGTTTTATGTTAGCGGAGGATATTTCGGAAGTAAGAGTACGTTGCGCGCAATTGTTTTCAGTGGGCAAGAAAAAACGTATCAATCGTGGAACGGAGTGCCTGAGGCAAAGCTTAATAACAACTACGATGGATTGGTAAAACATTATTACAACAATGTGGGCTCTTTGTATTTTACTCCTGAGGATTCCATAAATCTTTTTTCTTCAGACAATCGAACTTTTAATTCTTTCACTTACAAAAATCAAACAGACAATTACCAGCAGGATTATTATCAACTGCATTATTCACTTGCGCTCACGAATCATTTTAATCTGAATGCTGCGCTGCATTACACAAAAGGAAAAGGTTATTATGAAGAATATAAAAACAATCAATCGTTTGCCGATTACAAATTGGATGATGTGATTCTTGGGGTTGATACTATTACCTCTACAAATCTTACCCGGCAGAAATGGCTTGATAATTATTTCTACGGATTCACCCTTTCATCAAATTATGAAACGGATAAAATAGAATTTACTGTTGGTGTTGCAGGAAGCCGATACACTGGAAAACATTTTGATCAGATAGTCTGGGCGCAGTATGCAAGCAATGGTGCGAAGGATTTTCTTTACAATGATAACAATGCTGCGAAAAATGATTTCAATATTTTCGCAAAAGCAATTTACTCTTTTGCGAAAAACATTCATCTGTTTGGCGATGTTCAATTCAGGATGGTTGATTATTCTTTCTTAGGTTTTGACGGATCACTCACAAATGTTCAGCAGAATGTAAGGTTGAATTTCTTCAACCCGAAAGCGGGAATCGCTTTTGATCTGAACAGGAAAAACAAATTCTATGCTTCATTTGCTTTGGGACATAAGGAACCCATTCGAGGGGATTATGTGAACAGTTCTTCATTGAGCCGCCCAAAGCCAGAGGAGATGCAGGATGCTGAAGCGGGATATAAATTTTCAGGTGATCGTTTTCATTTCAACATAAATTTTTATTTTATGAACTACAAAGACCAAATGATACTGACCGGACAGATAAACGATGTGGGCGCCTACACGCGCATGAATGTAGAGAAGAGTTCGCGCATGGGAATGGAACTGGAAGTTTCGTGGAGTGTTTTAAAAAATCTGTCTCTTATCGGAAATCTTACACTGAGCCAAAACAAGATTAAGACCTTTGTTGAGTACGTAGATAATTACGATGCCGGAGGGCAACAATTAAAGGAACATAGCAATACCAATATTGCTTTTTCTCCTTCCGTAATTTCTTCTGCCACTATTGTGTGTCTGCCGGTAAAAAATCTTTCGTTCGATTTTATTTCCAAATATGTGGGCAAACAATTTTTAGACAACACAAGCGATGGAACCCGAAAAATGGATGCTTACTTTCTAAATGATGTTCTTGTCAACTATCATTTCTCTTTGTTTTGTTGCAAGGACTTTGCGATAAAGGTTGGCGTGTATAATCTGTTCGATAAAAAATATGTAAGTAATGGATACACGTATGGCTATGTGTACGGTAACAAACTGATACAGGAAAATTTTTATTTTCCGCAGGCAGGAATTAATTGGTTGGGAGGGATTGACCTGAGGTTTTGATGGTTATCTCGCCAATGAATTATTTTGGGAATCTAATTTGCAATTTTTGTAACTTGACTGGACATTTTAGAGCGCTGGCTGCTGATTTGGGATCAGGTGGCGCTTCATTTCAAAGAAAAATACATTAACCACATTCAGGGTCATTAATTCGCTTCGAAATTTGATAACCAATCACAAAGATGGGCAGGTTCCTTTAATACTTAATAGATTAATCTCGATACTTTTCCTTAACTTTACTCTCTCATTTTTTACGAATGAAAAAAGTATTTTTTCTCATTGCATTTGCTGTATATTTTTCAGGATGCACACATCCAGATGTGTACCCAAATGTACCTACTCTTGAATTCAAATCAATGTCATTCGATACAGGCGCCCTCGGAAGAACATTTACGCTCGTTGCAACTTTCACCGATGGCGATGGCGACATCGGCTACTACCAGGACCGCCCGAACGATTCCATCTTTGATGATACCCTGAGCCAATACTATTATAACTTTGTAATCACACTCCAGGTTTACAAACATGGTATCTGGGTTGATTCTACTTATAATGCCGATTCATCACTCATTTACAACGTAAACACACGCCTTCCGTACCTCACCCAGGACGGACAGAATAGGGGCCTAAAAGGGGACATTGAAAAAACCGATTATCTGCCTAAGCCATTTAACGATACGTTACGTTACCGCGCATTTATTTACGATCGTGCATTGCACAAGAGTAACGAAATTGTTACTCCAGCATATTTTGTCAACAATCTTTAAGATTGCGGATGATTTTTGATAGCTGCGAAAAATCATCACCCGTAAAAAAAATATTTTTTACTGAAAAACGTTCGTCTCTTTTCGTCATTGCGTTCAAATTAAATTTTGATTGAACCTCACTTGCGAAAATCTTTTTTGAGGTAAGGTGTTGGGCAAGATATTCCTGCTCCGTTTGTCCGGGCGTAGGCACGAGCACAGCATCTTTTCCGAGTGCTACCAAATCCATCACGCTTGAATAACCGGAGCGGCAAACAACAAGTTTCGAAGCAAGAATAACTTTTTCCAATGCTTCAGAATTGAGATGGGAAACAATGCGTACATTTTCATGTATTATTTCATCGCGTTTATGTGCCGGTTTGCCGAGAATCAAAATCGCTTTTCCAGAAAAAGACTTCACTTGAGATAAAACGATTTGTTCAAACACGCCTCGTGACGGCTCAAGTCCGCTAATGATGATGCAAACATCGTATTCAAAACGTTGAGATGATTCTTTTTTAAAAAAACGTGAAAGAGGATTTATGAATGCTCCATTCCAGGGTAATAGAAATTTATGAGAAAGATCCCCCGAAAGATTTTCCGCTCCTGCATAATCAGGAATCCAGCAATGGTCAAACTTTTTTATAATGCGCTCATGCAGTGTGTGCAACAGGGGTTCATAAATTTTGAATCCGTCAGGACACTTTATCATCAACTGATGCGTGATGTAAACCGAACAAACGTTTTTATTCCATAATCCGAAACGGCTGTCAGAAATCACCACATCAATTTTATTTTCACGGATTATTTTTTTCAGTTGCTCATGTTCCAATATTATTCGGAAAATAATTTTCGGAACCTGAAAAAAGATTTTCAGCCAGGCAGGAATAAATGAGGAGTAGGAAAGATGATACCCTTTCAGATAAATAAACTTCAGCGCAGAAAATTCTTCATGAAGCAAATCTTCGCACTTGTCGTCAGCGGCAATCAGTACTTCATTTCCATTCTTCAGCAATTCACGGATAATAGGAATACAGCGCGTGGCATGACCAAGACCCCAATCCAAAGGTGCAACTAAAACCCTCTTTGATTCCATCGAACAGCGAATTTTTTAATAACGAAAATACAAATTACGAAAGCGAAAACTTCAAGTAACAGATTTTAAACCCTTGATCTAAAAATATTTTTTCATACGTGGTTTTAATTCCAAGTATTTCATCAGCCATTCCTGAATGGTAGAGATCATCTGTTGCCAATATCTTTTTCAATTCATTTTTCACGAACACACCAAGCGAATAATCATACAACGGCTTATCGTCAGTCTTGAGATGAATAATTCCATCAGCATTCAAAATGGATTTATATTTTTCGAGAAACCGCAAAGATGTTAAGCGTTTTCTTTCTCGACCCCTTTGAGGATCGGGAAACGTGATCCATATTTCACTCACCTCATTTGCTGAAAAAAAACTCAGAATGTTCATAATCTGAATACGTAGAAAAGCAACGTTTGGCATTTTATTATCAAACGAACTGCGTGCCCCGCGCCACAACCGCGCCCCCTTCCAGTCAATGCCGATAAAATTTTTTTCAGGAAATTTTTCTGCAAGATTAACGGTGTATTCACCGCGTCCGCAACCAAGTTCCAATACAATGGGATGTTGATTCTTAAAAAAATCGGAATGCCATTTACCCTTCAGCACATGATCAACCGGAGGAAACATTTTTGGCTGAAACAAATGGGGAAAAGTTTCATTTTCTGCAAAGCGTTGAAGTTTTCTTTTCATGTTTGGGAGCTACGAATGGACGCGCAAACTTACACGGAAGATTCAATTTAATATTCGTAATTTGTATTTTCGTTTTTCTATTCTCAAAGAAACACTGTGATGAAAAAAAAATCTTCAGCAAACAAGCTCGACTCCTTCTTCGAACAAGTGTATGCTGTTGCACGGCTTGTTCCGAAGGGAAGAGTAACTTCTTATGGAGCCATTGCAAAATATTTGGGTACTACACGCAGCTCTCGTATGGTGGGTTGGGCAATGAACGGGGCGCATCAAGTAAAACCCAAAGTTCCCGCACATCGAATAGTGAATCGCATTGGTATGCTCACGGGCAAGCACCATTTCGGAACACCTACTCAAATGAAAGAACTGTTAGAAAAAGAAGGAGTGAAAGTGAAAAAAGACCAGGTAGTGGATTTCAAAAAACTTTTCTGGAACCCGATGGAGGAATTAAAAATGTAGAGTGTAAAATGTAGAATAGAACAGCCCTATTCGCTATCTTTGCAAAAGATTGTTGATGCATTTCATTCTTTAATCTAAAATATACGCTCAGAAGAAATGATTACCAAAGAACAAGTTACGGAAGCACTCACCAATGTGATTGAGCCGGATCTCGGAAAAGACCTAATTACGTTGAAGATGGTGGAAGATATTCAGGTGGATGGAAAAAACGTGAGTTTCACTGTAGTGCTGACTACGCCCGCATGCCCCATGAAGGCTATGATTCAGAATGCCTGCATCAATGCCATTATTCATTTTGTTGATAAGGATGCAGCAGTGAATGTGAACATGACATCCCGCACCACAAGCGGAAGAGTAAAAGAAGATGTGCTGCTCCCTGATGTAAAAAATATTATTGCTGTCGCCTCGGGAAAAGGCGGAGTAGGAAAATCCACTGTAGCCGCAAATCTTGCTGTAGCGCTTGCAAAGAAGGGTGCGAAAGTGGGGTTGATTGATGCAGATATTTACGGACCTTCTCAGCACATTATGTTTGGAGTGGAACATGAACGGCTTTTTGTAAACGAGCGTGACGGAAAAACATTTATGATTCCGGTTGAGAAATACGGAGTGAAAGTTTTATCCATAGGATTTCTTGTTGATCCTGATCGGGCAATTCCATGGCGCGGACCAATGGCATCAAAAGCATTGAAACAACTCTTTACAGATGCCGATTGGGGACAACTTGATTACATGCTGATTGATCTTCCTCCTGGTACGGGCGATATTCATCTTACACTGGTTAGTGCAGTACCGGTCACTGGTGCTGTGATTGTAAGCACGCCACAGCATGTTGCACTTGCGGATGCGCGCAAAGGTGTTAACATGTTTCAGCTTGACGCCATCAATGTACCTGTGCTCGGACTGATCGAAAACATGGCATACTTCACTCCTGAAGAATTACCAAACAATAAATATTACATTTTTGGAAAAGAGGGCTGCAAAAAACTTGCAGAAGAAATAAATGTAACTTTCCTCGGAGAAATTCCATTAGTGCAAACTATCCGTGAAGGTGGAGATACGGGAATTCCAATTGCGCTAGATGACAACACCGCTGTATCAAATGCTTTTATGGAAGTTGCAGATCAAGTGGTGCGGCAGGTTTCTATCCGCAATGCAACTAAACCTGCGACTAAAAAAGTGGAGACGATGGCACATTGATGATTCACACGGATCATAAATTTTCTACACGCATCGAAGAGGCGCTCAGCCAGCTTCGCCCGTACCTTGAGGCAGATGGCGGAAATGTGAGTTTGGCTGAGGTAACTGATGACATGGTTGTGAAACTTCGCTTTCACGGAGCGTGCCGTGGATGCAGCATGAGAACGATGACGCTGCGTGCAGGCATAGAACAAACTATTTTGAAAATAATTCCTGAGGTGAAAGGGGTGGAAGCTATAGAGGAGGAAGAATCCGAATAAGTCCTTCGAGAAGAACACAAACTATATCACACAATTATATCCCAGATATGAAACTTCCTTAGCATCAGAAATACGGAAGCGTTCTTTTTCATTCTCGCATACCGGGTTTAGTGCATAAACGTGATTGATGTTGAGCAGCGCATCAAGCACAAATACAATTACCTCCTTTAGGTTGCGTCCGCTAATAATTTGCTGAAGTTGCTGCCAGTTTTTACATTCGACAGTTAAGGTATGATGCATCACATAGTTCCGTGCTGTTGATCCTATTATTGAATCAGCGTTAAGGGTACAATTGCCCAATGCCATTTCCTTCTGTCCGCTCGAAATTTTTTCCCACCGTTTCTTTGTCTCTACAGAAACTGGTAATCCCGTAAGCATTGCAATGAGCATGCAAATGAAATTCATGTTTCCTCTTTTTCTGTGCATAAGTGGAAACATTTTTAACAGGATTGCTTTCTGATTCTTTGTAAGAAATGAGCCGAGGTTCCAGAACTCGTCAAAGGCACGGAACTCGTGTAGATCGGCATAACCAAGCAGCGAGTTGTGTTCTACCTGTTCCACCAACATACGGGTACTAAAAAATTGATTGTCGAACGGCTGAAAGAATTTGCGGGCGGATTTTTCTTCTTTGCGGTGCAGTTTTATTTCTTCAATAATCTCGTCTTTTTCTTTAAACGATTTTGGATTTAGTGGCTGATGAAAAAGTCCTTCGGGTAAAGTATCATAAAGCCCTTCGCGGTTTCCTTCAATGACAATAAATTCTTCTGCGTGAACATCTGTACTGTCAACGAAAAACTGATGTACATCCCTTCGCACTCCGCGTTTCTTTATTCCGAGTGGTTTGAAAACAAGGTTGCCTTTCTTATCAGTAGATTGCAAAATAAGATTGGCAACCAATTCTGCTTTGAGATCAGCATAACTTTTATTTGTGAAATTCAGTTTCATGATTTGTGAAAATCTGTTTCAGGAAATTTAATTCTTGCTGAAAAGTATCTGATAAGTATAATCCATTGGTGAACGAAGTTCGAGTGTGCTTCTTAATCGAGAACTGATTGCTTCAAGTTCTTCAGGCAAGAGCGCATACTGATCTGCGAGCTTAATGTTTACATCAATTGTTTTTATGATGCCATGTTTTTCGCCAACACCGGTCATGGTTCCGCTTTTCACATTTACTTCCTGCAACTGACTTCCCAGTTCATACTTGCAATAGTGGACGATATCGCCCTTTGTGATTATGCTGTTATGCGTAAGAAGCGCTGTTTTATATGCCTGTATGGATTCCGATTGATTCATGCGCTCACGACCACTTGTGGTAATGCTTACGAGTTTTGCAGAGTCAGAAAGAATATCACCTGAATAAACCGAAAGTCGGGTGCTGAGCCGGAGCTTGTTTGCTGATTCGCCATTGGTGGTGTAGTAGCCAATGAAAACATTATCGCCAGGAACAAAGGGATTGATTATGAGATAAGCATTTGCACGGTCTTTCGCGTTGCCGGTGAGTTTTACTTTTTGCTCGAGCAGAGAAATATTTTGATTAATGTCTTTGATGAGATTGGAAACAAATTCTCTTCCCAATCCTGAAAACACCGCACTTTCATCGCGGAGCAATTCTACGAGGTAGTGAATGTAGTCTTTCGCGCTGCGCTGGTCAAAGCGTGCAGCCGAGGTATCGCGAAGCATATAAGTGCCTATCGTTTCATTTTCTGAACGGTTGCCGGCAGAAGCAAGATTTTTTCCGGAAGCGTTGGTTACTTCTTTTACTTCGAAAAAATTATCACTTGTATAAAGCGGAATAATATTTACGGGACCTTCTGTTTTATATCGAAGCTCGTTCGGTTTTAAATTCATGACGGGAAAACAATTCAGGAACATGAGTGTGTTTTCTGTTTTCTCCCGATCGAAGTTTACGGGCAGTTGCATCTTTATCCAGAGCAAACTTGTTTTTAGTTCGGAGAGATCATCGGCATTGAAACAATCATCAAATACTTTTGGATAAAGAGATTTGTGTTGCTGCAAATAGTCTTTCACTTCGCCCAAGTTCAGCGTGAGAAAACGATTTTTGTAAAACTCATTCATCTCATTTTGGAGAACCGGAATCTGGGTGTTGCCTTGTATGCTGCGGATGTAGTCTGCTTCATCATAGGTTGCCTGGTGAACAAGTCCCTGGTGAATAGGGATTTTTTTATCACCGATAAAAAATTTTGCATTCGCGAGTGAATCGTATAACACGCGCTTCTCTAAAAGATTTTTCCAGTCGAAATAAAAAGTGAGTGTGTCGAGATCTTTCAGCCGATCGTTGATTTTTATGCCGAGGTGAATTGTGTAAGGTGCAAGTGGGGTGCCGGTGGAGGTGGCTACGCGCTCTTTCACAAATTCATTTACCGTGTAAAGTTCGCGGTGAGATGCCATTGCAACTACGCTTGCATCAATAAGAGTTGTTTTAAAACATGGAATGAAAAAGAGATCGAGGTTGGTGTCGAGAGGGCCATCAACTTTGGATGCTATTTTTTTCTGAAAGAAGAGCTGCATGTTTTCCATGCCGATGATTTGCCGATCTTTATTGGGATGCGCTTTTGCAATTGCATGTGATGGTTTGAAGTTGGTCATCATTTCCGGTGCAAGCAAGGCGGCAAGCCGCTCGAGGATGCGCCCATGGGATGCTTCAATTTCATTGTTGACTTTGAACAATTCGTTGGAGCATGATTCTATGAGCAGTTCGACAATGGGATCGAACGAGCTGAAATCTTCTTCTGCCAGGCCCCAGTGGGTAACCGCATGGCGCATCATACTGAGTTTGATATTGTCTTTGGATTGATAGCTCATGATGAAATTAGAAATTAAAGAAAAATATTTTTAATCAACGGAGAATGGACTTATGTAAAGCGTGGGGGAAATATTTATTGATGAGCCGGTGAGTTTGAGCTTGGCTGTGATGTCGAAGCGAAGGCGCTTGCGGACGACTACAGTTTTTTTGGATGAGTTGATTGCTTCTTCGTCTTCGACTACGAGCTTTACCATTACTTCATACAATCTCTTCTCATTGCTTTTGATGGATTCTTTTACTGATACTACAATTTTATCGCGCCATGCATTGAAGGATGCGATGCGTTGAAAATCGAATTCCCATACTTCACAACCGTAAGAGAGATTGAAACGGTTTTCGCCAAACTTGGTGATGAGAATAAGCTTGACGTGATTTTCGATGGAATCTTTGAGGGAGCATTGCTCTAAGTTATCGCCTTCAATGACGCGTTCGCAGTTTAAGGGAAGACGGAGAAATGGAGCTGACATTTGGAATGCGGATTGAAGAAAAACGTTTCCTTAGCTTTTAATCAGGTACGAAAGTACAAAAGTGGAATTCAATTGCAATTAATAAAAAGGAATTTTGCGGAGGTGCTGATCAGAACTTGCCCCATCTTGATTTTTCAGGTTCGCGATTTTGCTTTTTACGAATGGCTTCGTGATCTACTTTTATGGGGGAGTCAATTGTTGCTGTGGGTGCGGATTGTGATGGAGTGTCTTTCGGCACTGAGTCAAAAAATTCCTGGGCGGGAAACCTGCGCGTGTTTAGTTGATTGTTTAGAAGTGTGAACTCTATTGCAAATTCTTTGTCTTCGTCTTCACAGATAAATTTTTCGATGGGGCCGAAGAATTCTTTCAACTGGGTTTCATCGCAGGTGGGCAGGAATATTCTGAGTACGCGGGGATCGTAGAAGCGGAAGTAGAGTTCTTCTCCTTTTTCGGTTTTTACGAGGAGGAATTTGCGGAAGTGGAGGTTGGTTTCTTCTATTGTTTGTTTGGTGAAGGCGAAGAGTCCCCATGCATTTCCCCAGCCGGATTGTAAAATGAATTGGGAAAATTCTATTGAGTGTGGGAATGGGAACAGGTAGGGACCTACAACGGCAAGGTTTTCTTCGCTGCGGCCGCGGTAGAGGGAGATAAATATTTTAGTTTGCTCTTGTGCGATGTTTAGTTTTTCTTCGGTGGCTTTGGCGGCATCGAAGAGGAGGTAGCCGTAGAGTTGTTTCATGATTGGCAAACTTAAATTTATTTTCTCAACTAAAAAAGTGAATTGCCGGGAAGGGTGGGTAAAAACACAAACGCCAACCTTGGGGGTTGGCTTTTTGGGTGAGGAATTAATTGCGGTAATGGAGATTCATGAATCGCCATTACGATTTTTGTTCGTGTTGTTGTGCTTGCTGACTGAAACCGATGCTATTGTTTTTTGGCTTGCCTTTCAAACCATGAACAGGTATCAGTACTATCATAATTGCTGATAGAAACACCTTCTGCTTTTATTTTCTCAATAAGCAGTTTGAAATCTTCAACGGTTTCGAGTGGGAACTGCAAGAGAACGATTGCCAAATTGGTTAGCGTGAGTTTTCCTTTTCTGTTTTTAATCAGTCCGAGTTTTTGAAGATGACGGGAATGGCGGTAGCCGGTAGAATCGGGAATGGCCATGTGCATGTACAACTTGTCGGGGTACACTTCATCAAGCTGATGTATTGCAAAAATCATTTCTATTAAATGCTGAACACCATCATTGCGAACAGTGCGGGAATCAATGAGTTTGAAGATTTGCTGGAGCTGATTGAAATGACGAAGAGGAATGGATTTTAATTCCGCAATGGGCTCAGGAATGGCAGGCGGTGCAGGTTGTGCTGCTTCCAAAGCGGGGGTTTGCGGCTGAGGAATGCCATTAGTAACGAAACGGCTTATGACTTGCTGCTGGTCGCTGATGATTTTCATCAATTCAAAATTACGTTGTAGTTGTTCGCGATACAGTTGCCATGCCTGTTCTATTTCATTGGCAAATGCGGGCTGTTTGGGTTCTTTGTTTTTGTTTGCGGCATCGTCTTTTGCATCAGGACGAATGGTTAATTGCTGTGATGACATTGTTTTTAAATTATGTGATTAAATGAGAGTGTGAGAATTTGCAATCTGGTTTAATTATTTTAGAATATTATATGGGTAAAAACGGAAAAAGTTGCTTTGCTACCTATTTATGTAAGAAAAAACGGAAAATGGATGTAGAGATAACCGGAATTGGTACACAGACGAATGGAGTTGGAAGACAGTTCCGGTGAATGCTATTTCAGATACGGAGTATTCGCGGATAGATATGCGGATTGGGTTCCCGAATGAGAGGAATAGGTAATTAAATCTTGTGAATAGGAAATCAGAGCGGAGGAATTGTAAATGAGAAGCAAGTCATTGGCGGAGAGATGCGCTCATTGGAATGTGCTATTCCGGCAATTCAAAATGAAAATCTTTCATTAGGCGATACCATTCTTATTGAGGGTAGTGCTGTTAATGAAAAGCAAACAGGAGTTACGGTATTCCGGTGTGATGAGAAGAATGGATGATGGGCTATTCCTTTTATATGGGATTATGTGCAGAGGAAAGAAAATTGGTTTCAAGGCCTCCGCACAGCTCGCCAAGGCGACCGCACTTAATTAATGTGGGGATGAAGCGACCTATCCTTTGAGGAAGCCGAATTTTCTTCTTATCTCAATGTGGATGTCTTTGAGGGCAATGGAGTTTGTGCCGTAGCCGGTCATTCCGTTGAAGTGGGCGAGTTAGCTAATGCTATGGCTTGCTCGTAAAATTATAACTGCGGGGGAGTGTTGGGATAATGTGCGTTCACTAAACTGTGTAAGTTTTCGCTATTGCACAAGTAAATGCTCTGTGAAGTGGCGGCAATAAAAACGTGGGCCAGCTTGCACACTTGCCGCGCGAGCACAACTACTCTATTAATCCATGCTATATTTCCAATCCTTTTTACTTAAGATTTTTCCAGTTTTACCATCAATATTGATCTGTTCAATAGTATTCGGAATATTAGTAGTATCTTTCATCCACTCAATTTTCCAAATAGGAACCTGATCTATAATTTCTCTATAAATTCGAGTGGGTAAACCATATTTATCACTCGACATAGTAACAGGAATTTTTTGACTTTGAAGATAATTGAGTAGATTTTCAAATGTAAAAACAAATGGGGTGTCATAATTGACTTCACCAACAAACTTACCTGCTTCATCAAAGTAATACCAAACACCATTAAAAAAGTCCCCATTATTAATCGATAGGCCCTTTGCAGCGATATTACCATTTTTATAAAACCGCTTAATAATCATAAAATAGGAATCTGAAATAGAAATTTTTTTTATATATCCATTCGATTGTTCCTCATACACAACATGAGTGCCATCATCAAGATTTCGCTCCGAATAAGCTTTAATACTGTCATAATGAACAAAATCAAATTTTTCAAAATCTTTGGTTACAAGAGGAATATTCATTTTAGTATTTGTTTGTATTAAGTTCATTGAATCGACCTTAGTCTTGAATATAATTGCGAGGGCAACTACAAATATTAATATAAATCGCTTTTTAGATTTTGTCATTAATAACTTTCCATTGCCAATGATATAAACTAACACCTACATTATTAAATCCACCGCCCTTTGTAAATGTATAATCCATTATATTTTCAGTTTCTCTTCCTTTATAGGTAAACCTTGCATTTCTTGAAAGACTACCAGTAGCTGCCCCTCCATCGAATGTGTGTGGCAAGCCAAGATCATGCAGAATTTCGTGAACTGCAGCTCCAGCGGTACAGCGATTACCAACAATTGCGAATCCTTGTGTCATTGGAGAATCCGGAGATGTGTCTTCTCCACCCAATTCATGAAAACTTCCATTTGCTTCTCTAAAAAAGATTCCTTCATCAAAGAAGAATAATTTTACATGATTGTCATAGGTATGTTCCAATGTAGGATTTACATTTCTTAAGTTTTGTTGAAATTTTGCGTAACAAGCCTTTCTGATATCCACAAAAGGAGATGCTATATTTTCGTCTGACCTGGCAATAATAACAGCTTGTCCATTGGTATAACTCAACCCACTCTCGACTGTCAAAGTTATCTTTGGTTTTGGAGTTGGAAGCGGAATTGGTAAAGTAGGTATGGTGATTGAGGTTGCGGATGATCCTCTAAAATTACCAGCCGGAGTTGGATTATTTGCCCCTCCTATTGCAAAAGTATCTGCAGTATTCCACAAGCGTACCTGCCAGTTATTATGTTGGACCCCCTGACCTGTTGTTACAGTAGGCTCCACCTCCAAACTACCAGTTGTTGTATTATAATTTGTAATTGTACCAAAAAGATATGCAATATCTTTATGAATAATTACTCCTTTTCCATCAGGAGTGAAATATTTGGAATAAAGAGGTAATGTGGAAAAATCCAGCAAATCAAGTGGCTTACCATTTGCATCATTTGGAATTGCCGGCTCATTAAATTTTGGTTGAATCAATCCCTGACTAAAAGTTTTACGAAGAAAACTCTCTACTGTAGGATCCATCCTTCCTGTGCGTTCAGTGCCTTTGGGTGGCCCAATTAAGATATTAATTAAATCAATAATGGTGTTGCCTGTGGGTGGTGGTAATAAACCGGGAATGGCAGTTTTAACTCTAATCAGTAAAACCGGAATATCTTTAATATGTGCATCATCATTTGGTAAAATGATGAGTTTGCCAACAATTTTGGGATCAAAGCCCTGCTTAACAGCTTTTACATGAACCGTCTGTTGCGTGGTTATCCTTTGATTGTTTTTAATACTGATATTTATTGGAAAATCTCCACTTCCGGTTGGAATATTATCAATAGAAAGAACATTCTTATCATAGCTATCAAGTTCAAAGCTGTCAGGCATTTCAAGAACATCTTTTACCCTAGCTTTGATTTGAACCGAAGCAGAAGTCATAGTAAGAAATGAGGCAAAAAACGCTTTGTCGCTTCCGTCATTATATGTTATGGGCTGCTTATAAAAATAGTTTTCCATGTTACCATAAAGTACAGATTGTTCCCTAAATTCGCCAGCATACGAATTGATATCCGTATCAACATGCTGGCTGGCTTCAGGGCTGCCCACTGGAAGAAAATGTTTCCCACATATTTTTTTATATTCCGGATCCATCTTATTCTGACTGGATAAGGGCCATTTTCCATCACGTAACCAATCAAAACCATATTCTCCCTGCCAATCCGGTTTTGGAAAAAACTGAACAATACAATCAGATGGATTTGTTGGGCAAGATGTTGTGCTTGGATCACAAGCCGTATCGGGCAATTGTTGAGCGGCAATATTAGAGTCAAAGAAGTTACACATCTTTTTATTAATTATTATTTTGTGCAAAAAAACTTTTCAAAGCTAGAATTGCCCTATCGAAGAGTATCTTCATTTTTTCTTTCTCGTTTGAGATATTTCTATCATTCAAGATTTTGCTCGCCCAAGGGAATTGGGGATCAATGTCAAAGCTATGGCCCAACATAAACATAAATACTATGTATATTTGCAGAGCGGGTTCAGAAGTTAGACCATATTTTCTTGCTTTCCGAAAACCATCTTCTGCCATCGTAATTAAATTAACCTCCCCAATAACTTCATATTTTTTAGAGTACAAAATATTCAAGTATTCATGTTTTGTTTTAAACTCGCTGGTCATTAAGGTTCGAAATACTTCGACTGAATTATTCTTAATATTAATTAATGTACGATTCAGAAATACTTGATTTAGCCCCGCAATTTCACGAAAGACTTCTTCGGCCTTTTTAGAAAGCTTATCTATTCTGTTCTGTGGATTTTTAATATTTTTATCATTAAGAATAAAATTTGCCCAAGGATATTGAGGATCGGTATCAAAATTACTTCCTAAAACAAACATATTGTTTAAATACAGGCAAACATTCCTCTGTGTAAAAAAATCGTATTTTTTTGCCCTTGAATATCCATATCGAATGGTATCTCGTATTGTAATATCTTCCATTGCAATAAAATGGTTTGGAAAATATTTTTTTACATGCTCAACGGTGTCGTCCTCAAATTTTTTGAATGACTGATCATTGAATTTTTTTTCCTGCCCTTTTTTTATTGTCAGCATCATTATTTCTTTTTAGCACAAATAGAACAGTTTAAACTTGAATGTACTAGAGGGGTACCAGCTGCAGCCGCTTGAACCATCCCCACTGTTTGCTGTGCCATTGCATGTGCGGGACCAGACATTTGAGCTAAAACTACACTTATGGCCGCCTGCACTGCAGGTGCTATAATAGCTGCTACTTCAGGCGCAACTTCGGCAGCAGCAGCTCCACCCATAGCCGCTGCAGCAGCAGGCGCCAATGCGCTCGGGCTCATATCTCCAATCATTACTGTAGGAAATCCAAGTGTAATCATTCCCCCGTGCGCAGTGGGGTCTAACATACGGGCAGCAGGTTTACCGCCAAGCATAACACCTAAGGAGCCCATTATAATGGAGCTGGGGGGACCTACACAAACGGCAATATCTCCCAATGTGGCTGCGGGCATACTGCCTATCATAACGGTAGGTGCACCGGGTCCGGTAAGCGGGCCGCCTACGTGTGGTATTGGTGGTACGCCCGGTGTTACCATCGGGCACATGTGCATATCGCCTATGCGGGCAGCGGGCATTCCCATGTGAGAGAGTTTTTTAAATAGGGTTCGAATATAAAACTAAATACGACATTGAGCAATACGGCATCACTTTTTTGAATCTACGTTGCATGAGATGTTTCTTTTCCGGCAGGTTGTGAAGTGATGGAAATTTGAGATATGCGAAGTTTTTTTCCTTCTGTTTTAAAGATTGTTGAAGATGAATTGACATGATCTTCGTAAATGATTTCGGTGATGGAATTAAACAGGTCGAGAAACTGCTCTTTGGTGAAATCGGGCAGGCACTTTTCGAGCACGCGGCCATCCCAGCAACGGAAATAATATTTCTTACCTTCTTTTGTAACGTAAATATGTTTTCGGAAATGTGCTGCGAGTTCATCGAGCGACATGGTGGATTCGATGAGGAGAAATGCCTTGAGGGTAGTGCCCGGCTGCCCTTGCAGTATTTTTACAGGATGCTCGTTTATTGCAAAGAGATAGGGAGCCATTTGTTCAATCTTTTCATCCTTCGTGCCTATGAAAAGGGATTGATGCTGAGGAAAATTTTTCTTCAGCAAGTACTGCGTATAATCTCCGTTAACGGCTGTATCGGATAGAAGGTATTTCATTATAGTGGTTGGTGAACAGCTACCGGTTGTACATTTTCTTTTGGTGGTCCCTGCTGAACAAATGTTCCGCTGGCATCGTCCCAAATATTGTTATCTTGTTTTTGGATATACAGTATATCTGTTTGATTATAAATTTCTTTCAACAATGCCGGGGGCAATGAATTGATGGCAAGGTTGTGGGTGTTGAAAATAAAATAGAACGGGTCGTCCTGCAGTTTGAAATCGGCTTTCTTAAAGGTTCCTATAAGCCGGTTGATTTCTCCGTTTACATTGTCAATGTTTGTTTGTAAGCTCGGGGAAAACTTTAAAGAAATTTTGCCAAGAAGATCTCCGGCCTTACCCAGCAGTGCCTTGAAGCGATCGTCTTTGAGAAATTCATTCAGGAAATCTAATCCGCGAATGGGTTCGATAAGTTTATCGAGCACCTGCGCTTTGGAAACAAACAAAGGATTTACAATGGCGAGAATGCACTGAGCGAGTTCGGTTTTTTCTTCGCCTGTGAGTTTAGAAAGATCGCTTTCTTTTGCAGCGGCTTTTTTAATAGCCGATTGTGTACGGGCAATATAGGCAAGGGCGAGGTCGGCAATTTTTTCTGTTTTTGCTTTGTTAATTACTTTGTCGTGGTATTTATCGAGCGGGGAAATATCAATTTGAGTACCGGGATTGAGCGTGGCGGGTTCATAAATTTTTGTTCCCTCACCAATTGATTTAATGATTTGATCAATCATTTCGGTTTGTGAAGCAGTACCGAATTTTAATTGCTGCAGGGATTTAGTGAGTGCTTCAAGCAACGGATTAAGGCAGTTGAGAAAACGACCAATGTCCGCTTTTTCAAAATCGAGAGAACCACTCTTAGCCATGTCTAAGATTCGTTGAATTAAGCCGGGATGGTCTTTATCATTTGAATCAAGCTCTTTAGTAAGTATGCCTACTGCCTCATCTGGTATCTTATCATATCCCTCTAACATTTTGTCGAATTGAGGGAGATCGCTTAGTTGTGCGAGCGACTTGAACTGATCAATCATGTCTTTTACAAGCCCTATTATATCGTTCATTAACCCTTCTACTTCTGACTTGATTCGGTCGAGTTTATCGAGTTGCTTTTTCATATTGGCAGTATCACCTGTATCAAGGTTGATACTGTCAAGCAGGATGGCAAGTATTTTTATCACTCTCATGCGGATGTGCCCGATCATGAAGGAGAGAGTATTGCTGTCGTATTTTTTTATCAGTTCATTCAGGTTTTCGGAAGGATCGAAAAAGTCAATGGCGTTTTGAGTGAGGTCATATTTATTGAAGACAGAAATGAAACGACATCCTTTCGGCTTTTTATCGTCATCAATTTTATTTTTGTCTTTGTAAAGAGGAGTAGCAACATAAAAAACCGACTTCACACTCCATTTCGTTTTTGCTGCATCAGAATCATCCGTACTTTTTACAAATGCAGAATCGCCAGCTATAAGGTTTAGGCACTCGTTTATGACATTGCCTCCCTGACCGATGCCTACTAAATTTACCTGTGCCGGATAATTATTCCATGATGATATAAGTGATTTTATTTTATCCAGCAGCGCCTTACCATCATCTTTTCTTCCATCTGAATCAGTGGAACTGAATTCGAAAACATCTACTTTATTTTCTTCAAGTACTTTTGAAAGCAAATTCTGTATTTCACTTTTTTTCGCGTCTAGTTCTTTGTATTCGTATTTATATTCCTTTTCCGATTTGCTTCCTGCTTTGTCTTCTTTAATGAACATGTTTAAACCGGGAATATTAGACACGGCACTTTCAACCGTACTGATAGCACCTGCAACCGAACCCGCTACAGAATCAACCATACCGGTGGCATCAGATTCTGCCATTGATGGTTTGTAACGCACGAAGAGGAGCAACCTCCGTTTGGAAGCCATGCTGTGGGTTTGATTTGTATTTGGTCCTACCATGGTAAATGGTGAAATTATTTTTTAAAATAAGTAATGTTGCATTCAGATACCGAGTAACCGCTCAGGCTTGCTGTTTTACCGCTGCTATCTGTTTTGCCACTATGGGTTTGCTCATCCGGGGTTTGTATTTCATATGGCACATCAGCCACCCCTTTAGATGCTTCGTCAACTAAGGTGAATTGAGCAGTTATATCGTCCTTGGAAGTATTTTCTGCAAGATCATCCCCGTTTATTGCAGCTTTTGCAAGTGCGTCCATATTTTTTTTCATCGCGAGCGCATCAGCACCCAGGGGTTTAGTATATGTGGCGATGGCTTCTTCCACTGCCTGAATGGCAGCACCTATTGCTCCTCCTGAGCCACCGCTGCCGGCAGACGGTGCAGCGCCTCCACCTGATGGGCTAACCTCACCAATAAGAACAGTTGGAAGACCTAATACTATAGTACCTCCGTGGGCTGTCAGATCGCCCATGCGGGCAGCCGGCAAACCACCAATTAGTACTCCGGTTGAGCCAAGAGCTATTACATCAGGCGGACCTACGCAGACGCACATATTGGTTGCAGTGGCTGCAGGCATGCTACCAATAAGTACAGTCACTGTTCCCGGTGGCAAAATAGGACCACCCACATGTGGAACCAGAACGGTTACCATCGGGCATACATGCATGTCGCCTACTCTTGCTGCGGGTTGTCCCATATTTGTTTTAAGTTTAAGGTTTACTATCTAAGGTTGGTGGTTTCCGGAATGTTCCTGTTAGTTTATCATTACCATTCCGCCTTTGAGGGTTGCCATAGCACCGCCTGACAATTCGAGTTGTGCTCCGCCTTTGAGAGAGGCCTGAACGCTGCCTTCTATTGCTACTTGCATGTCGGCTTTTACTTCTACTTTGAGTCCGTGTGCTTTGAAATCAGTCTGGGCATCGAGAGTTACTGATAGTCCTTCGGCTTTAAAATCGGTGGTAGCTTTCTGGGTAATCTTCTGATCGGATTCCATGTTGATTTCCTCTTTTGCCTTAGTGTGAACCTTTTTATCAGAAAGGATGTCAACTAATGATTTACCGTTAATTGTAATAGTATCGCCAATGATATTGATGGTTGGGGCTTTGATGTCAATTTTATCTTTGGCATTAACTTCTATGTTGCCCTTACCTCCTTCATGCATTAGAGTCATAAAATTTGTTACTGTGAAATCTGATCCGCCAACATCCTTTTTATAGGTTTTGATTGAAATTCCATGAGTATCATCCGAATCATCATGCATCATCATCGTGTTGTACCGGGAGGTAATAAATTTAGTACTGGCTTGCGCATCCACGCTTGAATACTGCGAAGATTTATTCTTGAAAGAACCAAGAACGATTGGCATATCAGGATTGTTGTCGCTGTAACCAATCACGACTTCATCTCCTACTTCTGCACTGAAGTTAATGCCACGATGGTGTCCGGTATAAGGAGATACATTACGCAGCCAGGGAGATTTTTCCTGACCCGCCTGCCAGCGCATTTGCACCTGCAGCCGTCCGAATTTATCCGGGTCTTTATTGTCAACGACCTTCGCGGTTTCGATATCGGGGGTTGGATATTTTACATCTGAAAGTGGCGGGCAGGTTACTGTTTGTGGAATTCCATTAAAATGGTTCTGGTAATTGCCGCTGCCATCTGTACGGTGAGTTATAGAAGTGATGATGTATTTTCCGTAATCCTCATTACTGGCTCCGGGGGTGGTCACTGTTATCTGTGCTACTTTGCCAACGCCAAGAGCTGCATTATCGCTGCTTCCGGTTAGTACTACAATATTTGCTGCGCGCTGGTTTTTTAGTGTTTTTACTTCATGGTCAAGTGTTGCCTGGCTTGCGAGTATGCTGTTGGTGATAAAAGATGATTCGAAACTGAATACCGATTCGGCTTCATCAATTACATTATTGCCGAATGCGCCCAGATTAGGATAAGAAGCCGTTGAAGAAGGGCTCGAGGGCAATTCATCTTTGGAATAATCATAAGATGTTTTTTTGAACTTCAGCGGAAGTATGCGCATCGAGAGGTTTAGGTCTGATGCATTTTGGCTGAAGTTTATGTCTATAGAATTGCTCGTATCTGGTGGACCAAGCACAAGATCCTGCCCATCGTAGTAAAACCACTCTCCATATTTATTAGCCAGGCGCTTGAAATAATTGAAAGTGCTTTCGTTGTATTGTGCCGAGTAAAGTATCGAATCAGAATAGTTGGGATTTATTTTACTTGTGCCAATAAAATTGCTCGGAAATTCCCCAATGCTTTTGCTGAAAATATCTTTGAGGGTTTGCTCATTAAACGAGGCATAATGAGCTCCGTTTTCGAGAAGAATTGTGGGACTGTATCCACGCAATATAAGATCACCCTGCGCACCCCGATATTTGTTAAAGGTAATTTCCGTGATTACTGCCTTGAACGTATTGAGCATGTTTCCTCCCGTGCGGCTTTCACGAAACTCAAAAGTAATTTGCTTCCCGATGAGTTGATTAGAGTCATTTACAATTGCAGGATTTCCGCTGCGGTGAAATACGCTTACAGGTACGCGCAATTCGAACTTGTGATGACCAGCTATGCTTTGCTGTACATTGAGAGATAGGAAAGGCGCTACAGGATCACTCATTCCTGCTATTTGAATGTTAACGGCTACGTGAGTTGGCATATGGGTTTGGTTTTGGGGTTAAGTTAACTATTTTTTAGAATATTAAAGAAGAATTTTTATTAGTTGATCATCACTATTCCACCTTTTAGTGTTGCCATAGCACCTCCTTCAAGTTCAAGCTGTACGCTGCCTTTTAAGCTTGCCTTTACACTTGCTTCGGCTTCCAAGGTGGTGTCGGCCTTTATAGCTACAGTTAAACCTTTTTCCTTTAGATCTGTGGTTGCTTCAATATTGATGGTTTGTGTACTCTTCATAGTGATGTCTTCATCAGCAGTAGTTTCTATTTTCTTGCCCTTTACTTTCACATCCTCTTTAGATGTTTCACTGATGAGCTTATCAGAAAGCAGTTCCAGTTTTTCTGCACCTCTTATATATATATTGCTGCCTTCAAGTATTATGCTGGGAGCATTTAGAATAATTTCGTCTTTCGCTTTAATTTTTACCGTGCCTTTGCCATTGTCAAATTTTGAGAATATTTCATTGATTAGATTTGGAGCCCCCTTTTCCGGATCGCTCATTTTATCAAATACTCTCATATGAAGACCATGTGAGTCATCGCTGCCATCAAGAAATGTTATAAGAGTATAAAGCGAACCGAGAAATTTATTCTGGTATTGTTTTTCTTCTGACGTATATTTGCTTTTGCTGTTATGCACGCTACCTACAACGAAGGGTTTATCAGGATCGTTGTCAGTAAAGCCAACAATTACCTCATCACCTATTTCTGGTGTCCATGATACTCCTCTATGAAAGCCGATATAGGGTGACGCATTTCTCATCCAATCACTTTCATCTTTTCCGATTTGCCAGCTAAATTGCACCTTTACTCTTCCATATAAATCCGGATCTTTATTATCCCTTACAATAGCCGTTTCCATTTCACAGGTGGGTTCAACTGCGCTGTAAAGGGGAGGAGCTATTACTGTATTCGGTATAGCTTCGAATGAATTTTGATAATTGCTATGCCCCTGGGAACGATGAATAACACTGGTTACAATATATTTTCCAAAGTCCTCTTTCTCCTCTTTATTACCAACTTTTTTTATTAGTTTAATATCGACAGTTTTACCTAGCCCCACTTTTGGATTGTCGCAGTTCGCAGAGAATACAAGCATAGACGAACCAAGCTGGTGGGTTAGCAATCGCGTTTCTGCATTCAGTCCGGATTGATTAGTTTGAACGCTGTCCGTCTTAAACAATGTTGTCCCGCTGAAGACATTACTCGATTGATTTATTGCATTAGTGCCATAAGGGCCAAGGTTTACATCTTTCGTAAATTCTGATGAAGGGGAATTAAAAGTTGAAGGACTCGCTTCTTTATAATCGTAGCTATACTTCTTGAAATTAAGCTGCGCGACTTTCATTGAGAAATTAAAATCGGAAATATCTTCACCAAATTTGAGTTCTAAATCTTCAAAAGTGCTGATGCCAAGATTTAATGCTTTGCCATCATAATAGAACCACTCTCCATATCTATTAGCAAGGCGTTTAAAAAAATTAAAAGTGCTTTCGTTATATTGTGCTACGTATGGAATAGCTTCATTGAAAAAGGGTTTTATGGTATCATTCTCATTAAAGTTTTTATAATTATCCAACATAAATTTCTTTATGGAGTCCTTAAAAATGTTTGTCAGATTTGAATCACTAAAAGATTGGTAGTGAGCTCCGTTTTCAAGTGTAATGGTCGGGCTAAAACCACGAATGATCACATCACCCTCGTATCCGCTATATTTACTAATGCCCACTTCCGTAATAATGAATGTAAATTCGCTATAAACCTGACCACCGGCAGGTTTTCCATCCTCTCCTTTTGTACTTTCCCTAAAGGTAACCGTAAGTTTTTTGCCAATGAGTTCTTTTGAATAATCTGAAGGGGACTTTGCATTTAAAACGCCCAGATCACTGGCTGCTGCCTGTAACTCGAACCAATGATGATCAGCAAAATTTTGCTGAATAGTGATGGAGCGAAAATCTTTTAGGATTTTCTGATCACTCGCGCCAGACATTGAAACACCGACTTCAGTATAAATTAGACGAGCCATTGGGTTGTTCTTTTGGTTTTAGCGAAAAAGGGGCGCTGTGCAGTTGGGGATACACAGCGCCCGCAATTTAGCAATTTACATTTAGAGGGGACTGAGAGTATTAAGTATTAGCAGGCCAAGGGTTCTCATGCTCAGCGGTACCCATCTTGATCTTCTTTGCAGAAATCACGAAGTGAGTAGTCATGGGGTTGCTGCCAACCGTGTCAATACTCTCGCTGAACTGAATAATGTACGCCTCTTCGAATTCAAGCGTTTTTAGCGCGGCAACATCACTGCGTTTGTAAAAAGTAACTTTCCCATTTTTCACTTTATGTGGATCAGCCATCCATTCCAGAATGCTGTTGTCTTCAGTAGCTTCTACTTCGCACTGAATGGTACCCCCATAAAGTACCGATGATGGGCGTCCGCTTGCATCAGTATCTCTGCGAAGGGAGTAACTACAGTGGAGGAGATTAATCTCATCGCCACCGTCAATTGATAAGGTTGATTTGAATGCCATTTTACTTTTGTTTTTTAAAGATTAAATTTTAACTTCTATTTATAGCGCAAAGAAACAGTAAATGAGAAGAGATGTAAATAGAGAATGAGTAATTGGTAGCGTGCAGTTGATAGTTAGCAGTCTGGGGATGTAAAATGTATATTTAAGACTCATGCCTATTTCTTCACCCCCTCACGAATATCAGTACGAACCCCCAAGATAATTTCCACACCAATAACTTACCTGCCTAAAAGTTGCGCGTCCATATTTTTTTTTCTTCATTCATAAATTCGAAATCAATTCGCTATTCGTTGGTTGAAGAAATTTCAAAAAATCTCCCCCCAAATCTTACATTCATTTTCACTCAAAAACACCGACTATTTCACCTTCTCCCTTGGAAAATTGGTTGGAATAGAGGCAATTACATAAATCACACGCCCCTCCATTGACAGCATGTCACTCTCCGAGTCGGGAACACGCCCCTCAACTGAAAGCATGTCATGCTCCAGGTTGAAAACACGCATCTCCATTGTAAGAATGTCATACTCCGAGTTGAGAATACGCGTCTCCGTTGAAAGAATGTCATGATCCGAGTCGAGAACGTGCATCTCCAAGTTGAGAAAACGCATCTCCATCTTCCGCATTTCAATCTCAAGCCACTACAATTTAACCAAAATCTTACACACACATTAATAAAAGTTAATAGCATGTATTTATAAGTCGAGCAACAACATTTCTGTTTACTTTTGCTCCGTGCATTTCCGCAAAAATGGCCATGGATTCATTGATTGGTAAGAGAAAAAGCACGACAAATTTTTTATGAGTGGATTAAAGCAGGGCTTATACTTACGGCAACAGCAAAAACTTTCGCCACAGCAAATTCAATTTATGAAGATGCTGCAGATTCCGGTAGCGAATCTCGAACAGCGTATCAAAGAAGAGATGCAGGAAAACCCTGCACTTGAAGAGGGTGCTGAAGAGGAAGAAAAATACAATACCGATGACAACGAGCAAGTTGAAAATCAGCAAGATGATGAGGAGGTAGGTGAGCGTGAGGAGGACATCAGCATTGATGAATACCTTGACGAAAACATGGTGGCAGATTACAAAACGGCTGGCAATAATTCTTCTCCTGACGATGAGCGCAGGGAAGCGCCCATCAGTAATGCGGCAAATTTTCAGGATCAGTTGCTCTCCCAGCTATATCAACTTGAACTTAACGATACTGAATATCATATCGCAGAACAGTTGCTCGGCAGTTTGGATGACGATGGATATTTACGTAGAGAATTGAGTGCGATTGTTGATGATCTTGCTTTTGCACAAAACGTTTCTGCCTCTGAGCAGGACTTGCTTGATGTGCTTGAAAAAATACAAATGCTGGAACCAGCAGGCATCGGTGCGCGCACACTTCAGGAATGTTTAATGCTTCAACTCGACCGCAAACATGCGAACAAGGAATCCGTTCAGCTCGCATGGAAAATATTGGAAGAATACATGGATGAATTTTCCAGAAAGCATTATGATAAAATAAAAGAATCGCTGAAGATAAGCGATGAAGAACTGAAAGGCGCTATACAGGAAATATTGAAATTGAATCCTCGTCCCGGCAATACGGCTTATGAAGGGCAGCGCAGTGCGCAACATATTATTCCTGATTTTCAAATAACAAATACTGACGGCAGGCTAGAGCTTACGCTGAACTCGCGCAATGCACCTGAACTGAAGGTGAGCCGCGATTATAAAGAGATGCTGGAACATTACAGCAAGGATAAAAAATCGAAAGATAGCAAGCTGGCGATTACGTTCGTGAAACAAAAGCTTGATTCTGCTAAATGGTTTATTGATGCCATCAAGCAACGGCAGCATACCTTGTTTGAGGTGATGAAGACGATTATGGATTACCAGTATGAATTTTTCCTTGAAGGCGATCAGCGCAAGCTGAAAAAGATGGTGCTTCGCGATATTGCTGAAAGAATAGGGATGGATATTTCAACCGTATCGCGCGTGGCGAACAGCAAGTATGTGCAAACGCATTTCGGAACGTACCTTCTGAAAACATTTTTCTCTGAAGGATTGCAGACTGAAAGTGGAGAAGAGGTCTCGAGCAAGGAAGTGAAACAGATTCTTGCTGACTGCATTGGTGCCGAAGACAAAAGCGATCCGCTTACGGATGAAGCACTGGCAAAAATTCTGAAAGAAAAGGGATATAACATCGCAAGACGAACAGTAGCGAAGTATCGCGAAATGCTCGACATCCCAGTAGCGCGTATGCGAAAGGGACTTTAAAAACTTTTCAGTAACCTTGTATCTGATTTGAAAATTGCGCCCCCCAAAAATTTTTTTTCAAACTGAACACACCTTTACGCATGAAATTTTTTGAGTGTAATTCTTCCTGCAAATGAATTATCGTACAGCAAAAGTATTGTCCATTATTCTGCATCCTGTGCTGATGCCTACGTATGCATTGTTCCTAATCTTTCAACTTAACCCTTATCTTGATTACACAACGAGCACCAGTGCGAAGGTGGCGCTTTACTCGATTGTAATTTTCAACACACTTCTTATGCCTGTCACCATTTCATGGTTACTTCTGAGAAAGGGGTTGATAAAATCCTTTAACATGGACAAGCGTGAGGAACGCATTGTTCCTTTCATCTGCAACACGGTGCTGATGATGATTGCGTATTATCTGCTCCGTCAGATTGCGCTGCCGAAAATATTTTCGTTGCTGTTGCTTGGCGCTGCGGCTTCTGTCGTGCTGGCTGTTATCATTAATTTGAAATGGAAAATCAGCATTCACATGATTGGCATTGGAGGTATTTCAGGAATGCTTTTCGGAATGTCATCTTTCTTATTGGTTGATCTCCACATTCCGATTTTAATTTCTCTTTTGGTCGCAGGACTTATCGGCACTGCACGGTTGAGCGTGGGTGCGCACCGGTCTTTACAATTGTACGCTGGATTTTTTGTGGGATTCTTCTGTGAGTATTTTGTACTGAGTATTTGAGCTCTGATTAAATCAGATTCAAAAATAATCTGCAATCATTTTTCCTTTTTCCACTAACAGAGTATTCAACCCAACTTTCGTTGCTCCTTTAATGTGCTGAGGGGAGTCGTCAACAAAAAGAGTTTCTTCAGGAAGTAAATTGTTTTCTTTTGATACGTGAAGAAAAATTTCAGCATCCGGCTTGCGCATGTGTAGGTGATGAGAGAAATAAACTTTTTCAAATACTTCTTCAAGAATATTTTTTCCAAAGTCACGGATGATCATTTCAGTGAACGCTTTTTCATGAATCGAATTTGTGTTGCTCAGAAGGAAAATGCGGTGCGATTGTTTAAGTCGCATTAGCAAATCAATATTCTCATTAGGAAGTTCGAGGAGGATTGCATTCCATGAATTGTCAATTTGATCGTCAGATAAATTCATTCCTGAAACTTCCCGCAATTCGTTTCGGAATTGTTCCGGAGAAATAATTCCCTTTTCAAAATCATCAAACAAATTACTTTGATGAGCTTTGGAATAGAGATGATCAAAATTCTTCAATCCGAAATTTTTAAATGCTTCTGCGATTCGATTGTGGTCAATCCGGATGATGATCCCACCGAAATCGAAAATAATGTTTTTGAAGGCAATCATTTGTCTTGAAATGTTTCGGCCAAAGTTATACTTTCGCGCCTCGCTTGAAAAAGCAGGGCCTATAGCTCAGTTGGTTAGAGCAACAGACTCATAATCTGTGGGTCCTTGGTTCGAGCCCAAGTAGGCCCACTCCTTAAGCTGTCGTTTAAAACCGGCAGCTTTTTCTTTTTCAATTTTATCCGTTCACAAATATGGATACGTATGCTGCTACCTACACTTCCGAATTCCTTTCTTTGTCTTCAATTATTTTTGAAATGGCACTAAGTAGATTCTGGTCTTTCATTATTGCGGGAAGCCTCTTGTATATTTTTTTTCTGCTCTTCTCCGGTCGCACCTATACTATTGGAAATGTAGTGAACAGTTCTCAGAACGATCCTTGTGTAATTGGAGAATATCCCGCTTCAGAATTTCAACAGAAGGATTCAGCGCTTTTTTCAAACATACTTATAAATAAAGCTGTAGGCTTTCAGCAAGACGATACGACTTATCACCTCTCTGACAAAGGAGTAGTCGAAGTATTTGTTGGCAAGCAGGCAGCCGATGGAATTTTTATGACGTGCAAAAACACGATTATGGACATCTGGCTTCCGCTCATCGGCTACTTAACTTTTTTCTGCGGACTGCTTCATCTTCTCAATGACTCCAATGCGATCAGTAAACTTGCTCGGATTCTTACTCCGCTCTTTGCAAAAATATTTCCCGAACTTCCTTCCGGTCATCCTGCGTATGGTTTTATGACGATGAACTTTGCAGCCAACTTTCTAGGGCTTGATAACGCGGCAACTCCTTTCGGACTAAAAGCCATGGAAAGTATGCAAGCTGTCAACACCGATAAAGACCGCGCATCGAATAGCCAGATCATGTTTCTATGTCTTCATGCAGCAGGACTTACGTTGATTCCAACTTCTATCATCGGCTATCGTGCAGCGCAAAACGCAAGCAACCCTGCTGACATCATGTTGCCCTGCATCATCACTTCTTTTATCGGCACACTTGCAGCATTGATTTTCGTGAGCATCAAACAACGCATCAATCTTCTCAATCTTGCTGTCATTGGTTTTGTAACAATTATCAGCGGGATCATCGGTTTTCTCTTATTTTACATTAACCACCTGAATGGAATCAGTAAAATTCATTTCACGGGAAACCTCAGCAATGCAGTGCTCCTCTTTATCATTCTGATCATTGTTGTGTATTGTATCATTCATGAAAAGATTTTCAGAAAAAATCAAACGAATATTTTTGATTCATTTGTTACGGGAGCTAAAGATGGTTTCACAACCGGAGTGCGCGTACTTCCTTATATGATTGCAATGCTTGTTGCACTTAGTATTTTTCGCAATTCAGGTTTGATGAGTATTGTAATGGGTGGGCTCAGTTCTGTGCTCAACCTTTTTCATGTAGATAAGCAAGTGATTGATGCGGTACCCGTAGCGCTGATGCGTCCTTTCAGCGCAGGAGGCTCTCGCGGATTCATGCTTGATGCAATGAAAACCTACGGACCGGATGGATTGACGGGACAGCTCTCCTGCCTTTTTCAAGGTGCAGCTGAAACAACGTTTTATGTGATTGCGCTTTACTTTGGCAGTGTAAATGTAAAAGAAACGCGGTACACGCTCGGCATTATGCTGCTTGTGGATTTGGTTTGCGTACTCTCAGGAATTTTGGTTTGCAAGTTTTATTTTTAACCCCTAAACGACAAGGGTAAAGCAATTATTAGCTTTCGGATAAAAATTGCAAAGAAAATGAGTAGTGCTACAAATACCCTAAGGATACACCATCCCCAAAACTGCATCAACCTCGAGTAAGACGTCAAATATATTTTTCAAAAACCCTTACCAAATTTTGCGAAGTGTCGAATCCACGCATACGCCAGACCTCCTCTCCGTTTTTGAAAAGAGCAAGTGTAGGTATGCTGAGCACATGCTGCTCCTGCGCAAATGCGGGCTGAGCATCAATATCTATTTTGTGAAGAATAATTTTGCCGTTGAAGTTTAAAATTACTTCTTCAAGAATCGGCTCTGCCCATTTAC
Source organism: Bacteroidia bacterium (assembly GCA_038230515.1). Lineage (GTDB taxonomy): Bacteria > Bacteroidota > Bacteroidia > AKYH767-A > 2013-40CM-41-45 > JAPLDB01. Next base: position 45,956 of record JBBRND010000001.1, on the reverse strand, counting down.
ATGGTTCGCACCATTCGGCAGAATAGGTTATGAGAACAAAAGGATGAGAGGAAATAAGTTGACGAAAGTTCACCTTTGTTGCTGCTTCCTTCCTATCACTGCTGCTTATTTCCACGACTCAGAAACTAAATTAGAAGGCACGCCCATGGTAACAGTCACATTGGTGTCTTTTATTTTTCCCCAACCCCCATGCACGTTGATGATGTTGTTGTATCCTTCGCGTTTCATGAGTGATGCAGCAATCATGGAGCGATAACCACCCGCACAATGAATCATTACGGGTTCGTCCTGTTTCACAGATTCAAAATTATTTCTCAGATCAGCAAGGGGAATAACAGTTGCATCTTTTACATGTCCTGCTTCTGTTTCAGAAATTTTGCGGACGTCTAAAACTTTTCCTCCAGCATTTACTCGTGATGCAAATTCTACGGGTTCAATACTCTCTATAAATTCAACGGACTTGCCTGCATTTTTCCAAGCATCGAACCCCGCATCGAGATAGCCGTTTACTTTTTCATAACCCACACGTGCAAGTCGCATCACACTTTCTTCTTCTTTGCCAACTTCGCAAACAAGAACCATCGGTATGTTGATGTTGAGAACAGTGCCTGCCCATACGGCAAACATTCCGTTCAGTCCAATATTGATGGAATTTTTTACAAATCCTTTTTCAAACTCGTCAGGAATTCTTGTGTCGAGAATAAAAGCGCCTCTGCTTATTTCGTTTTCAAATTTATCAACAGAAAGCGCCTTTAGATTTTTCTTCATCACGGAGTCAATTGCATCGTATCCTTTCTTGTTAATCATTGCATCGCTGAAAAAATAGGCAGGCGGTGCAATCAATCCTTCGGTTACTTCTTTGATAAATTCTTCTTTGGTTTTATCCTGAAGCGCATAATTTGTTTTCTTCTGAATGCCAATGGTGCTTTGCTTTTCAGGGCCTAAACTTTTTCCGCAGGATGAACCCGGTCCGTGTGCCGGATATACAATCACTTTATCCGAAAGTTTTTTGATTTTGTTGTTGAGTGAATCGTACATCATTCCTGCGAGTTCTTCCTTCGTCATTTTTCCGTCTAACAAATCCGGGCGACCAACATCTCCCACAAATAATGTATCGCCTGTGAAGATGCAGTACTCCTGAAAACTTTCATCGAGCAATAAATAGCAGGTTGATTCAGGCGTGTGCCCGGGTGTGTGAAGTGCGCGAATGGTAAGATTGCCAACTTTCAATTCTTCACCGTCTTTTACGTTGCGAACTTTGTAATCTGTACTTGCGAGAGGACCATAAATAATTTCAGCACCGGTTTGTTTTGCAAGATCAATGTGTCCGCTCACAAAGTCCGCATGAAAATGAGTTTCAAAAATGAATTTGATTTTTGTTCCGCGTTGCTTTGCAAGTTCAAGATAGGGTTCTGTTTCACGAATCGGATCAATGATGGCTGCTTCGCCATTGCTCTCTACGTAATAAGCTGCTTCAGCAAGGCAGTTGGTGTAGAGTTGATCAATGTACATGAAGGTTGAAATTTAATGTGGAACTTCGAGTGTAAAAATTTCGGATTGTGAAAATCAATACCAATTTCCCTGCAAAGGTACTAAGAAACCCTCTTTGACCAATGATTTCCATCACCTGTTTTAGTTTAGTTTTGCTGCATCAGAAAGCAATTCCCGGATCGCATGAATTTTTCTTCCATCAGAAACAACCAACCGCTTGCAAAGTTTTTATTTTTTGCTTTTCCTGTTTTGGTTATAGTTTTTTTCTTCAGTGCAAGTATAGCGTTGTTGCTTGGAATATTCATTGGAATTGTTTTCACGAATCCTTTTCCGAAGCAAACGAAGGTGATCATAAAATATCTTCTTCAAATTTCCATTGTCGGTCTCGGCTTCGGAATGAATTTTACAAAAGTGATGGAAGCCGGCAGAGATGGTTTTGTATTTACGCTCCTCACCATTTCATTTGCAATGGGAATCGGTTATCTACTCGGAATGTTTTTCAAAGTGGAGCGCGTGATTTCTCACCTTATTTCATGCGGCACTGCAATCTGTGGTGGCAGCGCCATTGCAGCAGTAAGTCAGTCGTTGAAAGCAGATGACAACCAGGTTTCCGTTTCCATCGGAACTGTTTTTATTCTCAATGCAATTGCGCTTTTTATTTTTCCGCCAATCGGACATTACTTTAATTTGAGCCAACAACAGTTTGGAATATGGAGCGCCATTGCAATTCACGATACAAGTTCTGTGGTTGGCGCAGCATCAAAATACGGAAACGATGCGCTGATGATTGCGACCACCGTGAAACTTGCGCGAGCTCTGTGGATCATTCCGGTAGTAATACTCACTTCAATTATTTTCAAGAATAAAAATTCAACATGGAATTTTCCATGGTTCATTTTGTTTTTTGTGATTGCATCTGTAATGAACAGTTACCTGAAACTTCCTAGTGAATTGACTACAGATATTGTAACAGTTGCCAAAACCGGATTCTGCATTACGCTTTATTTAATAGGCACAGGAATTTCAATTGGAGCAATGAAAAAAGTTGGCGCGCGACCGATGCTACAGGGAGTAACTCTGTGGGTGATTATTATTGCGGTGTCTCTATTCTTTATCAGGCAATATTGAAAAGGGAGGAATAGAATTGTGGAATATTAGAATGATACCTTCCTTCATTCCATCACTCCGAACTCACTGAAGTTCCTGTAGCAATCCCTCCGCTTCTTTTTTGTGAGGGCGGTTTGAGTTTGCAATTTCCATCAGCAGTTTTCTTGCTTTTGCATTTTTGTGAACCCGCATGTAACAATTGGCTAGCAACCATTCTGCATCATCATAAAATTTTGTTGTAGAATCCTTCAGAAGTTTTTCAAAATCATCTGCTGCTTCAGAATATTTTTTAGAATCATATTTTTTTTTTATTGATTTGAATAATGATGCAGGATCACCGGATAATCCGGCTGAACTGTTTTTTTTAAAACTCATACCATCTTCTTTCTTCGCTTTCGATTCCGCATCCTGAGATGCAGTTACAGCAGCAGGAGCACTTGATTTTGTCAGAGATTGTTTATCAGAAGGTGTTTCTGTTTTTGTAATCAGTCCTGTTGCTGTTTGTTCTTGGGCTTTCTGCTTTGCGGCTTCGATTGGCGATAATGCATTTTCAATCTCATTTGCAGGAGGCACATCTTTGGATTCGGTCAATATGGTTTGTGTATTCTGAGACATATTATTTTTTGCTTCAGAATATTTTTGCGGTTGAGCAGGAGTTGGTTCAGAAGATTTCTGATCGGTGTTTACCTGCGGAGTCAATTGCGGAGAAGCGGAATCCGGTTTTGATATTCCTGAATCATTTTGTGCCATCATTTTTTCCTGCTGCATGTTTTTCAGATACCAATAACTACCACCGAATAAAATGAACAACGCAATTACTGCTGCAATTCGGTAATAATTATTGAAAGGAATAATCTTCGCTTCTACTCTTTTGGAAGATTGATTTAGCGCATCAATTTTTTTGTTGAGACCAGAAATAATTTCTTTCCGGTTTGAACGATGAATCAGCTGCAATCCTTCAAATGCATCACTGCACAACTCACATTCGAGCAGATGTTTTTCAACGAGATGACTTTCAAGCGGAGAAAGTTTTCCGTCAAGATAACGAAGCATTGTCTCTTCAGAAATGCAAGCGCCCGACTTCAATATGTTTTCGATGTTACCTGCCATGATTTTTTTCCATGAAGATTTTCAAATTTCGTTTTCCGTTCTGGATATAGCTTTTTACTTTCAACATGGAAAAACCCGTGAGATCCCTTACTTCCTGATAACTTTTTTCTTCAAGATAAAATTGCTTCACGCACGTTCGCTGCTCGTCATTCAGTTGGTCAATCCCCTTTTCCATCAGTTTCAGCATGATTTCTTTCTCATTGCTATCTTCTGGATGCAGAAGAAGATTCGTTTCCACAACTTCGAGATTTATTTTTTCATCTTCAAACCGTTCTGTAAATTTACTCTTGCTTGACCGCAACTTCATTAGGCAGTGATTTTTCGTCACCGTATGCAGCCACGATTTGAAATTCGCGATTTCATGACGACTCAAATCAGTTAACAACTTTTCAAAAATTTCCATCACGCAATCCTTCGCCCCGTACTCGTCTTTCAGGTACTTCATGCACACACCAAGTACGAGATGAGTATATCTCTTGAACAAAATTCCGATAACAGATTTGTCATTCTTCTCTTTATGGAGAGAAAGAAGTTCCTGGTCGGAAAGGAGGGATATGTCGGTCGTAGAAATCAAAATGAATTTGGTGTGCAAAAAAACAAAAACCCCGCGAGATAAAGTAGCATTTTGAAAATAGCATAAAAACGAAAGAGCGGTGGAAACTATCCACCGCTCTTAGCTCCCCCTCCTGGACTCGAACCAGGGACCCCATGATTAACAGTCATGTGCTCTAACCAACTGAGCTAAGGAGGAATAATCTTCTCTATGTTTCTTAGCATTGAGAAGACCATTCGTTCCCCGCTTCAATCTTTCCACTATACAGTGGAAATAAAGCACCTTAATCGTGATTTTTAAGGGACGGCAAAAGTAAACAATCAAACCAACCGTGCAAGAGCCGGTTTGCGAAATTTTTTGTTAGCTCAATCTGCGACTCAAACCGTTTTTTAGCTTTGCCCGCCTTCTTCATTTTTAAGTTCACATTTTTAATTTCTAATTTCAATAATGAGTTTAGTAGTTGTAGGTACTGTTGCTTTCGATGCCATCGAAACCCCGTTCGGAAAAACAGATAAAATTATTGGCGGTGCTGCTACCTACTCAGGTACTGCCGCTTCTTATTTTACAAAAAACATTAAATTGGTTTCTGTTGTGGGAGATGATTTTCCTAAGACTCAGATTGAACAGTTCCATAAACACGGAATCAATACGGATGGACTTCAGATAAAGAACGGACAGAAAACTTTTTTCTGGAGCGGACGCTATCATACTGATATGAATACGCGCGATACGCTAGATACACAACTGAATGTATTGCTCGACTTTAATCCAGAAATTCCGGAATCGTATCAGGATTGTGAATTCTTAATGTTGAGTAACCTGATGCCGCAGCTGCAGAAAAAAGTTTTGGATCGTTTGCATAAACGCCCAAAGTTGGTAGTGATGGACACGATGAACTTCTGGATGGAAACTCAAATGGATTCTCTCATGGAAATTATTACGCTCGTGGATGTTTTGACTGTAAATGATTCTGAAGCGCGACAACTGACAGGAGAATATTCCCTCGTGAAAGCAGCACAGAAGATTTTAAAGATGGGACCCAAATATCTCATAATTAAAAAAGGTGAGCACGGTGCGTTGCTCTTTAATAAAGAGCAGGTATTTTTCGCTCCTGCACTTCCACTGGAGGATGTGTTTGATCCGACAGGCGCTGGCGATACGTTTGCGGGGGGCTTCATCGGACATATTGCACAAACGAAAGATATTTCTTTCGACAACATGAAGCGCGCAATTATTTTTGGTTCCGCAATGGCCTCCTTCTGCGTGGAGAAATTCGGATTGGAGCGCTTGGAAACATTGACGCAGGAAGAAATTGATCAGCGTGTTCAGGAATTTATTGACCTTGTGCAGTTCGATATTGCGCTCGTATGATTTCCTAACGCGCAACGATCACTTTTTTTACTCTCACGCTTTTTTCATTGGTGATGGTGAGAAAATAAATTCCTCCGGAAAGATTTTCGGTTTCAATTTTGTTGATTGCGCTCTCGGAATGAAACGGAGTGATGATTTGTTTTCCTGTTACATCAGCAAGTGAAACTGTGAGTGAAGGATTTTTTTCAGGAACTGAAAATGAAATAAAATCAGTTGCAGGATTGTTGAAGACAAAAATATTGTCACTTGAATTCAGTTCATCAATGCCCACGAAACCGCCAAGAGAAAAATCATCGAAAAGGAAATAAGAACCGGGAGTGGCAGTGCTTAAAATAGTGTCTTGAATTCCTATTGTAAGAGACAATTTTGCCGGAGGAGATGCACCTATATACACAAAAGGAATTGAAATGGACGTGTATGAAGACTCGCCATCGGCAATGTTTTTATATAAATAGGCAACGGGCGTGCCGGTGCTGTCCAGCAATCCTCCCGTTATGGTAATTGCATCGTTATTCAGTTTGTTAAACTTGTAGAAAAAATTTATTGTGGTGTATGTCTGATTCACTACAAAGAGCGCGTTGCCGGGCGTTCCGAAGGTGGGCGCTGTCCATGTATTGTAATTGGTTACTTCTCCCTTTACAGCAAAAGCGCCCGAATGTTTATCTGTTGATTTCGTAACCGGATAGGTTAGTGTAGAATTGTTAGTGTACCAATTGTCAGGTTCTGTTGAGGTCCAGTTTTCAAAACCCGAGTTTGGAAGAGCGAGAAATTGCGCTGATACTGTTTGTGAAAAAGCAATAAGAATAAATGCAGGCAGTAGTTTTTTCATGAAATATTTTTTGCAAAAGTAGTTTTTGTTTCTATCCTGTTTTTACATTCGTGAAGCAACATCATTCCAGTTAATCACGTTCCAAAAGGCATTGATGTAGTCAGCGCGCTTGTTCTGGTAATGCAAATAGTAAGCGTGTTCCCACACGTCAATTCCTAAAAGTGGAGTACCTTTTAATTCAGAAATATCCATCAACGGATTATCCTGATTTGGTGTAGAGCCGACTGTGAGTTTTCCATCTGACGTTTTTACAAGCCATGCCCAGCCGCTGCCGAAGCGTTTCATTGCCGCATCGTTGAAAATATTTTTGAACTTGTCAAAACTTTCAAACGAACCGTTTATTGCATCTGCAATTTTTCCTGAAGGTACACCACCACCATTCGGCTTCATCAGTTTCCAGAAGAAGGAATGATTCCAGTGTCCGCCTCCATTGTTGCGTACCACCATTGGATACTTCGAAATGTTTTTCATCAAGTCCTCAAGCGAAGCATCAATATTATTTTCTTTCATCGCTTTGTTAAGATTAGTAATGTATGCCTGATGATGTCGCGTATGATGTATCTGCATTGTCATTGTATCAATGTGTGGCTCCAGCGCATCGTAAGCGTAGCCGAGCGTTGGCAAGCTGAAAAGTTCGTCAACAAAACTTTCTGATAAAGTTATTGTTTCTTCGTTGGCAAAGGCATTTACAATTGAAGGCAGCACAAGCCCTGCCAATCCTGCTAAAGATGCCTTTTTCAAAAACTCTCTTCGGTTATTCATCGTATTTTTCATAGAAATTGTTTTTTCAAAGATCAGAATAAAAATCAAACACAAGAACAAATAGTTCTTTTACTTAGCTATTTCGTTCGTTCACGGATTAAAAATGATTATTCGTCAAATGATAATTTTTTATTTGAATTCAAAATGTATCTTCACCTCCCGAAACTTATCAAAAATTTACTTTAAAACTTACAACTTATAAGTATGAAATTAAATCTCTTCAGGTTTTTATTCGCTGCATTGCTTTTCTTTTCCGCACTCTCTCTTCGTGCTCAAATTCTGCTCAACGAAATTTGTCCATCCAATAATTCTGTTCTTATGGATGAAACAGGAAATTACAGTGATTGGGTAGAATTATATAACAGCGGAGGTAGTTCTGTAAATCTTTTAAATTATGGATTATCTGATAGCACCGGTAATCTGTATAAATTTACGCTTCCTCAATACACACTCAATCCCAATTCGCGCATTGTAATTTTTGCATCTGGCAGCGATAAAACCTATCTTGCTAATCACTGGGAAACAGCCATAAAGCACAACGATTCATTCAGGTATTTTATCGGCACTTCACAACCCGATACCAATTGGAGAAATAATTCTTTCAACGATTTGGTTTGGTCTCAGGCAAATGGATCCTTTGGTAGGGGCATTGGTGATGATAATATCAATCTGCCTCTTTGCAATTCAGTGATGGCACGTGCACACTTTGCCGTTGCAGATACCAGCAACCTTTTGGAAGGCGTATTCAATATGGATTACGAAGATGGGTATATTGCTTATCTGAACGGAGTAGAAATCGCACGGTATAATATGCTTCCTGCTCGTCCGGCATATAACGTGTATGCAAATCAACCTCACCAGGCGCTTAACTATCAAGGGTTGCCTTATGATTCAGTTCACATAGATCATGATGACCTTAATAGAATTCTTCGTGTAGGAGACAATGTGCTTGCAGTAGAAGTACACACCGCTGCAGGAGCAAATGGAAATATGGAATGTTCTCCTTTTTTATCTTTTGCTGTGAAAAGCAGCAGTTACACTTACCCTGCAGTTCCTTCATGGTTTCATGCGCCTCCGCAGGATTATTATCATGCCAATTTCAATTTGAAGAAAACGGGACAAACCGTTTACCTAACCAATTCTTCAGGAACAATCATTGACCAACATACATACGCCAATGTCACTACCGATAATTCCGTTGGCCGCATTCCTGATGGATCTGTTAACTGGTGTTATTTCGGAATTCCCACTCCTAATGCTTCCAATAATTCCACAAACTGTACTGGCGGCTATGCCACTATCCCAATCTTTTCATTGGCTGCCGGATTTTATCCGGGTGCTCAACAGCTTACTTTGACTACTTCATTTCCCGGAGGAGAAATAAGATATACAACCAATGGAAATACTCCCACTTTAACATCCACTCTTTATTCCGGACCAATACAGATAGACACGTCACAAACAGTGAGAGCCGCGGTGTTCGCTCCTGCCTTTATACACAGCCAAATTGTGAGCAATACTTATATTATTAGTCAGAACATTCACCTTCCTGTATTTTCCCTTACTACGGATTCGCTTAACCTGTGGGATTATAACACGGGCATTTATGTATTAGGACCAAATGCAAGTTCTACTTTCCCTTACGTTGGTGCAAACTATTGGGAGAAATGGGAAAAGCCGGTGAGCGTTGAATATTTCGATAAGCAAAAAAACCGCGTTTTCAAATATGATGGTTTGTTCGGGATTTCCGGGGGCGATTCGCGTACGTTTGCTCAAAAAAGTTTTGAGATGAAGCTTAGCAAATCTTTAGGCACTTCCTCACTTAACTTTCCTTTGATTCCTGATAAATCATACCTCACTACCTGGAGCGATTATATTTTACGCAATACGGGTTCTGACTGGCAATGGGCTCACATGAGAGATGGGTTTATGCAGCGATTGTTAAAGAAAACAAATCTTGATTACAATGCATACGAACCTTGCGTAGTTTACCTCAACGGTACGTTTTGGGGAGTGTACGAGATAAGAGAAAATACTGACGCTCATTTGGTGGAAGCGAATTATGGTTATTCCTCAAGCCAACTTGATTTTTTGCAGGAGAAAGGTCCGCTATCCGTTTTGCACGGAACCGATTCTGCCTTTTATTCAATGTATGATTATGCAATGAGTGCCAATCAAACTACTCCCGCTTTTCTGGATTCGATGAGTCAAATGTGGGACATGAAAAATTTCACAGATAATTTTGTTGCAGAAACATATACCTGCAACGAAGACTATATCGGTCAGTGGACTAATAATATAAGATTCTGGAGACCGAGACAGCCGGGCGGAAAATTCAGGTATATCATGAATGACCTTGATGCAGGATTCGGGCTGTATGGCTTTTGTTATTTCAATACTCTTGATACGGTGCTTCATCCCATTGTGGCCAATCATCAAACGGATTTGCTTAATGCAATGTTGAACAATCCCGTTTATAAAAACTATTTTATTAATCGTTATGCCGATTTGATAAACACGATTTATCTCCCTGCTGCTGTAAATAGTCTCATTGCATCTTTCCGCGACAGTTTAGCTCCCGACATGGATGCATTTCAATTTGCAAAATGGGGATCGAGCGATGCAGCATGGCGCGCAAGTATCGCGGATGCAATTTCCTTTGCTAATTGCCGTCCGGGAAATGCAAGAAATTATATTCAGTCTGAGTTTTCCATGACTTCGCAGGTAATTCTAACATTAAACGCATCTCCAGTCGGTGCCGGAAGAATTCAGATAAGCACCATTACACCAACTACTCTGCCGTGGAGCGGGGTATATTTCAACGGAAATCCGGTTACCATTACTGCAATTCCAAATCCGGGATACACGTTTGATCACTGGCATTCAAATGCTGTAATCACTACAAACGATTTCAATCAAAGCACTACTTACAATTTTACTTCTACCGATCAGATTACAGCTTACTTCAGCGGGTCACCTACAGCCCCACTTATTACTTTCAGTGAAATAAATTACCACAGTGATACTATAGTTGATGGAGGTGATTGGGTTGAACTGCATAACTACGGAACCGCAGATGTAGATATTTCTGGATGGAATTTTAAAGATGAGATGGATAATCATTCATTTGTTTTTCCAACCAATACTGTGATAGCTGCAGGCGGGTATCTGGTGCTTGCAGAAGACCTCACAAAATTTTCCGCGGCTTATCCTTCTGTTACAAATGTGATAGGTTCGCTTGGATTTGGTTTCAGCAACAGCGGAGAGCAACTCCGGTTGTTTGATTACCGTGATTCACTTTATATTTCTTCACTCTATTCAGATCAAATTCCATGGCCTGTTACCGCTGACGGACTTGGCTACACATGCGAGCTTCTTGATTCGCTTGGTGACTTAAACGATGGCAACAACTGGTTTGCGGGATGCCTTCATGGTTCTCCCGGCAGAGCATATTCTTCACCTACGGCTACCATATCATCAGCAGGTTCTGCAAATATTTGCACCGGAGGCAATGTGGTTCTTAACGCAGGATTTGTTGCCGGCTATACTTATCAGTGGCAACACAATCATGTGGATATTGCAGGAGAAACCGGATTAAGCTACACTGCAACAGACAGTGGCTCTTACACCGTTGCAGTTACTTATCAAAGTTGTGCGGTAATTTCTGATTCCATTGTTGTAACCATTACTCCTGTTGCTAATGATCCAGTTGTTACTTCAGGATATAGCTGCGGTGCCGGACCGGTTACTATATCTGCAACCAGCAATGCTGCCATTACATGGTATAATGCTCCGAATGGAACTCTACTCGGCAGCGGAAATAGTTTTACGACTCCGACTATTTCTACTACAACAACTTATTATGCACTTGCAGGAACCCAGTGTCCGAGTAATTTTATTCCTGTTGATGCTGTTATCAATCAAATTACTGCTGCACCGGTTGCAAACGATGTTACCAATTGCGGACCGGGCGTTGTTACACTCACCGCTACTGACACTGCTGTTATTCATTGGTATAATTTACCTGTGGGAGGAACATTATTGCAAACTGGGTCTTCTTATACAACTCTATTCTTAAACAGCACTACTATTTTTTATGTAGAAGCGGGAACTACCTGTCCGAGTGCGCGGATACCTGTGAGTGCAATTATCACTTCTGCCACTGCGCCAACTACAACTGACAATAACCGATGCGGACCAGGCACTCTGCTGTTAACTGCCACTGCTGCCGATCCTGTTTCGTGGTACACTCTTCCGGTAGGTGGCACTTTCCTTGGCACTACTTACAATTTCACCACGCCTTCTATTTCGGTAACTACGACTTATTATGCCGAAGCAAATAACGGTTGTGCAAGTGTTCGCGTGGCTGCTACTGCTACCATCAATGATATATCGCTGCCTCCGCAGGTTACTTCTTCTTTTAATTGCGGAACAGGCGATGTAACTCTTACGGCCACTTCGCCCGATCCGATCTCGTGGTACGATGCACCTACAGCAGGCAATCTTCTCGGCACAGGAAATTCGCTCACGCTTTTGGGCATCAGCATTACTACAGTTGTTTATGCTGAAGCAGGAACGCTTTGCCCAAGTACTCGGTCAAACGACACTGCATTTATTTATACTCCGCCAGTAGTAAATTTGGGTGTTGATATTATACTTTCTTCTCCTGACTCGGCAACATTAGATGCAGGTGCCGGCTTTACAAGTTATCTATGGTCAACCGGGGCAACCACGCAAATCATTGTTGTTAATTCCACGAACACCTATTCGGTAATTGTTACGGATGCGAATGGCTGCACCGCTACCGATACTGTTATGGTTACCGTATATGTCGGCATTGCATCAATCAACAGCTCATCTGCCATAGATATTTACCCGAATCCTGTTCACGATCTTCTGCATATTGAATTTCCTGGAGCAATGACTTCTGAAAAAATGCAGTTGAGGATGACCGATGTTACCGGACGGATTATTTTGTCTGAAGCAATTTCAGGAAACCGTCCTTATTCCGTGGACATGAAAAATCTTTCAAAAGGAATTTACATTCTCGTTCTGGAAAATGAAAATATGAGAGTGGTGAAGGAAGTAGTGGTGAATTAAGTTAACTGGAATAACTAAGTTAATTGGGTCATTAAGTAAAGCGGGCTGCTCACTTAATTACCCAATTAACTCAGTCAACTAACTTCACACATGCGTTAGCTGCACATTCACCACTACTCCTACTCCACCCGCTACGCTAGCGTTCACGGTTTTTGTAACGTAGTTGGCAAGTGAAAATTCTATCGCATAAGTATCATCAGGCAATCCGCCAAATTCGTACTTGCCGTTTGCATCGGTAGTTGTGTCAATTCCGAGTGAAGCTATTTTCACCAATACCCCTTCAAGCGGATTACCGTTTGCCGAATCGGTAACGGTGCCGGAGATGCTAAGCACCTGAGGGCTTTCTGCAGAGAGGGGCAACAAGTAGCGCTGGTATTTTGCAAAATTGTTTTTGAAGATGCGCTTGCCTGCACTGCCTGTCTTTACCATTTCGGCCCACACTTCATTATTTGCATTGTGGCGCGCCTGCGTTTGCTCGGCAATTTCTTTTTTAAAACTTTCCTGGTCCTGATTTGCTTGAAGAAGGGCAGTATGCCGCGTGGCTATTTCATCAATTTTTGCCTGCGAATATCCTGCTGCTATAAGGTCAATTTTATACTTGACTGCCTGAGTATGAAAATTGTTCATGAACAGAATAAGCACTCCCTGCCTTATGCGTGCATTGTCATAATCATCAAAGCCGAATGTGTTCCAGCGTTTCTTGTTATCCGGAAATGCTTTCTCAATAAAATATTTTGAGTCCTGAAATTTTTCGCGGCAGTTTTTCATTTCATTTTCCACGTCAGCAGTTAACTCGGTAAGTTCATCATCGAGCACTTCATCCTGCGGCAATGCCTCGGCTGTTTCAATCAGCGTGAGCCAATCTGCCGCATACGGATCGGCAAAATCTGCATCGAAGGTGATGAAGCCCGGCTTGTCCAAAATAAAACTTTCGCGCATGGTGCGCGCTGCTTCATACATATCCGTATCCGGAATGTTGTAAGTGCGACCTACTTGATCTGTTGACATAATGATAATAGATGTTTAAAATTAGATATTTGAAATACTGATTTGATGTGTTTATAGTATCATTCGTTATTCAGTGAATACCATTCGCCATTTCGCGATCCTGCTTCGGCATCCAGCGTTCTTCATTCGCCATTTCGTGATTCTGCTTTGGCATCCCGCGCTCCCGCTTCGCTATTCCGTGCTCCCCCTTCGGCATCCCGCGATCATGCTTCGCTATTCCGCGCTCCAGCTTCGCTGTTCCGCGTTCCCGCTTCATCATTCCGCGCTACTGCTTCGCCAGCGAAGTAGCATCACTTAGTGGCGAAGCAGTATCGCGGAGCAAAGGAGCATAATCACAAAGTTTCGCAACAGAGTATTTGTACTCTGTTGCAGGCAGAAAATAGTTTCTATATTTCGCGCCCCGCGCATTCGGGGACGAAGAATTTCTAAAAAAAATTCTTCGTCCTTATGAATGTAAACTACACCACTGTCGGGTATGTGAATCGCACTGTGAACATAGTTGGAGATCCATTTCCGGTAAATGAGCTTCAGGCAATCATCATCCGCGAAATGCCAAAATCAAAATCAGCAAAAGAGATCGGTAAGATGACAGGTAAATCTTTCCGCACCATTCAGAACATTCAGCAACTGCTGCGCGAGGAAACCGGCTGCGCCAGCGAAAAAGATTTTATTGCACACTGTGTGAGCGAAAATCTTCCTCAAAAATTTGCAAATGTGGTGATGCCCTAGCCGAAAAAGCAGCAGAAGATAAATATGGAAACGAACAAAATAGTTTTGTGTATCTTTCGGAGATTAAATTTTTCAGGAGGATGAAAAAAATACTTACGATCATTTTTATTTTATCCTTTGCGATTGCGCAAATGGTGGATGGGCAGATCCCGGAATTATGGGGTATGACGATAGGGCATAATGGAGGAAGCCTGGGAACAATTTTTAAGGTCAAAGGAGATGGTAGCGGGTTTCAAACCGTTTATGTTCTTGATTCATCTGATGGTGGCAATCCGTTCAGTAATCTTTTTCAGGCAAGTGATGGAAAATTATACGGAACAACCGCGGTGAATTCTCCAAATGGGTTTGGCGTTCTGTTCAGCTTTGATATTTTAACGAACAACTTTTCACATGTATATGACTTTAATTTTAATGATGGCTATTCACCCGGTGGGCGCTTAATGGAGGCGGGCAATGGAAAATTATATGGAATGACAGAACACGGAGGCATAAACGCTAATGGCACTATTTATAATTTTGATATAGCGTCTAATAGCTACTCAAAGATTTTTGATTTTGATTTTGCCAATGGAGCTAATCCCTATAGAGAAGGATTAACAGTATGCACTAATGGCAAGCTTTATGGAACAACTAACTGGGGGGGCGCGGGAAATGGGGTGATATATAATTTGGACACCTTGGGCAATGTGTACACCAAACTTTTTGATTTTAACGGAACGACCGGGGCCGGACCTGTTGGTAGCATGATTCAGGCAGGTAATGGTGTTTTTTACGGCATGACAGAAGGTGGCGATAACATATTTAGCTTTGATCCGGACTCAAACATTTGTACAAACCTTTTTAATTTTAATGGATCAAATGGATATTCCCCTACCGGAGGCCTCCTGGAGGCAAGTAACGGGCTGCTCTATGGAATGACTCCCTTAGGAGGAGCCAATGATTCGGGAGTAATTTTTAGCTTCGACCCTGCCAATAATATCTTTACAGATCTTTTTGATTTCAGTAGCATAAACGGTACATACCCCGTGGGGGGATTAATGCAGGGAAGTGATGGAAAACTTTATGGCGCAACTTTGGAGGGTGGGGTCAATTATTTAGGCGTCATTTTTTCTTTTGATCCAATTGTAAATACCTATACTAAAATTTTTGATTTTAATAGCACAAGCGGTTCACAGTCGGAATCAGATCTCATTGAGATAGACTCTACATTATTATCAGTCTTGCACGCCAATAATTCCGAAAATCTTTTTAGGATTTCCCCCAACCCCACCACTGGCCTCCTCACCCTGCGCCCAGGAGAAACAAAAATAGAAAGTGTGGCGGTGTATAATATGTTGGGAGAAGAAGTAATGAATGTTGCCAACATAGCCCACGGTTTCAACCGTGGGGCATTGAGCATAGATATTTCGCAACTGCCTGCGGGCATCTACATCGTGCAGGCAAACAGTAAAGAAAAAGTGGTGAGAGGGAAAGTGGTGAAGGAGTAAGTTAGTTAATTGAGGTAATTGGTTAAATAAGTCAATTAACCTCTCTTAGTTAACCAGTTGTTCCATCTTCAAATCAATGAACCTCTGTCTTCTTATACTCCTCCGCAAGTTTTTTCTGAATATCAGCAGGCACCGGAGCATACTCAGCAAACTTGCCTGTGTAATTTCCTCTGCCTTGAGTGATAGAACGCAGTGAAGTAGAGTAGCGGTCGAGTTCAGCAAGCGGAGTGCGCGCTTTTATCACCTGGTAATTTCCTTTGCTGTCCATACCCATGATGATGCTGCGTCTGCCTTGCAGATCGGTAACAACATCGCCCATCAGTTCTTCCGGCACGAGCACTTCAATTTCATAAATCGGTTCCAGAATTTTCGGATCGGCTAACTGAAATGCTTCTTTGAAAGCCATCATACCTGCAATCTTAAAACTGATGTCGTTGCTGTCCACAGCGTGCATCTTGCCGTCATACACAATCACGCGTACATCACGCACAAACGAACCCGTGATGGGACCTTCATGCATTTTTTCCATCACACCTTTTTGTATTGATGGAATAAAGCGAGCATCAATTACTCCGCCCACAATACAATTATAGAAAACAAGTTTGCCTCCCCACTGTAGATCAAAAACTTCCTTGTGTCGTATGCTCACACCTGCGGGCTCAGGCATTCCGTCATGATACGGTTCCACTTTCATATACACTTCGCCAAACTGCCCCGCGCCACCGCTTTGTTTGCGGTGCTTGTAACTTGCCTGCGATGCCTTCTGAATTGTTTCGCGATATGGAATGCGCGGCTTGATAAATTCAATTTCGAGATGATATGTTTTTTCCAGGCGCCATTTGGTAACCATCATGTGCAACTCGCCCTGGCAGCCGATGATGAGCTGTTTCAACTCTGGCGCATACTCCATTGTAAGCGTTGGGTCTTCGCTGTGAATTTCATGCAGCACCGATCCGAGTTTTTCTTCATCTGCCTTATTCTTTGCAATGATGGCTGTGCGCAATCTCGCTTCAGGAAAATGAATCGGCTCGAAACGAAAATCTTTTCCGACAGGACAAAGCGAATCGTTTGTTTGAGTATCTTTTAATTTTAAGGTAGCGCCAATATCACCCGCCACAAGTTTGTCAACAGGATTTCGGTTCTTTCCATCCATAATGAACAATTGATTGAAACGTTCATTGCTTCGGTTGCGTGGGTTGTACAGATCCATTCCGATTTTTATTTCACCACTCATCACTTTAAAGAAAGAAAGTTTTCCGAGATGCGGCTCAATCAATGTTCTGAAAACAAAAATTGCGGGCGCTCCTTTCGCATCAATTGCCATCTCTCCTCCGCCTTCCAATTCTTCTTTGAACTGATCGGTCGCGCTCGGTGCAACGTTGTCAATGAAACCCATCAGCCGTCCGCTGCCCATATCTTTTTTTGCAGAGAGGCAAAAAACAGGATACACATCATGATGCAACATGCCGAGTTTTAGTCCTTCGCGCAGTTCATCTTCATCAAGCGAACCCTTCTCGAAAAATTTCTCCATCAGCTTCTCATCATTCTCTGCCGCTTTCTCAACGAGCGCATTGTGCAGTTGATCTGCCTTTTCTTTCTCTTCAGCAGGAATCGGCAGCTTCTGCGGCTTGCCGCCTGTTGCAGGAAATTTATACATCGTCATCTTGAGAAGATCAATGATGGAATCAAAACCGTCACCTTGATTCAATGGATACTGCATCAGCGTAATTGCTTTGCCGAAGCGTTTGCGCGCTTCTTCAACCGTTGTCTCAAAATCACTTTTGTTATGATCGAGATGATTCACTGCAAAGATGATCGGCTTCTGAAATTTCTCCACGTAGTTCCAGATCAATTCTGTTCCTACTTCTACACCATTTTCTCCATTCAGCAACATCACTGCAGTATCAGCCACGCGCAGCGAAGAAATTACTTCACCAATAAAATCATCAAGCCCGGGTGTATCAATAATGTTGATTTTGTAATCGCGCCACTCGGTGTGCATCGAAGTTGCATACACGGAGTTGCCGCGATCGTGTTCTATTTCATGATAATCGGAAACGGTGTTTTTTTCTTCTACCGTTCCCCTGCGATTAATAAGTCCGGCTTCGAACAACATGGCTTCTGCGAGTGTGGTCTTGCCGGACTTACTCGCCCCTACCAGTACAACATTTTTAATGTGTTTGTCATCATACACTTTCATAATTGTTGAGTTTAAGAGTTTGACTTAAAAAATTTCTGTGGAGAAATGGCAACAGCAAAAATCTCCTTTCCGAAGGTAAGGAAGAATTGTTTACATGACAAAATTTTTGATTGGAATGGGTGATATGATTTTCATCATTGTTTAATTTCGCATCAAAACAAAATATCTACTTTTGAAAAAAATCAAAACCACGTATGAAAAAAATTCTCACACTTACACTCCTTGCAGTCATGGTCGCATCTTCCGGCTTCGCGCAGAAGAAAAAATATGCGAAGATTTTTTATTCTGAAGTAACTAAGGACATGGGCGCAATTACGGTATCGATTACAAATACAGTAGCAACGAAAGAGTATATCAAATTCAAGTTCTCTGTGAAAAATAATACTGCCGATTACATCTTCCTTAAAACTGACGACATCATCTTCAAAGCAAATGGAAAAGAATACAAGAACATGGAAAAGGATTTGATGATCGGACCAAACGATGACGATTACAAAGTAATTGACATGAAAGGCAGCGATCTTCAGGTAGATAATTTTTCACTTGAGGTAAAAGGATTTTCGAAAGTTCCTGCAAAAGCAAAATCAGAAGATGCCGAGAATTTTAAATTGCCTGTTGCAAAAAATGAATTCGATGCAGGAACATTTCATGTGGTGCAAATAAAGAATGAGAAGAAAACCGATCTGGTAGCTGTTAAGTTTACTACTACTTACAACGGCAATAAAATTGGAATCGTAAATCCGGGACAGGCATCATTGCTTACTCCAAAAGGAACTGAGTTCGCAAACATGGGTACAAAAGGACAACGTAAACCATTTCTTCTGAAAAAAGGACAGGCGGATGATTTCACTCTTTATTGGAAAGACATTCCTGTATCAAATGGCGACATGCAGTTTGCGAACATTGAAGTTATCTGGAACGATACTTTTATTGAAGCCACTCCGGAAGCTATTCCTGCCGCAACCGTTGAGGTGGCCATGGATCCCGGAATGACAGATGCAAAAAATCACTAAGCGATTTTATATATCTAAATAGAAAAGTCCGCCACAGAAATTTTTGTGGCGGACTTTTCTATTTTTGGGTAAGTGGTTACTTTACCTTGGTAATTCGCTGAGTCAACTTTATCTCACCAGATTCAATAGACAGAAAATAAACACCGGCAGAAAAATTTTCTGTGTTCACGAAAATATTGTCGCGCTGCGGAGGGTACATTTCGGTGAGCAGCAGCTTTCCTTCCGCATCAAATATTTTTACCGTTGCTGTTTCGATAAGCGCCTTGTTAAACAACACACCAATCTGTTTATCGAACGGATTTGGATACAGAGATTTAATTGCGAGAGCTGTTTTATCCTTATTGCTGATGGCAATTACATCACTGAATTTAAAAGCGCCATCAATATCAATCTGCCTTAAACGATAGTAGAACACATCGTTTCCAATATCAGTATCTTTAAATGAATATTCTTTTGTTGAAGTGGAATTGCCGGCACCCGTAACAAAACCGATGCGCATAAACTCATTTCCGTTTTCGCTCCGCTGTATTTCAAAACCCGTATTGTTTATTTCAGATGCAGTAGTCCATGAAAGCAGGTTGTACTTCTCTTTTGCTTCTCCTGCAAAGGTTAACAATTCAACAGGAAGCGGTGCAGTGTTAGGTGGACCCTGAATTTCAAAATTGTCAACCGCAACTCCGGCTTTATCAACCGAGCCATCGCTCTTGAACACAAAACGAAACGCTACCATCGGGTTTCCTTTCAATGCAGAAATATCAAACTGATGTTTGTAATAGGTGCTGCCGGTATCAGAACAGAAGAATGGTTCTGTGGTCGGAAATGCAGAGCCGCCTGCAAGGTTGTTGAAGTTATACCATTGTGGAGGAGCATACGCTCCAAGCAATGTCCAGTTGCTTCCTTTGTCTAAAGAATATTCAACGCGGAAACCGTCATAGTCTTGCTCGCTTCTCCACTTCGCATAAAAGCTGAGAATGTAAACACCATTTGCACTCAGGTTAAAACTCGGGCAGTATAAATTAGAGTTAGAATTATCAGCATACAATGCTGCTGCTAATCCTGTAACCCATGCTGATGATCCGCTTACGGTTCCGTTCTTGTTTGCAATGGCAGAGTTGCCGCGCTCCCACGGTGTACCTGAAATATTTTCTGCACCAAAGTCGAGCGGGCTCACATCAAAGCTTCCCCCATCTCCGTTGAGAACAAGATATGGCGTTGGACGATCAGGCAACACCTGCACGTAACCGACTTTTGTTTTTGTGTAAGTACCATTGTTGTTGATGATAAGAGTTATGGTGTAAAGTCCCGGAGTTGTGTACGAGTGTATTGGATTTTTTGTAACGGCACTTCCCGCATCGCCAAAGTCCCAGCTCCATGAAGTTGATTTATACGAACCATCCGTAAACTGAACGGGCTTGTTTGTGTAAGTTATAATTGGTGATGCGGTGAAATCAGGATACGGAGTCATGAAAACATCAGAGGTAAATAATCCTCTTCCATGTGTTGCCGCAGCAATCAGGTTATCGCTGGAACGAATTTGTAACATGTCCACACGCGTATTTGCAAGTCCGCTGTTTGATGCACCCCAGTTGGTAGCGCCACCATTTAATAAATCGGTTGACCATGCGCCTACTTCAGTTCCAAGAATCGCCTGCTGATTATTGAGCGGAGAAAACAAAGCCCAACGCACGGGCATGTCAGGAAGATTTCCTTCTACTGATGTAAATGTCGGGGCGCCACTCAATGCGTTTGTTGATTCCCACACGCTGTTAATTCCGTAGTTAGAATACGTAACAAGAATATGATTGTCGTTTCCATTTTCAATGGCAACACATGAAACACTATTCCCGGCAATAGGAGTACCTACTATAACTCCCGCAACAGGTGATGCAACAGAACCTGCATTGTCCACTCGCACCACACTACCATTACTTAATCCGAAGAAAACTCTGTTCGGAGTATTTTGAGAAACTGAAATATGACGAACGTTTGAACCGCTGAAATTAGTTACGTTCACTGTGGCATTCGTTGCGCCAGATTGCGGATCGGTCCACCGCATATAATTTCCCGCACTGATTGCTGCATAAAAAATATTAGATGCGTTATCATAGTCAGTAGGATTTACAAAACTTCCTGTGTTGCCAAAACTTACTGAAGTCCATGAAGTACCACCATTAGTGGAGCGGTAGTAATTATTGTACACATACGATGTCCATTGGTACTGCGGCTGATCCTGGTCAATGTGGCAAAGGCATCCGTCACCACCTGTGGCAGTTGTCACAGCATTTATTCCTGGATTGTTGAACTGGTGTGTACCGTTATCCTGCGCACCGGCAAGAAAATAATTTGAGTACGCAGTAGGATGAACTGCACAGCCATAATATTGTGTCACATCGTACGAATTATCTTTTCCTGTTATTGTTGGCACAGCAGCTGTTGCATTTGTTGAGCGCCACACACCACCATCATTTCCAAAATAAATCACGCTTGAATTTCCCGGCTCGAACATCGCGATATGCTGATCGGCATGAACATATTGAAAACCGAAACCGCCATACCAATGTGCGATCTGCGACCATGATGTTCCTCCGTTTGTTGATTTGAAAAGATCAACTCCTCCCACAAAAACATTGTTCGCATTATTAGGATCAACGGCAATGCTCATGTCGTACCATGCCTGTGTGCGGGTAAGGTCTGCCGCAGGAATTCCACCATCGGCATCAGCGGGTTTTGCACAAGTTGTCCATGTCGTTCCACCGTTCGTTGTTTTATAAAAATTCAGCAGCGCACTTGCGCTTTCTACATACGCATAACAAGTGCTTGCGTTCGATGGAGCACACGCAATATCAACTCTTCCAAATCCTGAAGTAGGAAAACCATTTGCTCCTGTATTTAGCTGAACCCATGAACCACCGTTACCTGTTGTGCTGCGATACACTCCGCCATTTCCTCCAAGCGTACTTGCCCAAATGGAATTATCTGCAGCAAGATCAACATCACTGAAATTGTCTACAGGCGCACCTCCGGGAGCAGAAGATCCAAGCACTCGATTGAAAGTTACTCCTCCATCCTGCGAACGGAATAATCCGTTGCGTGTAGTTGCATACACATCTCCCGAAGGATGAACGATCATCCTGTTCACGTAATAAAAGTTTGCGTTGTTGGTTGATGCAAGTTGATTCCATGTTGCTCCGCCATCTGTAGATTTCCAGATACCGAGTCCGCGCAACGCATCAGCATTAAAATATCCTTCACCCGTTCCGAAGTACATCGTCATTGGTGCAGAAGGATTGAATGTAATTGTTGTAACTGCGATGTTGTTGAAGAGATCGTTGATCGGAGTCCACACAGGATTTGCAACTGTGATGTCTGTTGTTTTCCAGAGACCGCCACCTACACTTCCTGCCCACATGGTTTTCTTAGTTACATCATTCGGATCAATGAGAAGCGAGCGAGTTCGTCCACCAATATTATTCGGTCCGCGTTCAGTCCATGCTATTCCTGCAATGGCGGCTTGTGTGCTGTTGCCGTACTTTGGGTGCAGTATGGTTTGCATTGCATATTCCTTCGCAGCAATTAATCGTTCACGTGGAACCGTATTGGTTCTCACTTCTTTGGTGATTTCAAATTCCTGCGCCATGGCAAGATCCATTCTGTCCTGCAACGGAATGCCGCCTTCTTCCTCTTCTTCCCAAATAAATTTCTTGCTGTTATAGGACAATAGAAAACTACGGCAGCTAAAAAATATTGCCGCGACAATCATGAAAGAAAAAACTGAACCTATAAATAGCTGTTTCATTTTCCTTCAGTTAAACAGCGCCTTGTTTAATGACGTAAATATAGTAACAATTTCAGTAATAGAAGAGAAATTCCGTGAATGATGACTTGCACTTGACAAACGGCATTTCATAAGAAAACCCTGCCGTTTAATGCAGGGTCCTCCTTTCACACCATATAGTTCTAAGTTTTATCGGTTTGCGCTCAACTGCTGGTTTCGCTCATCGAGCAATTGCATTGTCATTTTGTAGTCAGCTAACGAAACGGGGCGGATGTTGAGAATATCGTCCACACTGATGCGGTGGCTCAGTCGGGTACATGACTCGCGGTCGTACCCCTCAAATGCCTGGCGGTAAGCACCCATGTCGCTTTGATTGATGAAAAAATACTCCACACATGCGGCAGAAACATTGTATTTGTTTACAATAATTCCTGGTTGTTTGCGTCCGTCACGAAAAGAGAACATGCTGTAAACGTGAATGAAATCTTGTACTTCTATTGTGCTCATTTTATTTGTGTTTTATTGAATGTGAATGCAACTTAGGGCTGAAAGCGGATCTAGTCAAGAGATAATTGGTGAACGGATGATTTATGCCCATGAATGTCATGATAAGGCCGTTGACTTTGTACTTTTGCCGCCCTTCTCATTAAAAAAGCATCCAATAATAAATTATGGCAAGTTGGAATAAATGGATTGCGGGCGCGCTCGGATGGGCAATGGGCGGACCCATTGGCGGCATTCTCGGTTTTGCTTTGGGTGCCATCAGCGATGAAGCAACTCAAAACTACAAACTGGGTGCCTCTCCGCTGCCGAACGATTTCAGTGCAGCACTTCTTGTTTTATGTGCAGCAGTAATGAAGGCAGACAACCGCATAATGAAAACAGAGCTTGAGTACGTGAAAAAATTTTTCACGCAACAGTTCGGGGTGGAACACACGAAGCAGCGCATGTTATTGTTGCGCGAAATTCTGAAGCAGGATATTCAGTTGCACGAAGTGTGTACCCAAATACGCACAAACATTGATTCATCTTCGCGGTTGCAACTGATGCATTTGCTTTTCGGTGTTGCTGCCGCTGACGGGCATGTGAACAAAGACGAACAAAATCTGTTGCAGATGATCGCTTCATTGATCGGTATCAGCGAGCGCGATTATGTGAGCTTACAAAGTATGTTTGTAAAAGATGGAGATGCTGCTTACAAAATTCTCGAAATCGAAAAATCAACAACCGATGATGAGGTGAAGAAGGCATACCGGAGGATGGCGATGAAATATCATCCAGATAAAGTTCATCACCTCGGGGCAGAGTTTCAAAAAGATGCGCAGGAGAAATTTAAAAAGATCAACGAGGCATACGAAACCATTAAGAAAGAAAGAGGGATGAATTGACAAGGTATAGTTGGCAATTGGTAGCGGAAAAATATTTTTATTGCAGAAGCGTTCTTTTCTTTACTCCCTGTTAATTACACAATGAATTATCTCGACATCGCGCTTGCCATTCTTCTTCTCATCGGTCTCGTGCGCGGCTTCATCAAAGGGTTTATTTTCGAGATCGCTGTGATCGGTGCGCTGTTTCTCGGCACGTATGCTGCATTCAAGCTGAGCTATCTTTTGCAGCCGTACATTCTGAAAATCGGAAACATGAATCCGTTTACTGTCAACTTAGTTTGTTCCATACTCATGTTTACGCTTGTTGGTGTCGGAATATTTTTTCTTGCAAAATTATTTACGGGTCTCGTGACCATTGCAGCACTCGGTGTCTTCAATAAAATTCTCGGAGCGATATTCGGATTGTTGAAATACGCTTTCATTATCAGCGTGATTCTTTATTTCTTCAACCAGTTGGATGTAAAACATCATTACCTGTCTTCTGATACCAAAGCCGAATCGCATTTGTATTACCCTGTGCTGAAAATGTCTCCTGCATTATTGCCCGTGATGAAAGAAATGAAAGATGGGATGACAATAGCAACTGAAAAGTGGGAAGAGAAAAGAGCAGAATTAAAAATGTCGAAACCTGAAGCAGATCCTAAATGAGAAAAACACTCACCCTATTTGTTTTTTTGCTTTTGAGTATTTCGGTCTTTGCGCAGGAAGACCCGAAAGAAGTTCTTGAAAAATCTTTTCGCGAATGCCTGAACCTACAGGGTGGTAGTTTCAAAATGTCTGTTTCAAAAAAAGCATTCAATGATAAGAAGCCGGTAACGGTAAATTCCGATTGCAATTTTCTAGAAGTTAATGGTGATTCACTCTCTCCCTACAAGTTTTTTACAACAATGAATAACGGTGACGGCACATTGTGTACCAGCAACGATCTTGTTCAGCTGAAAGGCAGTGATAGCACCGGCATAATTTATTCGCGCAGCAGCAATCAAAGTATTTACCGTGGAGCATTTCAAAGCGAAGGATTGTTTCCTCCGTTCTTTCTGCCACAGGTGGTGTTTAGTTTAGATCGTATTCAGCAAACAACTTTTATTGTGCGCATGGGAAAAGAAGAAGAAGAAGCCCTCGGCAAACCGTGTTTTAAAATTCAGCTCATTGATTTAATACGTGCAACGCAACCTGACGGGCAGCGCCAGGAAAAAACTTTCCTGATTGACAAGCAGACATATCTGCCAGTGGAGTATTCAGAAAAGACAGTAATGAAACTCGGCAACGATTCGTTAGTGAAGGAAAATAAATTCAAGTTGACAGAATTCAATCCTGCTTCTCCGCATGACTCTACTTTTGCTTTGAAAAACATTCCTCCGCATTTTCGGTTGAGAAATATTTTGGAAACAGTTTATCATCATCATCTTAAGGCAGGAGTTACTGCACCTGACTTTAAAGGAAAAATTATTGGCGCGGACAGCGCAACGCTGAAATCATTTGCAGGAAAAAAAGTTTTGCTCTGCTTTATCAGCCGATCCAGCTATGCGGGATTGAAGACACTGAACACAATTCAGAAAATACAAAATGAAAATAAAGAGATGGAAGTTTTATTGGTTGGTCTCGATGCAAGCGAAAAAGATCTTACAGAATTGATGAAGAAAAGAAATATGTCAGTGAAAGCAATTTCAGATTCTGAAAATATTGGAGGTGCTTATTTCATCTCGGCATCTCCGTCATTTGTTTTGATTGACGAGAAAGGAATTATTAAGAAAATAGAAACTGGCTTTGGAGAAAACACGGAAACGGATTTAAGATATTAGAAAAGAGAACTGTCACTTTAATCTTCTATCGCTTTCACTCCCGGTAAAATTTTTCCTTCAAAGTATTCAAGCATCGCTCCGCCACCTGTGGAAACGTAACTCACTTTATCAGCAAGTCCGAATTTATTTACTGCTGCAACGGAATCGCCTCCGCCAACGAGAGAGAACGCGCTCTTACTTGTTGCTTCAGCAACAGCGTTTGCAATTGCCTTTGTTCCGGACTGAAATTTTTCCATTTCAAAAACTCCCATTGGCCCATTCCACAAAATTGTTTTTGAGTTGAGAATAGTTTCGCTGAATTGTTCAATTGCTTTTTTGCCTATGTCCAAACCCATCCAACCTTCGGGAATTGCATTGCTTTGCGATTCTCCCGTTACTGCACTTGCATCAAATTTATCTGCCACAATCGAATCAACCGGCAACAACAACTTTACATTATTGTCTTTCGCCTTTTGGAAAAGTGATTTTGCAAGATCAAGTTTGTCATCTTCAACCAGCGAATTTCCGATTTCTCCTCCGGTAGCTTTGAAAAAAGTATAGGCCATTCCTCCGCCAATAATAATGTTGTCTGCTTTTGACAAAAGAGAGTCAATCAATAAAATTTTATCGCTCACTTTTGCTCCGCCAAGGATTGCGGTGAACGGCTTCTCCGAATTTTTCATCACCCGCTCTGCATTTGCAATTTCATCACGCATCAGGTAGCCGAAACATTTTTTTCCTGAAAAAAATTTTGCAATCACTGCTGTAGAAGCATGTGCACGATGAGCAGTTCCGAAAGCATCATTCACATAAAATGTTCCAAGTGAAGAAAGTTTTTGCGCAAATCCCTCATCACCCTTTTCCTCTTCCTTATAGAAGCGGAGATTTTCCAGCAACAAAACTTCTTTTGGTTGCAATGAGGCAGCCAAACTCTTTGCTGATTCACCAATACAATCATCAGCAAATTTTACAGGAACAGTCAACAACGATGAAAGCGTGTTAACCAAGTGCTTCAAAGAATGTTTTTCATAGTCAACAGTTCCGTCTTCTTTCAACTTCTTCAAAGGTCTTCCAAGATGGCTCATTAAAATAGCCGAGCCCCCATCTGCAAGAATTTTTTTGATTGTAGGGATTGCTCCACGAATGCGCGTATCGTCAGTAACTGCAAACGTTTTTTTATCGAGAGGCACGTTGAAGTCAACGCGCACTAAAACTTTTTGTCCGGAGAAATTGAAGTCGTCAATGGTTTTCATTTTAGTTTCTGAATTGGCGCGCGAAGATAAATAGCGAATCGCTATTTTCGCGCGATGCAATTCAGCGATGTTATTGGTCAGCAGGAGGGGAAGAAGAGGCTCATCAAATCGGTTTCGGAAAACCGTGTGAGCCATGCATTACTTTTCCTCGGTGCAGAAGGTTCAGGAAATCTTGCTCTGGCCACTGCATTTGCTCAATATCTTGTTTGCGAAAATGCGAATGGAGAAGATTCATGCGGTGTGTGTCCGGCATGCGTGAAGATGAAAAAGCTTGTTCATCCTGACATTACTTTTTCTTATCCCGTTGCAACGAAAGAAAAAATAAGCAAGCCGAAGAGTATTGATTTCGTGAGCGAGTGGCGCAAAGCTGTGCTGAAAGATCCATACATGAACTTTAATGACTGGGTGGCAGAGCTTGACATTGAAAACAAACAGGGAATTATTTCTGTGGATGAAAGTGCCGACATTCTGCGAAGGTTGAGTTTGAAAAGCGTGGAAGCATCGTACAAGATTGTGATCATCTGGCTTGCAGAAAAAATGCATTTGTCGGCTGCGAATAAATTATTGAAGATTATTGAAGAGCCGCCCGAGCAAACGCTGTTCTTTTTAGTTGCGCAAAATTATGAGCAGATAATTCCTACCATTCTTTCGCGTACGCAACTTGTAAAGTTGAATGGAATCAGCGACAGCGAAATGATTCCTGCACTGATGGAACGACATTCGCTCACCAAAGATGCAGCGCAGAAGATTGCTCACAAGAGCGGAGGGAATTACAGAGAGGCAATGAATTTAATTCTTCATCACGATGATGAACAAAATGAAAACAACCGTTTCCTTGAATGGATGCGTGCCTGCCTGAAAATAAATCTTGTTACCATCAATCAGCTTACTCAGGAGCTTGCAGACACAAGCCGCGAGGAGCAAAAACTTTTTCTGCAAAACGGATTACATATTCTGCGCGAATGTTTAATGATAAATTATGCCGACCGAACAATGATCCGTTTTGAAGGAGAGGAACTGGAAGCGTTTAAAAAGTTTTCTCCGTTTGTAAGTCAGAATAATTCGGAGCGGTTTGTGGAGGAGTTTAACAAGGCGCATTTTCATCTGGAGCGTA
Organism: Bacteroidia bacterium; assembly: GCA_038230515.1. Taxonomy (GTDB): domain Bacteria; phylum Bacteroidota; class Bacteroidia; order AKYH767-A; family 2013-40CM-41-45; genus JAPLDB01. The sequence continues at coordinate 17,885 of JBBRND010000001.1, read as the reverse complement.
ATGCAAACTTCAAAATACTTTTTGCTGATTTATCTTTTAAGGTGAATAGTATTTTGCTGGCGAAATAATTCATCAACTATCAGCCGGAAATTAAATACGCATTTCCTTTTTCAAATTCAGGCAGCCGCTTTAGAAATTCCGGAATCAATTTGCTGATCTCTTCCACCTTGCTCGACTTGCTGTCGAGGATAACAACGATCAGGTTTCTCTTTTGAATGTTTTGCTGCTTGTGAATTTTCTTGTCAATAGTAAGCAGCGCATCAAATTCCTTTTCGATTGCAGCATCCATGAGTGTTCCGTTTCTTAACCCGTTCCACTTCATGTAAGAAACGGTAAACACATTGTGATCGGGAAGGAATGGCTTCACCTTCTTCGTCACACATTCATCGAGAAGAATTTTCATCGGATGTGGCAGCGGAGTCAATAAGTTTTTGGGACATCTCAAGCACCTTGATAACCTGAGTACGTTTCACACCGTCAAAGTCCTCCAGAAAATCTTCTACCGATTCTCCGGTTTCCAAATAATCAAAAAGATTTTTTACCGGAACTCTTGTGCCGTAAAAAACAGGAGTGCCTCCGAGAATTTCAGGGTCTGTATGAATTATTTTTTCTTCCATTGATGAAACAAAGTTAGGGTTTTTATTCGAAAGAATATCATGATCAAAAACCAAAACGTATTCATCCCCCGAATCTTTTTCTATTCACTACATTTGCTTCCCTCTGTAAAAATCAAGATCATCATCAACCAATAATATTTTTTGTAAGGAGATAAATGAAGTATGGGATGCGGAACAAGTAAGGATGGAAAAAGCAGTTGCGGCACGGGCGGATGTGCTTCGGGTGGCTGCAACAAGCTGAATGTATATGACTGGCTCACGGACATGGCACTGCCTGCCGGACAAAAACCTTTCGACATTGTGGAAGTGCGTTTCAAGGGAACGCGCAAAGAGTTTTACCGCAACAAAGAAAATTTTCATTTGCACCAGGGCGATGTGGTTGCCGTGGAAAGCATTCCGGGGCATGATGTGGGCGTAGTGTCTATGACCGGGGAACTTGTGCGACTTCAGTTAAACAAGAAAAATATTCCCGTTACCGATGACGGCATGCGTGCGCTGTACCGCAAGGCGAAGCAGAGCGAGATTGACAAATGGCAGGAAATGCGCACCAAAGAAAAGCCGGTGATGATGCGCACGCGCGACATAGTTAAATCCATGAACCTGCAGATGAAACTGAGCGATGTGGAATGGCAGGGCGATGGAAAGAAGGTTACTTTTTATTACACCGCTGACGACCGCGTGGATTTTCGTGAACTCATCAGACGGCTTGCTGATGAATTTAAAGCGCGCATAGAAATGCGGCAGGTGGGCTTGCGGCAGGAAGCGGGACGGCTTGGCGGAATTGGTTCGTGTGGAAGGGAGTTGTGCTGTTCATCATGGCTTACCGATTTCAGAACGGTAACTACCAGTGCTGCGCGGTATCAGAACCTTGCGCTCAATCCTGCAAAGCTGGCGGGGCAATGCGGCAAGCTGAAGTGCTGCCTGAACTACGAACTGGATTCATACATGGATGCGCTGAAAGATTTTCCGAATACAAATACAGTTTTAGAAACTGCGAACGGCAGAGCATTCCATCGCAAGACGGATATTTTTAAACGCATGATGTGGTTTGCCTTTGCTCCTGAGGTGGGGCAGGCGGAAGCAGAAGCGGGATATGACGGCAACTGGGTTCCTCTTACGGTTGATCGGGTGAAGGAAATTATTGCGATGAATAAGAAAAATGAAAAGCCCGCTGAGCTCAGGCAACATCAGGAAGTAGTTGTAGATGATACTCCGGATTATGAAAACGTGGTTGGGCAGGATAGCATAGACCGCCTCGATCATCTCAAAAAGAAAAAGAAAAGCAAGAACAGAAATAACCGCAACAGAAACCGCGACAACCGCGGACCGAAACCCAATGCGGGAGCACCACCACCGCAACAAAATAAAGGAGGCGGAGGACCACCGAAGAAAGCGTGAAGAAACTTAAGGTATGAATAGTGAATCCACGTTATTCAATCACAAACTTTCCGGTTGATAGTTGTTTGTTATCGGTAGTCAGTTCAAAAAAATACAAACCATCGGGCAAGTTGTTTCTGTTTATGATTTGTGATTCTTGATTTGTGATTGTCTGCCTGCGCACAAGCGCTCCCATTGCGTTGTATATTTTTAATTGCGCATCATGTCCCGCATTTTGCGGGATGAATTGTGCATTGATGCTTGCCTGATCGTGAAACGGATTCGGGAAAATTTCAACAGAAGTATTTTTTTCAGTTTCATTTATTCCAATGCCTACACCATAATAAATTGTGTAGTCCTCGTATTGCCCGCTCGTCAGATTGTTGCATCCATCGGGAGGAGTATTGCCCGAATACTCGCTGCCTACTCTCATGCGGATGGGTGTAAAGGAGTTCAAAACAGTTGTAGGAACAGTAACGGTTCCCAAATGCAGGAATACTAATGCACTATCACGATAAACAATTTCAGAAGAATCGAAGCTACCGTCATTGCTGAAATCAATCCATGCTATTACGGTTTCTTCGTAAGTAAATCCCGTGTGTACTTCAAACTGGTATCCAACTCCAGGCACAAGCCAGGTGCTGTCTGTGCAGGTAAAGTCTTCAAGCATTGGTGGGTTGCCGCTCGGGTTGCTGATCTGATTGAGCCCGACAAAAGTAATTCCAACTCCCAAGCCACCCGTTGTGGTTGTAGGGTAGCACACTGCCGGTATAGGTCCGCAGTTGGTGATGTGGCCTTCAATGGGATTGCTTGTTTGCGCTGATGCAAAACTTAAAATGCAAAATGCAGAATAGAAGAAGAGCAAAAGTGTTTTCATCGGAATAGGTTTTAAAGTTTATTCCGTAAAGCTATGTAGAAAAAGTTAATTGGTTAATTAAGTAAATCCGATTACTCACCTAATCAACTTAATTAACCAATTAACATAATCAACTATTTTCTAAACATGCACCATCTGCACATTCACCACCACTGCTACTCCACCGGCTACAGTAGCGTTCACGGTTTTTGTAACGTAGCTGGCAACTGAAAATTCCAGCGCGTAAATGCCATCGGGCAATCCGCCAAAGTTGTATTTGCCACTAATATCCGTAGTTGCATCTATACCGAGTGAAGCGATATTCACCAAAACTCCCTCAAGTGGATTTCCGTTTGCCGAATCAGTAACGGTGCCGGAGATGCTAAGCACCTGAGGGTTTTCTTCCCCCGGTGGAAGCAGGTAATGCTGATACCTTGCATAGTTATCAATAAAGATACGCTTGCCGGCAGTGCATACGCGCACCATTATTTCCCATGCCTTATTGTTTGCATCGTAGCGCGATTTGGTTTGGTCGTTCAGCGCAATCATAAAATCTTCCTGCGCCTGATTCTTGACATCAAGCCCATCGCCAATTGTTTTTATTTCATCAATGCGCACCTGCGTATACCCATTGGCAATTAGATCAACTTTGAATTTCATTGCCGTGCTGTAAAATGTTTTCATAAACTGAATCATGCGCAACTGCACTTTGCGCGCCTGCTCATAGTTATCGTATCCGAACTCATCCCAGCGCGAAGGGCGGTCGGGAAAAGTTTTCTCGATAAAATATTTGGAATCCTGAAATTTTTTGCGGCACTTTTCCATTTCCTTTTCCACGTCTTCGGTAAGCTGGATGGATTGATCGTCCAGCGTTTCATTGGAAGGCATCGCTTCTGCCGCCTGAATTGCCGTTAGCCAGTCAGCCGAAAACGGATCGGCAAAATCTGGATCGAAGAGGACGAAAGCCGGTTTGTCAACTATAAAGGAGTTGCGCCTGGTTTTAGATTCCTGATACATTTCAGGATCTGTGATGCTGTAAAGCAGTGTTGTTTTTTTTGCCATTTTATTTTGATATTAGATGTTAGAAAGTATTAAGTTGATAATAGATACTCATTGTTTGATACTAGATATTGCTTGTTTTATTTTTTTAATTCACAATTCACATTTTTAATTTTACATTCTTTTTCTGCCATCCTGTCTGATAAACTGCCTGTCCGTCATTTCGGAGTAGTCCTCCGCTACTTCGGAGTATGTGTCCGTCACTTCGGAGATCGCCTGCGCTGTTCCAAAGATCGAATCTTTCATTTCAGAAATTACCCGCGCTGTTTCGAAGATTCCAATCGGTACTTTGTAGATCGTTTCCGCTGTTTCGCAGATCGCCACCGTCATTTCAGAAATCGTCCGCGCTACTTCGGAGATCATCTGCGTCATTTCGGAAATCGTATCCGCTACCGCCTGCGATCTACGGTGCGAAGGAGCACATCTCCGAAATGGCGGTCAAGGGCAGTTCTGCCCTTTTTCCAAAAAAATACATTTTGTTTCTTGCCGTTCAAAACCAACAACACATGTCTTTACATCACACCGCATTCACCTTGCTGATACATGCTCTCCATCACGAAAAAAATTTTAAACTTCATATTCTGCACGTACAGATTATTTATTGGTACTGTCTCATGCAAAGCCAGGCAAATATTTCTGTTATCCTGGGCTACGAAGAACCTACCATTCATCATTACCTTGATGAGATTTATCCCGCGCTTGGCTGCTGCGACAAGGCAGGACTTGTGAGGCGCGCTTTCGAATTAAAAGTGCTCGTTCCCAGAAACGGAATCACCGAACTGAACGACCATCATCTGAAAAAGTGTTTGAAGAAGATGAATGAAAAAGAAAAGAAGGACACACAAAAAATTTTAGCAGACATCAGCAAGCGAAAAGTGGAGCTGAAAAAAAGGAAGTAGTAGTAAATTTTTGTGTATCTTTCGGAGATTAAATTTTTTAGGGAGATGAAAAAAATATACTTGATGTTACTTGGATTATTTTCGACTGTGAGTTTACAGGCGCAAATTTTATTTAATCGCGATTACCAAAATCTCTCCAGCTGTAATTCTATTTCAGAAATACAGAATGGAAGTTATCTTTTTACGGGACGTGATACAAGTGGAGTGATAAACATTACTAAAATTGATAGTATCGGGGACGTGGTTTGGAGTCAGAACTACGGACGCGAAGGTGCTATTTCAATTACAAGAGCGAACAACAATAAATTCTTGATTACCGGAGATGCTTATCCGCGAGAAGCATACATTCTTATTGTTGACACAATGGGAAATTATACAGACTTATCTGTTAACACCTCGATTGGCTCATCTTTCTCGGAGCAAATTGCAATACAAACATTGGATAATAATTATGTGATGTCGGCATACGACACCTTTCCAACGCTTATCAAGTTTGACAATGCCGGAAATGAGATTTGGAAAAAAAAGTATCCGTTTCTCTCTTATTCTAATTTTTCTTTTATAGAAACCTCTGACAGCGGATTCATTTTTGTTGGAGATTCTACTTACGATCTTTCTATCGTGCTCTGTAAAACAAATAGTCAGGGAGATACCTTGTGGACAAATTATTTTCCTTCTGAATTTGGTGCGGCTGCAATTTGCATAAATAAATGTAGCGATGGTGGATATATTATAGCCGGAACTTTAGAATCAGGAATACCGGACGATCCATCGCATACTTGGTTATTAAGATTCGATTCTAACAATGATACGCTTTGGACAAGTAGTTATATGGGTGAATATGGGAATAGTAAACCCACATACATTCAACAATGCAATGATGGTGGATATATTCTTACTCTTGATATTCTTTCATTCACCACCTTCGATAATGATACAAGAGTAATCAAATATGACAGCAGTGGAATCTTACAATGGAGTGTCCGATTTGGAGGTAGTGTTTACGGTATTTGGAGTAATAACTCTATCCAGCAAACTTCGGATCAGGGATTCATTTTTGCTAACATGGATTACTTTGCTGGTGCTAACGTTATTAAATTTGACAGTATTGGTAATTATGTTTTAGAAGTTGAAAAAGTTCAAGTGGTTTCCAATCTTCTCCTCACCCCCAACCCTACCACCTCCCTCTTCACCTTGCGCGCAGGAGAAACAAAAATAGAAAGCGTGGCAGTGTATAATATGTTAGGAGAAGAAGTAATGAATGTTGCCAACATAGCCCGCGGTTTTAACATAGCCCACGGTTTCAACCGTGGGGCGTTGAGCATAGATATTTCGCAACTACCCCCCGGCATCTACATCGTGCAGGCAAGCAGTAAAGAAAAAGTGTGGAGAGGAAAAGTGATGAAGTCCGCTGAATGACGGACTCGACTTGGCGAGGAGTAGTTTAGTTGATTAGGTTAATTGGCTTATTAGTTGACTAAGTGAGCAGCCGGATTTCCTTAATTGACCAATCAACATAATTCACCTAATTAACTTTAGTCAAACAGCGCCCTCAACTCTGTTGCCTCACTCGGCTTCATCTTGCCCGCAAGTATAAGCGCAAGTTGTCTTCTGCGAAGCGCACCGCCATAGCGCCCTATCTCTTCAGGTGTTTCAGGTATCACTTCCGGCACCGGCAGAGGAGACCCATGCTGATCAACCGCCACAAAAGTATAGATAGCTTCATTGCACTTCTTACGCTCGCCTGTAACACGGTCCTCCACCCACACATCTATATACACCTCCATAGATGTTGTATAAGCACGTGAAACTTTAGCTTGAACCGTAAGGATGCTCCCCAGCTTTATCGGATGATCGAACGATACATTGTTTACAGAAGCAGTAACCACTACCCTCCGACAATGCCGCTGCGCAGCCATAGCGCTGCATATATCCATCCAGTGCAGCAACCGTCCGCCCATCAGGTTGCCGAGAGCATTGGTATCATTCGGCAACACAATCTCCGTCATTATAGTTAACGACTCGCTTGCTTTTTTAGGATTCAAAGACATGTTGATTAGGTTAATTATGTTGATTAAGTTAATTAAAAAAAACGGGCTGCTCTCTGTGTCTCCGTGCCTCCGTGGTTAATGTATTTGGTTAACTTCTCTTTACCGGACACGCTTCAGATTTATCTCCCCAAGGGGAGCAACTATGAGCGGCACTTTCTCAATAGTAACCGAACTCGTATCCAAACCAAACGCCCGCTCCTCACTTAATGAAATATGTTTAAAGAAGAAATAAATATCCATAATTATTTTCTGATTGAATGGCAACTCATTTTCGTATGAAAGGAATTTCTCCATCACAACAAACCGGAAATCACCAATCAGATTTTTTCTGCCAAGCGATTCATAGCGGGAGGTAATATCCACTTCAAAATTCTTTACCAAATCTTCCACTACTTTTCGGAACATAAGATTAATGCGCGGCTCTACCCTAAACCCGATACGGAAATCCACACGGATAATATTCCCCTTTAGCAACTCCGTCACTTTATATTCCAGCGTATAAGGTTCATCTAACACATCCACATGCACGAACCAATACACATCAGCCCGCTTCGGTTGCTTTTGTAAAATAGAATACATCACCTTTGCCTCAATCTCATCGCGCATGTTCGCACTCGTAAGATAAACAAGATGGGTAGCATATTTCGGAATAGAAAAGTCATGACTAAGATCGCGCATCAAGTGCAGATAATCCTTCAACTTCACAAACTCCACAAATCGGTTGCGGATCTTTCGTGCTTCATACCAGCTCATCATCAGAGATATTAGACCATAAGCAATCAACAGTGTAAGCCAACCACCATGTGGAAACTTACTAAGGTTCGCAATAAGGAAAGAAATTTCCACCGTAAGAAACAAGGAGAGCATCAAACCGATCCATATTATCGAAACTCGTTTCATATATAGATAAAAACTCAAAAGAAGCGTAGTGCTCAACATTGTAATAATGATCGCCAACCCGTAAGCCGATTGCATTCCGTCACTCTCCTGAAAGAACAAAGTAATGCCTATACACCCCAGCATCAGCAACCAGTTTATAGAAGGCACATATAACTGCCCGCGAAAGTTAGTCGGATACACCACCCGCACCTTAGGCCAGAAGTTTAATCGTATTGCCTCATTGATCAGCGTAAACGAACCGCTTATCAATGCCTGAGATGCAACAATGGCAGCAGCAGTAGCAATCACGATTCCCGGTATCACCCACCATGCAGGCATCATTGCAAAGAACGGGCTTTCATCATTCAACGTTTGTCCGATATGTTTCATAAGATAAGCACCCTGCCCAAAATAATTCAAAAGCAGCGTTGTCTTAACAAACACCCATGTAATGCGGATGTTCTGTCTTCCGCAATGTCCCAGATCGCTGTATAATGCCTCGGCACCCGTAGTACAAAGAAACACCGCCCCAAGCAACCAAAACCCCCCCGGATATTTTGTAATAAGGTGAATGGCGTAATATGGATTGATCGCCTTCAGAACCGATGAATATTCTGTTATCTCCACCATACCAAGAATACCAATCATAGAAAACCAGATAAGCATCATCGGTCCGAAAAAATTCCCCACGAACTTCGTCCCGAACTGTTGAATGACAAACAGTGCAGTCAATATGCCAATAACGATAGGCACCGTTGGTATATTGGCATTATAGACGCGCAAGCCTTCTATGGCAGAAGCAACAGAAATAGGTGGAGTAATAATACCATCCGCAAGCAATGCAGAGCCGCCTATAATTGCAGGCCACACCAACCACTTTCGTTTAGTTCTTCGCACCAAAGCATAGAGAGAAAAAATTCCACCCTCCCCTTTGTTATCTGCACGAAGTGTAAGCATCACATACTTGAATGTAGTTTGAATGGTAAGCGTCCAAAAGATGCATGAGATTCCGCCAAGCACCACGTCAGAGTTGATTGGAGTTTTACCAATGATCGCCTTCATTACATAGAGAGGAGACGTACCAATATCACCGTAAATAATTCCGAGCGTAACCAGTAGTCCCGCAGCGGTAACAGTGTTAATAGTGGATTGCTTGTTCAAGCAGAAAAAATAAAAGTGGGACGCAAAAGTATATTAGTTGAAAGTGCGCACAAAGGATTCGCAATAATTTTCTTTTTGAGTATACGCGCTTCGATGCCGTGGCTGTTACAGATAACCGATAACAAATAACGGATAACTTTTTTCCTTGAACGTTAAGCCCTACCTTTGCGCTTCAATGCAATCCAATTACGACATCATTGTTGTCGGAGCCGGTCATGCCGGTTGCGAAGCCGCTGCCGCTGCCGCAAACATGGGCTCGAAGGTTCTTCTCATCACCATGAACATGCAAACCATCGCACAGATGAGTTGTAATCCAGCTATGGGGGGTATAGCTAAAGGGCAGATAGTCAGAGAAATAGATGCAATTGGCGGCTACTCAGGAATAGTCAGTGATCGTTCTACAATTCAATTCCGAATGTTGAATCGTTCCAAAGGGCCGGCCGTGTGGAGTCCGCGTTCACAGAACGATAGAATGTTATTTGCTTCAGAATGGAGAAGCATGTTAGAGCAGACGACTAACATTGACTTTTGGCAGGACATGATAAAGGAAATTATTGTGAAGGATGGAAGAGTGGTTGGGGTTAAATCAAGCATGGGTATTGAGTTTTGCGCGAAAGCAGTTGTACTCACAAATGGAACATTCCTTAACGGAATCATCCATATCGGAGAAAAACAATTCGGTGGAGGAAGAGCAGGGGAGAAAGCATCGCAGGGCATAACTGAGCAACTCGTTTCCCTCGGCTTACGCAGTGGACGAATGAAGACTGGCACACCTCCCAGACTAGACGGTCGCTCACTCGACTATTCCAGAATGGAAAGACAAGACGGTGACGAGAACCCTGGAAAATTTTCTTTCACCGACACGCCACGAGTGAAGGAGCAACGCTGCTGCTACATAACCTACACCAATCCCGAAGTCCACAATCTTCTCAGAGAAGGGTTCGACCAATCCCCCATGTTCACTGGACGTATCCAAGGTATCGGTCCACGCTATTGCCCTTCTATTGAAGACAAAATAAACCGCTTTGCAGAGCGCGATCGTCACCAACTCTTCGTTGAGCCGGAAGGATGGAATACAGTTGAAATTTATCTAAATGGTTTCAGTACGTCTCTTGCTGAAGATGTACAGTACAAAGCTTTGCGAAAAATACCTGGCCTGGAAAACGCAAAAATGTTCCGCCCCGGCTATGCTATAGAATACGACTATTTTCCACCCGACCAACTCAAACTTACTCTTGAAACAAAGAATATCGAAAATCTCTACTTCGCAGGACAAATAAACGGAACAACCGGCTACGAAGAAGCTGCATGTCAGGGACTAATGGCAGGAATGAATGCACACTTGAAAATCAGCGAAGTAGCTCCATTTATTTTGAAACGCTCAGATGCTTACATCGGAGTATTGATTGACGATCTTATCACCAAAGGAACCGATGAACCCTACCGCATGTTTACTTCTCGTGCCGAGTTCCGAACACTTCTCCGTCAGGATAATGCAGATGTTCGTCTTACGGAGATAAGCTACAGGTTAGGCCTTGCAAGCAAAGACAGATATGAAGGAGTAGAAGAAAAAATATCTTCATTTCAATCCCTCATTAAATTTATTAGAGAAACCTCCGTTCAGCCTGAAGATATAAATGATCTACTGGTTTCACGTGAAACAGAACCAATCAAACAAAGCCAAAAGCTTTTTAACCTTCTTCTCCGTCCGCAAATAACAATTAAAAATTTTGAGTTAATTTCTTCTTACAAGCAAGCCACAACAACAATAAATTTTTCAATAAGAGAAGAAGTTATTGAGCAAGTAGAAATACTTGCTAAATACGAAAGTTATCTCGAAAAAGAATTAGAAATGGTTAATAGAATAACCAAAAATGAAGATTTTATTTTAAGAAATGATTTTGATTACCACAAGGTAAAATCACTTTCTATGGAAGCGAGAAAAAAACTTACTCTCATTAGGCCCAAGACCCTTGGGCAAGCTTCAAGAATCAGTGGAGTATCACCATCTGACATTTCAATTCTGATGATTTACCTAAAGGACTAATGTTTCATGTGGAACAATTACTTGTACCACGTAAACTTAAAAGTAGTCCCCTTTCCAAACTCCGACTCAACCCAGATTTTTCCACCCTGCTGCTCGATAATCTTTTTAACAATCGTTAAGCCGATACCAGTGCTTTCCTGTTTGTCCTTCGCCTGAAGGGTTTGAAACACACCGAATATCTTTTCAAAGTGTTCTGATTTTATTCCCATTCCATTATCTGCAACAGCAAATTCAAAATGCTTCCCTAGGTCGAAACACGTAATCTTGACCTCTGCCCGTTCTTTGTTGTTATACTTAATTGCATTGGAGATAAGATTTTGAAACACCTCATGAACTTTTATCTTTTCATCAAACAAAGTAGGTAAATTGTCAGGATATTCAATCTTAACATGACTTGGCACCGAAAGCAAATCAATTATATTTGAGATAGAATCTTTAAAGCAAACATCTTCTTTCTCAGTCTTATTATTTGCCATTCTCGAGTAGTGTAGGATACCATCAATTAGGTTTTGCATCCGAAAAGTACGACTCTTGACCATATCCAGAAGATCTTTTACTTCGGGTTTCAAATCAGTTCCAAGTTCGTCCTCGAGAAAAGTAGTAACGCTGGAAAGCCCGCGCAGCGGTGCTTTCAGGTCATGCGAAACAATGTATACAAACTCATCAAGCTGTTTATTTATCTGTTCCGTTTTCTCAACATACTTTTTCAATTCATTTTTTTGAACATAAAGTTTTTCAAACACGCCAACCTTTGCTTTAACAATATTTATATCGAGCGGCTTGTGTAAATAATCAACAGCACCTTCTTCGTATCCCTGCAAGGTAAATCTTTCTTCTTTGCTGATGGCGGTCACGAATATGATTGCAATCTCTTTCGTCTTCGGATTTTCCTTTAGCAAACGCGCAACTTCAAAACCATCCATTTCGGGCATTTGTACATCAAGAAGTATCAATGCAATCTCCTCTTCGAATGCAATCTTCAGCGCATCATTGCCACTTTTTGCTTTTAGAATATTTCTCTTTCCACCCTCAAGAATACTCTCAAGCGAAATAAGATTTTCTTCTTTATCATCAACCAATAAAATATTTATCGGAGCAGTTTCAATTACGGTTGTTTCAGAATTCTTTTCTGCGATTCCATTACTCATAGTTGTATGTTTTAGTTTGCTTTTACTTCGCTTTGAAAAATGTGTTAATCAGAGAATTAGATATCCTTACAAATTTAATTACATGATTGATTGTTAAATATTTAACCACACTTCAATCAAATTTATCAGATGCTCTGAATTGACGGGCTTGCTAAGATACTCGTTAGCTCCCGCCTGAATACATTTTTCGCGAGTACCTGCAAGCGCATTTGCTGTAAGTGCAATAATGGGCAAAGATTTCCATGGTGCATTTTTTCTTATTTTTGAAATCGCGGTATACCCATCCATTACGGGCATCATGATATCCATCAATACGATATCAACGTTCGTATTTACCGTCAGTTTTTGAATTGCTTCACTACCGTTACCCGCCATGATCACATTCATCTCTTTGTCTTTGAGAATGTTACTTAGTGCATACACGTTTCTCATGTCATCATCTGCAATCAAAACAGTTTTCCCTTTTAATATTTCTTCCGATAATTCAGGAACATTAATTTTCGGAATCGCTCTTGAAGTTGAAGAATTAATTTGCGACAAAAACTTTTCGAGAGTCAATGAAATATTTTCTTCGCTTCCATCACTTGCCTGAACCGATTCTGAAAATTTATTGATAAATTTTTTCTGTTCATCCGTCAATTCATGATGATGACAAACCACAAGTGGAGTAGAAGAAATGCGCGGATTATTTTTTATTCGAAAAAAAAAATCTTTGATCTCAGTCCACGTTTCAGAAGAAGCCGAACCGATAAAAACGCAGTCAACTTTTTCTTTACTCTGCAAAACCAAACTTGCGTGATCAAGGGTTTCGACTTCTTTGTATTTGCAATTGATTCCCTTTGTATCAATCAGTTTTTTAATAATTTCAATTTGAAGTTTATCTTGATCAATGACGAGTACGTTTTTTGCCGTGTCCGGAATTGATTTCTCAATTGCAATAAACACATTGTCGACATCTCGCTTGTCAAGAGGTTTACGCAAATAAGAAAGCGCCCCTAACTTTAAAGCGAGAGTTCCTTTATCAACAGCAGACATAATGTGAACCGGAATTTTATTCAGGTCGGTATCTTCTTTTAGTTTCTTCAGCGCTGTCCACCCATCCATAACAGGTAATTGCATGTCGAGAAGAATGGCTGACGGATGATATTGTGCAGCATACTTCAAGGCAATGTCGCCCTGATTCGTAACGATTGCCTTGAATTGTTTGTCGTGAGCAATTTCAACAAGCAGTTTTGCAAAGTTGAAATCGTCTTCTACAATTAATAGGACACGATCTTTGTCTTCCAGATTTTCACGATCGTCAGCAACATCAAAAATTATTTTTTCTGATAAAGATTGAATCGTTAAATCTGAATGTAGGTTCTCGGCTGATTCAATTTGTGTCTTAGCAATCTCTTCTTTTGAATTATATGACTGACTTGTTTCAAGCGGAAGAAAAATATAAAACGTACTTCCTTTTCGTTCTTCGCTTTCCAGTTTCATTTCTCCACCAAGCATACCGATCAGCATTTTTGAAATGGACAATCCAAGCCCTGTTCCGCCATACTTGCGGCTTGTTGAGCCATCGACCTGCTGGAATGCTTCAAAAATATCGTTCTGTTTTTCCTTTGCAATCCCAATACCTGTATCGCTGACTGAAAACTCAATAACATTTTTTGCGCTAACAAGCGCTTCAGAATAAAACTGAAATTTTGGATCAGCCTGACGAATACGAAGTGTAACCGTCCCATTTTCAACAGTAAACTTCAATGCATTCGACAATAAATTTTTAAGCACCTGCTCAAGACGAAATTGATCCGTCATAAAGTCTTCGGGAAGATTGGAGTGAAGTTCTGTTTGTAACTGAATCTTTTTTTCATTCGCAACAGGAGAGAAAAGATCAAGCATGTCGTTTTTAATTTGACGGATGCTTGCCGACTGTTTCACCAACTCAATTTTTCCTGCTTCAATTTTCGAGAGATCGAGAATATCATTGATTAAGGAAAGCAAATCATTTCCCGATTTGTGAATCACTCGCGCGTATTCTATTTCCTTTTCTGTGAGCGATCTATTTTTGTTCTCTGTTAAAAGTTTCGCAAGAATCAAAACGCTGTTAAGTGGCGTTCTTAATTCGTGCGACATGTTTGCAAGGAATTCTGATTTGTACTTACTGTTCATTTCCAGTTCCTTCGCTTTTATTTCAAGAGCACCGCTCGCGTCTTCCAATCGTTCATTTTGCGTTTGTAAAAGTTCTGCTTTTATTTTCAGCTCATCATTTCGCGTTTTCAATTCTTCCTTTGAGGCCTGCAACAGTTGACCCTGGTTGGAGAGTTCATCATTTGTCTTTCGCAATTTTTCTTCCTGTAACTTTAATTGCTCCGCCTGAAATTGTGTTTCCTCAAGCAAATTTTTTGTCAATGAATTTGAAATTGATGCTGCCATTGCAGAGCCGATAATTTCCCCGACATGCACCATAAAGGAAACCTGATGTGCTTCAAAATTTCTGAATGAAACAAATTCAATCGCACCGTACACGGTACCTTGATGAATGATTGGTACAACCAATAATTCTGCAGCAGAAAATTCTCCAACGCCTGAGGATATTTTACAATAGCCGTTAGGAATATTTTTGATGTGCGTAACGCGCTCATTCCTGATTGCTTCGCCAACAAAACCTTCGCCTATTCCAAGAGTAGATTTATTTTCAGAAGGCAATGCGTATCCACCGACAAGTTTTATTCTCCTTTGATTGGTGATGGCATTTTGTTCCATTAGATAAAATCCGCCACAACCCGCATCGAGATATTGAACAAGCGATTTTGTCAATTGATGAGAAAGCTTTTCAATGGCATTAGAATTTTCGCGAAGTACCTGATTGATTTCCGCAATTCCGCTCGACTCCCAGTTTCTTCGTTTGTTATCTTCGTCAGCTTTCAATAATCCGTTGCGCATTTGTATCAGCGCATTTCCCAATTTATCTTTCTTGCTCAACGGCTGAAACTCTGCATTAAAATCACCATCGCCAATACTGTTTGCAAATTGTGCAGTGCTCTCCACACTGTCAACAAGCGTCTTCACGGCATCTGTCATTAAACCAACGGCATTTCGCTTCGTTGCTAGTTGTATTTCAGGAATTTCTCCTCTGCCCATTTGCTGAATGTAATTCTTCAACTTCATCACCGGGACAATGATGCTGTTAGACAAATAAAATCCCGCAAGCAACACGACTATAATAATCATGATTGCAATGCCGAGTACGCTCCACATAAGATTGCGCGAGGAGCCGATCATGATGCTGTGCGCCATGTCTGCCTGCATTCTGCGGCTGGTGATTATGCGATTGAGATCAGAAATTATTTCTGCACTTCGCGGAAGTATTTGTGTTTCTAGAATTTCTTCGACACTGAACTTTTTTACGGGGTCTTTATAATCATCAAATCTTACTAACGCAAGCATGATTTGTTTTTCATACACAACCAGTTCATCAAATTTTTTCAAAATCGATTTCAGTGTATCCTGATGTGCCGCTTCATCCCACAAAGTCATAGTTGCCATCAAATCTCCTTTCTGTTGAGGATATTCTGACTCATGAAGTATTTTTAATTTCTCTTTATCTTCTCTATCGTTTTGCAAATACACCCAGTTGGTCGTGTACATCTTTGAGCGTGTAACCAGGAGGTTCATATTCTCAAGCATCTGCAACGAAGTCACATCAACCGTCATTATTTTTGTTGATGCATCCTGATTACGGGAAATAATTACAGTACTATAAACAGCATTGAACACCGACACGCCAATGAGTACAATAAATATGAGATAAATCTCAATATCAATTCCCGAAGTGATTTTTTTCATCAGAATAATTTTTCAAGTGACGAAGGAAGCCACTTATACTGTAAAAATTATACAGATCTTACAATTGTTAGTTAAACGGAAACGGACTGCTTTCTTACATCATTCTTACAAAAAACAAGAAAACGAAAAGCCAGATTATTGTTTCACAATCTTTCTTACCATTCTTGAATCATTCGATTCAAGAGAAATAAAATAAATTCCGGAGGAAAGACTACTGAGATCAAACTCTTTTCTGAAAGGAGATTGAGTAAGTGCAAAGTCATAAGCGAAAATTTGTTTACCGATTGCGTCTGTCAATTCGCAATGCAGTCTTAGTTTTAGTTTTGTCTCAATCATTAAAGTAAGTTGAGATGAAACAGGATTGGGATAGAGATAAACTAATGTTGCATCGCCAAGTTCGTCAATGCCAATCAAAGAAACCCATACTTGCTGCGAAGTTGAAGGACAACCGTTCGCATCAGTAATTCCCACGGAATAATATCCCGAAGCAAGAGCCACATAGATTTGATTGGTTGCGCCCGAAATCTGAAAGCCACTTAAATACCATTGATACGTTGCACCGGAAGTAGATGTAAGCGTATCCCCATTTTGTGAAATGCCTGGTGGAGCAGGGGCAGGAGCAACCTGAATAAAGTTTGTAAGAATTAGTGTATCATATGTTGTGCCGTTTGAAACAATCAACGTCACATCATAATTTCCTGAATTCGGATAACACACATTCGTTGGATTCGGTTGAGTTGAAGAAGCTGGCGTTGCTCCAGGAAACAACCATTGAAATGAAGAAGCATTTTGAGAAGTGCTGTTAAAATTTATACACGACCCTTTACATAGTATAGTATCGTTGGAATAAAAACTTGCAATCGGTGATCCGCTGCAATTGTTTACAGCAATAAAATTAGTCAACGTTTGAGAGGAAGAACAATTCCCATTGGAAACGGTCAGTAGCACACTGTAGGTTCCTGCTGTCGGGTAACAAATGTTCAAAGGGTTTTCCACAGAAGAAAGTGGAGTGGAAGCGCCTTGAAAATTCCATGTCCACATATTGGGAGAGCCCGTGGATACAGATGTGAAGTTGATGCAATCATTATCACAAATAGAATTATTGGTTGCGGAAACGGTTGCCTGAGGAGTTTCATAAATCGAAATCATATTCACCGAAGTTTGTGAAGAAATACATATTCCAAGAATTCCATTCAGCGTAACGGAATATATTCCGGGTACATTGTAAGTATGTGTAGGCGTTACATCGGTGGAGAAGAAGCCGTCACCAAAATCCCAGTTGTAACTTGTTGCACCAGTAGTTGTATTTGTGAATGCAACGGTAAGTGAGTCGCAGGCAGAAAATGAGTTGGCAGAAAATACAACGTTCGGTGCGGGATTAACGGTTACAGTTTGTGTGGTTGTATCAGCACAACTTCCATCAGACGAAATGAGAACAATCGTAAAAGTATTTCCGGTTGAGTAAACGTGAGTTGGATCTTGTTGCGTGGATGTTCCTGTTCCGTCACCGAAATCCCACAAATAAGAAGTTGCATTTGCTGACGTATTCGTAAAGTAAACTGTTTCGCCAAGACAAACACTACCGGCTGAGAAACTCGCAGTTGGTCCAGGTGTAACAGTAATATAGTTCACGATTGAATCAACATCAATGCAAGAACCGATAGTTGCCGAAAGCGTAACTGTATAAGTTCCGGGAGTTGTGTAAGTGTACGTTGGGTTTTGCTGCGCTGAAGTTCCTGATCCATCCCCAAAGTTCCACACATAAGAATTTCCCCCTCCACCTGTCGTGTTGTTTACAAAGTTTACGGTGAGAGACCCACAAGCTGTAGTTGGACCAGTTGAAGTAAAGCTAACCTGCGGAGCATTATTTACCGTTACACTTTGAGTTGTTGTATCTGTGCATGTTCCGTCTGATGCAATCAATGTAACCGTGAAAGTATTTGCTGATGTGTATGTG